>NZ_CP027482.1:689317-1378634 GCF_003443875.1 Aeromicrobium sp. A1-2 | reverse complement strand
ACGACCAGCTCTCGGCAGGTGCTGACCACTGCCAGAGGGAGGTCGTGCGAGATGTGGGCGTTCATTCCCGCGAGTGCGAACTGGATCGGCACGGTGTCGGGCTTGTTCCGAGCCTGGAACAGCGGCGCCCAGGCTCGGGGGATCTCGGAGCCGTCCAACGATGCGGCGTATGCCGAGAAGTAGAGATTGGCGAAGTGGACGTCGAGTCGCTCGAGGAACTCACCGGCCAGGAACAGTCGCGAGTCGACGGACTCCGCGACCAGTTCAGTCACGTGCTGATACATCCGATTGAACGTCGCGATCCCGTCAGCCGAAGGCAGCGACTTGTCGATCTGGTCCATGCGTTCCAGAACGTCGTCGATGGTCTCGGAGCCGACCCAGTCTGCCGTGGAGAAGGTCATGGGGCGCTCCATGTGGATTCCGAGAGGTGGACGTGCGACGACATCCCCCGGTGCGCCTGACGCTGAAGATACTCGGTCACGTTCCGCTGCACCAGCAAAGGCGAAAGATGCTGGGCACCTGAGTGTCTGCGCGTGACTTGCCGTGCGCTGGGTCTTGTCGACGCTGAATCGCGGGCTGACGGGACTGTGGAGAACGCTTCCGAGGCCGTGTCGCTGGCGACTCGACCCGGAGCTGGGGTCTGACCGACATCCGGTGCCGCACCAACGTTTCGAAACGGGTCAAAGAAGTTGGGCAACATTGGTGCCGCTTATGCCATCGATGTCAGTGCTGGAGAATCCGATTCGCGTCAAGGCGTCCCAGAGCTTTCCGATGTCGTGAGGACCGTCATAGCCTTCGATCAACGACGTTACGCCGTTCATGTCGGTGCCGATGCAGAGCCGCTCAGGACCGACGATGTTGGCGATGTGTTCGGCATGTCGGGCAAAATCGTCGAAGGTGGGCATGCCGTGTTCGGGGCCACGATAGGGCCACAATCCGATCATTCCACCAGTGTCGGCGATGGATCGTATCGAATGATCGGGAAGGTACCGGCCGAAGTCGTCCAATGCTCGCGCACCCGTGTGGGAGCTGATGACCGGCGCATCTGAGTACTCACAAATGCCGTCGATGGTCTCGGCATCTGCGTGAGCCACATCGATCAACATGCCTCTAGCGTTCAATTCACCGACGCACTCGCGCCCTAGAGCGGTCAGGCCGCGTGACCGGCCCGCCGCGACCTCGTGCCCCGACTCTCCACCTCTGAAGTTCATACAAATGGTGCCGAGCTTGTTGTCGGCGTAGTGCATGATCCCGACAACTCGCACGCCCAGCGCGCCGAGCTCCTCCACCCGACTCAGATCATCACCGACCGGGTCGGCTCCCTCCAGACCGAGGATGATCGCCGGTTGTCCAGATCCGGCGGAACGAAGCTCTTCTCTCGTGAGCAGGAGCCCACAACCTCCCGCACTGGCCTCCGCCTTGATCTGTTCCAGCTGACGGACGACGGCCCGCCAGGGCGTCAACGGCCGGCGGAACCTGGTCACCAGGCCGTCGCCCACCGCAGCCGCCACGAGGACGTCGACTCCGGCCGCAGCCAGTTGGCCGAAGTCAACCTCGGCAGGTTGGTCACGAGTGAGCCTTCGATGCAGCGACTTGACCGGCCGGGGCAGTAGCTTCGTGCCGTGCGCGTGGGCATCGACAACCAATCGCCGTGCCACGTGGTCAGCCACGTGTCGTTGCACTCGGAGTGGAAACCGCCGCCGGCAAAGAGCCAGCAGGCTGACCGCCCACGGCAGCGGGCACCATCGGCCTCGCCAACAGCTTGATCCGTGAACCCAACACCATGCCGGAACCCTCAGAGGTAGAAGTAGAACCCTAGACACTAGGGAAACCGGGCTCCCATCCTACGGAAGAAGTCGATTCGAACGCAGCGCAATTCAAAGTCTTCCGACTCTCCCCGAGGCTGAGCCGGTTCAGGTGCCGACTTCGCCGACGCCTCAGTCAGTTGCCTCGACACGACAGCTGTCCGCGAACACAATGCAACCGGGACACCAGTCGGTGGGTCGCCCGGATAGGCCTGCTGGTGGTGCATACTACGAACTGGTCAGGCTCGACTGAGGCTGGCTTCGCGGACGTGGTGTAGTTGCAGCACGCTTCCCTTCCAGGGAATGGGTCGAGGTTCAAATCCTCGCGTCCGCTCCATATGCCGAGAGCTCGAGCCCGGCAGCCGCCCCGATCTTCCCGCCAACTCTGTACACCCCACCGGCGGAGGTGGATAAGTCGGCTTTCTGGTGTCCAGTTCGCCGAGTATCTCACCGTCCACTGACTTGGTGATAGCAAGCCCGGCTGCGCTCCCAGAACCGACCTGAGTTGTACCCCCGCAGGTGTTCGCTCCTGGACGACAGCGTGGGGAACCTCTGGACCGCCCTAGCTGTGGTGGTGCACTCAGCGCTGGGCCCGGCTGAGGCGCGGTGCCGAAGACCTCGAGTCAGCGCGCTGCTGCAGGCCCGTTGTCGTTCAGGGAGTCAGCGGCTGCCCGCAGGAGGAAGGCAAATATCACCAGGATTGCCCCGGTGGCCCATCCGACCAGAGCAACAGGAACGGGGATCCACAACAAGATGCTGATGCCGGGCAGCACCAGGGCCGCTGACAGGTAGGCGAACATCCGCATGCCGTAGAGAAAGACGAAAGGGAGGTAGTGCGCACCCACGATCACCATGCTGGCGGGGAAGAATAGCTCGCCGCGGCCTGCAAGCATGGCCAGGACCACCACGAGGCCGATGGGCACGGTGAACGCGATCTGCATCGCCAGCGCCGCCATGGGATGCCCGGGTGGCAGCGACGCGGGGCGTCCCGTGAGTCGAATCGTGAGCCAGGTGAGCGGGAAGATCAGGCTGCCGCCGAAAAAGAGCGCGATAACGGCACCCTCGGTGGAGACCCACTGGGCCACTGACGCTGCCAGTAGCCACACGACAGCAGACACCAGTTGTCCGTAGAAGCCGCCCACATAGAGCCGGCGCACGTCGCCTTGAGCGTCGGCTATCAGCATCGTGGCCTTCCTTCGTCCGGCTCCGCTGAAAGCGTGGGTTCCAGTCCTAGTCAGGCTAGACGGTAGGACGGCGCGCCAGCATCTCCCGGTGCTCCGAATCACCGAGGCGGGCGTCGGAGACCTTCAGGCGAGTTGATTCGCGCGTCCGCCGCTTGTGATCGTCGTGCCGGTCTCGCCGAATCTCGCGGTGCGGCGATCCGATCCGAAAGCACGCACGACGGGTCACAATTGTGGTTAGGCGCTTTTCGCTTCCACAGGCATTGAGCACAACCGGACAGGGCGAGGGATTCTTGATCTCTCAGATCAGGGTTCGAGTCCCTGGGTGCCCTCGTCAACAGCAGTCACCACTTCCACGCGCATAGGACGAGCATGAAAGTCTTCCGACCCGCCATACTGTGCGTGCTCGCGCTCGTCATGCTCGCTGGTTGCGGCGGCACGGGCGCGCAGACCGAAGAGGGATAGTCCATCTTCCAGACGAGCCAGACCAAGCAGACGTTGTTCTTCGGCCAGTCCGACGATGAGCCGAACGCTGGCCGCCCAGGAGACAACCCCACGCCGGGACGGTGGAACTGAGTCTCTCCCGGGTCTCGGCCGACGGAACCAAGCGGCTCGTCGACACCGTTCAAATGAGACCGGACGACGACGGCGGCGGCTTCATTTTTGATGCCGCGAAGGAGAACAACTTTCTGAAAGGCACATTCGTTGTGACGGTCAAGAAGTTGGGCAGCACGCCTTCTGAGGTGACCTTGAAGGTCAGGCTCGTCGGCCAAACCCGCAGCTGCGCGCACGTGGTTTCACGGATAGCGCACCCGCATCCCCAGCAGGGTGAATCCCGCCCTGCGTTCGGAGACTCAACGTTGCGTACGACGACTTAACGCGGAGCCCGGCGACGTGAACCTTCTGTTTGAAGACACTCGGCGAAGACACTCGGCCTGGTCGTTGCCTCAAACGATGCGACGTTGCAAGCAATCGCTGAAATACGAGGGGAAACGCAGAACCCCCACAACCCGAAGGTCATGGGGGAACCGAACGTGTCCGAGGGGGGACTTGAACCCCCACGCCCCTTACAGGGCACTAGCACCTCAAGCTAGCGCGTCTACCATTCCGCCACCCGGACATGCGCCCCAAGACGGGGTGCGGTGCAGCACTGAACTTTAGCAAACCTCGGCCAGCGTTCCGAATCGGGTAGGCCATCCATCCGAGCAACTGGCCGGGCCCGCGCTGGCACCACGGCGAATTCGTTGGCACAATTAGTCGAGGCCCCGGAAAGTATGAGTTTCCGGGGCCTCTTGGTGAGCGAGCGTGATGCTCTCCCTCATCCAGAATCCTTCTGCTCTCCCACCTGCCACATCACTGGCTGGCTGCCTCCGGCTTGCGCCTTTGACCATGGAATCGAATCTGGATTCTTTCCTGCTCTCCCGAAGGAGTGCGTAGGTCATTTGTATGCCTCCGATGGCAGCCCGCGCAAGGGCTTTCTGGAAGTTTGTCGGTCATTCTTGGCAATTGGCGAGGTTACCCACAGTGTGACCCAGGTCACCCACAGGGCGTCCCCTGTTGTGCACAGGTTTTCCACACGTCAGCCCGGTTCGGCGTTCGCGAATCCGGTCAGAGGATGGTTGAGACAGCGTGGATGACAACGCCGGCCAGACCGCCGACCACCGTGCCATTGATGCGGATGAACTGCAGATCCCGACCAACGTGCAGCTCGATGCGATCGGCGGTCTCCTTGCCGTCCCATCGCTTGACGGTGGCAGAGATGATCGTCGCGACCTCACTGCCGTAGTGGTTGACCGCGTACGCCGCCACGTCCGAGATCGTTGCGTCGATGCGCTGGCTCAGCTCGGGCTCGTCAATCAGGCGTTGACCGAGCCGTTCGATCTCTTCAAGCGCTCGACGACGCAGCAGGCCGGCCTCGTCGCCCAGCGAGCCGATCAAGGCGCGACGCAGGGCGTCCCACAGCTGCACCGAGGTCACGCTCACCCGCGGCTGGGACAGCATTCGCACCTTGAGCCGTTCGAATCGGACGCGGGTGGCGGGATCGGTCTGCAGGTCCTGCGCGAGCTCCTTGAGCCACCTGTTCAAGGCAATGCGGGCGTTGTGCTCCGGAGTCCGGCCAATCTCCTCGACCCACTCGACGACCTGCTCGTGCACCCAGCCGGCCACCCGCTTGTCGAGCCACTGCGGAGTCCAGGACGGCGCGCGGTTCTCGATCAGCGCCGCGACCTCCCCCTCGTTGTGGGAGAGCCACCGCGCGAGCTCGTCGACAGCGAGGTCAACCAGGCCGCGGTGCGCGTCGTCACGGAGAACCTCCTCAAGCAGCTGACCCACGACGGGGCTGAGCTCCTCCTCCTGAAGTCGCGGGATCAGGGCTTCCTGAACCACTGCAGCAACATCGGACTCCTTGACGTGCTGCAACGCGTCCGCGAGCACCCTGGATCCTTCGGCCACCAGACGTTCGCCATGGCCTTCAAAGACCAGCCACTCCCCCACACGTCTGCTGACGCCGGCGGACTGGATGCGCTCGCGGACGACGTCCTCGCGCAAGAAGTTGTCCGTGACGAACTCCTGCAGACTCTCGCCCAGCGACTCCTTGCGGTTCGGGATGATCGCGGTGTGCGGGATCGGCAGCCCGAGCGGGTGACGGAAGAGCGCGGTGACCGCGAACCAGTCGGCGATCGCGCCCACCATGGCCGCCTCTGCGCCAGCATTGACGTACGCCACCCAGCCGTCCTGTTCGCGGGTCAAGAACCAGACGACGGCGGCCAGAAGCAGCAGCGACAGCGCGATCGCGCGCATGCGCCGCAGGCCCCGCAGACGTGCTGCGTCCCCGGTCGAGAGGCCCTCCGGCATCTGGAAGCTCTGGCTGGCATCTGTCGAGGTCACGGCATGACACTATCCGCGACCGGGCGCTCCCGCCTGCGTACACTTCTGGCCATGAGCGAACGTGGGTTTGTCGTGGAGAAGACGTCATGAGCTTCAACGAGGGCGCCTCGCTCGACACGAGCCAGGTCACCGGTGGCGGCAGCGGACGTGGCGGCGCGATCATCGGCGGTGGCGCCGGCGGCATCGTGCTGCTGATCCTGAGCCTGGTCTTCGGCCAGAACTTCACCGGTGGCGGCACCAACCCGTTCGACAGCTCGCAGATCCAAGGCGGCGGCGACACATCGGCCACCGACTTCTCGCAGTGCAAGACCGGCGCCGACGCCAACACTGACACGACCTGCCGGATCATCGGGACGGTCAACAGCGTCCAGGCGTACTGGACCGAGGCCCTCCCGGCCGATGTCAGCCGGCAGTACCAGGAAGCCAAGACCGTGATCTACTCCGGATCGACCCAGTCCGCCTGCGGTACGGCCTCGAATGCGACCGGACCGTTCTACTGCCCGTCCGACCAGCGCATCTACATCGACGCGACCTTCTTCGACGAGCTGACGAGCCAGTACGGTGCGGACGACGGTGCTCTCGCACAGGAGTACGTCATCGCGCACGAGTACGGCCACCACGTCGAGAACATCCTCGGCTTCCTGGCCCAGGGGCAGGACGGCAAGACCGGCCCGCTGAGCGGCGGCGTCCGCATCGAGCTGATGGCTGACTGCATGGCTGGCGTGTGGGCCAATCATGCCGCCACGACCAAGGACGCCGACGGCAACACCCTGCTCAAGCCCCTCACCGACGACGACATCCTGTCGGCGCTGTCGGCGGCCTCGGCGGTCGGCGACGACCGGATCCAGAAGGCCTCCACCGGTCGGGTCAACCGGGAGACGTGGACCCACGGTTCGAGCGACTCACGCCAGAGGTGGTTCCTGGCCGGCTACCGCGGCGGCAACGTCAACCAGTGCGACACCTTCAGCACCGACGACCTCTGAGTGGTGTCCGACCGCAGGCTGAAGGCCGAGACGTGGATCGTCCTGGGGCTGTCGCTGGGTGCGTCAGGCGTCTACTCGCTGGTCAGCCTGATCCGCAAGGCGACCGAGCCGGGCGGGCTCCGTGAGCAGACCGCGACACTGAACGGGTCGCGAGACACCCGGGAGGCGTTCGACTTCATCTACCAGGTGCTCGGCATCGGATTTGCCCTCGTGCCGGTCCTGCTGGCGCTCTACCTGCTGTCGCTCGACCCGGTCAAGGAGTCGGTGCTGCGCCGTCTGGGCCTCGACGCACGACGTCCGCGCCTCGATCTTGGCTGGGGTGTGCTGCTGTTCCTGGCGATCGGCATCCCAGGGCTGGGGCTGTACGGCCTGGGACGCCTGCTCGGCATCACGACCCAGATCATCCCAGCGCCCGACACGTCGTACTGGTGGACCATCCCGGTGCTGATCCTGGCCGCTCTGCAGAACGCCATCGTGGAGGAGGTCATCGTCGTCGGCTACCTGATGACCCGCCTCAAGGGCTTCGGCTGGACGACCTGGGCCACGATCGTCACCGCCGCGGCCCTGCGCGGCAGCTACCACCTGTACCAAGGCGTCGGTCCGGGAATCGGCAACTTCGTCATGGGCCTGGTGTTCGGCTACTGGTTCCACCGGACCAAGCGGGTCCTACCCTTGGTGATTGCCCACACGTTGCTCGATCTTGTCGCGTTCGTGGGATACCTCGTGCTCGGCGATGCGTTGGGACTGACATGAGGATCTCCTACGACCCGGCGCTGCCGATCTCGGCGCGCCACGACGACATCGCGGCGGCGATCCGCGACCACCAGGTCGTCGTGGTCGCTGGCGAGACCGGCTCGGGCAAGACCACGCAGCTGCCCAAGATCGCGTACGAGCTGGGCCGCCGATCGATCGCTCACACCCAGCCGCGCCGCATCGCGGCCCGTTCGGTCGCCAAGCGCATCGCAGACGAATGTGACGTCGAGCTGGGCGCCGAGGTCGGCTACGCCGTGCGATTCGACGACCAGACCGGGTCCGACACCGCGATCAAGCTCGTCACCGACGGCCTGCTGCTGGCCGAGCTGCAGCGCGACCGCCTGCTGTCGCGGTACGACACGATCATCATCGACGAGGCGCACGAGCGCTCGCTGTCGATCGACTTCCTGCTGGGTTACCTCAAGCAGCTGCTCCCCCGCCGCCGCGACCTCAAGGTCATCATCACCTCAGCCACGATCGACGTCGAGCGGTTTGCCGAGATGTTCGACGCCCCCGTGATCGAGGTCAGCGGACGGACGTTCCCCGTCGAGCTCCGCTACCGTCCACTGGCCGAGACCGGCGCAGACGACCAGCTCGACGCAATCGCGTCGGCGATCTCCGAGCTGCCGCGCGACGGCGACATCTTGGTGTTCATGTCCGGGGAGCGGGAGATCCGTGACGCGACCGACTACCTGCTCGGCAAGAAGTACCCCCGCACCGAGATCCTGCCGCTGTTCGGACGGCTCGCTGCCGGGGACCAGCAGAAGATCTTCAGCAATCACAGCGGACGGCGGATCGTGCTGGCCACCAACGTCGCAGAGACCTCGTTGACGGTGCCGGGCATCCGCTACGTCATCGACCCCGGGTTTGCCCGGATCTCGCGGTTCAGCCAGCGACTCAAGGTGCAGCGACTGCCGATCGAGCCGGTCTCGCAGGCCAGCGCCTCCCAGCGGGCCGGCCGCTGCGGGCGCGTTGCGGACGGCATCTGCATCCGGCTCTACTCCGAGGGGGACCACGACGGTCGGCCTGAGTTCACCGACCCGGAGATCCAGCGGACCAATCTTGCCTCGGTGCTGCTGCAGATGGCCTCCCTTGATCTCGGCGAGATCAGCAGCTTCCCGTTCCTGGACCCGCCCGACTCCCGCGCTGTGACCGACGGCCTCAACCTGCTCTATGAGCTCGGCGCGATGCACGGCCGTCGGCTCACGAAGGTCGGTCGGTCGATGTCGACGCTGCCGACCGATCCGCGGCTGGGCCGCATGTTGCTGGCCGCCGACCGCCTGGGCTGCCTCGCCGACGTCCTCGTGATCGTGTCGGCGATGTCGATCCAGGATCCGCGGGAGCGGCCGCTGGAGCACCAACAGGCCGCCGACGAGAAGCACCGCCGGTTCGTGGAGCCGGACTCGGACTTCCTGTCATGGCTGACGCTGTGGAAGTACATCCGCGAGCAGCGCGACAACCTCTCGAGCTCGGCGTTCCGTCGCATGTGCCGCGACGAGTACCTGCACTATCTACGCATTCGCGAGTGGCAGGACGTCCACTCCCAGCTCCGACGGACCGCCAAGGAGCTCGGCATGAAGGCCGGCGCGCCCGGCGCAGACCCCGATCTGGTGCATCAGGCCCTGCTGACCGGGCTGCTGTCGCACGTGGGTCTTCGCGACCTCGACGGGCGGGAATTCCTGGGCGCACGGCAGGCCAAGTTCATGGTGTTCCCCGGATCCGGCCTGGCTCGGAAGCCCCCGCGCATGGTCATGGTCGGCGAGCTGGTCGAGACCAGCCGTCTATGGGGCCGTTCGGCCGCCAAGATTCACCCCGAGTGGGTCGAGGCCGCTGGCGAGCACCTGATCAACCGGTCGTACAGCGAGCCGCACTGGTCGACCAAGCGTGGCGCGGTCATGGCCCGCGAGAAGGTCCTGCTCTACGGCATCCCGCTGATCGTCGACCGGCTCGTGCCGTACAGCCGGGTCGATCCGGTGGTGTCGCGCGACCTGTTCATCCGGCACGCCCTGGTGCAGGGCGAGTGGCGGACGCACCACAAGTTCTTTGCCCGCAACAAGGAGATGATCGAGGGCGTCGAGGAACTCGAGGAACGGCTGCGCCGACGCGACCTGCGGGTTGACGACGACACCCTGCACTCGTTCTACGACGAACGGGTGCCCGCCGATGTCGTATCAGTTCGCCACTTCGACTCGTGGTGGAAGAAGGCACGGCAGACCGAGCCCGAGCTCTTGACCTTCGACCCGTCGATGCTGAGCCATGGAGCGGACGGAGCCGACGAGGAGTATCCGCGCGAGTGGCACTCCGATGGTGAGGCGTTCCCGCTGACGTACGCCTTCGAACCGGGCATGGACGACGACGGTGTGACGATCGATCTGCCGGTCGAGAGGCTGTTGAGCGTCGACGACCGGGCCTTCGACTGGCATGTGCCGGGCCACCGGGTCGAGCTCGTGACCGAGCTGATCCGCTCGCTGCCCAAGCGGTTGCGGCGAGAGTTCGTGCCAGCTGGCCAGTTCGCGCCCCGGCTGGTCGAGGCGATGGACGCCGGCGCGGCCGATCTGAGCGGTGAGCTGGCGCGGCAGATGCGGCTGCTCAACGGCACCGTTGTGCAGCCCGAAGACTTCGACTTCGCCTCGCTGCCCGGCCACCTGCGCGTGACCTTCCGGGTCGTCGAAGACGGCGTCGAGCTGGCCCGCGGCAAGGACCTCGCCGCGTTGCGCTCGGAGCTGACGAGCCATCTGCGCGCAGATCTCACCCGCGCTGCTCGCGAGGAAGAACGCGGTGGCCTGCTGGCCTGGACTGTTGGCCAGATCGATCGCTCGATCACCGCGGGCCAGGTCACGGGCTACCCGGCGCTGGTCGATGAGGGCGCCTCGGTCGCGCTGCGAGTCCTCGACACACCCGCCGAGCAGGCCGTGGCGATGATCAAGGGGCAGGCCCGGCTGCTGTCGTTCGTGCTACCGACCCCCGTGCCGCAGCTCGGGCGGGCGCTGGACCTGCACGCCAAGCTGTTGCTCTCGACCGGGCCGCACAAGGATGCGGCGGCCGTGATCGAGGAGTGTTGGCTGGCGGCAATCGAGGCGCTGGTCGTGCGGCACGGCGGACCAGCGTGGGACGAGGAGTCCTTCGAGGCGCTGCGCGAGGCCCTCCGGGCCGATGTCTACGCGGAGACCGAGCAAGCCGTGCGCTCGGTGGTCGAAGTGCTGCGAGCGTGGGGCGAGGTCACGCCGACGCCGCCGACCGAGGCCGGCGAGGACGTCCGGGTCCAGTTGTCGTGGCTGGTCTATCGCGGCTACATTCGCGACGCCGGTGTTGCGCAGCTGCGACGACTGCCGATGTACCTCGAGGCCTCGCGACGCAGACTCACGACACCTCTGACCGATGATCTGCTCGCGACCCAGGAGCTCGAGGCGCAATTCCACGAGCGTACGGCTGGGTTGTCGACCTGGGCGCGTCTGACCCCCGAGGTCCAGCACGTGCGCTGGGCACTCGAGGAACTCCGCCTGGGTCTGCTCGCCCAACAGTTTCGGACCGCGTTCCCTGTCTCGGTCAAGCGCGTCACCGCGCTCGTCGACACCCTCTGAGAGGGGTCTCCCAAGCCCACGACGGTTTACCAGGAGAACCAGGTAGACCCTCAGCTCTCCAGGCGAATTTGCCTGGAGAAGTGAGGTTTACCTGGTTCTCCTGGTAAACCACGGACGGGGTTAGACGCCGAGCAGGTCGATCACGAAGACGAGCGTCTTGCCGGAGAGGCGGTGGCCTCCGCCGGCGGGGCCGTAGGCGAGCTCGGGCGGGCACACGAGCTGGCGGCGTCCGCCGACCTTCATGCCGGGGATGCCCTGCTGCCACGCCCCGATGAGCTGCGGGAGGGGGAACTTCGCGGACTGGCCGCGGTCCCAGGAGGCGTCGAACTGCTCGCCCGTGTCGAACTCGACGCCGACGTAGTGCACGTCGACGAGTCCGCCGGGCACCGCCTCGGCGCCGTCGCCGACGATCAGGTCGGTGATCTGGAGCTCGGTGGGTGCAGGACCCTCGATGAAGTCGATCTCAGGCTTGTCAGTCATGCGAACGATCCTGTCACATGGGGTCGCTGTCACAATGGGGTGCATGCGCGCAACCGTTCTCCACGCCCCCCGTGACATCCGCCTCGACAACGCCCCCGACCCGCAGCTGCTGCATGACACCGATGCGGTCGTCCGCGTCGTCGCCTCGTGCGTGTGCGGCTCCGACCTGTGGCCCTATCGCGGAATCCAGAAGAGCGGCGGCCCCGTACGCATCGGCCACGAGTTCGTCGGTGTCGTCGAGCAGGTCGGGTCCTCGGTCACAACAGTCCAGACCGGCGACTTCGTCATCGCCCCGTTCATGTACTCCGACAACACCTGCCTGCTGTGCCGCCATGGCGTCCACACCTCCTGCCCCAGCGGCGGGATCTGGGGTCGTTCGGACCGTCAGGGTGTCGAGAACGACGGCGGCCAGGGCGAGATCGTCCGGGTGCCACAGGCCGACGGCACCCTCGTGGCGACGCCGAGCCAGCCTGACCAGGCCATGGTCGCCCACCTTCTGACGCTCTCCGATGTCTTCCCGACCGGACACCACGCCGCGGTCTCCGCCGGTGTCACGCCCGGCAGCAACGTCGTCGTCGTGGGTGACGGCGCAGTCGGTCTGAGCGCGGTCCTCGCAGCGAAGCGACTCGGGGCAGCCAAGGTCGTCGCGATGTCGCGCCACGAGGACCGACAGGCCGTGGCGAAGCGTTTCGGCGCCGACGAGATCGTGGCCGAGCGGGGCCGCGACGGAGCCGCGCTCGTGCGTGAGATCTTCGACGGCATCGGTGCCGACTACGTCCTGGAGTGCGTCGGCACGAAGGACAGCATGGACCAGGCGATGCGCAGTGTCCGTCCCGGAGGACGTATTGGCTACGTCGGCATCCCGCACGACGCGGTCGTCGATCTGCCGTCGATGTTCGGCCGCAACATCGGCATCGCGGGTGGCGTCGCTCCTGTCCGGGCCTACCTCGAGGAGCTTCTGCCGGACGTGCTGGCCGGAACCGTCTCCCCCGGCGACGTCTTCGACCTCACCCTGCCGCTGGACCAGGTCGCCGAGGGCTACCGGGCGATGGACGAGCGTCGTGCGATCAAGTCGATGCTGCTGAGCTGAACGGCTCGGCCGCCACGACCGCAGCGGTGTTGATCGGGCCGTAGACGTGCGGGAACGGGAACTCCTGACCCTCGACGGGGTCCAGCTGCCACGGCGACGTCAGCAGGTCCGTGTCGATCGTCAGCAGAACCAGCGGCTCAACGACGGCGGAGTAGTGGCGACGGTGGACGCCAGCCACCTGCTCGGCCTGGGAGCAGTGGATGAATCCCACGTCCGCCAGGTCCAGGCCCAGCGTCGAGACGGTGTACGTCCCGGCGGCCTCGGCGGCCCACCAGACCTCCTCGACGGCGAGGTGGAAGATCCTCACGGCATTTGGTCAGCGGTGTCGTTGAGCCGCGCCATGCTACGCGCGAACGCCTTGACCTCGTCCGGGGTCCAGTCGGACAGCAGCGTCGACAGCCGCTCGCTCCCGCGCAGCCGAAAGGCCTCGACCTTCGCGATCGCGGCCGGCTCGGCCACCAGCAGCTGCGCGCGACCATCGTCGGGATCGGGCACCCGTGCGACCAGCCCGATCTTCTCCAGAGCCGCAACGGCCCGGCTTGCGGTCGACTTGTGCACGTCAAGGCTCTCGGCCAGCTCCGAGCCCCGGATCCCGTCGGGCGCGTCACAGATCGCCAGCAGGAACAACAACATGCCGTAGTCCATCGCAGGATGAATCTCAGGAAGCTGCCGCATGGACCGAGCACGCACTCGCCGCAGGAACCTGGCCAGCTCGTAGTCGATGGTGAGATCGTTGGGCAGGTCGCTGGTCATGCCAGAACCCTAACGAACCGGCCAGGTCGCCCGCTGCATCACCGCAGTTGTGACGAGGTGAGATCGAGCAGGCGCCGAGCAACGATGAGCTGCTGGATCTGCTGCGTGCCTTCGAAGATGTCCAGAATCTTGGAGTCCCTCGACCACTTCTCGACCAGCTCGTGCTCGCTGTAGCCCAGCGTGCCGACGAGCTCGACGCACCGCAGCGTGATCTCGTTGCCGACCCGACCGGCCTTGGCCTTGGCCATCGAGGCTTCCATCGAGTTGGGTTTGCGGTTGTCGGCGAGCCAGGCCGCCTCGAGCGTCAGCAGCAACGCCGCCTCCCAGTCGGCCTCCATCGCGATGAAGGTTGCGGCAGCGTACGACTGTGACTGGACGGGGCGGTCGTAGTCGATGACGACCCCGGCCTCCTCGAGCAGGCGCCGGGTGTCCTCCAGCGCCGCACGCGCGCATCCGACCGCCATGCCGGCGACCAGCGGACGAGTGTTGTCGAAGGTCGCCATGGCACCGGCGAAGCCCTGCTTGGTGTCGATCTCGGCGTTGCCCAGCAGGTTCTCTGCTGGCACCCGGCAGTCCTCGAGGACGATGACGGCCGTGTCGGACGACCGGATGCCGAGCTTGTGCTCGAGCCGCTCGACCCGGATGCCGGGCAGGCTCTTGGGCACCAGGAAGGACTTGATCGCAGCGCGACCCAGGTCCTTGTCGAGGGTCGCCCACACGACGACGGAGTCGGATCGCTCCCCTGCCGTGACGAAGATCTTCTCGCCGTTCAGGACGTAGGCATCGCCGTCCTTGACCGCGGTCGTCGTGACGGCCGCGGAGTCGGAGCCGAAGCTCGGCTCGGTGATCGCCATCGAGGCCCAGGTGCCCTTGAACCGCTCGAGCTGCTCCTCATTGGCCACTGCGGCGATCGCCGAGTTGCCGAGTCCCTGGCGGGGCATCGAGAGCAGCAGGCCCACATCGGCCCAGCACATCTCGATGATCGAGAGCACCGATGACAGGTTGGTGCCGTTCCTGACCTTCTTGGAGCCGGCTTCGTCATCATCTCGGCCGACACCGGCAGCGCCGGCGCCCTGGCCCTGACCGGAGTCGCCCATGCCGTCCACGAGTGACGCGAGCAGGTCGAGCTCCTTGGGGTACGCGTGCTCGGCGAGGTCGTACTTGCGGGAGTTGGCCCGGAGGAACTCCTCGGCGACCTGGTGCGCTTGCTTGACGAACGGCCGGAACTTGCGGGGGGTCTCGAGATTGATCATGGTGTTTTCCGCCCTCAGACGAGGACTGCTCCTTCCATCAGGCCGACGGCCCGCAGGTCGCGGTACCACCGCTCCACGGGGTGCTCCTTGACGAAGCCGTGCCCACCGAGCAGCTGGACGCCGTCGGTGCCGATCTTCATGCCGTACTCGGCCGTGAGTCGGCGCGCCAGCGCGACCTCGCGGGAGAAGTCCATGCCCTGCTCGGCACGCGACGCGGCCTTGAGCGTGACCAGGCGCATGCCCTCGAGCTCGATCGCGATGTTGGCGACCATGAACGCAACGGCCTGCCGGTGTGCGATCGGCTCACCGAACGCAGATCGGGTCTTGACGTAGTCCTTGGTGTAGTCCAAAACTGCCTTGGCGGCACCCAACGCGAGTCCGGCCCACGCCAGACGGGAGAGCCGGATGCACTCGCGATAGTCGTCTGCCGCACCGTCGCCCAGGACCGCATCGGTCGGGACATGCACGTCGTTGAGCACAAGACGGCTCAGGCCCGCCGCACGCAGACCCATGCTGGGGTCTGCCTCGATCGTGACACCCGGGACGCTGGACTCGAACAGGAACAGCGTCGGACCACTTCCCTCCAGGTCGGCAGCGACGATGAACACCTCTGCCTCGCTGCCACGCACGACGGCGGACTTCAGACCGTTGAGGACGTAGCCCTCGTCGGTCTTCACCGCAGTGGTCCTGAGGTCGAACGGATCGAACAGCGCACGCGGCTCCGCGACGGCGAGCGCCGCCGCGGGCACGTCGTCGCCGGCGAACGCCGGGAGGTAGGTCTGTTGCTGCATGTCCGAGCCCCACAGCGAGATCGCCGTGGCGACCGCCGCGGGCGCCAGGCACGCGACGGCCTGACCCATGTCGCCGTCGGCCAACGCCTCGGCGACCAGGACACCCGTGACGGCGGACCGATCTTCGGACAGGCCTCCGAGCGACTCGGGGATGTTGAGCAGCGTCAGTCCGAACTCGCTGGTCTGCGCGAGGACCTCCTTGGACGTGTCGTTGGCATTCTCGGCCTCCGTGGCGCCCGGACGCAGCACCTCGGCGGCGAACTCCCGGATGACGCCGACGATCATCTGCTGGTCCTCGGTCGGCTCGAGGTCGAAGACGCCGCTGTCTGAAGTGCTGGACAGCCGTGTGGGCCGACCGGAGCCCTGGACCCGCTTGAACGCGCGGCCGGTCGCACCAGCGACCCGGAAGCCGCCCTTGGTGCCTTCGTACACGGCCCGCTCGGTCGTCTTGCGCAGCTTGAGCTTGTCGATGGTCGGCGAGCTGGCGATGCGGTTCAGCACCGCCAGTCCGATGCCCATGGGATCTCGGCGACTGGCCACAGGAAACTCCTCGAAGGTCTGGGGTTGGACTGAGGTGCCCACCCATTGCCAACTGTAACTGTGAGTTGCAGTTTGACATACCAATGGTATTCGACCTCACATCGCAGGACCAGCAGTTGCCGCGTGTCGGCCGATCGGTAACCTGTGGCAGGTCCTGAGCGAAGGAGCCCAGAGCGTGTCCGATTCACAGTCCCGTCCGCTGCCGGAAGGCGGATCCGTGCGTCCCATCACCCGGTGGGGCGCGCCCGTCATGCACCGAGAGCTCGAGGACGTCACGGTCTTCGACGACGAGCTCGCGACCTTGGTCGCCGACATGGTCGCCACAATGTACGCCGCCAAGGGCGTGGGCCTCGCCGCGAACCAGGTCGGCGTGGACCTCAAGGTCTTCGTGTTCGACTGCCCCGACGATGACAACAACCAGGTGACCGGAGTGGTCTGCAACCCGGTCCTGCACCTGCCTGAGGGCAAGGAGCGCAACCTGGAGGACGAGGACGAGGGTTGTCTGTCGCTCCCGGGCGCCTTCACCGGCTGTGCACGTCCCGACCGCGCCCACGTGTCGGGATTCGACGAGTCCGGCCAACCTGTCGACTTCGTCGGCGACGGCCTGCTCGCGCGATGCCTGCAGCACGAGACCGACCACCTGTTCGGTACGGTGTTTGGAGACAGACTGCCCGAAAGGGCACGCAAGAAGCTGTACAAGCAGCACCAGGACCTGGCTGACAACTATCCGGACGACTGGCCGATCACGATCCTGGTGGACGATCCCGCCATCGAACGCTAGCCCGCGAAGGGTCGCCAAGCGTCCCGGGACGGGCTAGATTCTGATGAGCATTCATCGGTGAGCAGGGGGGGCCGTGCCGCAGCAACACATGCCATTCGTGTCGGACGTCGCGTGGATTCCTCGCGTGCTGCGACTGGTCCAGACGACGATCCCTCCCAGCAAGTTCACCGCGGATCACCTGTTGACCAATGGTTTCGGGCCAGAAGCCCCGCAGCTCGTCCGATTCCTGCGCGCCGTGGGATTCCTTGACGACCTGCGGCACCCCACCGCCGCGTGGACGATGTATGAGATGAGCGAGGCCGGCAACCGGATCCTGCACCAGTTGCTCCGCAAGGCATATGCGCCGCTCTACGAGACGTTCCTCGAGCCGCAGCTTCATGACATGCGGATCCTGGAGTCTCTCGTTGAGCGAGCCACCGGCTACCCCGAGCGGACCAGCCGGCAGACCGTTGCGAGCTACCTGTCCTTGTGTGCGGTCGCGCACCTGGAGATGCCAGCGGAGGAGGAGCGGCTCGAGCACGACGGATTCATCGCCGGACGCAGTTATGTCGTGATCCAGGAGATGTCAGATCTGCTGTCGACCGCAACCTTCGAGCTGGAGGCCGCACACGTCTGCTTTGACGCCGGTGCCCTGCGCCCGGCCCATGTCTCGGCGTGGAATGGCTATGTCGCACTGGCCCTGATGCGGCTGGCGGTTGACGACTTTGCGGCCGTCCGGGCTGTCAGACCCAGATGGCGCGGTCGGACCGTCGCAGACTTGGCTCTGCAGACGCCCGGTCGCAAGCTCATCGACCTGCTCGTCGAGGCCGACCTGCTCAGTGTGAGCGACGAGGTTGACGTCGCGCGCCTGATGCGGCTCCGGGACGCCGCTGCGCACCCGACCGCGTTCCGACCGTCCCGCCACGACACCGAACGCTATCTCGATTCCGTCCTGACGTGGTCCGAGCGGCTGAGGCAGCTGACCCTCGCGTAGACCGGCGCTATCGTCTGCGCAGCTCCCAGCAGGCCACGGCGACGGACGACGCCACGTTGAGCGAGTCGATGTCCGCCGCCATCGGGATCGTCACTCGATGATCGGCGGACTGCTCCCAGTGCCGGCTCAGCCCGTGCCCCTCCGACCCGACCACGAGCGCGAGCCTAGGTGTGTCGTGCGGGACGGTGTCGATCGGGACGGCATCGTCGGACAGCGTCATGGCGTACGTCGTGAAGCCTGCCTCACGCAGCAGCGCGGGCGCCTCGTACCAGTCGTCCACCCGGGCGTACGGGAGCCAGAACACCGACCCCATCGACACCTTGATTGCCCGGCGATACAGCGGGTCGGCGCAGCGCGGAGACAGCAGGACCGCGTCGAAGCCAAGGGCCGCGACGGCACGGAACGTCGCACCCACATTGGTGTGGTCGGCCAGGTCCTCGACCACGACGACGCGGGTGGCCGCGGCGAGCACGTCGCTGGCGGACCGCGCCACGGGTCGCTCGAGCGCGGCCAGCGCACCACGGTGCACGTGAAATCCGGTGAGCCGCTCGATCGAGGCGTCGTCGAGCACGAAGCACGGCGCCTCAGTCATGGCCAGCAGGTCTCCCAGGCCCTCGAGCCACCGGGGCGACATCAGGAACGAGCGAGGCTGGTGGCCCGACTCGATCGCCCGCCTGACGACTTTCTCGCCCTCAGCGAGGAACAGCCCGCGATCGGCCTCCAGCCGCAGACGGAGCTGGACGTCCCTCAGGTCGACGTAGTCGCGGAGTCGAGGATCCTCGAGGTCGTCAAGTCGTACGATCTCGGCCACCGGGCTAGCCTAGCCAGCATGAGCCTTGATCGTCCCGTCGCACCCGATCCCTATCCATTGCTGCCGTCCACCGCCTCGTTCACCGTGACGAGCTCGGACGTCTCGGAGGGGCAGCCGTTGAACGACAACCAGGTCAACGAGTTCGGTGACACCTCTCCGCACCTGACCTGGAGCGGGGCACCTGAGGGCACCAAGTCGTTCGTCGTGACCTGCTTCGATCCGGACGCGCCGATCGTGTCGGGGTTCTGGCACTGGGTCGCCGTCGACATCCCGGCCGACGTCACGGAGCTGGCCACCGGAGCTGGCGCCTCCGACGACACGCTGCCCGGCGACGCCTTTCACGTACGCAATGACGGTGGCGGGATGGGCTTCATGGGCGCCGCTCCCCCGCCGGGCGACCAGATCCACCGCTACATGTTCGTCGTGCACGCTGTCGGCGAGGACCGGCTCGGCGTGGATGGCTCGGCCTCTCCCGCCGTCGTGGGATTCAACCTCGCGTTCAAGACGCTGGGCCGCGCCATCATCAGCGGTACGTACGCTCACTGACCCCGCTGTGTCGCTCGCAGTCCGACGGAGGACAGTGAGCCACACGCACCACGAGACGAGGACCCACATGGACGCCCAGCGAGCCAAAGAACTGTTGAAGGCCGAGACCGAACGACTCACCGCGCTCCTGCGCTCGACGGAGTCCGACGGCCGACAGAACCGCGAGGCCCAGGACGACGACCTGGAGTCGGACGACAGCGCCGAGCAGCTGACCGCCGAGGGTGTCGACGACGCCTTGGCGGAGGGTTTCCGGCTGCGCCTGGAGGCAGTGAAGCGGGCCGAGCAGCGGCTCGCCGACGGCACGTACGGCGTATCCGTGCGCAGCGGCGAACCGATCCCCGAGGAGCGGCTCGAGTTTGACCCGGCCGCCGAGCTGACGGTCGAGGAAGCCACGCAGGACGAGCAGGACTGACTCCGCGCAGGGTCACCTGCACGGAGACGACGAAGGGCGGGTCGGGACTGTGGTCCCGACCCGCCCTTCGTTCTGCCTAGGTCACGCCTGAGGAGGCTCCGGGGTCCCGCTCTCGGGCGCCGCCGGCGGCTTGCTCATGGTCGTCTCGGCGGCCTTGGCGGCGTTCAGGGCCTCCTGGACCGCTTCATTGGTCGCGGCGTCCGGCTGGAGGTCGTCCTCGATCGGCTCGTCGAAGTCGATTCGGGTCTTGCTGCCGCCGCCGTCGACCGGGATCGTGCCGAGCGTGCCACCCAGCGTGCCGAGTGCCTTGGTCAGCTCTGCCGGGATGATCCACGTCGTGGCGTTGTTGCCCTCGGCGATCTTCGGCAGCATCTGGAGGTACTGGTATGACAGCAGCTTCTGATCGGGGTTGCCGTCGTGGATCGCCTGGAAGACGGTCTGGATGGCCTGTGCCTCGCCCTGCGAGCGCAGGATCTGCGCCTGCCGGTCAGCCTGCGCCGTGAGGATCTGTGCCTGGCGGTCGCCCTCGGCGGTCAGGATCGCGGACTGCTTGCGACCTTCAGCCATGAGGATTGCCGACTGACGCTCGCCCTCGGCGGTCAGGATTGCCGCGCGCTTGTTGCGCTCGGCGCGCATCTGCTGCTCCATCGCGTCGATGATCGAGGGCGGCGGGTCGATGCCCTTGAGCTCGACCCGGTTGACGCGGATGCCCCACTTGCCGGTCGCGCTGTCGAGCTCGCCGCGCAGGCCCGAGTTGATCTGGTCTCGGCTGGTCAGCGCATGCTCCAGGCTCATGCCACCCGTGATGTTGCGCAGCGTCGTCATGGTCAGCTGCTCGATCGCCTGGATGTAGTTGGCGATCTCGTACGTCGCCGCGACCGGGTCGGTGACCTGGAAGTAGATGACCGTGTCGATCGAGACGACCAGGTTGTCCTCGGTGATGACGGGCTGCGGGGGGAACGAGACGACCTGCTCGCGCAGGTCGATGACGTAGCGCACCTTGTCGATGAACGGCACCACGATGTTCAGGCCCGCCGACAGCGTCGTGCGGTACTTGCCGAAACGTTCGACGATGCCGGATCTGGCTTGCGGGACGATCTTGACCGTCATCGAGACGACCGAGATCGCCAGGACGGCTAGAAGGATGAGCACGACAAGTGCTGCGGACATCAGGACTCCTTGGTGGTGGCTGCTGCGGTGACGATGACGGTGGCGCCATCGATCCGCGTGACAAGTACTTCGGTTCCGGTGTCGAACGACTCAGCGTCGAGCTGGGTCCGCGCCGACCACAGCTCGCCGGACAGCTGGACCCGGCCCTGACGGTGGTCGACCGGCTCGACCACGATCGCGGTGTGGCCGACCAGCGCCTGGTGGCCCGTCATGAGAGTGGGTCCATCGTGCAGCCGCGCGACGAGCGGCGGGCGTACCAGCAGCACGAGGGCAACCGTGACAAGGATGAACACCACGATGGCGAGCCACAGCGGACCGCCGAGGCCGGTCACGACGGCGGCTGCGAGTGCCCCGAGGGCAAACATCAACAGCACGAGGTCGAGGCTGAGCAGCTCGACCAACGCCAGCACTACGGCAATGCCAAGCCATGTGGCCCACGCGTGATCCTGCATCCAGTCGATCATCGTGCCTCCCCTGTGTTGTCGGCCCGGTGTCCGTATGCTGCCCGACGAGCGGCGTAGCGTCCACCGTCCCGCGTCAACTGGATGCGCGACCCGAAGGTCGCGCTGAGCGTCTCGCCTGTCAGCGTCGACTCGATCGGACCCTGGCTGACCACCTTGCCATCCCGCAGCAACAACACGTGGGTGAAACCGACCGGGATCTCTTCGACGTGGTGCGACACCATGACCAGGACCGGGGCCTCGGGCGAGTTGGACAGCATCTCGAGGCTGCTCATCAGGTCCTCACGAGCGCCCAGGTCGAGTCCGGCGGCGGGCTCGTCGAGCAGCAGCAGCTCGGGGTCCGTCATCAGCGCGCGAGCAATCAGGACGCGTTTGCGCTCTCCTTCGGACAGCGTCCCGAAGGTACGGTCCGCCAGTGCCGTGATGCCCATCTCGCCCATCATCTGCCTGGCCCGGGCGCGGTCCTCGTCGTCGTACTGCTCCTGCCAACGCCCCAGCACGGCGTGCGCGGCGGACATGATCGTGTTGCTGACGGACTCGCCCGGGGGGATGCGGTCGGCGACCGCGGTGCTGGTGTGCCCGATCCGGGTGCGCAGCTCGAAGACGTCGACCTTGCCGAGCTTGCTGCCCAGGATCCGTACCTTGCCGCTCGACGGATGAGCCGTCGCGCTGATGATCTGCATGAGTGTCGTCTTGCCGGCGCCGTTTGGGCCGAGCACGACCCAGCGCTGGTCTTCCTCGACGGTCCAGCTGACATGGTCGAGCAGGACCTTGCCGGGACGTACGACACTCACCTTCGAGAGCTCGAAAGCCGCAGGCATGCACCCTCCAGGTGGTGTTTTGGTGGCGGTGGTGTCAACCTATCGCGGAGCCGGATGCGGTCAGCGATAGCCTCGGGTGCGATGACCGAACCTGTGCCGACCCTGCACTTCACCGACCCCACCGTCCTGGTGACCCTCACGGGTCCTGACCAGAGCGGTGTCACGACGCGCCTGTTCTCCGCGCTCGAGCCGTTCGGGGTCGAAGTCATCGACATCGAACAGCTCGTCGTCCGTGGACGGCTCATTCTGAGTGCCCTGCTGACCGTCCCGGAGGACCAGCCCGGACTAGACGGCACCGTGCGCGCCGTGGGTGCCGACTTCGGCCTGGAGGTCACGGTCGAGCACGGCACGGGCGACAACCGGCCCCGCCGGATCGGTCGCTCGCAGGTCGTCGTGCTCGGCGCGCCGCTGCGGCCCGCGGCGATGGCAGCGCTGGCACAGCGCATCAAGGACGACGGTGGCAACATCGACCGCATCGTCCGGATGGCGCGCTATCCGGTCACTGCGATCCGGATGGAGGTCTCCGGCGCAGATCCCGACCTGCTGCAGTCCGACCTGGCCGCGGTGGCACACGAGCAGGGTGTCGACGTCGCGGTGCAGGAGAACGGCATCCTCCGCCACGCCCAGCGCCTGGTCGTGATGGACGTCGACTCGACCTTGATACAGGGCGAGGTCATCGAGATGATCGCGGCCCATGCCGGCTTCGAGGCCGAGGTCGCCGCCGTCACTGAGTCGGCGATGCGCGGAGAGATCGACTTCTCCGAGTCGCTGATCGCCCGCGTGGCACTGCTCGCCGGTGTCCAGGAGTCCGCGCTCGACGAGGTGTACGAGTCGTTGACCTATGCGCCGGGCGCACGGACCATGATCCGAACCCTCAAGCGGCTCGGCTATCGATTCGCACTGGTCAGCGGCGGATTCACGCAGATCATCGAGCGGATCGCGACCGAGCTCGACATCGACTATTTCGCCGCCAACCAGCTCGAGGTCGTCGACGGTCGACTGACCGGCCGAATCGTCGGCGAGATCGTCGACCGCGCCGGCAAGGCCGAGGCGCTGCGTCGCTTCGCCGATCAGGCCCGCATCCCGGTCCGCAACACCGTCGCGATCGGTGACGGCGCCAACGATCTGGACATGCTCGCGGCGGCCGGGCTGGGCATCGCGTTCAACGCCAAACCTCTGGTCCGCGACCAGGCCCGGACCTCGGTCAACGTGCCGTACCTGGATGCCATCGTCTACCTGCTCGGCATCACCCGCGAAGAGGTCGAGGCCGCCGACGCTGCCGACTAGGCAGCAGCCATGTCGTCTGCGCCGAGGACGTGGTCGGGTAGGCGCGGGAACGTACATTGACAGTTCCGAACTTGCCGAACTCATCCGATCTAGGACCGACATGACTGCGACCGCGCTGGCGGCCTCCCCCGGGCGAAGCCGGATCCGCGGCGGCGGGTTCGTGCTGGCACTCGCTGCGCTGGTCGCGATGATGACCGGGGCCAGCGCACCGTCGCCGTTCTATCCGGTGCTCAAGGAGCAGCTGGGATTCTCCTCGGCAACACTGACCGGGATCTTCGCGGTCTACGCGATCGCGCTCCTGGTGGCGCTGCTGCTCGTGGGCTCGCTGTCGGACCACATCGGGCGGCGCCCGGTCATCTCGGTCGGCTTCGTCCTGCTGGCCGCCAGCATGGTCGCGTTCTGGCACGCCGACTCAGTCGGGCTGCTGTTCCTGGCCAGGATCGTGCAGGGTGTCGCAAGCGGTCTGCTGCTGTCGTCGCTCACGGCAGCGGTCGTCGATCTGGAGCCCGAGCGCAGGCCAGGCGCCGCCGCGACGTTCAACAGCGTCGCACCGCTCGGTGGGCTGGCGGTGGGCGCGCTGCTAGCCGGCGTCGCGCTCGAGTACGTCTCCGCCCCACTCGTCGTGGTGTTCGGGTCGCTGTCCGCGCTGTACGCCGTGCTGGCGGCCGCCGTCTGGCTGCTTCCCGAGACGTCCCCCCGACACGAGGGGGTGCTCGGATCGCTCCGTCCCCGGGTGGGAGTTCCTCCGCCAGCGCGAGCGGCGTTCTTGCGCAGCAGCCCCGCCCTGGTTGCCGGCTGGGCCACCGGCGGGCTGTACCTGTCCCTGGGCGCACCCATCGTCGCGATCGAGCTGGGCGGCACCAACCACGTCGAGCAGGGGCTCGTGGTCGCGGTCCTGACCGGAGTCGGATCATTGGCCTGCTTCGTGGCGCGCCACCAGTCCGCCCGGCGGATCACGATCTTCGGGACCAGCGCACTGTCGATCGGCACGGCCCTGACCCTCGCCGCGCTGGCCGGCGGGACGCTGTGGGGCTTCATCGCGGCGGCCGTGGTCACTGGGGCCGGGTTCGGCACGGCGTTCCTGGGCATCATGCGGTCGATCACGTCGACCGTGGGCCCCCACGAGCGCGCCGAGCTGTTCGCCGCGGTGTTCGTGGTCAGCTACGTGGCGTTCGGCGTCCCGGCCGTGGCTGCGGGCGTCGCCGCCCCACACATCGGCCTGGCCGCGACGACGTACGTCTACGGCGGGCTGGTCGTCGCACTGTCGGGTGGCGCGGCGCTGCTGCGCCGGTTCGGCTCGACCGACTAGATCACTCGTCGTCCTCGAGCCGGAAGCCCAGCTTCATCGTGACCTGGTAGTGCGAGACGTCGGTGTCGGTGACCTGTCCCCGGATGTCGGTGACCTCGAACCAGTCGAGGTGGCGCAGGGTCTTGGAGGCCCGTTTGATCCCGTTGTCGACGGCTTCGGTGATGCCGTCCGGTGAGGTCCCGACGATCTCGGTGACTCGGTAGGTGCGATCAGTCATGTCCAGAGCGTACGACCATCCCCCGTCAGGCCGCGAGCACCCCGTTCCGATCCGACAGGTCGCGACATGCGACGTACCATGGAGTTGTGCCGAACGAACCGCGCAAGCAGCAGGTCTTTTCGATCACGACGGCCGCCGAGTCCCAGAGTGAGGACCGAGGTCGCCGTGAGAAGCGTTACGCAATCTCGATGGCGATCCGCACCTTGTGCTTCGTCGGTGGCGTGATCCTGCTGACCGCCGTCCCATCCCCGTGGTCACGCATCGGTTGGATCCTTTTCGCCGGCGCGGTGTTCCTGCCCTACACCTCGGTGATCCTGGCCAATGCAGGCGTGCGCAAGAAGGGCTCCGGGCCGTCGCCGTTCGGTCCCGAGGCCAAGGGCCAGATCGAGGCGCCGCAGACCCCGCCGCTCGATCGTGAGTGATGGCCTGACCTGCTCGGCCAAGGACTGCACCGAGCAGGCGCGGCACCAGGTGCTGTGGAACAACCCGAAGATCCACACGCCCGAGCGGCGCAAGATCTGGCTGGCGTGCGACGAGCACGAGAAGACGCTCCGAGCGTTCCTGTCGGCCCGTGGCTTCTGGAAGGAGACCACGCCCTCCCCCGATCCCGCAGGCCCCTGAACAGGGCCTGAGGGCCGCCTAGCCGCCGATGGACGACATCGGGCGCGATGACTGCAGGAATGCGGGGTCGTCGATGCCGTGCCCGGGCAGTTTGGTCATCATCGCGGCCGCCCAGTGTCGGGCGATCTCCTCGTCGGAGGCCCCGGTACGCAGCGCGGCACGCAGGTCGGACTCCTCGCGGGCGAACAGACAGTTGAGGATCTGGCCGTCGGCGGTCAGGCGTACGCGGTTGCAGTCGCCGCAGAACGGCCGCGTGACCGATCCGATGATCCCGACCGTATGGGGTCCGGCATCGACGAGGAACTTCTCAGCCGGGGCCGAACCACGGCCATCGAGACCAGTCAGCTCAAAGTGCTGACCCAGCAGGGTCAGGGTCTCCTCTGCCGTGACCATGGCCTCGCGGTTCCAGCCGTGCTGCGCGTCGAGCGGCATCTGCTCGATGAAGCGCAGCTCGTAGTCGTGCTTCATGCACCAGCGCAGCAGATCGGGCGCTTCGCCATCATTGATCCCGCGCAGCAGCACAGCGTTGACCTTGACCGGTACGAGACCGGCGTCGCGAGCGGCGGCCAGGCCATCGATGACGTCGTGCAGGCGGTTGCGGCGGGTGATCTTCTCGAAGGTCGCCGGATCGGTCGTGTCGAGGCTGATGTTGACCCGATCAAGTCCGGCCGCGGCCAGCGCCTTGGCAGTGTGCTTGAGGCCGAGCCCGTTCGACGTCATGGCCGTGCGCGGCTTGGAAGGCAGCGCCTTGGTCGCGGCGACGAGGTCGGGCAGGCTGCGACGCAGCAGCGGCTCACCACCTGTGAATCGGACGTCCTGGATGCCCAAGATCTCGACACCGATGCGAATCAGGCGCATGAGCTCGGTGTCAGTGAGCGTCTCCTCGGTCGGCATCCAGTCCAGACCCTCGGCAGGCATGCAGTACTGGCAGCGGAGGTTGCAGCGATCGGTCAGCGAGACGCGCAGGTCTGTGGCGACCCGGCCATGTCCATCGATCAACTCCATGTCGCCCATCCTAGGCGCGTTCGACCAACCCGGCAGCGGTGGAGTTGGTGCTGACAACTACCTTCGACCTGTGTACCGCTTCCTGTTGAGTGGACGCTGGATCGGATTCGCGATCTTCGTCATCCTGCTCGCCGCCGTCTGCACCCGTCTGGGGTTGTGGCAGTTCCATCGACTCGAGCATCGGTTGGACCAGAACAAGATCATCACGACGCACCTCAAGACCGATCCGATCGACATCGAGACAGCACTCGAGCCGGGCGACGTGGTCAATGGTGACACCGAGTTCACCCGGGTGCGGGCCACCGGAACGTACGACGTCGAGCACCAGGTCACGGTCAAGTTCACGACCCGCGACGGGGCGCCCGGCGTCGACGTAGTGACCCCACTCGTGCTGCCATCCGGCCGAGCGATCCTGGTCGACCGCGGCTGGCAGGAAACTGCCAACAACGTCGCACACCCGGTCGTGCCACCACCGCCCAGCGGCGAGGTGACGATCGTGGGCTGGCTGCGTCAGAACAATGGGGCTGGCGGCAACGCGGTCAAACCACTCGACGGTCAGGTCCGAGCGATCTCGAGCGATGCCATGTCCTCATTGGTCCCACAGCCGTTGCTCAATGGCTACCTGAACCTGCGGACCGAAAGTCCGGCGCCGTCGACACCCCTCGCGGCCGAACCCACTCCTGAGCGGGGCCAGGGGCCGCACTTCTTCTATGCGCTGCAGTGGTGGTTCTTCGCGTTGCTGGCCGTCGTCGGCTATTTCTGGTTTGCCCGGGCCGAGGCCAAGGAACGGCTCAGTCCGACCCGGATCGACGGTTTCGCCGAGCAGTCCAAGCCTGTCAAGCCAGGCTGACGACCCGGCCAGTGGCCGATCTGCTGCCTATCCGGGGGATTCCAAACGGGCCCGGTGACCGGTCGGCTGGCACGATTGAGGACATGACTCGCACCGCGAACGCCGACCACAAAATCCCGCATCGAGTCGCGCTGGCCGTGGGCGCTGCCCTGGGTCTGGCCTTGATGCTGGCTGGCTGTGGTGCGAGCTCGTCGGATTCCGAGGCCAGCGCACCATCGGGTGCTTCGGCCAGCGCGTCCACGGATCTGGAACCCGACACCAAGAACGCCGACCACCCAGACGTCCTCCGCGCCGTGCTCGAGCGCGATAGCAACGGATCCTGGTCGCTGGACGTGACCCTCAGCTCGGAGTACGACAGCCCGCAGCGGTACGCCGACGGCTGGCGGGTCATGGATGCGAGCGGGAATGTGCTCGGCGAGCACACGCTGGACCACGATCACGCCGACGAGCAGCCTGTGACACGCACCCAGAGCAACCTTGAGATCCCCGACGACGTCGATGTCGTGACTGTCGAGGGCAGGGACACCGAGAACGGGTTCGGCGGCGCAGCTCTCGAGGTCACGGTCCCGCGCTAGAACCGACCCACCGACCGCGGGACGGATCCGGCTACGGGGCGCGTCTGTGTCGCGCAGCGGGTTGATCGTCCTCGGCCGGAGGTGCCGTGGTCGCGCCTGGTTGAGTGCGGGTCGGGGTCTCGCGGGCCGCTGGGCTCTGCCCGCCAACCGGCGCCGTGTGCTCTGGTCTGGCGACCGTGATCGACCGCTGACCGCTGGTCACACTGATACTGGTCACGTCGGGATGCAGCCTGGCCAACACCTTGATGGCATCGACGATCTCGGCCAGGCTGTCATCCGCGTCACCGAGGGCGCGCGCTTCACTGTTCGGACGATCCTCAGGCACGTGCCCAGCGAACCACAAGGGCGGTTCTCGACACCACCGCACGGACCAGCCACCCCCGGCCGGCGAGACCTGTCACGCGTGGCGTGGGCGACACCCATGGTGTTGACTCGACTCAATGCGCACACGACCCATCGGCTCGATCATCGGCGCGATTGCCGGTCTGGTGTTCGTGCTCGCCAACGCTGGACAGGTGCCCGCATCGCTGGTCTGGCGCATCGGTGCGGCCGCGGCGTTCGCCGTCATCATCTGGTTCGTCGTCCTACGTGGCCCCGAGGTGCAACAGGCGCTACCCAGCCGCTCGGCGTTGCGCACGTATGGGGTTGCGGTTTCGGTGATGATCGTCGCGATCCCCCTCGGTGCGGCATTCATCAGCAACGTCCTCGACCGACCTGACACAGTCCTTGTCTGGGTGGTCTTCGTCGTCGGCGCCCACTTCCTGCCGTTTGCCCGCGCATTCACGATGCCGGTCTTCCGGTGGCTGGCGACAAGCATGATCGTCATCTCGGTCGTCGGCGCGATCCCTGCGCTGGCCTCTGACAGCGCCACTGCGGCTGCCTCGACCGGAGTCGCCGCCGGATCCGTCCTGCTGTTCTTCTCCGCAGCCGGCCCACAGTGGAACCGAGACACCGCCGAATAGCCCACCGACCCGCGCTGGCTCCCCGTCAGGAGTCGCTACGCGAGGCTGACCAGGTCGGCGTAGTCGTCGGACCAGAGATCCTCGTCGCCGTCGGGCAGCAGCAGCACACGGTCGGGCTCCAGAGCCAGCACGGCGCCCTCATCGTGCGAGACGAGCACGATGGCACCCTCGTACGTCCGGATGGCACGCAGGACCTCCGCGCGGGACGCAGGGTCCAGGTTGTTGGTGGGCTCATCGAGGATCAGGACGTTGGCGCTCGACACGATCAGGCTGGCCAACGCCAGCCGGGTCTTCTCGCCGCCGGACAACACGCCGGCCGGCTTGGACGTGTCATCGCCGCTGAACAGGAACGAGCCGAGCACACTGCGCGCCTCGGTGTCGGTGAGCTGGGGTGCGTTCGCCTGCATGTTCTCCAGCACAGTGCGCGAGGTGTCGAGGGTCTCGTGCTCCTGCGCGAAGTATCCGATCTTGAGCCCGTGGCCCGGCAGGATGTCACCCGTGTCGGCCTCGAGCGTGCCAGCGAGGATGCGCAGCAGCGTCGTCTTGCCAGCACCGTTGAGTCCCAGCACGACAACCCGGCTGCCCTTGTCGATCGCCAGGTCGACGTCGGTAAAGATTTCCAGCGAGCCGTAAGACTTGGACAGACCTTCCGCCATGAGCGGGGTCTTGCCGCAGGGGGCGGGCTTGGGGAACTTGATGTTCGCGACCTTGTCCTGCACGCGCTCGCCCTCGAGGCCCGAGACGAGCTGCTCGGCCCGGCGCAGCATCTGCTGGGCAGTTGCGGCCTTGGACGCCTTGGCGCGGAACTTGTTGGCCTGGCTCGTGAGCTGGTCAGCCTTCTTGACCGCGAGCGTCCGCTCGCGCTTGCGACGGTGCTCGTCGGCCTCGCGCTGCTTGACGTACGACTTCCAGCCCATGTTGTAGATGTCGATGGTGGCGCGGTTCGCGTCGAGGTAGAGGACCTTGTTGACGGTCTCCTCGATCAGCTCGACATCGTGGCTGATGATCACGATGCCGCCGGAGAAGGTCTTGAGGAAGCCCCTCAGCCAGACCACGGAGTCGGCGTCCAGGTGGTTGGTGGGCTCGTCGAGCAGCAGCGTGTCGGCATCGGAGAACAGGATGCGAGCCAGCTCAATGCGTCGTCTCTGGCCACCCGACAAAGTCGACAGCGGCTGATCCAGCACCCGGTCCGGCAGGCCGAGCGCCTTCGCGATCGTCGCGGCCTCGGACTCGGCCGCGTAGCCACCGCCAGCGCCGAAGGTCGCGTCCGCGCGGGTGTAGGCACGCATGGCCTTCTCGGCGATCTCGGGGTCGGGCGAGCCCATGTCGATCTCGGCCTTGCGCATCGCGGTCAGCGCCTCGTCGAGCCCTCGGGCCCCGAGGATGCGGTCGCGGGCGGTCGTGGCCAGATCGCCGGACTTGGGGTCCTGCGGCAGGTAGCCGATCTTTCCCGACGACGTAATCGAGCCGGCGGCAGGCAATCCATCGCCCGAGAGCATCCGGGTCAACGTCGTCTTGCCAGCACCATTGCGGCCGACGAGGCCGACCTTGTCGCCCTTGTCCACGCGGAACGAGACATCGGACATCAGGACGCGGGCGCCGAAGCGCAGCTCCACATTGGAGATGGTGAGCATGGTGGGAATTTCCTTCAGATCAGGGTGTGCGAATGGGCAGGCGAACAGACGCCTGCGTCACTCCCGCTGATAGAAAGGCACCCCTCCACTGTACGGGCTGCCCGGCCTGTTCCCGACCGCATCGACTGTGCGTCCGCACACACCGGCCCTCGAGCCTGTCGAAAGGGCGCCGAGTGCCGACGAATTTTTTCGACAAGCTCCAGAGCCGGGTGGTCAGCCGATGTTGAAGCCGAGCGCCCGCAACATCTCGCGACCGTCGTCGGTGATCTTGTCCGGGCCCCACGGCGGCATCCAGACCCACTCGATCCGGAAGTCGTTGACCAGGCCGTCGAGGGCAGCGCGCGTCTGGTCCTCGATGACGTCGGTCAACGGGCAGGCCGCCGAGGTCAAGGTCATCGACAGCACGGTGTTGCTGTGCTCGTCGACGTCCGCGCCGTAGACCAGGCCGAGGTCGACGACATTGATGCCGAGCTCGGGGTCGACGACATCCTTCATGGCCTCGATGATGTCTTCCTTCGTGGTGGCGCCCTTGGGCTGGACCGCCGCCTCGAGGTCGACGTTCGGGAAGTCGGAGTGATCAGTGGTCATGGGGTCTCTCCTGTGGTTGACGCTGTGGTGGTCGAAGAAGTCGTGACGAGTGCCTGTGAAACGGCATCCTTCCAGGCCATCCAGCCCAGCAGGGCGCACTTGATGCGCCCCGGGAACTGGGCGACGCCGGCGAAGGCGATGCCGTCCTCGAGGATGTCCTCATCGGGCTCGATCTTGCCCTTGCCGTGCATCAAGGTGTTGAACTCGTCCAGGACGGCCATGCCCTCGGTGATGCTCTTGCCGACGATCAGGTCGTTGAGCACCGAGGTCGATGCCCGGCTGATCGAGCAGCCCTGGGCGTCGTAGGAAACGTCCGCGACGGTCTCGCCATCGAGGTGGACGCGGAGGGTGATCTCGTCGCCGCAGGACGGATTGACGTGGTGGACCTCGGCTTCGAAAGGCTCGCGAAGTCCGGCGCCGTGGGGTCGCTTGTAGTGGTCCAGGATGATCTCCTGGTACAGCGCATCGACGTTGGTGGCATCAGTCATGTCTCAACCTCCGAAGTACTTCTTCGTGTGGTGCAACGCCTCGACCATCACATCGATCTCCTCGCGGGTCGTGTAGAGGTAGAAGGACGCGCGGGTCGTGGACTGCACGCCGAACCTCTGGTGCACCGGCTTGGCGCAGTGGTGACCGGCGCGCACCGCGACGCCGCGGGAGTCCAGCAGCTGCGACACGTCGTGCGGATGGATGTCGCCCAGCGTGAAGCTGATCGCTCCCCCGCGTGCGACAGCATCGGTGGGCCCGACGATCCGCAGGCCGTCGATCTCCTGCATCGCGCCGAGGGCGTAGGCGGTGATCTCCTGCTCGTGCGCCGCGATGGCATCCATGCCGACCGCCGTCAGGTAGTCGGCTGCCGCGCCGAGGCCCACGGCCTGCGCGATCGGCGGGGTGCCGGCCTCGAAGCGTGAGGGTGGCGCAGCGTACGTCGAGCCGGCCATCGTGACGGTCTCGATCATCTCGCCACCACCGAGGAACGGCGGCAGCTCGGCGAGCAGGTCGTAGCGACCCCACAGGACTCCGATGCCGGTCGGGCCGACCATCTTGTGGCCCGTGAACGCCACGAAGTCCGCACCGAGCGCGGCCACGTCGACCGGCATCTGTGGCACGGCCTGCGATGCATCGACGACGACCAGGGCGCCGACAGCGTGCGCCTTGGCGATGATCTCGTCGAGCGGGTTGATCGTGCCCAGCATGTTGGAGACCCACGTGACCGAGACGACGGCGGTCTGCTCGGTGATCAGCGTGTCGATGTCGTCGAGGTCGAGCCGACCCTCGTCCGTGACGCCGAACCAGCGCAGGCTCGCGCCGGTGCGCTGGCTGAGCTGCTGCCACGGCACGATGTTGGAGTGGTGCTCCATCTCGCTGATCACGATCTGGTGGTCCGCGCCGATCCGACCCGAGTCGCCCAGCGTGCGGGCGACCAGGTTGAGCGCCTCGGAGGCGTTCTTGGTGAAGATGACCTCGTCGCGGCTCGGAGCGCCGATGAATGCCGCGACCTTGTCGCGACCCAGCTCAAAGGCCGCGCTTGCCTCGGTGCCGAGCTGGTGCATCGCGCGAGCCACATTGGCGTTGTGCAGCCGGTAGTGGTCGTCGATCGCGTCAATGACCTGGCGCGGCTTCTGCGAAGTGTTGGCACTGTCGAGGTAGACCAACGGGAGGTCGCCGGCCAGGTGACGCCCCAGGATCGGGAAGTCCTCCCGGATCCTGGCGACGTCGTACGTCTGGGTGCCCTCGACAACGGTCATGCCTGAGCCGCGGCCTTGACGTACTTGTCGTAGCCCTCAGCCTCGAGCTGGTCGGCGAGCTCACGCCCACCGCTCTCGGCCAGACGGCCCGCAACGAACACGTGGACGTAGTCGGGCTTGATGTACTGCAGGATGCGCGTGTAGTGCGTGATCAGCAGCACTCCACGATCGCCCTGCTCGCTGTAGCGGTTGACGCCGTCGGAGACGACGCGGAGCGCGTCGATGTCCAGACCCGAGTCGGTCTCGTCGAGCACCGCGAACGTGGGGTTGAGCAGCTCGAGCTGGGCGACCTCGTGACGCTTCTTCTCGCCACCGGAGAAGCCCTCGTTGACGCTGCGCTGAGCGAACTCCTTGCCCAGCGTCACACGCTCGAGCGCCTCGTTGACGTCCTTGATCCACGTGCGCAGCTTGGGAGCCTCGCCGTCGATCGCGGTCTTCGCGGTGCGCAGGAAGTTGGCGACCGAGACCCCGGGAACCTCGACGGGGTACTGCATCGCGAGGAACAGTCCGGCACGGGCACGCTGGTCGACAGTCATCGACAAGATGTCGACGCCGTCGAGGGTCACCGACCCGCTGGTGACGTCGTACTTGGGGTGGCCGGCGATGGAGTAGGCCAGTGTCGACTTGCCGGAGCCGTTGGGCCCCATGATGGCGTGCACCTCACCGGAGCGGACCGTCAGGTTGACCCCCTTGAGGATCTCCTTGTCGCCCTCCTCGGTCTTGACCGAGACGTGCAGGTCCTTGATCTCAAGTGTTGCCATGTGTCTTCAGCTCCTGGGTGTCGAGAGGTCGACCATGACGGTGTCTCCCTCGATCTGTGTCGTGTAAGTGGGTACGGGTTGTGTGGCAGGTAGGTTGACCGGCTTGCCGGTGCGGGCATCGAAGCGTGATCCGTGCAGCCAGCACTCGATCTCGCAACCTTCGACGTCACCCTCCGAGAGCGGGATCGAGGCGTGCGAGCACTCATCATGCAGGGCATAGACGTCGTCGCCGTCGCGGATCAGCGCGACTTCGGTGCCGTCGATCTCGACCGCCAGCACACCGCCCTGGGGAACGTCCGCGAGGGCGGCGGCAGCGACGAAGCTCATGCGAGTCGTCCTACGTGCTCGGCGAGCTCCTCCTCGATGGAGGCGATCAGGCGCTCCTGGAGGGACGGGACGCCGATGCGCCGGATGATGTCGTTGAAGAAGCCGTGGACGACGAGGCGTCGGGCGTCCTCCTCCTCGATTCCGCGGCTCTGCAGGTAGAACAGGTGCTCGTCGTCGAAGCGGCCGGTCGTGGACGCGTGTCCCGCGCCCTCGATCTCACCGGTCTCGATCTCGAGGTTGGGCACCGAGTCGGCCTTGGCGCCATCGGTCAGCACGAGGTTGTCATTGCTCTCGTACGTCAGGATGCCCTCGGCCTCCTTGCGGATCAGGACGTTGCCGATCCAGACCGTGTGGGCGTCCTTGCCCTGCAGGGCGCCCTTGTACTCGACGTTGCTCTTGGTGCGCGGTGCCGTGTGGTCGACGAACAAGCGGTGCTCGATGTGCTGGCCGGCATCAGCGAAGTAGACGCCGAGCATCTCGACGCTGCCGCCGGTGCCGTGGTAGTCCGCCGAGGTGCTGGCGCGAACGACGTCACCGCCGAGCGAGACGGCGATGTGCCGCAGCTGGGCATCACGACCGACCCGCGCGTGCTGGGTGACGACGTGGACACTGTCGTCGTTCCAGTCCTGGATCGTCACGAAGGTCAGCTGTGCGCCGTCCTCGAGCACGACCTCGATGTTCTCAGCCCACGTTGCGGACCCGTCGTAGTCGACGATCACGACGGCCTTGGAGAACTGGCCGGCGCGGACGAGCAGGTGCCCGGCCGCGGCCTTCTCCAACCCGCCGCCGTGCAGCCGGATCGTCGTCGGCTCGTCGACCTCGACGTTGGCCGGGATCGTCACCTCGAAGACCGAGCGAGTGGCCTCCCAGGCGCGGGCCGACACGCGGTCAACCGGGATGTAACCCGACGCGCCACGTGCGGAGTCGGCAGCAGGCACCGAGACAGCGGTGACGCCCTCGGCGGCCTCGACCTCGATCGTGAAGTCGTCACCGTCCAGCGGGGTGTCCTGGTGCAGTCCGCGGAGACGCTTGAGCGGGGTGAAGCGCCAGATCTCCTCGAGACCGGTCGGCACCGCGTGATCGGCGAGGTCGAAGGACCCCTCCGGGTGCAGGTGCGACTCGACGGGAGCCAGCTCAAGAGCCTGGGACAGGTCCTGGAAGCTGGTCTTGGAAGTTTCGGGTGCGATGGTCATCCGACAGCGCCCTCCATCTGGAGCTCGATCAGGCGGTTCAGCTCGAGCGCGTACTCCATCGGCAGCTCGCGCGCGATCGGCTCGACGAATCCGCGCACGATCATCGCCATGGCCTCGTCCTCCTCCATGCCACGTGACATGAAGTAGAAGAGCTGGTCGTCGCTGAGCTTGGACACGGTCGCCTCGTGGCCCAGCGTCACATCGTCCTCGCGGACGTCGACGTACGGGTAGGTGTCCGAGCGGCTGATCTGGTCGACCAGCAGCGCGTCGCACTTGACCGTGCTGGCCGAGCCCTCGGCGCCCTCGAGCACCTGAAGCAGGCCCCGGTAGGACGTACGTCCACCGTTGCGCGCGACGGACTTGCTCAGGATCGAGCTCGACGTGTTGGGCGCAGCGTGCACCATCTTGGCGCCGGCATCCTGGTGCTGGCCCTCGCCGGCGAAGGCGATCGAGAGCGTCTCGCCACGGGCGTGCTCGCCCATGAGGTAGACCGCGGGGTACTTCATGGTGACCTTGGAGCCGATGTTGCCGTCGACCCACTCCATCGTCGCGCCCTCTTCGCAGACGGCGCGCTTGGTGACCAGGTTGTAGACGTTGTTCGACCAGTTCTGGATCGTCGTGTAGCGGACGCGGGCGCCCTTCTTGACGACGATCTCGACGACTGCGGAGTGCAACGAGTCGCTGGAGTAGATCGGCGCCGTGCAGCCCTCGACGTAGTGAACGTACGAGTCCTCGTCGGCGATGATCAGGGTGCGCTCGAACTGACCCATGTTCTCGGTGTTGATGCGGAAGTAGGCCTGCAGCGGGATGTCGACGTGGACACCCTTGGGGACGTAGATGAACGATCCACCGGACCACACCGACGTGTTGAGCGCGGAGAACTTGTTGTCGCCGACCGGGATGATCGTCGCGAAGTACTCACGGAACAGCTCGGGGTGCTCCTTGAGCGCGGTGTCGGTGTCCAGGAACAGGACGCCCTGCTCCTCGAGGTCCTCACGGATCGAGTGGTAGACGACCTCGGACTCGTACTGTGCCGCGACACCGGAGACGAGACGCTGCTTCTCGGCCTCGGGGATGCCGAGACGGTCATACGTGTTCTTGATGTCCTCGGGCAGGTCGTCCCACGTCGCCGCCTGCTTCTCGGTCGAGCGGACGAAGTACTTGATGTTGTCGAAGTCGATGCCGCTGAGGTCGGAGCCCCACGTCGGCATGGGCTTGCGACCGAACAGCTTGAGGCCCTTGAGGCGCATGTCGAGCATCCACTGCGGCTCGTCCTTGAGCGCCGAGATGTTGCGGACGACGTCCTCGCTCAGTCCACGCTTGGAGGTGGCGCCGGCGTCGGTCTTGTCGGACCAGCCGAACTCGTAGCGGCCGACATCCTTGAGACCCGGATTGGCCTCTTCGATGGCATTGGGTGCGTTGGTCTCTGACGTGGTGGTCATGAGGGCAACCTCTCTGCTGGTGGGATCGTGGGAAGGTGAGTCGTGCAGACGCCATCGCCGTGGGCGATGGTCGCGAGTCGCTGCACGTGGGTGCCGAGGAGACGAGCAAACATCTCAGTCTCGGCCTCGCACATCTGGGGGAACTCCTCGGCCACGTGGGCGACCGGGCAGTGGTGCTGGCACATCTGGGCGCCTGCGGGGGTGGAACCGACCGAGGCGGCGTATCCGTCGGCGCTGAGCGCCTCGGCGAGCGCCTGCGGGCGCTGTGCCGGGTCGACCGTGGCCAGCAGTGGCCGGTAGCGGTCCTCGAGATCGGTCAGGCGGTGTCGGGCGAAAGCCATGACGGCCGCGTCGCCACCGGTCTCGGAAAGGTAGCGAAGGGCACCGGCGGCAAGCTCGTCGTACGCGTGGGCGAAGTGATCGCGACCCGCGTCGGTGATGACGAACACCTTGGCCGGACGACCGCGACCGCGCTGGCCGGTGACCCGCTGGTCACGTGCCTCAAGGACTCCGTCGGCGAGGAGCTGGTCCAGGTGTCGACGCACTGCTGCCGGGGTCACCTTGAGCAGCACCGCCAGGTCTGCCGCGGTCGAAGGGCCGTTCTCGAGGATCGTCGTGGCCACCCGCTCACGGGTCGGGGCATCGTCCACTGTGGGTTCCACAGTGGGCGCATCAGGCGACCCGGCGTATTTCACAAGACAAGTGTGCCTTTAATCGCCAAAGGCATACAACGAAGGTCATCCTTAGTCGTCAGGACTCGACCATTCCCGCAGGAAGGATTGCCTCTTCGGCTGCGGCGGTGCCGGCCTCCCAGCCCCGGAGATCCAGCTGGACGCGGCGGGATCCCTCGGCGACGTGTGGGAAGAGTCGCTCGAACTCTCCCTCGACCGCCTCGCCCTGACGCTGGAAGACCGGGACCAGGTCGGTGCCGTACGTCGCGGCTGCCTCTTCGGTCGAGGCCGTGAGTCGCTCACCGATCCGGGCAGCGTAGGCGCTGAGGAAGGCCCGACGGAATGCCGACGAACGATCCGATCCGCGGCTGCCGGGGCCATCCCCTGCCCTGGTCAGCGCCTTGGTCGCCTGCACCAACATCGAGGTGAAGAGCATCTCGACCTGCTCGACGTCCGTCGGCACACCGACCAGGGTCACCGAGGAGCCGAACTCGAACCACACCGCGCGGGTCCGGTTGGCTTTGGCGATGACATTGAGCAGACCGGCCTTCTCCAGCGCGTAGGGATGGTGGATCAGCACCCTGACGCCCCGGACCTCGACCGACCCGCCCGCCCCGTCCGCGAGCAGGGCCTCGTCGATCGCGTGGCGGGTCATGAGGTCCTGCGCCTTCGCCGTGAACGCCTCCGCCTCGGCGGTGAACTCGGTCGACTCGGCCTTGGCCAGCAGCGCTCGGATCTTGGTGAGCGTCTTGCTGGCCGGGCCGCCGGGCCGCGGCGTCGTGGACCTCGGCGGTTGCGCCTGCCCCCACAGGGACGGTGGCGGCACCAGCACCTGGGAGCGGGGCAGGCCGCGCAACAGGTCGAGGGCGATGAGCGCGATCGTCCAGTCGGGGACCGTGGCACGGCCACCAGGCGACAGGAGCGCGTCCGGACCGTCGACCCGATCGCGCCGTTTCGTCAGCGCAGCGATCTGGTCGGACCATGCCTCGGGCGCTCGTGCGGGCGCGCCCGCACGACCGGCCTCTACGATGACCGCGCGGCGAATCCACGTCGAGACCGCCACCGACGCGCGTCGCCGCGCGACGTGTACCAGGTCCTGCGGCTGCCAGCCGTTTTCCCAGGCGCCGCCGATCCTCGCGAGCACCTCGTCGACGACGTGCCCCGCCGGGTCTTGCTCGCGTCTTGGCGCAGCCGCCCCGATCTCGTTGAGCAGGTCGATGCGCAGCCCGGCCGAACGAGGAGCGGCCACGGCATATCGCAACGCCTGGTCGATCAGCGCGAGGATCTCGTCCCGACTGATCTCGGCCCGGGCTGCTCCCGCGCTCGGGCGCGGCTCGACATGTGCCGTGCGGGGATGCGATCGCCTCCTGGCCTCGCGCCGCTCCCGACTGTTCTGTCCCATGCCGCCATCCTTGCAACCGGTGCCGACATCGCGTCGAGCGCCGTCCGCAGTCCTAGAGTGGCGTCATGGCGAGTGATGCGGTCGAGATCGAGGCCGGCGGGCGTTCGGTGCGGGTCTCCAGCCCGACGAGGGTCATCTACGAAGCAACGGACTTCTCCGCCGAGGTCAGCAAGATCATGGTCGCGGAGTACTACGTCGCGGTCGAGGACGGCCTGATGCGCGCGCTGCGCGAGCGGCCGGTCGCCCTGGAGCGTTGGCCCAAGGGCGTGCGCGAAGGCATGGTCATGGCGACCCGCGCCGACAGCCACGGCGATGCGTTCTACCAGAAGCGGATGATGCGCGGCGCACCCCCGTACGTCGAAAGCACGCGCATCCTGTTCCCCTCGGGCCGGGTCGCCGACGAGATCTGCATGACCGAGATCGCCGTCGCTGCGTGGGCCGCGCACATGGGCGCCATCACGTTCCATCCGTGGCCGACCCGTCGCGCCGACAACGACCGCCCTGACGAGCTGCGCATCGATCTGGATCCATTCGGCTCGGCGACGTTCGGCGATGCGGTACGGATCGCTGACGTGGCTCGCGAGCTGTTCGCCGAGCTCGGCATACGGGCGTTCGCCAAGACCAGCGGCAAGCGCGGCATCCATGTGTACGCCCGGATCGAGCCGCGCTGGACCTTCACCGACGTCCGGCACGCGGCGATCGCCTTCGCCCGCGAGCTCGAGCGACGTACCGAAGGCGTCACCACCAAGTGGTGGAAGGAGGAGCGCGGCGACAACATCTTTGTCGACTTCAACCAGAACTGCCGCGATCGCACGATCGCCGCGGCCTACAGCCTGCGCCCCTCCCCCGGCGCCACGGTCTCCACACCCGTGACGTGGGACGAGCTCGCGGGGCTCGACGACCCGCGGGTGTTCACGCTGCACACCGTGCCGCGGCGCCTCGCCGATCACGGAGACCCGTGGGCCGAGATCGACAACGTGCACCACTCACTCGGGCCGCTGCTGGACCTGTGGCGGGCCGATCCCACCGAGATGCCGTATCCGCCCGAGTACCCCAAGATGCCGGGCGAGCCAAAACGCGTACAGCCCAGCAAGGCCAAGAAGTCCTAGCCCGCCGGAGGTGGCGGTGCGTAACTCGGCCTTCCGGCGTCGGAAAGCCGAACAGCCCACCGCTCGGTCGCTCGACAAGCCACTGAGTCACCGCTCCAGCGGACAGGGTCGAGGAGCGGATCGGTGACGTCTGCCTACAGTGGTTCCGTGGACCCGACGCCGACACGGATGGATCTCGGACGACTTCTCGAGCGTCCGGTGGGCGACGACCCCCCGGAGGACGCCCAGCAGCTGCGTCACGACTTCACCCGTTTCATGATGCGTTACAAGTTCGGCATGGAGGAGATCGTCACCAAGCTGTCGATCCTGCGTGATGAGTTCGCCCACCTGCACGACAGCAACCCGATCGAGCACGTGTCGTCCCGGCTGAAGAATCCCGAGTCGATCGTCGAGAAGATGTCCCGCAAGCAGTGCGAGCCGACGTTCGCCTCGATCGGTGAGCGGATCACAGATATCGCCGGCGTGCGCGTCACGTGCAGCTTCGTGTCGGACGTCTACACGATCTTTGACCTGCTGGCCGGCCAGTCCGACGTACGGGTCGTCGAGGTGCGCGACTACATCGCCGCTCCCAAGCCCAATGGCTATCGCAGCCTGCACGCCCTGATCGAGGTGCCGGTGTTCCTCAGCGACGGCGAGGTGCCCGTCCTCGTCGAGGTGCAGATGCGCACTATCGCGATGGACTTCTGGGCGAGCCTCGAGCACAAAATCCACTACAAGTATCGCGAGGACGTGCCCCAGTCGCTCCTCGACGGGCTCAAGCAAGCCGCCGAGACCGCGGGCGAGCTCGACGCCACGATGGAACGCCTGCACACCGAGGTCAAGACCGCCGGCGAGCTCCCCGATGCACTGAAGGACGAGCTGACCAACCACACCAGCGCGATACCCGACGCGGACTTCGTCGAACGCCTCCGCCACCTCAACCTCTGACCCACACGGGTCAGGTCAGCACCTGCCCCAGGTCGTACTTGGCGACCTCCTCGAGCTGCTCGTACGTGCACGACTCGGGCTCGCGGTCATCGCGCCAGCGCTTGAACTGGGCGGTGTGCCGGAATCTGTCGCCCTCCATGTGCTCGTAGCCGACCTCGGCGACCCTGGTCGGCGCCAGCGTGACGAACGACAGGTCCTTGGTGCCGGTCCAGCGGCTCTGGCCACCCGGCAGCCGGGAGCCGGCCTGCGCCTGGGCCTCCTGCCACCGGCCCCACGGGTGGTCGGAAGCCTCGACGACAAGCGGGGCAAGCTCGGCGATGAGCTCGGCCCGGCGCGCCTCGGTGAAGGATGCCGCGACGCCGACATGCTGCAGCTGGCCGTCGTCGGCGTAGAGCCCCAGGAGCAGGGAGCCGAGCAGCGGCCGCTCGTCGGTCGAGGTCTTGTGCAGCCGGTAGCCGGCCACGACGACGTCCGCGGTGCGCGAGTGCTTGATCTTGAGCATCGTCCGGCCGTTGGGCACGTAGGCCCGGGCGAGCGGCTTGGCGACGACGCCGTCGAGCCCGGCGCCCTCGAAGATCCCGAACCACTCCTCCGCGAGGCTCGCATCGGTCGTCGTGCGGGTGACGTGTATCGGGTCGGCGGCCGACGCCAGGGCCCGCTCCAACGCCGCACGTCGCTGGGAGAACGGTGCATCGACGTAGGACTCGTCGCCCAGGGCCAGCAGGTCGAACGCGACGAACGAGGCCGGCGTCTCGACCGACAGCATCGTGACACGGGACGCTGCCGGGTGAATGCGCTGGGAGAGCGCGTCGAAGTCGAGCCGCCCGTCGATCGCCAGGAAGATCTCGCCGTCCAGCACGCACCGCGGCGGCGTCTCGGCGCGGATGGCCTCGACGATCTCGGGGAAGTAGCGCGTCAGCGACTTGGCCGACCGGCTCGCGAGCTCGATCTCGTCGCCGTCTCGGAACACGATGCAGCGGAAGCCGTCCCATTTCGGTTCGTAGGAGAGCCCCCCTTCGACGGAGTCGGCGGCGGGCACGCCCTTGACCGACTTCGCCAGCATGGGTCGCAGCGGGGGCATGACGGGCAGATCCATGGTGAACACCTTAAACGTCGCCACCTACACTGATCTGGTGAATCAGCCCGCCGTCGAGGTCGTCGATCTCGTCATGCGATATGGCTCAGTCACCGCCGTGGACGGGCTCAGCCTGACGGTCGAGCCCGGCACTGTCACCGCGATCCTCGGCCCCAACGGCGCCGGCAAGACCACCACGATCGAGACCTGTGAGGGCTTCCGCTCCCCCCAGGGCGGATCGGTCCGTGTGCTGGGTCTCGACCCCGTCGCCGACGGCACACTCCTCAAGCCGCGGGTCGGCGTCATGCTGCAGTCCGGTGGCGCGTGGTCCGGCGCCCGGGCGTACGAGATGCTGCGGCACATCGCCTCGCTGCACGCGCACCCGCTGGACATCGACGCGCTGGTCGAACGCCTGGGCATGCAGAACTACGGCTCCACGCCCTATCGACGGCTGTCCGGCGGTCAGCAGCAGCGTCTGAGCCTCGCCATGGCAGTCGTCGGACGTCCTGAGCTGCTGTTCCTCGACGAGCCGACTGCCGGGCTCGACCCGCAGGCCCGCCGCGGCACGTGGGACCTGATCTCCGAGCTGCGCGACAGCGGCGTCACGACGGTCCTCACGACTCACTTCATGGACGAGGCCGAGACGCTCTCGGACCAGGTCCACATCGTCGACGCGGGGCGCGTCATAGCATCCGGTACGCCGCAGGCGCTCGCCGCGACCGGCGCCAAGAACACCGTCCGCTTCGCGGCTCGCGCGGGGCTAGACCTGGAGAGCCTGATGCTGGCCCTCCCGCAAGACGCCAAGGTCGACGAGGTCAGCCCCGGCGCCTACGTCATCGCGGGCCACGTCGATCCCGCCCTGCTCGCGACCCTGTCGACCTGGTGCGCCGCCCAGGGCGTCCTGACCGAGTCGGTCCTGGTCGAGCGGCAGACCCTCGAGGACCGCTTCCTCGAGCTGACCGGAAGGGCCCTGCGATGACCGCGCCCCTCGACCTGTCCCCCAGGCCCGGCGCAGCGCCCCCGACGGCCATGCTTCGCTCGCAGATCTCGATGGAGCTGCGACTGCTGACCCGCAATGGTGAGCAGCTCCTGCTGACCCTCGTGATCCCCCTGCTCCTGCTGGTCCTCGGCACCCACTCCAACAAAGTCGTGGACCTGGGCCCCGGCCGGTCGATCGACATCATCACGCCGGGCATCCTGGCGCTCGCGGTCCTGTCGACGTCGTTCACCTCGCTCGCGATCGCGACCGGCTTCGAACGTCGCTACGGCGTCATCAAGCGTCTCGGCGCCTCACCCTTGCCACGGTGGGGCCTGATGCTCGGCAAGATTGGCGCGATCGCGATCGTCGAGATCGCGCAGCTGACGCTCCTGTCGGTCGTGGGCCTCTGGCTGGGCTGGGACCCGCAGGGCGGCGTCACCGCTTTCGGCCAGATGGCCCTGCTCGCAGTGCTCGGCACAGCCGCCTTCGGGTCACTCGGGCTGCTGATCGCCGGCACGCTCCGGGCCGAGGCGACCCTGGCGGTCGCCAACCTCGTCTACGTCCTGCTGCTCGTCGGCGGAGGCCTGCTCGTACCGCTGAGCCGCTATCCCGCGGCTGCCAGCAACGTTCTCGAGCTGCTGCCCTCGGGTGCCCTGGGCCAGGGGTTGCGGGACACCTTTGCCGGTGACGGTCCCGGCGTACTGCCGATCGTCGTGCTGATCATATGGGCCGCGGTCTGCGGCCTCGGAGTCTCTAGGACGTTCAAGTGGGAATGATGACCAGCCTGCGGACCCCCAGCCGCACCGCCGTCGAGCGGTGGGCCTGGGCGGCTGTCGTGGCCAACACCGTGATCGTGCTGACCGGCGGACTCGTCCGCCTGACCGGCTCGGGCCTCGGCTGCCCGACCTGGCCGCGCTGCACCGACGACTCGTTCGTGCCGCACCGCGCCCTGGGCGTGCACGGAGTCATCGAGTTCGGCAACCGGATGCTGACGTACGTCCTGATCGCCGTCGTCATCGCAACGCTCGTCGCGGTCTGGCGCTGGTCCGGCACGACGCGCGAGCTGCGCCGCCTTGCGCTCCTGATCGCCCTCGGCGTGCCTTTCCAGGGCGTCATCGGAGGTATCACGGTGCTGACCGACCTCAACCCGTGGATCGTGTCGCTGCACCTGATCCTGTCGATGCTGCTGGTCTCGGCGTCGGTGCTGCTGGTCCTGCGTGTACGCGGATTCGCGCACGCCAGCTGGCCCGCCCTGACCAGGCAGCTCGTGATCGCGACGTACGTCGTCCTGTGGGCCGTGGTCTACCTCGGCACTGTCGTGACCGGGAGCGGCCCGCACGCCGGCGATGTCTCGGCACCCCGCAACGGGCTCGATCCGCACGTCATGAGCCATGTACACGCCGTCTCGGTCTACGTATTGGTGGCCCTGACCATCGCGTGCTGCCTGCGGCTGCGCGGCACGCCTGCCGCGGCGGCGGCCGTCGTGCTGCTGGTCGCCGAGCTGGCCCAGGGCACGATCGGCTTCGTCCAGTACTTCACCGACCTGCCGATCGCGCTCGTTGCGGTCCACCTCGTCGGCGCCTCGGTGCTGGTAGCGGCGGGCACCTGGCTGCTGGTCGTCATCGTGTCGGACCCCTCGCGCCGGGATACTCCGTCGACATCGCACAGTTCAGACGCATCCCGCAGCCGCTGACACGGATCAGGTCGTTGCCTCGGACCCGCTCCGCCCCTAGGTTGTCCGGATGCCTGTCGACACCGTGACCCCGTCCGCCCGAGTGCCCGCAGTGCTCGTACCCGTCGTGGGCGTCCACGTCGGACTGCTCGTCGCGGGTGTGGCAGCGCTGTCGCTCGACCCGCCGGCCAAGGGCTGGGCGGTGCTGGCGACCGTCCTTGCGTACGCCGTCGCCCTCCCCTGGGCCTGCCACCGGGCCGGTCGGCCCGACCTGGTCGCGCTGGCGGGCTTCCTCGCCGCGGTCTCGGTCTTCCAGGTGCTGCCGGACTGGGTGCTCGCCGACCTGGTCGGGACCCTGCGCTTCCCTGACACCGGCGGGCTGCGGGTCGATGACGTCATCCCGCTGGCGATGGCAGGCATGTGGATCGCTCCGCTGTTCGCAGCAGTGGCCCTGAGCGGCAACCGGCCCGCTCGCGCCGCTGGTCTGGCGGCGGTCATCTTCCTCGGCAGCGAGATCCTCGCCCCGTACGTCGGACTCTGGGAGCCGGCCGGTGACACCCACCGGCTGCTGGGCGTCGCGATCTACGTCCTGCCGGCCGAGGCCGCGCTCGGCTGGGCCGCCGCGACGGCCTTCATCGCGACGCGCACGAGTGGTGTGCCGACCCGCATCGCCGCGGCACTGGCCGTCTCGACGTTCTACCTCGGGGCCCTCGTGCTGGCCCACTTCCTGATCGACGTCGCCGGCTGGCGAATCGTCTAGGAGCCGGTGGGCGTCGTGGCCTGCAGCACGGCCTCGGACAGCGCCTCGGTCCGCAGGTGAGTGATCTTCTGGTACTCCGGATCGGCGACCATCTGGCTGAACGCAGCCCGATTCGGATAGCTCACCAGCAGCACGGCGTCCCAGTCGTGGGAGTCCGGAGCAACGAGGGTCGTCGAGGTGTCGCCCAGATAGATGACATGACCCCCGACCTTCTCCAGGAACGGGACGAACTTCTCGCCGTACTCCTTGTACGACAGCTGCCCGCCCTCGACGAACTTCACCAGGTTGAGCATCACGACGGGCCCGCCGGGATCCTCCTGGAGGTATCGCTTGAGGTCGGCCCCGGTGGGATTGATGCTCATGTCTGGTCCTTTCGGTCGGTGAGCCAGCGGTCGGCGTCCATGGCGTAGACCCATCGACGCCCGGGCCACTCGGTGAGCGACCACAGCTGTCGGCGCTGGGGCAGGTAGGTGATGTCCTCTGGGCCGGTCGGCAACACGTGGCGGTGCCGAGTGTATTGGCCCGGTTGACCAGCCCAGAGGTCCCCCGGTACGTCCTCGCCGTTGCTGGACGTCACGAACCACGTGCCGTCTGCGATGACGGCACCCTGCATGCGGGCGATCTGCCGGTCGTGCAGGTCGGTGGGGACCGACCAGCCCCGGTCGTCGGTGCGGAGCAGCTGGGTGTCCCGGTCGATGGGGTATCGGATCAGCCGGTGGCTGCCGTCCTTGCGCCCGTACTCCCCGGCGACGAGGTGGTCCTCCCCCGCCCGGTCGAGCGACATAAACGAGTACGTCATACGACCCGAGCCCTCGTCCTGCTCGGCGTGGTAGACCGTGTGCTGCGGCAGGACGTAGCGATAGCCCTTGGTGCGGAGCCGGTTGCGGACCCGGACGATGTCGTCGAGGCGGAACACCCGGATGCCCTGCGAGCTGCCCGCCACGAACAGGTGCTCGCCGTACCAGACGATCCCACCGGCATGGACGCGCACGGGGCGTAGTCGGTGGATCCAGCCGACGCGCTGCGGGTCGGCCAGCAGGACGTGTCGATATTTCGGTGCCTCGTCGGTCCAGTCGATCACCGAGATCCGGGCGCCCAGGGTGAGCCAGCCCCACCAGCCGTGGCCGTACCAGCTGACCATCACGACGTTGCGGCCCTCGAACATGCCCCCACTGGGCTCGGCGCCGTACGCGTCGGCGGACGTCGTGATGCCCTGCGGGAACCATCGCTTCGTGCTCTGGTCGTCGGCGCGCCAGGCCATGCCGGTGACCGGCGCTTCGCCGGGAACGTCGGCCAGCGAGCCGGTCCGGTTGAGATCGGCCAGCACCCCACCCAGACCGACGCGTTTGAATCGGCGGAAGAATCGATCGGCGAGCCGTTGACGGGGCACTGCCGCGACGAGTCGGTAGGCCGCGGCGGTCACCTGGCCAGCGTACGCACTCAGGCGGGGCGGAGCATCCGCTGGCAGCCCTCCTCGTCGACGCAGCCATCCTGCAGCACGAAGCCGTGCCGCTGATACGCCTCGATCGCCGGCACGTTGCCGGCCATGACCCGCAGGCTCAGCGCCCGTCCGTCGCTCCAGGCGACGACCGTCTCGATCAGCGCCGCACCGAGGTGACGGCGCCTGGCCTCCGGCGCGATCCACATCGAGATCAGCTCGGCCGCCGTGCCGATGAGCCGGCCCGCCACCATGCCGACCGGAGCCCCGTCGACGTACGCGATGAAGCATGAACCGTGCTCGAGCAGGTCACGCCACCGCTGCTCGGTGTCGAGGTCCCCGGTCCACATCGTGGTGGAGCTCGAGAAGGCGTCGGGGTCCTCGCTCAGCGATCGCTGCCGCAGGAGCCTCCAGTCAGCCCAGTCGTCGGAGCCGACCCGGCGCACCGACGGGGCCCGGATCACCGGAGGAAGGGATCGACCGCCGCAGCGACGAACAGCAGGGCGAGATAGGCGTTCGAGAAGTGGAACAGCCGCATGGGCTTGATGACCGCGAGGTCCTCGGTGTCCAGCGCCCGCGACTTCAGGTCGTACGCCTCGATGAGGAACACGATGCCCAATGTGATCGCGACGGCCGGGTAGAACCAGCCGGTCGGCGTGATGGGCCACAGCAGCAGCGAGGTGCCGAACATGACCCAGGAGTAGATGACGATCTGCTTGGCGACCTCGGCCGAGGTCGCGACCGACGGGAGCATCGGGACGCTCGCCGCGGAGTAGTCCTCGCGGTAGCGCATCGCGAGGGCCCAGAAGTGCGGCGGTGTCCAGAAGAACACGACCATGAACATCACGACCGGCGCCCAGGCCAGCTCGTTGGTCACGGCGGTCCAGCCGATCAGAGCCGGGAAGCAGCCGGCCGCTCCACCCCACACGATGTTCTGCGACGTGCGGCGCTTGAGGATCATGGTGTAGCCGACGACGTAGAAGACGTTGGCCGCCAGCGCCAGCATCGACGACAGCGGGTTGACCAGCGCCCACAGCCACACCGTCGAGACGACGCCGAGCACGAGTCCGAAGATCAGGGCTCCGCGGCTGCCGACCTGGTGTCGCGGCAGTGGGCGCCGCGCGGTGCGCCGCATGAGCTGGTCGATGTCGGCGTCGACGACACAGTTCAGCGCGTTCGCGCTGCCAGCAGACAGCGTGCCGCCGACCACCGTGGCGACGACGAGCCAGCCCGAGGGCACGCCCTGCTCCGCCAGGAACATGATCGGGACGGTGGTGAGCAGCAGCAGCTCGATGATGCGCGGCTTGGTCAGCGCGACATACGACTTCACGACATCGGTCAAGCTGGGCGAAGTGGGTACGTCAGCAGTGCTGGAGGTCTTCACATCCACGGCGGTCACATGCATCAGTCTAAGGGACGCGGGTAGGCTCGACGTGGCGGCCTGCGAAGGCGCCGGAACCCGACCCACGAACGATGATCAGGAGTCACGACTGTGACGTCAGAATCCCCCGCCCTGGTGTGGACAGACCTTGACAAGAAGGCCGTGGACACGGTCCGCCTGTTGGCCGCCGACGCCGTCCAGAAGGTCGGCAACGGACACCCCGGCACCGCGATGAGCCTGGCTCCCGTGGCCTATCTGCACTACCAGCACCTGCTGCGCCACGATCCGGCTGATCCGCACTGGTCCGGCCGCGACCGCTTCGTGCTCTCGTGCGGCCACTCGAGCCTGACTCAGTACATCCAGCTGTACCTCGCGGGCTACCCCATGACGCTCGACGACCTGAAGAGTCTCCGCACCTGGGGCAGCCAGACGCCTGGGCACCCTGAGTACAACCACACACCCGGTGTCGAGGTCACCACCGGCCCGCTGGGCCAGGGCGTCGCCAATGCCGTCGGCATGGCGATGGCAGCTCGGCGTGAGCGCGGCCTGCTCGACCCCGCCACCGCAGCCGGCGAGAGCCCGTTCGACCACCGCGTCTTCGTCATCTGCTCCGACGGCGATCTGCAGGAGGGCGTATCGGGCGAGGCCTCGTCCCTCGCGGGCCACCAGGAGCTCGGCAACCTGACGGTCCTGTGGGACGACAACCGGATCTCGATCGAGGACGACACCGACGTCGCATTCTCCGAAGACGTCGCGGCCCGCTACGAGGCATACGGCTGGCACGTCCAGACCGTCGACTGGACCGATGGCGGCACGGGCTACGCCGAGGACGTCCCGGCCCTGTGGGCGGCATACCAGGCCGCTGCCGCGGTCACCGACAAGCCGAGCTTCATCAAGCTTCGCACCATCATCGCGTGGCCGGCACCGACGGCCCAGGGCACCGGCGGCTCGCACGGCTCGGCGCTCGGCGAGGACGAGATCCGCGCCACCAAGGAGCTGCTCGGCTTCGACCCCGACAAGACGTTCATCGTCGACGACGACGTCATCGAGCACACCCACCGGGCGCGTGAGCGTGGCGCCGAGGCGCATGCTGCGTGGCAGAAGGCCTTCGACGCGTGGGCCACCGCCTCGCCGGACGGCGCTGCGCTGTTCGCGCGGCTGACCAAGCGTGAGCTCCCGGCTGGCTGGGACGCCGACCTGCCGACGTACGAGGCCGATGCCAAGGGTGTTGCCACACGCGTCGCGTCGGGTGCGTTCCTGTCGGCCGCGGCCCCGCACCTGCCCGAGCTGTGGGGCGGCTCGGCCGACCTCGCGGGGTCGAACAACACAACCCCCAAGGGTGAGCCTTCGTTCCTCCCGCCGGGGCACTCGACCGAGAAGTTCACCGGCACTTGGTACGGCCGGGTGCTGCACTTCGGCATCCGCGAGCACGCGATGGGCGCCATCATGAACGGCATGGTCCAGCACGGACTCACCCGCCCGTACGGCGGAACGTTTCTGGTGTTCAGCGACTACATGCGCCCCGCCGTGCGGCTCGCCGCTCTTCAGGAGCTGCCGGTCACGTACGTGTGGACGCACGACTCCATCGGCCTGGGCGAGGACGGACCCACGCACCAGCCGGTCGAGCACCTCGCGGCCCTGCGGGCGATCCCCGGACTCGACGTAATCCGTCCCGCCGACGCCAACGAGACGATCGTGGCGTGGAAGACGGTCCTCGGTCTGACCGACCGGCCCTCCGCCCTCGCGCTGAGCCGGCAGAACCTGCCGACGTTCCCTCGTGACACCGACGGCTACGCCTCGGCGGACCTCACGGCCAAGGGTGCCTACATCCTGCTGGACACCGACGGTGATCCCGACGTGATCCTGGTCAGCACCGGATCCGAGGTCCAGCTCGCGGTCACCGCGCGTGAACAGCTCGCGGCCGAAGGCATCTCCGCCCGGGTCGTGTCGATGCCGTGTCGCGAGTGGTTCGAGCAGCAGGACGTCGCCTACCGCGACAGCGTCATCCCGCCCGCACTCCGGGCCCGCGTCGCGGTCGAAGCGGCCATCGCCCTCGGTTGGCGCGATGTCGTGGGCGACGCCGGTCGCATCGTGAGCCTGGAGCACTACGGCGCCTCGGCGGACTACATGACGCTGTACGACAAGTTCGGGATCACCGCTGAGGCCGTCGTCGCGGCCGCGAAGGACTCGATCGCTGCCGCTGCGGGCGAGCCTCTCGCACCGTTCCACGCCCGGCCTGCCGGGCCCGTCGGCCCCGGCGACAACGCCGACGCGCCGAAGACCCACTGACCGCATCACGACCCAACCTCCTGAGGAGACACCCATGAATGACCGACTGCAGGCCCTCGCCGACGCAGGCGTATCGATCTGGCTCGACGACCTGTCGCGCGAGCGCATCGAGACCGGCAACCTCGCCGCGCTGGTCGCGGACTCGGGCGTCGTCGGGGTCACCACGAACCCCACGATCTTCGCCTCGGCGATCGCCCAGGGCGAGCGCTACTCCGACCAGGTCAAGACCCTCAAGGCATCCGGCGCCGATCTGGCGACCACGGTCTTCGAGCTCACGACGACCGACGTGCAGCTGGGCTGTGACATCCTCCGACCGGTCTACGACGCCACCGGCGGAGTCGATGGACGCGTGTCGATCGAGGTCGATCCCGATCTTGCGAAGGACACCGACGCGACTCTGGCGCTGGCCAAGCGGCTGTGGGAACGGGTCGACCGGCCCAACCTGCTGATCAAGATCCCCGCGACCGTCGAGGGCTTGCCGGCCATCGCCGCCACGATTGCCGACGGCATCAGCGTCAACGTCACGCTGATCTTCTCGCTGGATCGCTACCGCGGCGTCATGGACGCGTACCTCTACGGCCTCGAGCAGGCCGCAGCGAACGGCCACGACCTGTCGTCGATCTACTCCGTCGCCTCGTTCTTCGTGAGCCGGGTCGACTCCGAGATCGACGGCCGCCTCGACGCCGACAGTCCGCTGCGCGGCAAGGCGGCCATCGCCAACGCGCGCCTGGCCTACGAGGCGTACGAAGAGATTTTCGGGTCCGAGCGCTTCAAGGCCCTCGCGGCCAAGGGTGCCAACACGCAGCGCCCGCTGTGGGCCTCGACCGGAATCAAGGACCCGGCCTACCCCGACACGATGTACGTCAGCGAGCTCGTTGTCTCCGACACCGTCAACACCATGCCGGAGAAGACCCTCGAGGCGTTCGCCGATCACGGTGAGGTCACCGGCGACGCGGTCAGCGGCACGTATGACGCGGCGCGCCAGATCATTGCGGACCTCGAAGCGCAGGGCATCTCCTACGACGAGGTCGTCGCGCAGCTCGAGGTCGAGGGCCTGGAGAAGTTCGAGAAGTCGTGGGACGAGCTGCTCCAGACCGTCAACGCCGAGCTCGACAAGGCCTGACCCGTGATCGCGCTGGCGCTCAACATCCCGGACCAGAACGAGTTCGACTCGCTGCTCCAGGACGCGATCCAGGACCGCGTCGCCTCGCGGATCGCCGCGCAGGACCCCACGCTGTGGGGTCCTGCGGCGGAGCCCGAGGCGAGCGTACGACTCAGCTGGACACAGCTCGCCACCGCTTCACGGCCCCTCGTGGCCGAGATCGCCGAGCTGCGGGAGCAGCTCGCGGCGCAGGGCCTCGATCACGTCGTCCTGTGCGGCATGGGCGGTTCGTCGCTTGCTCCTGAGGTCATCTGCGACCACGCCGGCGTCCCACTGACCGTCCTGGACTCCTCGCAGCCCGACATGGTCCGCTCGGCGATCACCGACCAGCTCGACCGCACGGTCGTCGTGGTCTCCAGCAAGTCCGGAGGCACAGTCGAGACCGACAGCCAGCGTCGGGCGTACGAGCAGGCGTTCAGGGACGCCGGGATCGATCCCGCCGGCCGCATCGTCGTGGTCACGGACCCGGGCTCACCGCTGGACGAGGAAGCGGCTGGAGCCGGTTACCGGGTCTTCCGAGCCGATGCCCACGTCGGCGGCCGCTACTCGGCGCTGACGGCCTTCGGCCTGGTGCCCAGTGGCCTCGCGGGTGCTGACATCGGCGCTCTGCTGGACTCTGCGGAAGCCGCCTCGGCGGCGCTCTTCGCCGACGATCCCGACAACCCGGCCCTGCGGCTCGGCGTCCTGATGGGCGCAGCCAATCGGCACCAGGTCGACAAGCTCGTGATCGTCGACCAGACCCGGCACGGCGTCGGCGACTGGATCGAGCAGCTCGTCGCGGAGTCGACCGGCAAGCACGGCCGGGGTGTCCTGCCGGTCGTCGTGCCATTCGAGAACGCGGTCAACTTCAACCCCAGCACGGCCGACTCGATCCTGGTCTCGGTCGGCGGCGACAGCGCGCCCGAGGCCCAGTCAGGCTACGCCGCGGCAATCGAGTCCGATCTCGGCGCCCAGATGCTGCTGTGGGAGGTCGCCGTCGTGGTCGCCGGTCGCATCATCGGGATCAACCCGTTCGACCAGCCCGATGTCGAGAGCGCGAAGGCTGCGGCCCGCGAGCTGCTTTCCGGTGGCGGTGAGCCGCCGGCAGCGGACGCGACCGATGACGGCATCGACATCTTCGGCGAAGGAACCACGGTCGACGGTGCCGTGCGATCCCTCCTCGATCAGATCGACCTCCAGCACGGCTACCTCGCGGTGCAGGTCTACCTGGACCGGGTTGCACACGCAGACTTCGCCGCCGTCCGTGAAACGCTCGCCGAGCGCGTCGGACGCCCTGTGACGTTCGGATGGGCGCCCCGATTCCTTCACTCGACCGGGCAGTACCACAAGGGCGGCACGCCCAATGGTGTCTTCCTGCAGATCACCGGCGACCCCGCCGAGGACCTTGTCGTTCCGGGTCGCGACTTCACCTTCGGATCGTTCATCGACTCCCAGGCCGCCGGCGACGCCGCCGTGCTGAGGGAGCACGGCCGTCCCGTGCTGCGTCTGCACCTGTGTGACGTCCCGCGTGGTCTGGAGACCCTGCGCGCGGTTCTGGGGACCGGCCGATGAGCCTGACCGACAACCCGCTGAGAGATCCGAAGGACCGCCGACTCCCCCGCATCGCCGGGCCGTGCAGCCTGATCCTGTTCGGTGTGACCGGCGACCTGGCCAAGAAGAAGCTCGTCCCTGCGATCTACGACCTGGCCAATCGTGGCCTGCTGCCGCCCGGCTTCGCGCTGGTCGGCTTCGCGCGGCACGACTTCGGCACGACCGAGTTCGCCAGCATGATCAAGCAGGCGGCCAAGGACGGCGCACGTACGTCGTGGAGTGAGACGGTCTGGAAGCAGCTGGCCGCAGGCATCCGGTTCGTACCGGGCGAGTTCGACGACGACGCAGCCTGGGAGCGGCTCGGACAGACCATGGCCGAGCTCGACGAGCAGCAGGGCACAGGTGGCAACCACGCGTTCTACCTGTCGATTCCACCGGGGCTGTTCCCCGTCGTGGTCTCGCAGATCAAGAAGCACGGCCTGGCCGAGTCGTCCGAGGGCTGGCGCCGCGTCGTCATCGAGAAGCCCTTCGGCCACGACCTGAAGTCCGCCGAGGAGCTCAACCGGATCGTGGCCGAGGTGTTCCCGCGGCAGTCGGTGTTCCGCATCGACCACTACCTCGGCAAGGAGACCGTCCAGAACATCTTGGCGTTCCGCTTCGCCAACGGGATGTTCGAGCCGATCTGGAACAACCACTACGTCGACCACGTGCAGATCACGATGGCCGAGGACATCGGCATCGGATCGCGGGCCGGCTACTACGACGGCATCGGTGCGGCCCGCGACGTCGTCCAGAACCACTTGCTGCAGCTCATGGCGCTGATCGCCATGGAGGAGCCGGTGTCATTCAACGCCTCCTCGCTGCGCATCGAGAAGCAGAAGATCCTGGCCAATGCCCGTCCCCCGGCCCGCATGGACCTCCACACGGCCCGCGCCCAGTACGTCGGCGGCTGGGCCGGCGGCGAGCACGTGCTGGGCTACAAGGAGGAAGACGGCATCCCGCAGTCCTCGATGACCGAGACGTACGCCGCGATGCGGATCGATGTGCTCACCCGGCGGTGGGCCGGCACCCCGTTCTACCTTCGGGCTGGCAAGCGCCTCGGCCGACGCGTCACCGAGGTCGCCGTCGTGTTCAAGCGCGCCCCCCACCAGCCGTTCAGCAAGAACGACATCGAGGAGCTCGGCCAGAACGCACTCGTCATGCGGATTCAGCCCGATGAGGGTGTGACGCTGCGATTCGGCGCCAAGGTGCCTGGCACGACGATGGAGATCCGCGACGTCAACATGGACTTCGCGTACGGCGGTGCGTTCGTCGAGAGCAGCCCCGAGGCGTACGAGCGGTTGATCCTGGACGTCCTGCTCGGCGATCCTCCGCTGTTCCCGCAGCACGAGGAGGTCGAGCTGGCGTGGAAGATCCTCGATCCCGTCATCGAGCACTGGGACCGGCAGAAGACCATCGACACCTACCCGTCCGGCACCTGGGGTCCGGAGACGGCCGACAAGATGCTCGCCCGTGACGGCAGAGCCTGGAGACGCCCGTAATGGAGATCGCACTCGAGAAGACCAACTCGTCGAGCATCGCCCGCGCGATGGTCAAGGCCCGGATGGCCGCAGGCAGCCCGGCGATGGACATGGTGCTGACGCTGCTGGTCGTGACCGACGACGACAACGTCGCGGAGGCGCTCAAGACCGCGACCATACTGTCGCGCGAGCATCCGTCACGGGTCATCGGTGTGATCCTCGGCGACGGCCGCGGGGCGGCGCGGCTCAACGCCAAGGTCCGGGTCGGGGTCAACTCCTCCGGCGAGTCGATCCTGCTGCGGATCTCCGGCGAGCTGACCAAGCACGCCGAGTCCGTCGTGCTCCCACTCCTGCTGCCCGACTCCCCCGTCGTCGTGTGGTGGCCGGGCAAGGCGCCCGCGAGTCCGTCCGAAGACGCGATCGGCCGGCTGGCCCGCAGGCGACTGACCGATGCCGAGGCTACGGACTCACCCATCCGGGCCCTCAAGGCCGTCGCTCGGCACTACGAGCCCGGCGACACAGACCTGTCGTGGACACGACTCACGCCGTGGCGCGCCCTGCTGGCCGCCGCGCTCGACCAGTCCGACGGCAAGGTCACCAGCGGCACCGTCGTGGCGGGCAAGGGCAACCCGGCCGCGACTCTGCTGGTGGCATGGCTCGAGAGCCGGCTCAAGGTCTCCATCACCACGAAGCACAGCGACACGCCGCAGATCCATTCCGTCGCGCTCCACACGCCCGAGGGCGACGTGCTGATCGAGCGGATCACGGCCCACTCCTGTCACTTCAGCGTGCCCGGCTCATCGCCCCGTGAGGTCCCGCTCGGCCCTCGAACGCTGGCCGAGCTGCTCGCCGAGGACTTGCGGCGGCTTGACGCAGACGACGTCTATGCCGCCACTATCGCGCACATGCTGGGCGAGTCGTGAACATCGAGGTCTACCCCGACGCTCCGTCCCTGGCTGCGACGATCGCGGAGCGACTGAGCGGACGCATCGCGCTGATCCAGGCCCAGGGGCGCCGCCCACGGATCGTGCTGACCGGCGGGACCATCGCGATCGACGCATACCGGCTGGTCGAGAGTGAGCTCGTCGACTGGACCCAGGTCGACTTCTACTGGGGCGACGAACGCTACGTCCCCGCGGGTCACGCCGATCGTAACGACCGGCAGGCCCGTGAGGCCTTCCTCGATCGCCTGGGAGTGCCCGCGGAGAGCGTGCACGCCATGCCGGCGCACGGGTGCGACGTGAGCACGGCCGAGGCCGCTGACCACTACGCCGCGGCGCTGCCGGCCGAGCCGTTCGACCTCGTGCTGCTGGGTGTCGGGCCCGATGGGCACATCGCCTCGTTGTTCCCGGGCTTCGCGCAGCTGCACGAGTCGCAGCGGCGCGCAGTCCAGGTATTCGACTCCCCCAAGCCGCCGCCGGTCCGCATCTCGCTGACCTTCCCCGCGATCAACCACAGCGAGGCGATCTGGTTGATCGTCGCCGGCGAGGGCAAGGCCGAGGCAGTGGCCCGGGCGCTGGGTGACGGAACGCTCGAGGACACCCCGGCGAGTGGCGCCCACGGGCTGACCGAGACGACCTGGCTGCTCGACGAGGCCGCCGCTTCGCACCTCACCCGCTGACGCGACACCTGATGCCGGTTCGCACCAGCGTCAGAAGATGACTTCGCCGGACTTTCGCTTGGTGCGCAGCATGTCGATGGCCTCTTTGAGGATCTCGGTGGCCTCGGTCTCGGAGCGGCGCTCCTTGACGTAGGCGAGATGGGTCTTGTACGGCGCGATCTTCTTGGCCGTCGGCCGGTTGTCAGCGTCGACGCTGGCTGGCATGCCGCAACGCGGGCAGTCCCACGCCTCCGGCACCTCCGCCTCGATAGCGAACTGCAGCTCGGTCGTGTGGTTGTTGATGCAGAAGAACGTCACGAACTGCCGAGGCGCGGCCTGACCACGCTCTGCCTCGCCCATGGGGCCCGAGCCGATACGGCTGCCCCGGATGGCACCTGCTGCCACTAGTTGCTCACCTTCAGGAGCAGACCGAGCGCAAAGATGCACACGACCCAGACGACGGCGATTCCGACCGTGATCCGGTCGAGGTTGCGCTCGGCGACCGAGGAGCCGCCGAGCGAGCTGGAGACCCCGCCACCGAACATGTCGGAGAGGCCGCCCCCGCGCCCCTTGTGCATGAGGACGAGGACGATCATCAGCAGGCTGCTGATCGTCAAAAGTAGCGAGAACGTCAAGATCACGTTGGGCCTTCGTTGTCAGGCGCCGGACAGGTCCGGCATGGCGTAGAACCGGGCGATCCCGGCGAACTCCTCCGCTTGGAGGCTTGCTCCGCCGACCAGGGCACCGTCGACATCCGACTTCGCCATGATGGCGGCGATGTTCGCCGCTTTCACCGATCCGCCGTAAAGGATACGCAATGCCGCAGCGACCTCCGGCGACCAGGTCTCCTCGACCCGCGCACGGATGGCCGCACAGACCTCCTGCGCGTCCTCGGGTGTGGCAACCTCGCCCGTGCCGATCGCCCAGACCGGCTCGTAGGCGACGACGACAGAAGCGAGCTGCTCGGCGGTGAAACCAGCGAGCGAGCCGTCGAGCTGAGCGAGCGTGTAGGCGACGTGGTCACCGGCCTGGCGGATCTCCAGACCCTCGCCGACGCAAACGATCGGGCTCATGCCTGCGTCGAGCGCCTTGCCGGCCTTGACGTTGACGAGCGCATCGCTCTCGGCGTGGTGCTCACGACGCTCGGAGTGTCCGACCACGACGTACGAGCAGCCCAGCTTGGACAGCATCGACGCCGGGATCTCACCGGTGTAGGCGCCGCCGTCGTGCTCGGAGACGTCTTGCGCCCCGTAGCCGATCGCCAGGTGGTCACCGTCGACGAGCGTCTGCACGCTGCGCAGGTCGGTGAACGGCGGGATCACGACGACCTCGGACTTGTCGAAGTCGTGCTTCTTGTCCTGCAGCGTCCACGCGAGCTTCTGGACGAGGACCACGGCCTCCTGGTGATTGAGGTTGGACTTCCAGTTGCCGGCCATCAGTGGCTTGCGTGCGGAGGCCATGTCAGTTCCCTTCGAGGCGCTGTTGATCGAGCTGGTCCAAGATGTCGAGGCCCGGGAGCGTCTTGCCCTCGAGGTACTCCAGGCTGGCGCCGCCGCCGGTCGAGATGTGACCGAAGTCCGAATCGGCGAAGCCCAGCTGACGTACCGCCGCGGCCGAGTCTCCCCCGCCGACGACCGAAAGTCCATCGACTTCGGTCAATGCCTGCGCCACCGCCTTGGTGCCGGCAGCGAAGGCCGCCATCTCAAAAACGCCCATGGGACCGTTCCAGAACACGGTCCTGGACCCACGAATGATCTCGGCGAAGCGAGCCGCCGAGTCGGGGCCGATGTCCAGGCCGAGCTGGTCGGCTGGCATCGCGTCGGCAGCGACAGTCGTGGCGGGTGAGTCGGCGTTGAACTCCGGAGCCACGACGATGTCGGTCGGCAGCACCAGATCCACGCCCTTGGCGGCCGCCTGCTGGATGTAGCGACGCGCGATGTCGAGCTGATCTTCCTCGAGCAGCGACTTGCCGACCTCGTGGCCCTGGGCCTTGAGGAACGTGAAGACCATGCCTCCACCGATCAGCAGGCTGTCGGCCTTGTCGAGCAGGTTGTCGATGACACCGAGCTTGTCGGACACCTTCGAGCCACCCAGCACCACGGCGTAGGGGCGCTCTGGGTCGTCCGTGAGCCGCTTGAGGACCGTAACCTCGGCCTCGACCAGTCCACCGACAGCCGACGGCAGACGGCTCGCGATGTCGTAGACGCTGGCCTGCTTGCGGTGCACGACCCCGAATCCGTCCGAGACGAACACGTCGGCCAGGGCTGCCAGATCGTCGGCGAAGGCGCCGCGCTCGGCGTCGTCCTTGCTGGTCTCGCCCGGGTTGAACCGAACGTTCTGCAGCACCGCGACCTGACCGTCCTGGAGCGCCGCAGAGATGCGCTGGGCCTCCGGGCCGACCGTGTCGTTCGCGAACAGCACAGGGGCGCCCAAGAGCTCTGCGAGCCGCTCGGCGACCGGCGCGAGGGAGTACGTCGGGTTGGGTACGCCATCGGGACGACCCAGGTGGGCCGTCACGAGGACGCGGGCTCCTGCGTCGGCGAGCGCCTTGATCGTCGGGACGCTCGCGCGAACGCGACCGTCATCGGTGATCCTCGAGCCGTCGAGCGGCACGTTGAGGTCGCTGCGGACGAGTACGCGCCTGCCGCGCAGGTCACCCAGATCTGAGACCGTCTTCACGGCTCAGAGCGACGATCCGACGTGGACGACCAGGTCGGCGAGGCGGTTGGAGTAGCCCCACTCGTTGTCGTACCAGCCGACGACCTTGACCTGGTCGCCGATGACCTTGGTCAGACCCGAGTCGAAGACGCAGGATGACGGGTCGGTGACAATGTCGGACGAGACGATGGGGTCCTCGGTGTAGGTCAGGAAGCCCTTGAGCGCGCCTTCGGCCGCGTCCTTGACGATCTGGTTGACCTCTTCGACCGTCGTCTCACGCGATGCCGTGAACGTCAGGTCGGTTGCCGATCCGGTCGGCACGGGGACGCGAAGCGCGAAGCCGTCGAGCTTGCCCTTGAGCTCGGGGAGCACGAGGCTCACGGCCTTGGCCGCGCCCGTCGAGGTCGGGACGATGTTGATCGCCGCGGCGCGCGCCCGGCGCAGATCCGAGTGCGGAGCGTCCTGCAGGTTCTGGTCCTGCGTGTACGCGTGGATCGTGGTCATCAGGCCGCGCTCGATGCCAAGGGCATCGTTGAGGGCCTTGGCCATCGGCGCCAGGCAGTTCGTGGTGCACGAGGCGTTGGAGATGATGGTGTGGGCCGCAGCGTCGTAGGTGTCGTGGTTGACGCCCATGACGATCGTGACGTCCTCGTTCTTCGCCGGGGCGGAAATGATGACCTTCTTGGCGCCGCCGTCGATGTGGGCCTTGGCCTTGGTCGCGTCGGTGAAGAAGCCCGTGGACTCGATGACGATGTCGACTCCGACGCTGGCCCAGTCGAGGTTTGCCGGGTCGCGCTCGGCGAATGCGGCGATCCGCTGGTCGCCGACAGTGATCGAACTGTCGTCGTAGGACACGTCGGCGTCGAGGCGGCCGAGGATCGAGTCGTACTTGAGCAGGTGCGCGAGGGTCTTGTTGTCCGTCAGGTCGTTGACGGCGACGATCTCGATGTCTGCCCCGGCGGCACGAGCCGCGCGAAAGAAGTTGCGGCCGATGCGGCCAAATCCGTTGATGCCTACGCGTACGGTCACGGGGACTGTCTCCTGCTGGATCGGGGTGGGTGGCATGTTCACCCTACCGAGTTGCTGGCGCTACCGGCGAGTCACCTCACCCGGTGGGATCAGCCCTCCGCGAGACGCTCGTCGCCGAGGGTGGACTCGGTGTCCGGCACGCCCAGCTCCTCGGCCCGTTTGTCGGCCATCGCGAGCAGGCGCCGTATGCGTCCGGCGATGGCGTCCTTCGTCAACGCGGGCTCGTGCAGCTGGCCCAGCTCTTCGAGGCTGGCCTGCCGATGCTCGACCCGCAGGCTGCCGGCCATCTTGAGGTGATCGGGGACCTCATCGCCGAGGATCTCCAGGGCACGCTGTGCGCGGGCGCCTGCCGCGACCGCTGCCCGCGCCGATCGACGCAGGTTGGCGTCGTCGAAGTTGGCCAGCCGGTTGGCGGTGGCGCGCACCTCGCGCCGCATGCGGCGTTCTTCCCACGCCAGCAACGACTCGTGCGCACCGAGCCGGGTCAGCAGGGCACCGATCGCCTCGCCGTCACGAATCACGACGCGGTCGATCCCCCGGACCTCGCGAGCCTTGGCGCTGATGCCGAGTCGTCGGGCCGCGCCGACCAGCGCAAGAGCAGCCTCCGGTCCCGGGCAGCTGACCTCAAGTGCCGAGGACCGGCCGGGCTCGGTGAGCGAGCCGTGGGCCAGGAACGATCCGCGCCACGCAGCGACAGCGTCGCACGACGAACCCGAGACGACCTGCGGTGGGAGCCCACGGATGGGACGACCGCTTCCGTCGATGAGCCCGGTCTGGCGAGCCAGTGCCTCGCCGTCCTTGGAGACCCGGACGACGTAGTGGGTGTCCTTGCGGATGCCTGCGTTCTGCATCACGAGCACCTCGCTGTCGTGCCCATAGATCTCCGCGATGTCCTTGCGGAGACGCCGGGCAGCCGCACCGGTGTCGAGCTCCGCCTCGATCACGATGCGCCCCGAGACGATGTGCAGACCACCGGCGAAGCGCAGGATCGAGGAGACCTCGGCCTTGCGGCAACACGACTTCGTGATGGTGGTGTTGGCGAGTTCCGCCTTCACCTGAGCCGTCATCGCCATTCGGCCGAACCCCTTTGTGTCGAGAATGTGGTCACTCTATGCCTGTCTCATGACTCGACCGAAAGCGGCCGCGAGCCGCCCCGGGTCGTGCTGGTCCGATCCTGGGCTGGCCGCGATGTCCGCGACATGCAACCGGGCGCCGAGTCCGCGTGCGGTCGACTCCAGCGTGCCACGCGTGTCAACGAGGCTGCTGTCCGCGATCACGGCATCGAGCCGAAGCTCGGGCGCGTGCGCCGCCAGGACCTCGAGGTGGTCGGTCGGGGTCAGGCCCTCGGTCTCGCCCTCCTGCTCCATCAGGTTGAGCACCAGGATGCGCTTGGCGGACGTGGTCGTCAGCGCATCTCGCAGGTCCGGCACCAGCAACGTCGGCATGACGCTGGTGAACCATGACCCGGGTCCGACGACGACCCAGTCGGCGTCCTCGACTGCGGTCACGGCCTCGGGGCAGGCGGGTGGGTCGATCGGGTCGAGCCGCACCGTGACGACCTGTCCATCGGTCTTGGACACCTCGACCTGGCCTCGTACGAGCGTCAGCCGGTCCGGCGCCGAGCGCAGGTGGACGTCGGCCTCGATGTCCAGCGGTACCGAAGCCATCGGCAGGACCCGGCCCTGCGCACCCAGCAGCTCCCCGACCAGGTCGAGACCCGCGACATGGTCACCCACCTGGTCCCATATCGCCGCGATCAGCAGATTGCCCACGGCATGGTCCCTGAGCTCCCCTGTACCCGAGAACCGGTGCTGCAGGATCGCCGCCCACTGCCGTCCCCAGTCGTCGTCACCGCACAGGGCCGCCAGCGCCATGCGCAGGTCGCCGGGAGGCAGTCCGCCGAGCTCAGCGCGGATCCGGCCGGACGAACCACCGTTGTCGGCGACCGTCACGACGCCCGTCAGGTTGGTCGAGATGCGCCGCAACGCCGACAGGCTCGCGGCGAGGCCGTGGCCGCCCCCGAGGGACACGACCTTGAGATCCCCCTCGGCGCGTCCGGCGACGTGCGTGGGTCGCATCGTCGCCACGACTACTCCCGACCCAGGTCGCGGTGGACCACGAGGGTCCGGACACCCTGCATCCGCAGCCGCTCCGCGAACGCCTCCGACATCGCCACGCTGCGGTGGCGACCTCCCGTGCAACCGATCGCGATGGTCAGGAAGTGCTTGTCCTCGTTGAGATATCCGCCAGTCAGGAGCTCGACGAGCGACTCGTACTGCTCGAGGAACTCCGCGGAACGTGGTTGCCGCAGAACGAAATCGCGTACCGGCGCGTCGAGCCCGCTCAGGGGTCGCAGCTCCTCGACCCAGAACGGGTTTGGCAGGAATCGCAGATCGGCGACCATGTCGGCGTCGATCGGCAGGCCGTACTTGAACCCGAATGACACCACCGAGGCCCGCAGCCCGCCGGTGTCAGCGTCCTCGAACGCGCCGCGGACCCGCTGGGCCAGCTGGTTGACGTTGAGGTTGGAGGTGTCGACGACGATGTCGGCGCGACCACGGATCCGGCGGAGGAGCTCACGCTCGCGGTCGAGACCGTCCATCAGACGCCCCTCGAGGCTCAGCGGATGCGGGCGCCGCGCTGCTTCCTGTCGGCGGACCAGGACCTCGTCGGCCGCCTCGAGGTAAAGGATCCGGGTGTTCACCCCGGAGTCACGCAGGTCTTCCAGCGCGTCGACCAGGCCGCCGAAGAAGTGCCGCGAGCGTGCGTCAACCACGACCGCGAGTCGATCGATGTCCTCGGACTGCCGGATCGTCGACACGGCCTGGGACAGGAGCCCCGGCGGAAGGTTGTCGATGACGTAGTAGCCGAGCTTCTCGAGCACCTTGGCGGCCGTACCCCGCCCGGCTCCGGTCATGCCGGTGATGAGCACGAGCTGCGTCAAGGTCGTCAACGGTCCTCCAGGATTTCGCCGGTTGCGGTGTTGATGGCGGGGGTCTGCTCGCCAGTCGCGAGCGCCTCCACGATGGATTGTGCCGTAGCCGCGCCGATCCCGGGCACGGAGGCGATCTCCTCGGCCGTCGCGGCACGCAGCTTCTTGACCGAGCCGAACGACTTGAGCAGGGCCTTGCGCCGGGTCGGACCGAGACCCTGCACGGGATCGAGCACGCTCTCGATCATCGACTTGCTGCGGCGACCCCGGTGGTGGGTGATGGCAAAGCGGTGCGCCTCGTCGCGAAGCCGCTGCAGCAGGTAGAGGCCTTCGCTCGTGCGGGGCAGGATCACCGGATCCTCGTCCTCCGGCAGCCAGACCTCCTCGAGTCGCTTGGCCAGACCCACCAGAGCGATGTCGGTGATGCCGAGCTGCTGCATCGCCGCGTGCGCCGCGGCGACCTGGGGCGGCCCACCATCGACGACCACGAGCGCAGGTGTGTACGCGAAGCGTCGGGGCTTGCCGGTCTCCGGGTCGATACCGGGGCCCTCATCATGGTTGCCCTCGCGCGCCTTGAGCAGCTGGCTGAAGCGTCGGGTGATGACCTCGTGCATCGCGGCGACATCGCTCTGGCCCTCGTTGCGGATCGTGAAGCGGCGGTACTCGGACTTGCGGGGCAGACCGTCCTCGAAGACGACCATCGACGCGACGGTCTCGGTCGCCCCGAGGTTGGAGATGTCGTAGCACTCGATCCGAAGCGGCGCGGTCTCCAGGTCGAGCGCCTCCTGGATCTCCTCGAGTGCGAGACTGCGCGCCGTCAGGTCCGAGGAACGCTTCATCTTGTGCCGCATCAGCGATTGCTTGGCGTTCTGCTCGACGGTCGCCATCAGTGCGCGCTTGTCCCCTCGTCGGGGTACGCGGATCGTGACGGGCCCCTCGCGCCGCTCTGCCAGCAGCTCGGTCACGGTCGCGGAGTCCGCCGGCATCGTCGGGACCAGCACCTCGCGTGGGATCGCCGCGGCGTTGGCGTCCTGGTAGAGCGTCATCAGCGCCCGCTGTACGAGCTCGGGGAAGTCGGCCTCGTCGGCCTTCTCGGCGACCCAGCCGCGCTGCCCGCGGATCCGGCCGCCGCGCACTGAAAAGATCTGCACCGCGATCTCGAGCGGGTCATCGACGAAGCCCAGGACGTCGGCATCCGTGCCGTCGCCGAGCACGACGGTCTGCTTCTCCAGCACCCGGCGCAGCGCGCCGAGGTCGTCGCGGAGCTTGGCAGCGAGCTCGTACTCCTGGTTGTCGGAGGCGTCGCGCATGCGCTGCTCAATGCGCTTGGTGAACCCGGCCGTCTGACCGCCCATGAATGCGAGGAAGTCGTTGACGATTGCCCGGTGCTCCTCGGGGCTGACCCGACCCACGCACGGGGCGGCGCACTTGCCGATGTCCCCCAGCAGGCACGGGCGCCCGATCGCCTTGGACCGGCGGAACACGCCGGCCGAGCACGAGCGCATCGGAAAGACCCGCAGCAACGTGTCGACGGTGTCGCGGATCGCCCACGCGTGGCCGTACGGGCCGAAGTAGCGGACGCCCTTGCGCTGTGCACCGCGCATGACCGTGACCCGCGGGAACTCCTCACCGACGGTCACCGCGAGCCACGGGTAGGACTTGTCGTCGCGGTACTTGACGTTGAACCGCGGATCGAACTCCTTGATCCAGGAGTACTCCAACGCCAACGCCTCGACCTCGGTGCTGACGACGGTCCAGTCGACCGAGGCACCCGTCAGCACCATCTGCTGCGTGCGGGGGTGCAGGCCCGAGATGTCCTGGAAGTACGAGCTCAGTCGAGGTCGCAGCGACTTGGCCTTGCCGACGTAGATGACTCGGCGATCGGCATCACGGAACCGATAGACGCCGGGCTCGGCCGGGATCTCGCCCGGGGCCGGCCGATAGCTTGCAGGATCTGCCACCGAGCCAGCCTACGAGGTGACCAGGAGCGGCTTGAGGTACGTGCCGGTGTGGCTGTCGGGGCTGTTGGCGATGTCCTCGGGAGTGCCCTCCGCAATCAACAGGCCGCCGCCGCTTCCGCCCTCGGGACCCATGTCGATGACCCAGTCGGCAGTCTTGATGACATCGAGGTTGTGCTCGATGACGATGACCGAGTTGCCGGTGTCGACGATGCGTTGCAGGACGCCGAGGAGCTTGCGGATGTCTTCGAAGTGCAGGCCCGTCGTGGGCTCGTCGAGGACGTAGACCGTGCGGCCGGTCGACCGCTTCTGCAGCTCGGCGGACAGCTTGACCCGCTGCGCCTCGCCACCGGACAGCGTCGGGGCGGACTGGCCCAGGCGTACGTAGCCCAGTCCCACGTCGACCAGGGTGCGCAGGTGGCGTGCAATCGCGGGGATGGCTTCGAAGAACTCGACTGCCTCCTCGATCGGCATCTCGAGCACCTCGGCGATGGTCTTGCCCTTGTAGTGGACCTCGAGCGTCTCGCGGTTGTAGCGGGCGCCGTGGCAGACCTCGCACGCGACGTAGACGTCGGGCAGGAAGTTCATCTCGATCTTGATCGTGCCATCGCCCGAGCACGCCTCACAGCGTCCGCCCTTGACGTTGAACGAGAACCGGCCCTGCAGGTAGCCGCGCATCTTGGCCTCGGGCGTCTGCGAGAACAGCTTGCGGACGTGGTCGAAGACGCCGGTGTAGGTCGCGGGGTTGGACCGTGGGGTGCGGCCGATCGGGGACTGGTCGACATGAATGACCTTGTCGACCTCCTCGAGTCCCGTGATCGTGCGGTGCCGGCCGGGGATCGTCCGTGCGCCGTAGACCGTACGCGCGAGCTGGGTGTAGAGGATGTCGTTGACCAGCGTCGACTTGCCCGAGCCGGACACGCCCGTCACGGCGACGAACATGCCCAGCGGGAACGTCACGTCGATGTCGCGCAGGTTGTGCTCCTTGGCGCCGTGCACCGTGAGCTCTCGGCCCGGGACCCGCTCGCGCCGTGACTCCGGAAGCGGGATCGACTTGCGTCCGGAGAGGTATTGACCGGTCAGCGAGTCCTCGCTGGCGAACAGTTCCTCGACCGGGCCCGAGACGATGACCTGTCCCCCGTGCTCACCGGCTCCGGGGCCGATGTCGACTGCCCAGTCGGCCGCGCGGATGGTGTCCTCGTCGTGCTCGACGACGATCAGGGTGTTGCCGAGATCGCGCAGACGGAGCAAGGTGTCGATCAGCCGGTGGTTGTCGCGCTGGTGCAGGCCGATCGACGGTTCGTCCAGGACGTACAGCACGCCGACGAGGCCGGCGCCGATCTGGGTCGCGAGCCGAATCCGCTGGGCTTCGCCGCCGGACAGCGAGCCGGCCGCGCGGTCGAGCGCGAGGTAGTCCAGGCCGACGTCCAGCAGGAAGCGCAGTCGTTCGTTGATCTCCTTGAGGACCCGCTCGCCGATCTGGAGCTCGCGGTCGCTCATCTCGAGGGTCTGGAGATATTCGGACGCCTCGCTGATCGACAGGGCGCAGACCTCGGCGATGTTCTTGGGGCCGAACTTTTCGGACTCCAGGGTCACAGCGAGGATCACCGGCTTGAGCCGGGTGCCCTGGCAGACCCGGCACGGAACCTCGCGCATGAACCCTTCGAGGCGTTCGCGACTGGTGTCCGACTCGGTCTCGTCGTGCCGGCGCTCGAGGTAGGTGATCGCGCCCTCGAACTCGGTGTAGTAGGACCGTTCGCGACCATATCGGTTCTTGTAGCGCACGTGGACCTTGGTCGCGTGGCCGCGCAGGATCGCCTCCTGCACCTCCTCGGACAGATCACCCCACGGGGTGTCGGCGCTGAAACCGAGCTCGTCGGCGAGCGCGCCGATGAGCCGGGAGAAGTAGTCCGACACATGTGCCGACGCCCACGGGACGACGGCGCCCTCGTTGAGTGACTTGGCGTCGTCGGGGACCACGAGCTCGGGGTCGACCTCCATGCGGGTGCCGAGCCCGTGACACTCGGGGCACGCGCCGAACGGAGCGTTGAACGAGAACGATCGGGGCTCGAGCTCGTCGACCTCGAGCGGGTGGTCGTTGGGGCAGGCGAGCTTCTCGGAGAACCGGCGGGTGCGCTGCTCGTCGCCCTCCGGCAGGTCGACGTAGTCGACGATCACGAGGCCGTCGGCCAGGCCGAGCGCGGTCTCGACCGACTCGGTCAGCCGCTGCTTGGCGCTGTCCTTGACCTGCAGGCGGTCGACCACGACGTCGATCGTGTGCTTCTTCTGCTTCGCGAGCTTGGGCGGCTCGTCGGACAGCATGTGCGTCTCGCCGTCGACGATCGTACGGCTGAACCCCTGGGACTGCAGCTGGCGGAACAGCTCGCCGTACTCGCCCTTGCGCCCGCGGATGATCGGGGCGAGGACCTGGAACCGGGCGCCCTGCTCGCCGGCCATGATGCGGTCAACGATCTGCTGCGGGGTCTGCTTGGCGATGAGCTCGCCGCACACCGGGCAGTGCGGGCGGCCGGCGCGGGCGTAGAGCAGGCGGAGGTAGTCGTAGACCTCGGTGATCGTGCCGACCGTCGATCGCGGGTTGCGTGAGGTCGACTTCTGGTCGATCGAGACGGCCGGGGAGAGCCCCTCGATGAAGTCGACGTCAGGCTTGTCCATCTGGCCCAGGAACTGGCGGGCGTACGCCGACAGCGACTCGACGTAGCGACGTTGACCCTCGGCGAAGATCGTGTCGAACGCCAACGAGGACTTGCCGGATCCGGACAGGCCCGTGAACACGATCAGCGAATCTCGCGGCAGGTCGAGCGAGACGTCCTTGAGATTGTGCTCTCGTGCACCGCGGATGACGAGGCGGTCGGTCACAAGGCTCCCCTGAAATGAGTGGTGGTTTTGGGCACAGCTCGCGCCCACTTCATCGTAACGACGGGGTGCGACAGTTTCCTCCCGGGAGCGTGGTCGGGCTCGTCACACCCGGCGCCGTCCGGGTCTGGCAGGCTGACCTCCATGACGTACACCGGAGAAGTCGAGGTCGGCGGTCCTGCCGACGTGCAGCCCGCAGGCGACCTGCTGATCACCAAGGTCGCGGTCGGCGACATGAACAACAACGCGTACCTGCTGCGCTGCGTGCTGACCGGAGAGCAGGTGCTGATCGACGCCGCCAACGAGGCCGACACCCTGCTCGGCCTGATCGGGGGCGACGGGCTGGCCCGCGTCGTGACAACCCACCGACATGGAGACCACTGGCAGGCGCTGCCGACGATCGTCGAGCGCACCGGCGCCGAGACTGTCGCCGGCGAGGACGACGCCGACGAGCTGCCGGTCACCGTCACGACCCGCGTCCGCACGGGGGCCCGTGTCCGGGTCGGATCGTGCGAGCTCGAAGTCATCGAGGTCGCCGGCCACACTCCCGGCTCGATCGTGCTGGCGTACGACGACCCCGACGGCATCGTGCACCTGTTCACCGGCGACTCGCTGTTCCCCGGTGGGGTCGGCAAGACCTGGGCACCGGAGGACTTCGTGACCCTGATCGATCAGGTCGAGTCCAAGATCTTCGGACGCTTCGGAGACGACACCCACGTCTATCCCGGCCACGGGACCGACACGACGCTCGGTGTCGAGCGTCCGCACCTCACGGAGTGGCGCGAGCGGGGCTGGTGAGCGACAGCTGATTCGAGTGGCGGTCCCTCGAGCAGCGCCTACTGTTCGAAGGGTGAGGATCATCGCGGCCGTTGTGCTGCTGGGCGCGCTGTCTGCCTGCGCTGGCGGCTCCGAGCAGACCGGGGACGAGACCACGACCTCTCCCCTGTCGATCGTCGAGGCCCAGACCAAGACGTGTGCCGAGGTGCGCACCGGGATCGACCTGTTCAACGCGAAGGACTACGCGGGCACCGTTGCGAGCTTCGAGAAGGCCAAGGTCACCGCGAAGGTCTACGCCACGATCAGCGAGGAGCCCGAGGCTGACGCGTTGCTGGATGCGGTGGAGTACTACGCCAACCTCGCGCCCGCGGACTACCCCGAGGCCGCGCGGACATCCGAGAACTTCGCCCGCAACAAGGCCATCACGCTCAACCAGTGCGCATCAGATGGCACATCGGCCGGCACTCCGACCTAGGAGTCCTCGGCGACCCGCGGCAGCATGACGTCCATGGCATTGACCGCATCCGCCGTGCCGGCGTGGTCTGTCACGGTCAGAATCTGACCGGGAGCTCGTCGACGCCGTACACGAAGGACAGCTCGCGGAACCTCAGCTCCTCCTGTGGCTTGGCGAGGGCGAGGTCGGGGAACTTCTGGAACAGCTTGGGCAAGGCGATACGCAGCTCCATGCGGGCGAGCTCGGCGCCGATGCAACGGTGGATGCCGTGCCCGAAGGCCAGGTGTCCGCTGGCTGGGATGCGGTACGGGTCGAACTCGTCGGGGTGGTCCCCAGCTGACCGCGGATCACGGTTGGCGCCGCTGAGCGAGGCCAGCACGACGTCGCCGGCCTTGATCCGCTGACCGAACAGCTCCATGTCGCGCTTGGCGAATCGCGGGAACGCGACCTGCACGACCGACAGGTAGCGCAGGAGCTCCTCGACGATCCGCTCGACATCGGCCGGCTCGCCGCGACGGATCAGCTCGGCGTACGCCGGATCACGCAGCAGCACGATCGTGCCGAGTGCGATCATCCCGGCGGTGGTCTCGTATCCACCCGTGAACACTCCGTCGGCGAGCCCGGCGAGGTCGACGTCGGAGATCAAGTCGCCCTCATCACGCAGGATCTGCCCGATCAGGCCCGGGCCCGGTTCCTTGCGCTGTTTCGCCACGGCTGCAAACAGGAACTCGCGCTGCTCGGAGACCGCACCGAAGGCCGCGGCACCACCGTTGGTCGCGTCGAAGCGTGCGCTGCCGAGCTTTTCGAACGCGTCGCGATCCTCGTAGTCGAGCCCCAGCAACGCGCAGATGGTCTGGAACGGCACCGGGAAGGCCAGATGCTTGGCCAGGTCAGCACCGGTGCCCTCGATCGCGAGAGCATCGAGCTGGCGGTCCACGATGTCGCTGATCATCGGCTCGAGCCGAGCCAGCCGTCGCATCGTGAACTCGGGGGTCACGATCTTGCGCAACCGCGTGTGCAGCGGAGCATCCGTGAAGCCCAACCCACCGATGTCATCAGAGGTGGCTGGGCCGTCGCCGTGGAACATGTGCCGGATGTCGTTGGAGTACGAGTCCCGGTCGGTCAGGATCTGCCGCGCCTCGTCATGGCCCGTCACGAGGTAAGCGCGAAAGTTGAACGGGAGGTCCAGCTTGTGCATGGGCTGGGTCGCCCTGATCTCGGCGAGCCGCGGGACCGGATCCAGGCCGTGGCGTTGCAGTGGCACCTTGGTCGGTTCGGGGATGAACGAGATCCGGGAAAGATCGATGCCCTTCCGCTGGATGCGTCGCATGACCAGCTTGCCGGCCCACCCAGAAATCCTCGCTCTCACATCAACCACGGGTCGAAACTACACCGATCGGTTGCGGGGTTCAGCCACTCGGTTGAGGCTGAGGCAAGATGGCGCTTCAAATCGGCCCATATGGAGGGGGACTCATGGCGACGGACGCTGCAAACTCGAGATCGGGCACGACGCTCAAACGAGTCATGGGGCCGAGGTTGCTCCTGCTGTTCATCGTGGGCGACATCCTCGGCACCGGGATCTACGCCCTGACCGGGCAGGTCGCCGCCGAGGTGGGCGGGGCAGCATGGCTGCCGTTCATCGTGGCCTTCGCCGTAGCCCTGCTGACGGCGCTGTCCTATCTCGAGCTCGTGACGAAGTATCCGCAGGCGGCCGGCGCGGCGCTGTACGTCCACAAGGCCTTCGGCGTGCACTTCGTCACCTTCATCGTCGCCTTCACCGTCATGAGCTCGGGAATCACGTCTGCGGCGACGGCGTCGAACGCGTTCGCCGACAATCTGGCGGCCGGCATCGGCTGGTCCGCCTCCGACAGCCAGATCATGCTGACCGCGATGGGTTTCATGCTGCTGGTCGCCGCGGTCAACTTCCGCGGAGCCAGCGAGAGCGTCAAGACCAATGTGGTCCTGACGCTGGTAGAGATCTCCGGCCTCGTGCTGGTGATCGTCATCGGCTTCTACGCCATGGCCGGTGGCGATGCCGACTTCAGCCGGATCACGGCATTCGACACCCCGGACGACAAGAACGTCTTCCTGGCGGTCACGACGGCGACCTCGCTCGCGTTCTTCGCCATGGTCGGCTTCGAGGACTCGGTCAACATGGCCGAGGAGTGCCACGAGCCCAGCCGGATCTTCCCCAAGATGATGCTGACCGGGCTCGGGATTGCCGCGGTGATCTACGTCCTGGTCTCGATCTGCGCCGTCGCGCTGGTCCCTGTCGGCGACCTGGCCGATCCCGACAACGCGCCACCCCTGGTGCAGGTCGTCGCCGCCGGTGCACCGAATTTGCCGGCCGACGACATCCTTCCGTTCATCTCCATGTTCGCGGTCGCCAACTCGGCGTTGATCAACATGATGATGGCCAGCCGGCTGCTCTACGGGATGGCGAGGCAGGGGGTCCTGCCCGAGAGCCTCTCGAAGGTGCACAGCCGGAACCAGACGCCGTGGGCCGCGATCACGTTCACGACCGCGCTGGCGCTGGTCCTGATCGCGTACGTCGCCAACGCCAGCGAGAACGTCGTCACAGTCCTCGGCGGCACGACGTCACTGCTGCTGCTCGGGGTCTTCGCCGTGGTCAACGTCGCAGTCCTCGTGCTCCGGCGCGATCGGGTCGATCACGCGCACTTTCGCACCCGCACAGGCGTCGCCGTGACCGGGGCGCTCGCGTGCCTGTACCTGGTGACTCCACTCTCGGGACGCAGCGGCGACCAGTACGTCGTGGGTGGGCTGTTGCTGGCGATTGGCCTCGTCCTGTCGGTGCCGATCTACCTGCACCGTCGGGCCCACGGCGAGGACATGACGATGTCCGACCCCGAGGACGCCGACTGAGGTCAGCCGGCCGACTCGCGGCGCGATGACACCGTGAGGCTGACCACGGCGGTGACCGCGAGGATCACGACGATCACCCCGAGGCTCAGCAGCGTCGGGATCTCGGGCACGTCGAACGGCTTGCCACCGTTGACGAACGGCAGCTCGTTGGTGTGGAGCGCGTGCAGCACGAGCTTGACCCCGATGAAGGCCAGCAGGATGGCGAGTCCCTGCGAGAGGTAGATCAGCTTCTTGAGCAGGTCACCGAGCAGGAAGTAGAGCTGGCGCAGACCCATCAGGGCGAACACGTTGGCCGTGAACACCAGGTAGGGCTCCTTGGTCAGGCCGTAGATCGCCGGGATCGAGTCGAGCGCGAACAGCAGGTCGGTCGTGCCGAGCGACAGGATCACCAGGAACATCGGCGTGATGAATGTCTTGCCGTTCTCCTTAATGAACAGCGTCAGCCCGTGCCACTCGTCCTTGGTGTTGAGATAGCGCTTGGCCAACCGGACGACACCGTTCTCGCCGTCGTCGTCGTGGTCGGTGTCCTTGACCAGCGTCCACGCGGTCCACAGCAGGAACGCGCCGAAGATGTAGAAGATCCACGAGAAGTTGTTGATCGCGACGGCACCGATCGCGATGAAGATGCCGCGGAAGATCAGCGCGATGATGATGCCGACCAGCAGGGCCTCCTGCTGCAGCTTTCGCGGGACCTTGAAGCTCGCCATGATGATCAGGAAGATGAACAGGTTGTCGATCGAGAGGCTGTACTCGGTCAGCCAGCCGGCGAAGAACTGCAGCCCGAAATCGCCACCCTTCTCGGGCACGTCGTGGTGGACCATGACCCAGATGCCGAAGGCGATCGCCAGACCGACGTAGCCGGCCAGATAGACCGTGCATTCCTTGATCGTCGGCTCGTGCGGGCGCCGGGCCACGATCACGACGTCGAACAGCAGGACGGCGATCGTCACGCCGATCGTCACGAACCACTCGGTCTGCGAGACCGACATGCTCACGGTGTCGGCGGCCCTCTCGGCCAGGGGAAGCATCACGGCGTGTATCTCCGGTCGTCAGGGCGCCGGAGGTCTCTTCCGCCGCATCGAGCGGCCCGCAACACCGGGAGACTGCTGGGAGCCACCGTGATGACGACGTTGCGATCGGGGAATACTCCCCTCCACGACCCATTCTTGCAGGTGGAGCCCTGTTCTGCCTCGTCGGTTGTCAGTGCTGGCTAGAGCGCTCGCCCGCGCAGCTCCAGCCACACCCCGCGGGGCCATCCGCCAGTGGGCTGCAGTCCGGGGTGACCGAAGGCATCCGGCGGCGCGGTCTGCGGCTCGAGGCAGACCGTGGTCTCCGGAACGTCGTAGACGACCCACCACGGGGTCGATGCGCTCAGCGTCAGCTCCAACGCGCCTGGCCAGGTGATGACCGGCGCCGAGGAAAGTCGGAAGCAGTCGTCCCACGGCCCGGGGTGTGGCGCCGTGAGCCGTCCGGTCGGCAGACCGTCGTTCCCGCGCTCGACCATGGCCCCGGCGTCCAGTGGCCACACTGCGGGCTCACCGACATCGAGCTGACGTCGGAACCAGGGGTGCAGCCCGACCGAGCACGGCGATTCGCTGTCGTCGTCCCAGCTCAGCTCGATGCGGAGGCCGTCATCGAGCAGCGCGTAGGTCAGGGTCGCGACACCTTCAGTGGGCCACGGCGGCCCGATCGCGAGCTCGTACGCGCCCTCGCCCAGTGACTGCCAGGCGGCGGCGTGGGCCAGGCCGTGTAGGGCGTTGCCATCGTCAGCCAGGGGCAGCTGGTGCTCCGCTCCCCCGACGAGCAGGACACCATCGCGGATCCGGCCCGCCCACGGGACCATCGGGAAGCAGCCGTCGGCGATGGCCGGATCGACCGACGGGTCGGTGGCTCGGCCGAGGACCTCGTGACCGTCGAGCTCGAGGCTCACGAGTCGAGCCCCCCGGCCCGGGTCGATGACGGCACGAACACGGTCGTTCTCCAGGACGTCGGTCACCCCGCCAGTCTGGACCAGCGGGTCAGACACCCGCCTGGAGCATGCTGCGGAGCTCCTTCTTGAGGTCGCCGATCTCGTCGCGCAGCCGGGCCGCGACCTCGAACTGCAGCTCTGCTGCGGCACCTCGCATCTGCTCGCTGAGCTGCTCGATCAGATCGGCGAGCTCACCCGAGGGCAGGTCGGCCAGCGAAGTGGTGTGCTTCCCCAGCGGGACCGGGGCGCCCTTGCGGCGCTTGTCACCCGTCGCGGCGAGCAGCGAGGCGGTGTCGGCGTCCTCACGGGCCAGCATGTCGGTGATGTCGCCGATCTTCTTGCGCAGGGGGGTCGGGTCGATGCCGTTGGCCGTGTTGTAGGCAACCTGCTTCTCCCGACGACGGTTGGTCTCCTCGATCGCCCAGCCCATCGAGTCGGTGATCCGATCGGCGTACATAATGACCTGACCCGACACGTTGCGGGCGGCCCGGCCGATCGTCTGGATCAGCGAGCGCCCCGAGCGCAGGAAGCCCTCCTTGTCGGCATCGAGGATCGCGACCAGGCTCACCTCGGGCAGGTCGAGCCCCTCACGCAGCAGGTTGATGCCGACCAGCACGTCGTACTCGCCCATCCGCAGCTCACGCAGCAGCTCGACGCGCCGCAGGGTGTCGACCTCACTGTGCAGGTAGCGCGTGCGGATGCCGGCCTCGAGGAGGTAGTCGGTCAGGTCTTCGGACATTTTCTTGGTCAGCGTCGTGACCAGGACGCGCTCCTGGCGCTCCGTGCGGATGCGGATCTGGGTGATCAGGTCGTCGATCTGGCCCTTGGTCGGCTTGACGATGACCTCGGGGTCGATCAGCCCGGTGGGACGGATGATCTGCTCGACGACGTCGCCCTGCACCTTCTCGAGCTCGTACTTGCCGGGCGTCGCCGACAGGTAGAGCGTCTGACCGATGCGGTCGAGGAACTCGGGCCACTTCAGCGGCCGGTTGTCCATCGCGCTCGGGAGCCGGAATCCGTGCTCGACCAGCGAGCGCTTGCGGGACATGTCGCCCTCGTACATGGCGCCGATCTGCGGGATCGTCACGTGCGACTCGTCGACGACCAGCACGAAGTCGTCGGGGAAGTAGTCGAGCAGGCAGTGGCCGGGGGTGCCGGGGCCGCGCCCGTCCATGTGGCGGGAGTAGTTTTCGATGCCGGCGCACGTGCCGACCTGCTGCATCATCTCCAGGTCGTACGTCGTGCGCATGCGCAGTCGCTGCGCCTCGAGCAGCTTGCCCTCGCCCTCGAGCTCGGCGAGCCGCTCCTCCAGCTCGACCTCGATCGTGCGCATCGCCCGGTTCATGGTCTCCTGGCCGGCGGCGTAGTGCGTCGCGGCGCCGACGTAGAGCTCCTGGTCATCGCTCAGGACCTCACCGGTCAGCGGGTGCAGGGTCATGAGCCGCTCGATCTCGTCGCCGAAGAACTCGACCCGTACGGCGTGCTCCTGGTAGACCGGGAAGATCTCGATCGTGTCGCCCTTGACCCGGAACGTGCCACGGGTCGAGCTGACGTCGTTGCGGACGTACTGGGCCTGCACGAGGGTGCGAAGCAGCTCGTCACGAGGCTGCTCCTCACCGACCTTGAACCCGATCATCCGCTCGAGGTACTCCTGTGCCGAACCGAGACCATAGATGCATGACACCGTCGCGACCACGATGACGTCGCGGCGGGTCAGGAGTGACCACGTCGCAGAGTGGCGCAGCCGCTCGACCTCCTCGTTGATCGAGGAGTCCTTCTCGATGTAGGTGTCGCTCTGCGCGATGTACGCCTCTGGTTGGTAGTAGTCGTAGTAGGAGACGAAGTACTCGACGGCATTGTTGGGCAGCAGCTCGCGGAGCTCGTTGGCGAACTGCGCAGCCAACAGCTTGTTGGGCATCATCACGAGCATCGGCCGCTGCAGCCGCTCGGCCAACCACGCCGTCGTCGCGGTCTTGCCGGTGCCGGTCGCGCCGAGCAGGACGTTGTCGACCGCGCCCGAGTTGATGCGGCGTTCGAGCTCGGCGATCGCGGCCGGCTGATCACCTGCGGGCTGGTATTCGGAGACGACCTCGATGGGAGCCACCTGGCGCTGCAGCTCGGACACTGACCTCATACGACGAGCCTACGTCCCGCCTCCGACAAAGGGCCTTAAAGTGGTCTCATGCCCGTCTCTGAACGCCGCGCAGAGCGCAAGAGGGAGATCCTGGACGCCACCAGGTCCCTGTTCGATGAACGTGGCGTGAGCGACGCCCAGATTGAGGACATCGCACGCGCGGTGGGGATCAACCGCGCCATCATCTATCGACACTTCTCCGGCAAGGAGGAGCTGTTCGCCCAGACTCTCGTGGGCTACCTCGACGAGCTCGACACGGCCCTCGCCTCGGCCGACGACGCGTCCTGCGAGCCGGTCGACCGGCTACAGACCCTGTCCGACACCTTCCTCGACTTCGGCGCCGGCCTGCCGGCGTTCGTCGACTGCGCCCAGGCGCTCCTGCGGCGGCGCGGCGAGGAGCTCATGGAGGAGGTCAGCGAGCGGGTCATGTTTGACCTGGGACGGGCCATGGCCGCCTGCCTGTCGCACGTCGTGACGGTGCTCGAGGCGGGGACCGCGACCGGCGAGTTCCATGTCCGCGATCCTTACCTGCTGGCCAACGTGCTCTACACCCAGTCGCTCGGAGTCATGAACCTGGCGACGTTGCAGCTCTCGGTCCGTGAGCAGAACCCCGGCCTCCCCGCCGTCGATGCCGTCCCGTTCGATGAGGTCAAGCACCTCGTGACCCTCGCCGCCGTCGCGATGGCCCGCGGCACGGTCTGATCCGCCACCGCGCCGCCGTCTAGTCCGCCCGTAGCAGCAGGCGGCGCCACGCATCGGAGATCCAGCGCTCGAACTCTGTCGCTGCCCAGCCTCGCTCCTGCACGAGCAGGACCCAGTACTCCGCGGCATTCATGCTCCAGATGACGTCTGCCACGCGCTGGTCGCCGAGGTCATCCCGAAGCTCTCCCGTCGCTCGCAGGTCGGCCGCAAACTCCAGCATGTTGCGTGCCCTCCGGGCACTGATGTCCCTCCACAGGGCGCGGCACGGCTCGTCGGTGGACGCCGCATCCCGCAGCGCGATGAAGATTGGCGCCATCCGCTCGTGGATGTCGGTGATCGCGCGGGCGTAGATGTCGATCTTGTCCGTCGCGGCAGGCGCCTCCCTGATCAGGCGGACGTACTCCCGTTGCCGGGCCGGCACCGCTACGGCGCGACCCGACAGCGACGTCTCAACAAGCTCACGCATCAGATCAGGCTTACGCCCGATCGCCTGGTAGATCGTGTCGACGTTGACGCCGGCCTGCTGGGCGATCAGCTGCACCGTCGTACGGCGATAGCCCCGCTCAACAAACAGCGCTCGGGCGGCAGCCAGGATCGCGCCGCGGGTCTTCTCTGCCTGCTCGGCGCGCACCGTCGAGGTGTAGCTGCGGGTCTTGACTGGTTCGTCCATCGGTGCGACGCTACCAGAATTAATCCGAATATGGTTCGGGTCAATTCAGGAGAGTGTTCATCATGGTTCACGCATTCACCCAGGACGTGCCGATCGACCTACCCACGTACGAGAAGATCATCGCCAACCTCGGCCCGGATCCGTTGGAGGGATGCATCCTGCACCTCTGCGTCCGCCGGGTCGATGGCGGCTTGCGCTATATCGACGTGTGGGAGTCCGAGCAGAAGTGCGCCGATGCATTCGACCAGCGCATCCATCCCGCGGTGGACCAGGCGCTCGGCGGCAACCGACCTGCCGAGGAGCCGCACAGCGACCGCCTGGACGTCCTGCACGCCTCAGGCTCAGCCCTGTAGCTCCCCAACGCGCTGAGCCTGACGTCTCTGTCGAGCGACACCGGTGTGTCGCAACAGAAGCGTCAGGCTCAGCGGGAGGGGTGGCTCAGCTGCTTCGTGGGGTCACGCCTCGAGGATCGCGACGACACCCTGACCGCCAGCGGCGCAGATCGAGATCAGGCCACGGCCCGATCCCTTCTCGTGCAGCAGCTTGGCCAGGTTGGCGATGATGCGACCACCCGTCGCGGCGAACGGGTGCGCCGCGGCGAGGGACGAGCCCTTGACGTTGAGCTTGCTGCGGTCGATCGAGCCCAGCGGCAGGTCCAGACCGAGACGCTCCTTGCAGAAGGTCGGGTCCTCCCATGCCGCGAGGGTCGTCAGGACCTGGCCCGCGAACGCCTCGTGGATCTCGTAGAAGTCAAAGTCCTGCAGCGTCAGACCCTGGCGCGCGAGCATCCGCGGCACGGCGTAGACGGGAGCCATCAGCAGGCCCTCGGCGCCGGACACGTAGTCGACCGCAGCGGTCTCGTAGTCGACGAGGTACGCCTCGGGGGTCCAGCCATGCTTCTTGGCCTCGTCCTCGGACGCCAGCAGCACGACGGACGCGCCGTCGGACAGTGGAGTCGAGTTGGCCGCGGTCATCGTGGCGCCGTCACCCTTGCCGAACACCGGCTTGAGCTTCGCGAGCTTTTCGATGCTTGAGTCCGGACGCAGGTTGTTGTCCTTCGTGACTCCCATGAACGGAGTGACCAGGTCGTCCTGCCAGCCCTCGTCGTACGACTTGGCGAGGTTGAGGTGCGACGCCACGGTGAGCTCGTCCTGCGCCTCACGGGTGATGCCCCACTCCTTGGTCGTCAAGGCCTGACTGTCGCCCATCGAGAGCCCGGTGCGCGGCTCGGCGTTGCGCGGCTGGTCGGGTGCCAGGTCCGCCGGTCGGATCCGAGCCAGCGCCTTGAGGCGACCCTTGGTGTCCTTGGCGCGGTTGGCGTCGAGCAGGATCTTGCGGAGCTTGTCGCCCACGGCGAGCGGCGCGTCGGACGTCGTGTCCGACCCGCCGGCGATGCCGGACTCGATCTTGCCGAGCGCGATCTTGTTGGCGACCAGCACCGCCGCCTGGATGCCGGTGTCGCAGGCCTGCTGGACGTCGAACGCCGGGGTGTCGGGCGACAGCTTGGAGCCCAGGACCGTCTCGCGGGCCAGGTTGAAGTCGCGACTGTGCTTGAGGACCGCACCGGCGGCGAGCTCGCCGACCCGCTCACCCTCGAGACCGAACCGGTCGACGAGCCCGTCGACTGCCGCGGTCAGCATGTCCTGGTTGGACGCGTTGAGGTAGACGGAGTTGGAGCGCGCGAACGGGATGCGGTTGCCGCCGATGACGGCGACTCGGCGCACCTGCTGCGGCGAGGCTGCAGCTGCGGCCCTCTTGGACGGCGCCTTCTTGACAGTCTTCTTGGCTGGGGTGGTGTCCGCCATGGCGGTCTCCTCGATCTTCGTGAACGATGATTCTGAACGTGATGAGCACCGCATCCACGATGGTGGACTGGTGCCGTTTGATGAGGCTACAGTTTCAGCAGCATTCCAGATACCAATGGTATCCGAGAGATAGGACACACCCAAGTCATGGCAGATCGCTATCAGTCCCTTGCTCACAACCCGATCGGCAAGTTCCTCATCAAGAACCTGGGTCTGCCCAACCCTCCCGTGCTCGAGCGCTGGACCGAAGGCGCGCCGCTGGTCAAGGGCACGGTCCTGATCGGCGCAGCCACGGGCGGCACGCTAGGCAAGAAGCTCAACAGCACCCTGAAGTCCAGTGGCATCACGGCGGTCGGCGTGCGCGCCGATGGCAAGCGCTACAAGGGCCTCGTGTTCGACGCGACCGGCATCTCCGACACCGCGGGCCTCGCCGACATGCAACAGTTCTTCACCCCCGCGCTGCGCAGCCTGGCGGCCTCGGGCCGGCTCGTCGTGATCGGCACCCTCCCCGAGCAGGCCACCTCCGAGACTGCCGCGATAGCGCAGCGTGCACTCGAGGGCTTCGTGCGCTCGGCGGGCAAGGAGGTCGGCGGCAACGGCAGCACCGCCAACCTGGTCTATGTCGGCGCCGGCGCCGAGGACGCGCTCGGCTCGACGCTGGAGTTCCTGCTCTCCCCCAAGTCGGCCTTCGTCGGCGGTCAGGTCATCCGACTGGGCCTGACCGACCTGGTCTCCGCCGACCCCGTGGCCGACCGGGCCAAGCCGCTGGCCGGCAAGGTCGCCCTGATCACGGGCGCCTCGCGCGGACTCGGCGAGGCCATGGCCCGCACGTTGCACCGTGACGGCGCGCAGATCGTCGGTCTCGACGTCCCGCAGCTGTCCGCCGAGCTCGACGCCGTCATGGCCGAGCTGGGTGGCACGGCGATCGCCGCGGACATCACCGCCGAGGACGCACCCAAGGTCATCGCCAAGGCGCTCAAGGATGCCCACGGCGGTGTCGACATCGTCGTGCACAACGCCGGGATCACCCGCGACAAGCGGCTCAAGAACATGTTGACCGAAAACTGGAACCTGGTCATCGACATCAGCGTCGGCGCCCCGCAGCGCATCACCGCCGAGCTGCTCGACCAGAAGCTCCTCCGCAAGGGTGGACGCGTCATCGGCATCTCCTCGATCGCCGGCATCGCCGGCAACAACGGGCAGACGAGCTACGGCACCGCCAAGGCCGGCGTGATCGGCTTCGTGGAGGATCTGTCCAAGCGGGTCGCGAAGGACGGCATCACGGTCAACGCGATCGCGCCGGGCTTCATCGAGACCGACATGGTCAACACCATGCCCCTCGGCATCCGCGAGGCGGGCCGCCGACTCAGCTCGTTGTCGCAGGGTGGCCAGCCGATCGACGTGGCCGAGGCCATCGCCTGGTACGCCAACCCCGGCTCGTCCGCGATCTCCGGCAATGTCGTGCGGGTCTGCGGCCAGGCACTGATCGGAGCCTGACATGGTCACCCGAACGTTCGACAAGGCGCCGTCCACCGCGCCGCTGATGCTCAAGGCCGTCCTCCCGGCGATCCCCCTCGTCGGGGGTCTGCCGGGGGTCCGGCACGCCAAGGGTTCGGTCCCGGAGATCGTGCTCGAGCGCAAGGGTGTCCAGACCGACCGCGCACACCTTGAGACGTACAACGAGGTCTGCGGGTTCCCGCGCGGCGACACCCTGCCGGCGACGTACCCGCACATGGCCGCATTCGGGCTCCACCTGGCTCTGATGACCGACACAGCCTTCCCGTTCGCTCCCATGGGCCTGGTCCACCTGCGCAACACCATCACGCAGCACCGGCCGATCGGGGTCGATGAGTCCTTCGACGTGTCGGTCCGCGCCGCTGACCTGCGCCCCTTCCCCAAGGGCTCGCTGGTCGACGTCGTCACGGAGATCTCGATCGCCGGCGAGCTCGTCTGGGACGAGGTCACGACGCTGTTCTCCCGCCACAAGGGCGGCTCGGCGGAGACCTCACCGGCGCCGCTGGTCGGCATCGAGGCTCCGGACGGCGTCGTGCACTGGAAGCTCGGAGGTGACCTCGGCCGCCGCTACGGCGCGGTGTCGGGCGACCGCAACCCGATCCACCTCTACCCGCTGACCGCGAAGGCGTTCGGCTTCCCGAGCAACATCGCACACGGCATGTGGACGCTCGCGCGGAGCCTCTCGGCGATCCAGAACAAGCTCCCCGGGGCGTTCACGGTCGATGCCGAGTTCCGCAAGCCAATCCTGCTGCCGGGAACCGTCGTCTTCGGGTCGCGAACCAAGGGAGCCGATCTGGTTTTCGGGGTCAAGGGTGCCAAGAAGCCCGTGACACACCTCGTCGGGCGAGTCCTCACGCAACCGTAACTTCGAGTTACCGGGCGTCGTTGTCCCCAGCAACGACCCTGGAAGGAACTCGTGAACACTCGCCACGCGCTCATCCGGCTGGTCACCGTCGTCGGTCTCGTCATGGGACTCGTCGGTGCCTCGCTCTCGCTCAGCACGGTCTCGGCCGCCACGACCTGGCAGCCGCGTGCCGAGCAGTACGCCGGCACCGTGACCGAGCGGGACGTCGCGATCCCGATGTCCGACGGGACCATCCTGCGCGGTGACGTGATGCGTCCGGCGGATGCCAGCGGCAAGGCCATCGCGAAGCGACTTCCGGTCATCGTCACGATCACGGCCTACAACAAGTCGATCCTCGGCTCGGCGGGTGGGCTCGGTGGCGCCAACCCGTCGTACCTGGTCAAGCGCGGCTACGTCCAGCTCACGGTCGACGCACGAGGCACCGGCAGCTCCGAGGGCTCGTGGAGGGCCTTCGACGCCCGGGAGAACAAGGACGGCGGCGAGATCATGACCTGGGCGCACTCGTCGAAGCGTCCATGGAGCAATGGCAGCACCGGCATGACCGGGCCCTCGTACATGGGCATCGCGCAGCTCTGGGCGGCCGCAGCACAGCCGCCGGGCCTCAAGGCGATCTTCCCGCAGGTTCCCGGCGCGGACGTCTATCGCGACGTCGTGGCGTCGGGCGGCCAGCTCGACGTGGGCTTCATCCCACTGTGGCTCGGACTGGTGACCGGCACCGGGCTGATCCCGCCGGCGGTCGCCAGCTCGGACCCGCAGTCGGCTGTCGTCACGCTGCTCCAGCACCTGGACGGCGCCGCGACCTTCACCGCTCCCCTCCTGCTCAACGCCCTGCTGGGCGGCGAGCCGGCGCACGACGGACCGTTCTACACCGAGCGGTCGGTCATCAACGTCATCGACAAGGTCAAGGTCCCGGCGTTCTTCATCGCGGGCGAGTACGACCTGTTCCAGCGCGGCACTCCCCTGCTGTTCGAGAACCTCAACAAGCGCGGCATCCCGGCCAAGATGATCGTCGGCCCGTGGGACCACCTGCAGGGCTCCAGCGGCGCCGAGGTCGGCCGCGCGGGATACGGATCGCTCGCCGAACTGCAGCTGCGCTGGTTCGACCGCTACCTCAAGGGCGCCAAGGACTCACGGCTCGGGTCTGACATCCCCAACCTGACGTACTACGAGCAGGGCACGGACGCCTGGCGCACCGACTCGAAGTGGATCGGCTCGTCGCTGAAGGGCTCCAAGCTCAGCCTCAGCGGCGCTTCGGCACCGCTCGGCGCCGCGGGCGGACTGACCGACGGCGCCGTCACGAGCGGCACATCGGCCATCCTGCCGATCCCCGCCGCCGGCCTGTGCACCCGATCTGCCAACCAGTGGACTGCCGGCATCGCCAACACCGTCGCACCGACGCTGCCGTGCTTCACCAACAACGCCCTCAACGATGCGTCCGGCGCAGTCTTCTCGACCCAGCCGCTGACCAAGGCCGTGACTCTGCAGGGCCCGATCAACGCACACCTGTTCACGTCGAGCGTCAGCGGCGACGGCATGCTCTCGGTCACGCTGGAGGACGAGGCACCTGACGGGACGGTCAGCCGGCTCACCGGCGGCTGGCAGGTCATCTCGCACCGGTCGCTCGACACCGCCCGCTCGCGCTACCTCGACGGCGTGCTGATCCAGCCATTCCACCCGTTCACGAAGGCCGCGAAGAAGAACCTCGCGTCCGGCGAGATCGCGCCGATCGACGTCGAGATCTTCCCGACCCGGGCCAAGATCCTGCCGGGTCACCGGCTGCGGATCGCGATCCAGGCCTTCGATGTCCCCCACCTGCTGCCGACGCTGCCGGACCTGCTCGGGACCGTCACCGTGATGCGAGTGCACACGTCCGCGAAGAACCCGTCGACGATCAACTTCCCCAGCGTCGGGACGCTGCCGACCGTCAGGTAGTCAGTCCCGCGGCTTGATGTGGCGGATCAGACCTTCTTGCGCGACGGTCGCGACGAGGGTGCCGTCCTCGGAGAAGACCCGGGCCGTCGCGAGCCCGCGGGCGCCCGACGCTGACGGTGACGTCTGGTCGTACAGCAGCCACTGGTCGGCGGCGACCGGGCGGTGGAACCAGATCGTGTGGTCCAACGAGGCCGGCTGGACCTCGGCGGAGCCGATGAACTGGCCGTGCGGGACCAAACTCGCGCCGAGCAGGCTCAGGTCGCTGATGTAGGTGAACGCGGCGTTGTGCACGATCCGCGATTCCGGGAGTGTCCCATCGGCCTTGAACCACAGTCGCTGGACCGCGGGCACCAGCGCCCGCTGCGGATCGTCGGCGGCGCGGTTGTCGCCGATGTATCGCGCGTCGAACGAGGACCACTCACGTTCCCAGTGCTCCTTGGCCTCCTCACCCTGCATCCCGACGATGTCGCGCATCGGCGTCGCCTCGTCGGGCGATGGCACGGTTGGCATCTGGTCCTGGTGCTCCCAGCCGTCCTCGACGACCTGGAACGACGCAGTCATGTAGAAGATGATCTCGCCATGCTGGCGGGCCGCGACGCGACGCGTCGTGAAGGACCGACCGTCGCGGACGTTCTCGACGTCGTAGACGATCGGGATGCTCGGGTCGCCGCCCAGGATGAAGTACAAGTGCATCGAGTGCACGAAGCGGTCGTCGGGGACCGTCAGCTGTGCTGCCATCAGGGCCTGCGCCGCAACCTGCCCGCCGAACACGCGTGTGAGCGACGAGCCCTCGGGCTGCGAACCGCGGTAGAGCCCCACCTCGAGGCGTTCGAGATCGAGCAGGCCGACGACTTCGTCAAGGGATGCGGGCACGAGGTCAGCCTATCGTCGTGAGCACGCTCCGCCGCTGCGGGCGGCAGGACGACGGATCAGCCCTGGTCGTTCTTGCGCTGCCGGGCGAGAAACTGCTCGAACTGGTCGGCCAGCTCGTCTCCGCTGGGGAGGTCCGCGTCGCTGGCCAGCAATGACTGGGCCGCGCCGCGTGTGAAGGCGTCGTACTGCTCCTCCAGGCCACCGAGCAGGCTCGCTCCACCCTGCTCCTCGATCTGTTCCTCGATCGCAGCCAGCGCCTCGCCCTGGCGGGCGCGGAGACCGTCCAGATCGATGCTGAGGCCCGTGCGGTCGACCAATGCGTCGATCAGGGCCAACGAGGCAGTCGGGTAGTCGATCTGGGCGAGGTAGTGCGGCACGTGGACGACATAGCCGGCCGCGTCATGGCCCCACTGGCCCAGGCGGTACTCCAACAGGGACTGGGCCGAGGACGGCACCGTGACCTGCGCGGACCACAGGTTCTGCCGGTCGACGAGGTCGGGACGTGTGCCGTGGGCCGTGATCATCGCGGGCCGCGTGTGAGGCACGCCCATCGGCACGGCGCCGAGCCCCAGCGTCAACGGGACGTCGTGCTCCTCGATGACGTCATGCACCTCAGCGATGAACCGCTCCCACTGGAAGTCCGGCTCCGGGCCGGCCAGCAGGAAGTAAGGGGTCCCGTTGAGATCGTGCTCGAGGAGGACCTGTAAGCGGGGATCGTCGTACTCGGCGTAGTGGTCCTCGCGAAAGGCGATCATCGGGCGGCGGGCCCGATAGTCGAACATCGCGTCGACGTCGAACTCGTGCACGATCTGACCTTCGCCCGAACGCAGCTGGTCGGAGGCGAGCCGAGCGGCCGATCCGGCGCCCAGGAAGCCATCGAGGGCATGGATCAGCACCGGCCCGTTGCGCTCACGGTCGGCGGGTTCTTCCTTGCGTTTCGGTATCCACTTCATCGCCATGGTCAACCACTCACTGCGCAGCGCTATTCCGGGCGAGGGTCGCCAGGGTGTCTTCGGCGACGGCCTGTGGTGTCAGTCCGAGGCGTTCGAGGATGACGTCGCGCTTGGCATGGTCGAGGAACTCCTGCTTGACCCCGTGCACCCGGATCGGCACGTCGCTGCCGGCGTCCCTCACGGCCTGCGTGATCGCAGCGCCGACACCGCCGTGACGCCCGTTGTCCTCGATCGTGACGACCAACCCGAATCCGGAAGCCAGCTCGACAAGGGCGGGATCGACCGGCTTGACCCAGCGCGGGTCGACGACCGTGACGCCGTGCCCCGCAGCACGCAGCAGATCGCCGACCTCGGCACCAAGATGCCCGAAGGAGCCGATCGCGACGACCAGCACATCGCGGTCGTCGTCGCGGGACAGGATGTCGGTCGTGCCGATCCGCTCGATCGCGGGCAGGTCGTCGCACACCGCGCCCTTGGCGAACCTGACGACAGTGGGTGCGTCCGAGACCTCGACCGCCTCGCGCAGGAGCTCGCGCAGCTGCGAGCCGTCGCGGGGTGCGGCGATGCGCAGGGTCGGGACGATCTGCAGCAACGACATGTCCCACATGCCGTTGTGGCTGGCACCATCGTCTCCGGTGACCCCGGCGCGGTCCAGCACGAACGTCACGCCGCAGCGGTGCAGGGCGACGTCCAGCAGCACCTGGTCGAAGGCCCGGTTGATGAACGTGGCATAGACCGCGACGACGGGGTGCAGCCCACCCATCGCCAGCCCGGCAGCACTCGTGACAGCGTGCTGCTCGGCGATGCCGACGTCGAACACCCGATCGGGGAACTTGTCCGCGAAGGCGTCCAGGCCGACCGGGTAGAGCATCGCCGCAGTGATGCCCACGACGTCGGGACGCTCGTCGGCGATCCGAACGATCTCGTCGCGGAACACCGAGGTCCAGCCCGCCGGCGGCACGGCAACCGCTTCGCCGGTCTCCCGGATGAAGGGGTTTGCCTGGTGCATCTGGTCGTTCTCGTTGGCGACCGCGATGTCATAGCCCTGACCCTTGGTGGTCAGGACGTGGACCATCACGGGACCGCCGAACTTCTTGGCCTGCGTCAACGCCCGCTCGAGGGCGGGCCGGTCGTGCCCGTCGACGGGGCCGATGTACTTGAGCCCGAGGTCCTCGAACATGCCCTGCGGCGCCAGGACGTCCTTGACGCCCTTCTTGATCGCGTGCAGCGCCTCGTAGGCGACGGGTCCGACCCGACGCGTCCGATTGAGCCGATCCTTGATCGCGCCCAGCGCCGGCTCGTAGCGCGGGTTGGTGCGGATCTCGGTCAGCCGGTTGGCCAGGCCGCCGACGGTGGGGGTGTAGGAGCGACCATTGTCATTGACGATCACGACGAGTCGTCGGTCGTTGTCCGCCGCGATGTTGTTGAGCGCCTCCCAGGCCATGCCGCCGGTCAGCGCACCGTCACCGATCACCGCGACGACATGGTCGTCCTTGCCCAGGATGTGATTGGCCTTGGCCATGCCATCGGCGTAGGACAGGCTCGTCGAAGCGTGCGAGTTCTCGACCCAGTCGTGCTCGGACTCGGCGCGGCTGGGGTAGCCCGACAGGCCACCCTCCTTGCGCAGCTTGTCGAACTGGCCTGCGCGGCCAGTCAGCATCTTGTGGACGTACGCCTGGTGGCCGGTGTCCCAGACGACACGATCGACCGGTGAGTCGAACACCCGGTGGATCGCCATCGCGAGCTCGACGACACCGAGGTTGGGACCGAGGTGGCCGCCGTTGGACGCGACCGAGGCGATCAGGAGCTCACGGATCTCGGCCGCGAGCTCGATCAGCTGGTCTTCACCCAGGTCTCGCAGCTCCGAGGGTCCGGTCAGGTTCGCGAGAACGCTCATCGATACCTCCTACCCTCATCAGCCATGAGGGTCAGTCTATCGAGGACATTGGCAGACGCCGAGTCGGCAGGCCCACTAGTCACTCTGGCCCAGTTCGAGGTAGCGACCGCGCAGGTGCGCGAGGGTCTCGGCCGATCCCACCTCGACCGACTCGACGACGCCCTCGACCAACAGGCTCCACCCCACCGAGCGGGTCCTGTCCGGCTCCAGGCGCACGCCGATCCATCCTGCGCTCCCGGCCAGGACAGGCCCCCACTCGCTGTCGCTCCACTCGCCCAGGGTGAATGGGCCGCCAGGTGCCGGGGCAGTGCCGGCGAACGCATCGGCCAGGAACCTGTGCTCGACCCCCACGATGTTCACGACCCACGAGGTCGGGACCGACTCCCAGAAGTCGGAGTCCGCGTCGACCAGCCCCACGACCCGTCCCGGTTCTCCGCCGGCGATCAGGACGGACGACATCGTCAGGCCGCGCCGGTCACGGCCGGCCCCGGCGGTCCACACCGTCACGGGCGCCGGCATGCGGCCGCGTATGCGGCGCAGCTGGTCGCGGTCGCCCTCGGCCGGCACGAACGGGTGGTCCGAATGAATCGTCACGTCGCCAGCGTAGCGCGGCGCCCTTGACTTAATTCAAGACTCGTACTAAACCTGAACCATGGGAGCCAACGACAGCAGGACAAGCCTGGTCCTCGGTGTGGACTCGTCAACGCAGTCGACCAAGGCCCTGCTGGTGGATGCTGCGACCGGACGGGTCGTGGCACAGCAGTCAGCACGGCACCCGCAGGGCACGTCGGTCGATCCCCGGGCCTGGCTGGACGCCTTCGACGCGGCCACCGACGGGCTGCTGGCTCGCGCCGATGCGGTCTCGGTGGGCGGCCAACAGCACGGCATGGTTGCGCTCGACGCCACTGACACACCTGTGCACGACGCGATTCTCTGGAACGACACGCGCTCGAGTGCCGAGGCTCTTGACCTGATCGCCGAGCTCGGCGGCCCCGACGCGTGCGCCGAGGCGGTCGGGAGCGTGCTCGTGGCCTCGTTCACATCGACCAAGCTGCGCTGGTTGCGCGACCACGAGCCAGAGGCTGCGGCCCGCACGACCCAGGTCCTGCTCCCCCACGACTACGTCTCGCGCCACCTCACGGGCGGTGATCCGTTCACCGACCGCGGTGACGCCTCGGGGACCGGCTACTTCTCCACGGCGGACGACGCCTGGCGGCCCGATCTCGCCGAGTCGGCGCTCGGCCATGCCGTGGACCTCCCTCGCATCGTGCCGTCCTCGCAGGTTGCCGCCACGGTGGCCGATGGCACAGTCGTGGCCGCAGGGACCGGCGACAACATGGCCGCGGCGCTGGCCCTCGACCTGGGCCCCGGCGACGTCGTGGTGTCGATCGGCACCTCCGGAGTCGCCTCCGCGGTCAGCCCCCACCGCATCTCGGACGGCTCGGGGTCGGTCACCGGGTTCGCCGACGCGACCGGACGTTTCCTCCCGATGGCGACGACGATGAACGCCGCTCGGATCCTGGACCTGCAGGCTCGACTGCTCGGCGTCGACCACGACGAGCTCGGCCGGCTCGCCCTCGCCGCCCCGGCCGGAGCCAACGGGCTGACCCTGCTGCCGTACTACGACGGCGAACGCACCCCCAACCGACCGGGCGCGACCGGCACCTGGACCGGCCTGACCTCCTCGACGACTCGCGAGGACCTGGCCCGTGCAGCGTTCGAGGCACTGCTCTGCTCCCTCGCCGATGCCGTCGACCACCTGGTCGAGCGCACCGGCATCACGCCGGGACGCATCCTGCTGGTCGGCGGCGCGGCCGGCAACGCCGCGGTCCACGCCCTGGCCCCGGCGATCTTCGGAACACCGGTCAGCGTGCCGGCGCCCGGCGAGTACGTCGCACTGGGCGCAGCGCGCCAGGCGGCGTGGGCACTCGCGGGCACCCCCGATCCCCCCACGTGGGCCACGGCCACCGCCGAGACCTACGACGCACCCTCGACACCTCTCGTGCGTGAGGCCTACGCACAGCTGCGCCACCGCACCTCCGACTGGACTCCGACGAAAGGCTCACGATGAGCATCCCGACCCCTGCCCCCTCCGACAAGTTCTCCTTCGGCCTATGGACCGTCGCGTATCCCGGCCGCGACCCGTTCGGCGAGCCGACCCGCGCCGACATGGACCCCATCTACGCACTTGAGAACCTGGCCCGCCTCGGCGCGTACGGCGTCAACTTCCACGATGACGATCTGATCCCGTTCGGATCCGACGACAGCGCTCGCGACGCGATCATCCAACGCTGGAAGCAGGGTCTCGCCGACACCGGCCTCGCCGTGACGACCGCGACGACCAACCTCTTCACGCACCCGATGTTCAAGGACGGCGGCTTCACGTCGAACGACCGCGAGGTACGCCGGTTCGCGATCCGCAAGGTCATGCGCAACATCGACCTGGCAGCCGAGCTCGGCGCCAAGGTCTACGTCTGCTGGGGCGGGCGCGAAGGTGCCGAGTCCGGAGCCGCCAAGGACGTCGCGGCGGCGCTCGACCGCTACCGCGAGGCGTTCAACGTCCTGGGCGAGTTCGTCCACGACAAGGGCTACGACATGAAGTTCGCGATCGAGCCCAAGCCCAACGAGCCGCGCGGCGACATCCTGCTGCCGACGATCGGGCACGCACTGGCGTTCATCAACACCCTGGACCGCTCCGAGAACGTCGGCGTCAACCCCGAGATCGGGCACGAGGAGATGGCTGGCCTCAACGCCGCCCACGGCTACGCGCAGGCGTTGTGGCAGGGCAAGCTCTTCCACATCGACCTCAACGGCCAGAACGGTCCGCGCTACGACCAGGACTTCCGCTTCGGCGCGGGCAACGTCCGAGGCTCGTTCTGGGTCGTCGACACGATCCTGTCGGGTGGATATGACGGACCGGTCCACTTCGACTTCAAGACGCCCCGCACCGAGGACGACAAGGGCGTCTGGGTCGCCGCCGAGGCGTGCATGACCAACTACCTCATCCTGCGGGACAAGGTGCAGGCGTTCCGGGCAGATCCGGAGGTCCAGGAGGCGCTGGTCGCCGCCAAACTGCCCGAGCTGTCCGTACCGACGCTGGCCGAAGGAGAGGGCTGGGCCGAGCTGGAGAAGGCGCCGCTCGCCGACCCGGATCAGCTGGCCGCCCGCGGTGCAGCATTCGAGCACCTCGACCAGCTCGCGCTCGAGTACCTGTACGGGGTGCGCGGAGCTTGACGTTGACCGGAGTCCCGACCGGGACCGAGTTCGTCCGGCGCCAGAACACCGGGCTCGTGCTGCGCTCGTTGCGGGCGCAGGGCTCGGCGACGCGCACCGAGCTGGCCAGACGAACGGGTCTCGCGAAGGCCACGGTCGGCACCATCATCGGTGAGCTCGAGGCGATCGAGGCCGTCCACGAGGACGACTCGACCCCCTCGGGACGCGGCCGCCCCGGGCGACCGATCACCTTGACCGGGCAGGCCATCATCGGACTCGGCCTGGAGGTCAACGTCGACTACGTCGCGGCCGTCGGGCTCGACCTCGCCGGCACGGTCCGGGTCGTCGAGACCCGCGCGCTCGCCACGGCCGGCACCCCACCGAGCACACGGGAGCTCGTCGAGCTCGCGACCGACGTGCGGACCGCCCTGATCGACGGGGGTCACACCGTGGTCGGGGCGACGGTCGCCGTGCCGGGACTCGTCGCACAGGACAACCGGACCGTGTCGTGGGCGCCCAACCTCGGCTGGACCGGCCGCGAGCTGGCAACCGAGCTCGAAGCCGCGTTCGGCGGCAGCTGCCCGACCACGATCGACAACGACGCCAACTGCGCCGCGCTGGCCGAGGCTGCGCACGGGGTGACGACCGACGTGCAGCACTCCCTCTACATCACCGGCACGATCGGGATCGGCGCCGGAATCGTGCAGGCCGGGTCACTGCTGCGCGGTGGCGCCGGATTCGCCGGCGAGGTCGGGCACATGCCCATCGGTGACCCCGAGGCGATCTGTGGATGCGGACGCACCGGGTGCTGGGAGGCATCGGTCGGCCTCCGGGCGATGCTCTCCGCCGTCGGGATGGAAGAGGGCACCACCCCCGTGCAGACCGCCCTCACCGTGGCCGCTCGGGCAGCGACGGACGCCGAAGTGCGCGCCGCGCTCGCAAGACTCGGCACGGCGCTGGGGACGGGAGTCGCGACGCTCGCGGCCGTGCTGGACCCGGCCGCCATCGTGCTGGGCGGCTACTTCGTCCCGCTCGGTGCGTACGTCGTGCCGGCGGCCGAAGCGGTCCTGGCCGAGCGCCTCCCCTCCGCCTCGATCCACCTGCCACAGATCAGGCTCAGCTCGCTGGGCATCCACGGCGCGGCACTGGGCGCCGCGGAGCAGGCCCTCGCGGACGTCTACGCGGGCTCGCTGCCCGGGTGATCCAGCGGCCTCGTGGTCAGCCCGCGAGCAACGAGGCCTCGACGTCGTGGCAGGCGGCGGTCAGACGCCCGACCGGATCGGCCAGGAGCGGCTCGAACGCCAGCTCCGCCGCGCCGTGGAGCACCGAGTCGCCACCCAGTCCCGGCAACGTCACCAGGACCTGCTCCCGCGGGGCCGTGAGGGCATGCACCGCGAGCTCGCTGTCGACGTCCTCGTGCACGAGCGGGAACAACGAGCGCAGGTAGCCACCCAGGACGACGACCCGCGGGTTGAGCAGGTTGACCGCGCCAGCCAGTCCGCGACCCAGGTGGCGGCCCACCGCGCGCAGCTCGGGTGTCGCCTCGTGGACACCCTCAAGAAACTCGCCGAGCGCACCGATCCGCTCAGGCGGGCAACCGATCGCCAGGGCGATGGCCGGAGCGCCGATCTCGGTCTCCCAGCAGCCGCGTGCACCGCAGTGGCAGAGCTTTCCGTCGGGCACGAAGGGCATGTGCCCGATCTCGCCGGCATATCCCCCGGCGCCGTCGAGCTTGCGGCCCGCGACGATCACGCCCGCACCCACACCCACCTCACCCGAGAGATAGACCAGGTCCTGGACGCCGACGCCGGCGCCGCGCAGGTGCTCGGCGAGCGCGCCAAGGTCGGCATCGTTGCCGAGCACCGGCATCGCGGCGGTGCCGATGCGGTCCGCGAGGATCTGCGCGAACGGCACGTCGCGCCAGCCCAGGTTGGGGGCCAGCCGGACGAGGCCGTCCTCGGCGCGGACGATGCCCGGAACGCCCACCCCGACGCCGACCAGTGCAGCGCGCGGCTCGACGTCCTTGACGACGAGCTTCATCAGGTCGACGACGTAGTCGCCCGTGGCGTGCGGGTCGTGATCGGCCGGCACCGGACCGGTCGCTCTCGCCTGGACGACTCCGCCCAGGCCGACCCGCGCGACCGTCAGGCCGTCGACCCGCAGGTCGACCGCCAGGACGTACGCCCCCGTGCGCGCCTTGACGTCGACCGACGGACGCCCGGCGCCAACGCGGGTGCCGGAGGGTTTCACCTGGTCGGCGAGTCCCAGCGACTCCAGCTCGGCGACCAGACCGGCGATCGTGCTGCGGTTGAGGCCCATCCGAGCGGTCAGCTCGGCGCGTGAGATCCGGCCGGCCCGGTGCACCTGACCGAGCGCGGTCCCGAGATTGTGCCGGCGAACGTCCTCCTGGTTGGTGCCGACACCCGTGCGCCCGGCTGATGCCATGGTCAGAGGCCTGTCGCGGAGCGCCGCCTGCGTGAGATCGCGTCGACGCTCGCCGCCAGCAGCAGCACGCCTCCGGTCACCAGGAAGTTGATGTACGACGCGCGGGCCAGCAGGCCCAGGCCGTTGGCGATCGTCGCGATGACCAGGCCGCCGATGACGGCATCGCTGGCCTTGCCCTTGCCGCCGAACAGGCTCGTGCCGCCGATCACGGCCGCGCCGACCGCATACAGCAGCACGTTGCCGCCGCCCGAGGACGTCGAGACCTTGCCGCCGTAGGAGGCGGCCACGATGCCGCTCAGCGCCGCCATGCTGGAGCAAGCCATGAAGACCGAGATGCGGATGCGGTCGACGTTGATGCCGGCGCGACGAGCCGCCTCGGGGTTGCCGCCGACGGCGTAGACGTGCCGGCCCCAGGTCGTGCGGCCCAGCAGGAACGTCCAGATGATCAACAGGATGATGACCATCGGGATGACGTACGGGATGCCCGAGATCGGGAAGTCGGGGTTGACGCTGCGGTTCTGGTTGAGGATGTACGTCACGACCAGCAGGATCGCGGCGACCGCGGCGATGTGCGCGATCACGACGGACATCGGCGGGTGCTGCAGGTTCTTGGCGACCTTGCGCCGGTGCCGAAGCAGGCTCAGGACCGCGAAGCTAGCAGCGATCGTGATCGCGGCGATCCAGCCCCACATGACGCTCATGTTGGTGTTGGCTATCCCGCTGATGACCGGCTGGTTGATGCGCACTGAGCCGCCCTCGCCGATCAGCTTGAGGGTCACGCCCTGCAGGCCGAGGAAGAACGCCAGCGTCACGACGAACGACGGGATGCCGAGCTTGGCCACGAGCGAGCCGATAATCAGCCCGATGAAGGCTCCTGTGGCCAGGGCGGCGAGGACGGCCAGCCCCCACGCCTGACCGTGCTCGACCATCGTCACGCCCATGACACAGGCCGCGACGCCGCCCGCCACGCCGGCGGACAGGTCGATGTCGCCCAGCAGCAGGACCGGCACGAGCGCCATCGCGAGGATTATGATCGAGCCGGACTGCGTGGCCAGGTTCGCCATGTTCAGGTTCGACAGGAACCGGTCGTTCGCGAGTCCGAAGACGATGAAGAGCACGACGAGTCCGAAGACGGACGGCAGGGCTCCCATGTCACCGCCCCGGACCCGGCGGATGTATCCCTGGATGGACGAGCTGAGGGTGCTTGTCTGCGTAAGGTCGGACGAGAAGCCCGCTTCCTCCGCGTCGGTGATGATGTCGGTCATGATGTCTCCGGTGTCAGGCCGTGGTGGACGGGGCTGCAGCCCCGTCGAGGTCGGATGAGTGGCCGGTCGTGATGAGCTCCACGACCTGGCGCGAGGTGACGTCCTTCGTGGCCACGTCGGCCGCAACACGTCCGAGGTACAGCGCCGTGATGCGATCGGCGACCTCGAAGACGTCGGTCAGGTTGTGCGAGATCAGCAGCACGCCGACGCCGGAGTCGGCAAGGCGACGCACGAGGTCGAGGACCTGACGGGTCTGGGCGACGCCGAGGGCCGCGGTCGGCTCATCGAGCAGCACGACTCGGGAGTTCCACAGGACCGACTTGGCGATCGCAACGGTCTGCCGCTGTCCGCCGGAGAGACTCGCGACGCTCTGCCGCACCGACTTGACGGTGCGGACCGACAGCGACGTCAATGCCTCGCGGGCCTTGGACTCCATCGTCGTCTCGTCAAGGACGATGCCATTGGTCTTCTCACGTCCGAGGAACATGTTCTCGACGATGTCGAGGTTCTCGCACAGGGCGAGGTCCTGGTAGACGACCTCAATGCCGAGCGCCGACGCATCTTTGGGGCCGTGGACGCTGACGGACTTGCCGTCGAACACGTACTCACCGTTGTCGGCCGGGTAGATACCGGCCAGGCACTTGACGAGGGTCGACTTCCCGGCGCCGTTGTCGCCGACGAGAGCGGTGACCTGTCCGGGGTAGATGGCGAGGTTCACGTCGTGCAGGACGTGGACGACACCGAAGCTCTTGTTGACTCCTCGCAGCTCGAGGAGTGGTGCGGTCTGACTCATGGGGCCCTCCAGGGATCGTGCGGTGTGGCGATGATGCACAACAGCATCGGGCGCGGCCCGCCGGAGACTGCCCGGAGGACCGCACCCGCGGCAATCAGCTGATACCAGCGTCAGTGCACAGCTTGGCGTAGTCGCCGGTGCACAGATCGGCAGCCTTCATGTCACCCGAGTCGATGACAGCCTTGACGTTCGACTTGTCGATCGCGACGGGGTCCAGCAGGATCGCCGGGACGTCACGCTTGCCCGTGTCGTCCGTGACGGTTCCGGTCGTGTCGGCCTTGCCGCCCTTGACCATGGCGATCGCAGCCTCCGCGAGCGCGCCGGCCTGTCCCGTGGCGGACTTCTGGATCGTCATGCACTGGTCACCCGCGAGGATGTTCTGCAGACCCTCGATCGTGGCGTCCTGACCCGTGACCGGGACCTTGCCGTTCTGACCGTTCTTCTTCAGGATCGAGATGACACCGCCGGCGAGACCATCGTTGGCCGCGTAGACGCCGTCGACCTTGCCGTCGACCTTGGTGTACAGCTGCTCGAAGATCGTGACGGCCTTGTCGTTGTCCCAGTCAGGAACGGCCTGCTCGGCGACGTTCTTGTACTTCGTCTGCTTGTCGAGGACGCTGTGCGCGCCCTGCGAGAACAGCGTCGCGTTGTTGTCGGTCGGCGAGCCGTTGAGGTAGACGATGTTGGCGTCCTTGTCTCCGAGGCACTTCTCCAGGCCCTCGCCCTGCAGGGCGCCGACCTTGCCGTTGTCGTAGGAGATGTAGACGTCGGCCGAGCCACCGAGGGTCAGACGGTCGTAGTCGATCGTCTTGACGCCCTGCTTGGCGGCCTTCTCCTCGATTGCGGCACCCGAGTCAGAGTCGAGGTTGACGATTGCCAGGACCGTCACGCCACCCGTGATCATGCCGTCGGCGATCGTGGCCATCTTGTCGGCGTTGCCCTCGGCGTTCTGGATGTCGTAGTCGACACCGGCCGCCTTGAACGCCTTCTCGAGCGCCGGACGATCCGCGCTCTCCCAGCGAACCGAGGACTTCGTGTCGGGCAGGATGACGCCGATCTTGCCGCTGGCCTTGTCGCCGCCGCCGTCGCTTCCACCGCTGCTGTCACTGCTGCCGCAGGCACTGAGTGCGAGGGTCGCACCCATGAGTGTTGCAAGTACGAGATTGCGTGTCCGCTTCACACAGACCGCCTCCTAATCCTCCAGTAGTGCGCCGCGGCCGACATTGTTTCGTCCACGTGACGCGTTTGTTGTTTGACACAACGTATAGCGTGACCGGGGTCACGTCCAGCGCTTCAGACAACAAATTGTGGTTTGGGACAACTTTGTGCGGGCCTGGAGACAGCAGAAGGGGCACCACCGAATCGGTGATGCCCCTGACCTGCGGTGATGTCAGCCGAGAAGGCTACGCAGGACGTACTGCATGATGCCGCCGTTGCGGTAGTAGTTCGCCTCACCCGGCGTGTCGATCCGGACCACAGCGTCGAACTCGACAGCGGTTCCGTCCGCCTGGAGAGCCTTGACGTGGACGGTCTCGGGCGTCTCGCCATCATTGAGCCGCGTGATGCCGGAGAAGTCGAACGTCTCCTCCCCCGTCAGTCCGAGCGACTCGGCGCTCTCGCCGTCGGGGTACTGCAGCGGTAGGACGCCCATGCCGATCAGGTTCGACCGGTGGATGCGCTCGTAGGACTCGGCGATGACGACCTTGACGCCCAGCAGAGCCGTGCCCTTGGCTGCCCAGTCACGCGACGAGCCCGAGCCGTACTCCTTGCCCGACAGGACGACCAGCGGGATGCCGGCTGCCTGATAGGCCTCCGACGCCTCGAACACCGAGGTGACCTCGCCGCCGTCGATCAGGTTGCGGGTGTATCCGCCTTCGGTCCCCGGTGCCATCTGGTTGCGGAGCCGGATGTTGGCGAACGTCCCACGGATCATGACCTCGTGGTTGCCACGACGCGAGCCGTAGGAGTTGAAGTCACGCGGCGCGATGCCGTGCTCGGAGAGGTACGTCCCGGCGGGGCTGTCCTTCTTGATCGCACCGGCGGGGCTGATGTGATCGGTCGTGACCGAGTCGCCGAGCTTGAGCAGGACGCGGGCACCGCTGACCTCCTCGACCGGCGAGGGCTCGATCTGCATGCCGTCGAAGTACGGCGCCTTGCGGACGTACGTCGAGTCGGGATCCCACTCGAACACGTCACCGTCGGGCGTCGACAGGTTCTGCCAACGCTCGTCGCCGGCGAAGACGTCGGCGTACTCCTTGATGAACGTCGACGAGTCGATGCACTGCGCGATGACGTCCTCTACCTCCTGGGGGGTCGGCCAGATGTCCTTCATGAACACGTCGTTGCCGTCGGTGTCCTGACCCAGGGGCTCGGTGTAGAGGTCGACGTCCATGGATCCGGCCAGCGCGTACGCGATGACCAACGGCGGCGACGCGAGGTAGTTCATCTTGATGTCGGGGTTGATCCGACCCTCGAAGTTGCGGTTGCCCGAGAGCACCGCGGTGACCGCGAGATCGCCGTCGTTGACGGCCTTGCTGACCTCGGGGATCAGCGGGCCGGAGTTGCCGATGCACGTCGTGCAGCCGTAGCCGACCAGGTTGAAGCCGAGCTTGTCGAGGTAGGGCGTCAGGCCGGACTTGTCGTAGTAGTCCGTCACGACCTTGGAGCCGGGCGCAAGGGTTGTCTTGACCCACGGCTTGCGCTGCAGGCCCTTCTCGACGGCCTTCTTGGCCAGCAGCGCCGCCCCGATCATGACCGAGGGGTTGGACGTGTTGGTGCAGGACGTGATCGCGGCGATCGTGACGGCGCCGTGGTCGAGATCGAACTCGGTGCCGTCCTCGAGGGTCACGTGCTGCGGGTTGCTCGGACGTCCGCCATCGGCGGGGGCGCAGCTGAGGTAGTCGCGCGCCGGGGTCTGCCCGTCGGCCGAGTCGTTGGACGGCGGGTCGGACGCCGGGAAGGACTCCTCCAGCGATTCGTCCCATTCGCCCGAGCTCGCTTCACCCTCGTGGGTCACGTAGGCCGCCAGAGCACCCCGGAACGACTGTTTGCTGTCGACGAGCGAGACCCGGTCCTGCGGGCGCTTCGGGCCGGCGATCGAGGGGACCACATCGCCGAGGTCGAGCTCGAGGTACTCCGAGAAGCGAGGCTCGCGGTCGGCGTCGTGCCACAGCCCCTGGGCCTTGGCGTACGCCTCGACCAGGGCGATCTGCTCCTCGCTGCGGCCCGTCAGGCGCAGGTACTTGGTGGTCTCGTCGTCGATCGGGAAGACCGCGATGGTCGAGCCGTACTCGGGGCTCATGTTGCCGATCGTGGCGCGGTTGGCCAGCGGAACAGCGGCGACGCCCGGTCCGTAGAACTCGACGAACTTGCCGACGACGCCGTGCTTGCGAAGCTGCTCGGTGATGACCAGCACCAAGTCGGTCGCGGTGGCGCCCTGGGGCAGCTCGCCGGACAGCTTGAAGCCGACGACCCGCGGGATCAGCATGCTGATCGGCTGGCCGAGCATCGCGGCCTCGGCCTCGATGCCACCCACACCCCAGCCGACGACGCCCAGGCCGTTGACCATCGTGGTGTGCGAGTCGGTGCCGACGCACGAGTCGGGGTAGACGACCGTGCCTCCATCGGCGTCGCGCGTGAAGGCGACGCGGGCCAGGTGCTCGATGTTGACCTGGTGGACGATGCCGGTGCCGGGCGGGACGACCTTGAAGTCGTCGAAGGCGCCTTGGCCCCAACGGAGGAACTGGTAGCGCTCGTTGTTGCGCTCGTACTCGATCTCGACGTTGCGGGCGAACGCCTCGGGGGTGCCGAAGACGTCGGCGACGACGGAGTGGTCGATGACCATCTCGGCCGGGGCCAGCGGGTTGATCTTGGTCGCGTCGCCACCAAGGTCGGCCATCGCCTCGCGCATCGTGGCGAGGTCGACGATGCACGGCACGCCGGTGAAGTCCTGCATGATCACGCGGGCGGGCGTGAACTGGATCTCCTTGCTGGGCTGCGCGTCGGCATCCCAACCGGCCAGCGCCTCGATGTCGCCCTTCGTGATGTCGGCGCCGTCCTCGGTGCGCAGGAGCGACTCGAGCAGGACCTTGAGGCTGAACGGGAGGCTCGACACGTCGAGCCCGTCGCCGGTCACCGCGTCCAGGCGGTAGTAGTCATAGGTGGAGTCCCCGACTGTGAGGGAGTCCTTGGATCCAAAGCTGTCGACGGCCATCGTCTTCTCCTTCGCGTCGTCTTCCATCCTGCCCAGCATCGCTGTGGGACGCACGGTCAGGTAGGCCTAACCTTGGGCGAATGTCTCTTGACATCAAGATACATGATATCGAGAAGATTGCCCACTCCCCCGCCGCAACGGGTCAGAACGGCTGGGGGAAGCGCAGGAGCGGCGAGAAGTAGGCGATGTACGAGATCGCGACTGCCAGCAGACCCACGACTCCGAGCACGTCGATCGCGACCAGCACCCGGCTGCGGCGGACCGACGTGACGGCGTCCGAACCGCTTGCTCGGACGACCTTGGTCCGCGCGATCCGGTCTGCGAATCCACGATCGGACGACAGCACCAGGGGCACGAGCAGGACCAGCAGCGCGAGGTAGGCGGCGCCGCCGAAGTGCCAGCTCTCGGGGGTCGAGCTCCGGAGCACGGTCGGCAGCCCGATCGGGATCGCGGCGGCCGCGAGATCCAGCAGGACAGCCATGATCGCGCCGCGCAGCACCCCACGGAGCGCACCGGTGGGCGCACCGTCCCCGACGTCGACGACGGCGATGCCGACCCGGTGCTTGCCCAGGCTGTGGCCCCGCAGGCCCTGTCGCAGCCCGTTGTTCCAGATGACGAAGAGCTCGCCGGCGACCAGTCCGCTCAGGATCAGGTTGTCGGACAGGCTGATCGACCAGAAGTCCCTGTTGGCGCTGTCGGTCGCGAGCTCGCCGATGAGCCCGACCACGGCGAAGGCCAGCGCGCCGGCGGTGAACGCGGCGCTGAACAGCAGCGCGTCGTGCCCGAGAGCCGCTCGTCTCAGTTGCTTGATCGTCCGGTAACTCGCCATGGGCTGCCTCCTACCGCATCGATCGAACGTAGCCGACGAGTCGGCGTCCATCGCGCACCCGGTCCTCCCAGGTGATGCCGAACCCCAGCAGGATCGCGCTGACGACTGCGATCAGCACGACTCGGGGTGCCGCGTTGGCGTACGGGCCGATGTTGAACAGCACGAGCAACGTCGCGATCACGACGCCTGTCACGAACGGCGCCTGCCAGCCCATCCGCACACCAAGGGCCAGCACGACGACCGCACCAAGACCCAGCAGTAGGGCACGCAGGTCGGTCGGATCGACCAAGGCCTGCGGGAGGCTCGGCAGGAGCGCCAGCGCCAGGCCCGGCCCCAGCAGCAGCCAGGTCCCGGCGTCAGGCTTGCGGTGCGCGGCGTAGAGGCCGGCGGACAGCGCAATAGCCCCGAGCGGGAGCGTGTACGCCTCGACGAATGAGAAGCCGCTGTCGACGATCAGCAGGATGTACGCCACGACCAGCGCCAGGGCGCCGGGCCAGAGATACCAGCGCCGGTCCCGGACCGCGAAGCTCAGGGCGATCAGCGCGACGCCGACGATCGTCCATCGCACCGCCAGCTCGGAGGTCGAGCCGGGAACTAGGAGCGCCACGGCTCCCGCCAGCGCGGCGGATACCTCGATCGGCAGCCGCAGGGCATCATCCGTACGCAGGCCCGCGATCGCGATCAGGCCGAGCGCGACCACGAGAGTCACCAGGGCCGGCACGGCATCGTCGACATCGAGCAGGTCCACGATCGTCGCGACGCCGCTCAGTCCGAGCAGGACCGCGAGCGCCGCGTGGACCTGGCGCACGGGCACCTCTCCCCGACCGAAGGCCAGGACACCGAGGATGGCCGCACCGGTGAGCCACGTGGCGCCCGAGACACCCTGGGAGGCCGCGGCCACCCCGGAGGCGCCGATGATGGCGATCACGGCGGACGGTCCGGCAAGACGCGCCAGGCCGCGGACCTGCGCGGCGGCCAGACCTGCCGCGACGACCAGCAGCGCGAGCGCCGCGGTCCAGACCGGTGGCCGGGTCGCGACGACCGCACCCGCCGAGCCGAGCGCGATGACTGCAGCCAGCGTCGTCGGGCCGTGCTGACGAACGCCGTCCAGCTCGGGCCAGCGCAGCACGAGCCAGGTCACGAGCAGGAAGGCGACCAGCAGGACGGGCGCGACCCACGCGGCGTGGTCGACGACAGAGGCGATGTCCAGCCGGCTGCTCCCGTTCGCTCTCCACGGATTTTCGAGGATCGGGCCGATCGTGGCGAACGCCTCGCCCAGGAGCGCGACCTGGACGGCCAACGCCGCGACGACGATCGGCACGGCTCCGAGCCGCACTCCCCGGACCCAGGCGCCGGTGCCGTTCGTCGCGCCGAGCGTCAGGGCCGTGGCCACGGCGGCGACAGCGAGCCACCCACCTTCGGGATCCCACGCCTCCCACGCCGGTGCGATGACCAGAGCTGCCGCTCCGAGCACGGCGAGCGCGACTGCTGGCAACCGCAAGGGCTCGACGAGACGGGCAACGACCAACGCGGCCAGCGCCATCACGATCATGGCGTAGCCGTGCCCGTCCACGGTGAGCTGGCGCAGGGACGCGTGGTCGGCAAGCTCGACGAACGCCGCGACATAGGCCGCGATGAAGAACCCTGCGAACACGATACGGGCCAGCAAGGTCATGGGGCGCAGACGTGCAGGCCTGGTCGCCAGGGCTAGGAGCCCTGCGACGATGAGCGCCACGATCGCTCGCCAGCCGAAATCGAGGTCGTCCGGCACGGCGCCTGCACCGAGCCCGGAGAGCGTGATGCCGAGTCCACCGCAAATCGCCGGCGCTATCAGGTCGGCCTTGACGTGAGGTCGCGCCCACAACGCGATGGCCATCCCCAGACCGAGCGCCACCACGCCCCAGACGATCCACGCCCACGGGACGTCCATGCCGCCAAGGCCAGCGAGGCCCTCGTGACGAGCGGCGAAGAAGTCGAGCGTCAAGAGGGCAAGGAAGATTGTCCAGACCGCCTCGGCCGAGGCGCGGAGCGGGCGCGCCGTGACCCACACGCCGAGCGCACCGATGACCACCGTGACGCCCAGGAGGACCCCGGTGCGACCAGCCAGCCCGAGATCGCCCCAGGAGCGGGTCACGAAGATCAGCCCGGCCACGATCAGGCCGAATGCGCCGAGGACCAGCAGGACGGTCCCGACCGACCAGCGGCGCTCGGGGCGCGCAATGGGAACCTGACCCGCGGTCTGCGGATAGTTCACGTACGCAGCGGCCGCTGTCGGGGCGGCCGGTGGGTCCTGCTGCGGCACCGTGACGTGGGGGCCGACCGGTGGTGTCGCCGGCGCCGCGACCGGCGCTGTCGGAGTCTGCGGCGAGCCTGGAGGGGCCTGCGCGGCGGCCGCTGCGTCCCGTTGGCGCGTCGCGCTGACCAGCAGCTCATCGGCCTGCAGGAGGGTCTGCCACAGCTGGCGCACCTCCGGAGAGGTCAGGTCGAGGCCGCAGTGCGGACAGAAGGACTGGCCGGCGATGGCGCCTCGACAATCCGGGCAGGCATGAGGATTAGCGAAGCGCATGGCCTCACTGTGGACTGGCCGTCACCGCTGCACAAGGACCGCCACGCACTCGACGTGATGCGTCATGGGAAAGAGTGCGAACGCGCGAAGGCTGTCGAGTCGATAGCCGTGCGCGCCGAAGGCCGCCAGGTCGCGTGCGAGCGCTGCGGGATCGCACGCGACGTAGACGATGCGCCGGGGCGCGAGGTCGACGATTCCGCGGACTGCCTTCTTGGCACCGGTACGTGGCGGGTCGAGCACGACGACATCGGCCGTGACCCCCAGCAACCGCTGGCCCAGCGCTCGCTCGACCGTCTCACCGACGAGCCGGACCTGCGGCAGGTCGTGCAGGTTGCGTCGAGCGTCGCGTGAGGCGCCCCGATCCGACTCGACGCTCAGCACTGCTCCGTCCTCGCCGGCCTCGTCGGCCAGGAAGGTCGTGAACAGGCCGACGCCGGCGTACAGATCCAGCACGGTGTCCCCCGCCCCGACCTGGGCACCCTCGATGACGGCCTCAACGAGCGTCGCCGCGGCATCGGGGTGCACCTGCCAGAAGCCCGAGCCCGAGACCCGGAAGTCGGCGGCGAGCACCTGCTCGACGACCGAGCCCTTGCCACCGCGGACCGTGCCGTCGACCGCGACGACACCGTCGACCGCGTCCTCGACGTCATCGGGGATGCTCGCGTCAGTGACCAGGAGCCGGTCGCCCGTCGACGACACGATGGCCTCGACCGACTCCGCGTCCCACGTGCGTCCGAGCACCTGGGGCAGCTCGGGGTGCGCGATCAGGCAACGATCGACCGGGATGATCTCGTGCGAGCGGTGTCGCCGGAGACCGGGACGGCCCTGCTCGTCGACCGCGAACTGCATGCGGGTCCGCCAGCCCGTCGCGGCAGGCTCGACCGCCTCAACCTCCCCGTCCCATGCGATGTTGGCGAGTCGGCGCAGCTGTTCGCGCACGACATCACCGAGCAGCGCCCGCTGGACCGCGGGGTCGACATGCTGGAAGTCACACCCGCCGCACTGCCCGGCGTACGCGCACGGAGCCTCGACCCGGCCCGCGGCCGGCTCGATGATCTCGATCGCGTCGGCGCGCAGGAACGACTTCGACCGGTCCGTGATGCGGATCCGGACCCGCTCGCCGGGCAGCGTGTGCCGCACGAAGACGACCTGGCCGTCCAGGCGAGCGACGCAGTGGCCTCCGTGCGCGATCGGGCCGACGTCGACGATCGGGTCGGCGCTCATCCGCGGTCCCGGTATCCACGGCGCACGTCGCCGGGCGCCGGTCGGTTGCGGCCGAGTCGTTGCTTGGCCCGACCCGCAGAGCTGAGCTGGTAGGGCACGCTGGTCACCATCACGCCGGGCATGAACAACAGTCTGCCCTTGAGCCGCAAAGCGGTCTGGTTGTGCAGGAGCTGCTCCCACCAACGCCCGACGACGTACTCGGGGATGTAGACCGTGATGATGTCGCGGGGGCTCTGCTTGCGGAGCTCCTTGACGTACCGGATGACGGGGCGGACGAGCTCCCGGTAGGGGGAGTCGATGACCTTCAGCGGGATCGGGATCGCGAGCTCGTCCCACTTCGCCATCAGCGCCTCGGTCGCGGCGGGGTCGAACTCCACCGTGAGCGCCTCGATCGTGTTCGGACGGGAGACACGGGCGTACGCCAGGGCCCGCATCGTCGGCTTGTGCAACCTGCTGACCAGGACGATCGCGTGGACCCGCGACGGGAGCGTGACGTCGGTGTCGTCGATCTCGAGCTCGGTCGAGACCCGGTCGTAGTGGCGACCGATGCTGCGCATCAGCATGAACACCGCAACCATGGCCACGATCGCGATCCACGCGCCGGCGAGGAACTTCGTGACCAGCACGATGATCAGGACCGCGAACGTCATGCCCAGGCCGATCGTGTTGACGATGCGCGACCGCTGCATGCGACGTCGGGCGTCGGGATCGGTCTCGGACCTCAGGTGCCGGTTCCAGTGCCGGATCATCCCGAGCTGGCTGAGCACGAACGACACGAACACACCGACGATGTAGAGCTGGATGAGCTTGGTGACCTCGGCGTCGAATGCCTGGATCAGGACGATCGCTGCGACGGCGAGCAGGATGATGCCATTGCTGAAGGTCAGCCGGTCGCCGCGGGTGTCGAGCTGGCGCGGGAGAAATCCGTCACGGGCCAGGATCGACCCGAGCACCGGGAAGCCGTTGAAGGCCGTGTTGGCGGCCAGCACCAGGATCACGCCGGTGCACGCGATCGTGAAGTAGAACAGTGGCGTGAAGTCGCTGTAGAGCGTCTTGGCGAGCTGGCCGATCACGGTGTCCTGCTCGTACGCCGCACCGATCGGCTTCCCGTTCTTGAGCAGCTGGGTGGCCGGGTCCTCGACGTAGCGCAGCTTCATCAGGTCCGCGAGCACCACGATGCTCATCAGCATCGTGACCGACAGCGTGCCGAGCAGCAGGAGCGTCGTGGCGGCGTTCTTGCTCTTGGGCTTCGTGAACGCGGGGACGCCGTTGCTGATCGCCTCGACACCGGTCAGGGCCGCGCAGCCGGAGGAGAACGCACGGGCCAGCAGGAGCACCATCGCGATGCCGGTGACACCGTTCTCGTACTGGTCCTCGGGGGCGATCGTGAACCCTGCGCTGGGCGCCTCGGGGAGGTTGCCGGTCAGGTAGCGGGCGTAGCCCCACAGCCCCATCATCAGGATCGCGAACATGAACAGATAGGTCGGGACCGCGAACGCCTTGCCGGACTCCTTGGTCCCGCGCAGGTTCATCGCCATCAACAGCAGCACCAGTGCACTGGCGGCCGTTGCCTCGTGGCCGTCAAGCCACGGCAGGGCCGAGCTCGCATTCTGCACACCCGAGGAGATCGACACCGCCACGGTCAGGACGTAGTCGACCAGCAACGCGCTACCGACCGTCAGTCCGGCCGTGGGTCCGAGATTGACCGTCGCGACCTCGTAGTCGCCGCCACCGCTGGGGTACGCGTGGACGTTCTGCCGGTAGGACGCGATGACGACGGCCAGCACCAGTGCCACGGCGATGCCGATCTTCCAGTTGAACGCGTACGCCGACAGGCCGCCGAGCGACAGGGTCAGGAAGATCTCGTCCGGCGCGTACGCCACCGACGAGAGCGCATCGCTGGCGAAGACCGGCAACGCGATCCGCTTGGGGAGAAGGGTCTCGCCGAGCTGCGTGCTGCGGAGCTTACGGCCGACCAACGCACGTTTGGCAACCTCGGTGATACCCACGAGAGACGATGCTAGACCTGGGGGGTCCTTCCGTGCGCGACGACTGCGCCTGCGGTGTAGCGTCGCCTGCGTGCACATCGTGATCATGGGCTGCGGCCGTGTCGGTTCGGCCCTCAGCCGGAGCCTCGAGGAGCGCGGTCACTCCACCGCCGTGATCGATTCCAACCCTGACGCATTCCGGCGGCTCGGCCCCGGTTTCACCGGGATCGCCGTGACCGGCGTGGGCTTCGACCGCGAGGTGTTGAAGAAGGCCGGCATCGAGCGCGCCGACGCCTTCGCCGCGGTCTCCAGCGGCGACAACTCCAACATCATCTCGGCACGTGTCGCGCGCGAGCAGTTCAAGATCGACAATGTCGTCGCCCGCATCTACGATCCGGGCCGCGCCGAGGTCTATGAGCGGCTCGGCGTGCCCACGGTTGCCACAGTGCCCTGGGCCGCCGACCAGGTGCTCCGCCGGCTGCTGCCGGCCGGCTCCGAGTCGGCCTGGCGCGACCAGTCCGGCGAGGTACGCCTTGACCAGGTCTACGCCCCGTTTGCGTGGATCGGTCGCCGGGTCGCCGAGCTCGAGGAGGCCGCCAGCGTTCGCGTGGCCTTCTTGCGACGGCTCGGCAGCGGCGTCATCCCCCGTCCCGACACCGTGATGCAAGAGGGCGACTACTTGAGCGTGTTCATGCGTGAAGACAACGCCCAGCAGGCGCATGCCGTTCTCGAGTCCGGGCCGGAGGCCGACTGATGCGCGTCGTGATCGCCGGAGCCGGAGCGGTCGGCCGCTCGATCGCCCAGGAACTCATCGACAACGGCCACACCGTCCTGCTGATCGACAAGTCGCCCTCAGCCATCCGTTCTGACGCCGTGCCCGATGCCCAGTGGCTGCTCGCCGACGCGTGCGAGCTGTCCTCGCTCGAGGAGGCCCAGCTGGAGTCCTGCGATGTCGTCATCTCGGCGACCGGCGACGACAAAGTCAACCTGGTCTGCTCGCTGCTGGCGAAGACCGAGTTCTCGGTCCCCCGCACGGTCGGTCGGGTCAACCACCCCAGCAATGAGTGGCTGTTCAGCGAGTCGTGGGGCGTCGACGTCTCGGTGTCGACCCCGCGCCTGATGTCAGCCCTGGTCGAGGAAGCCGTGACGGTGGGTGACCTGGTGCGCCTGTTCACGTTCCGCCAGAGCAACACGACCCTGGTCGAGCTGACGATGCCCGAGGACTCGCCGTTCGTCGGCAAGCGCGTCAGCGAGGTGCCGTGGCCCGGTGACGTCGTGCTGGTCGCGATCCTGCGGGACAACTCGATCGAGACGCCCGACGCCGATCGCTCGCTGGAGGCGGGCGACGAGCTGCTGTTCGTGACCCCCGAGGACGCCGAGGACAACCTCGGCGAGCTCCTGTCCCCCAAGCACTGAGCCGGCCACCTTCCCACTGACTGGGGAGGTGCGGGTCAGGCCTGCTGGGGCTCGATCGGATCGATCGGCGTGTGATTGCGGCCCAGGAGCCACGCCATGATCGCGAACGAGGCAATCTGCAGTGGCCAGCCCAGGACGATCTTGGACGTACCCAACAGCGCGACGTGGTCGGTGGCGTACAGCGGGTACTGCACGACGACCCGCAGGATGCATGGAAGGGCCATGATCCAGGTCAGCTGCGAGCAGAGCCTCACCAGACCGCGGTCGCCGTGCCACGCCGTCGGATCGCCCATGACGCTGCCGATCATGAATCCCAGCAACGGCCAGCCGACCACGATCGAGACGATGAAGACGACCGCGTAGCCACCGTTGTAGAGGATGCCGGGCAGGAACACGTCACGGGCCTCGCCGGACCGGGATGCGAACAGGGCAGCGATGCCGATGCCGAACAAGGCATTGACCACGAACTGCACGGTCGAGCGCTGCGCGAGGCGGAGGACCAGGAGCCCGACGGTCACGACAAAGCTCAGGACCAGCGACGCCCGCAGGTCGTGCGAGATGATCCACGACAACGTGAACAGGATCGTCGGGACAGCGCTCTCGACGATGCCTCGGCGCCCACCGAGCGCCTTGGCCAGCTGGGCACGGACCAGCTGTTCGACGGTGTCATGTGCGTCGGTGGTCGGCGGGCCGTCGGGGGCGGTCATGCCTCGAGTTCGTAGCGCGGGTTGTAGATGACCCGATCGCCCGTCCGCATGCCGATGCGCCCGTAGGCCTTGAGCTGTCGACCGGCCGACACACCCTCGATCTTGCGGCGTCCGAGCCAGATCAGCGTGACACAGTCTGAGCCGTCGTAGAGCTCGGCCTCAAGGGCTGTGACCTCACCGACGGGACGCAGCGTCACCGAGCGAAGCACTCCGTGGATCGTGACGAACGAACGGTCTTGGTGGGAGACGATGAGCTTGCAGCCTGCCTTGACGGCTTCGCTCTTGAGCTCCCCGGCCTCGATGTTCTCGGTGGAGAGCCTCTCGAGCGTCCTGCTGAAACGTCCCATGCCTGAATTCTACTCCTGCTCCGATGTCATGACCGCGTCCGCGGGCAGTGTCAGCAACAAAGCCTCGCGCGGGATCCGGGGCTCGTCGCCGCGCGCCACGATGACGTTCTTGAGGGCGTCCATCAGGACACCTTCGTCGCTGGGGTTGAGGCCAGCGTCGCCCAGGAACGTGCCGCGGAGCAACCAGCGGGGACCTTCGATGCCGACGATGCGGCTGGGCTGGAAGCCCTCCTCGCCATCGGGCAGCTCGACCGGTACCCGGATGTGCAGCTCGGGCCCGAACGGTCCGGAGATCTGCTCGCTCTGGCCGCCCAGGCGCTCGACCTCGATGATCAGGTCGTCGCGCACGTCGTCCCACAATCCACCCGATCGCGTCGCGGCGAAGGCACGCAGCTCCAGGGCGGCGTCGGCCGTGACGAGTACGACCGAACCAATGTCCTCGCTGTCGCCCTCGGTCGGCAGCTGGATCGCGTAGTCGTCGTGCCCGCGGACGATCAGAGGTCCCAGGTCGACGTATGGCTCATCGGCGCCAGGGACCTTCTCCGAGACATCCCACGGGCCGTTCGCGCGCAAGGCGGGCGGAGTCTCGACCGGGTCGTGATGCTCCTCGGCCTGGTCGTCCGCGTGGACCTTCTTGCGTCGAAGTGCCATCAGCTCGTCTCCCCCTGCGTCACAGCGGCCGCATGGCCACCGGTTGAACCGTATCCCCCGGCACCCCGCGCCGAGTCGGGAAGCGTGTCAGCCTCGACGAACGAGACCCGCTCGACCCGCTGGATCACGAGCTGCGCGATCCGGTCACCCCGCGACAGTGTCACTGACGTGTGCGGGTCGTGGTTGACCAGGAGGACCTTGATCTCTCCACGGTAACCGGCATCGATCGTGCCCGGGGTGTTGACGATCGACAGGCCGTGACGGAGCGCGAGCCCCGACCGGGGGTGGATGAACCCGGCCAGACCGTCCGGCAGCGCGATCGCCACCCCCGTCGGCACCAGCACTCGGGCCCCGGGCGCGAGCTCGACGTCGATCGTCGTGACGAGATCGGCGCCGGCGTCACCGGGGTGTGCGTACCCCGGAAGCGGGACATCCGGATCCAGCCGTGTGATGGTCACCTCGAACATGGCTGCGACCCTACCTGCGTCCCGATGTGGGGCGGCATGAGGCAAGGTTGAACTGTGACCACCTACCGCGAGCGCCTGACCGCCCCCATCTCCTGGTGGATGGCCGCCCTGGCCTTCGCCGCAGTCTGGGGTTGGGTCGTGCTGGTCGTGACCACCTGGCCGATCGCGATCACGGCCTTTCTCATTGTTGCGGCTGCCGATGTCTACGCCGTGTGGCGCTACGGATCGCTGCTTGTCTCGGTCGGGCCGGACCGGCTCCAGGTCGGCCGCGCGTCGATCGACCTGGCGCACGTCGGCGCCGTCGAGCCGCTGCACCACGAGGCCTACCGCCACCGGCTCGGCATCGGTGCCGACGCCCGGGCGTACCTCGCCACCCGGCCCTACCTCGGCCGCGGTGTCCTGGTGCCGATCGACGACACCAGCGATCCGGCACCGTACTGGCTGGTGTCGAGCCGACGCCCGGACGCGCTGGCGGCAGCGTTGGGCCACACTGGGAGCGCGCCACAGCCGTCGGCGCACGAGACCACACGAGAGGCGCCCCGTGGCGAAGAAGAAGAAGCAGTCTGAGCACGCCGACAAGCTTGCGGCGGAGGCAGCAGCCACACCCGCGACCAAGTCACCCGGCAAGGGCGCATGGCGACTCATGGACAAGGGCTCGGCCATCGTCGCCGGCCTGCTCGCCCAACGCGCGTCGGTCATCGCCTGGCGCGCGGTCACAGGCAAGAAGCCTCCCACCAGCGGTCGCCACCCCGAGGTCACGACCGGCGAGGCCGTGGCCTGGGCCGTCGTAGGTGGCGCGATCATCGAGCTCGTCAAGGTCGCCGTGCGCCGCGGCACGGCCACCTACTGGGTTCGCTCGACCGGAAACCTGCCGCCGGGCATGAAGCCGATCGTCACGGTGCCCAAGGGAAACGAAAAGGAGCCGGTCCTTGCGGACCCGGCTCCCGAACGTGCGTCGACCAAGAAAAAGGTCAGTAGGCGCAATCGCGGCAGATGAGCGCGCCGTTCTTCTCCGAAGCAAGCTGGCTGCGGTGGTGCACCAGGAAGCATGACGAGCAGGTGAACTCGTCGAGCTGCTTGGGCACGACCTGGACGGCCAGCTCCTCGTGGGAGAGGTCGGCTCCGGGCAGCTCGAACGATTCAGCTGCTTCGGTCTCGTCCTCGTCGACCTTGCCCGAGTTCTTCTCGTGCCGACGCGCCTTGAGCTCCTCGATGCTGTCCTCGGACTGCTCTTCCTCGGTCTTGCGTGGTGCGTCGTAGTCGGTAGCCATCAAATCTCCCTCTGTGCGGAACAACCGGCGTGATTGTGCCACATCTTCAAGTAGCGCTCACAGTCAGAACCCACAAGCGCGAACGAGGGCAAAATATTCCTCCGCGACCGCGGGATGTGCTGCCATGACCATACGCTCACCCGGGGGTCCGTCCAGACCGCTCAGGACCAGTCCGGCCTCGGCGGCGATCAGACCACCCGCCGCCAGGTCCCAGGGCTTCAGCCCCTGCTCGAGGTACGCGTCGAACTGGCCCTCGGCGAGACCGCACAGGTCGAGCGCCGCAGAGCCGATCCGGCGGATGTCGCGGACCTGCGGAAGGAAAGTCGCCATCGCCGCAGCCTGGGCGGCACGGATCTCGGGGACATAGTTGAAGCCGGTCGCCACGAGCGCGTGGGCGACCGACTCGGGGACCGGGGCGAAGAGCACTCGCCGCTCGTCACCGTCGTAGCGCCACGAGCCCGTACCGCGGACCGAGCCCCACTCGGCGCCCGAGGCGATGTTGATGACGTACCCCGCGACGACCTCGCCGTCCCGGCGCGCAGCGATCGAGACGCCGTACGTCGGGATGCCGTAGACGAAGTTGACCGTGCCGTCGATCGGGTCGACGACCCACTCGACTCCCGAGGAGCCGGCCACGTCGTTGCCCTCCTCGCCGACGAAGCCGTCATCGGGTCGCGCTGCGAAGATGCGCTCGCGGATCAGTCGCTCGCAGGCCTCGTCGATCTCGGTGACGACATCGGTCGGGCTTGACTTGGTCGCCGCGACGTCGACGCGTCCCGCGGGACGCCGATCCGCGACGAAGGCGGCAGCCTCGCGACCCACCGTCCGAGCCAGGCTCAGCAGCGACTCGCTCATGAGATCGTCGGCAGCGGCGAGCGCGGGTTGAGGCAGCAGTCCGTCGGGCACACGTCGTGCGAAGGTCCGAGGTCGCCCACCGAGCATCGCTCGAACCCCTCACCGCGCTCGATCGCGGCACGTTCGAGCAGCAGATCGCGCACCATCGCGACGAAGTCCGGGTGGGCGCCGGGAGTGTCGACGCGGTCGTAGCGGAGCCCGAGGCCGTCGGCGGTCATCTTGGCCTCCGTGTCGAGGTCGTAGATGACCTCCATGTGGTCGGAGATGAACCCGATCGGCACGACGATGACGGAGGAGACGCCGGACTCGTGCAGCTCGCGCAGGTGGTCGTTGATGTCGGGCTCGAGCCACGGCACGTGCGGCGATCCCGATCGCGAGCAGAACGCCAGCGACCAGTTCTGCGCCCCGGCACCCTCGGCAACCGCCGCCGCAGCGCTCCGGTGCTGCCGGACGTACATCTCTCGCCCCGGCCCGCCGCTGGCCGCGTTCATCGACTCCGGGATCGAGTGCGTCACGAAGACCACGTGCGCACCGTCGGGCGCCGATGCGAGCGCCTCGGCGGTGGCCTCGGTGAACGGACCGACGAACCCCGGGTGGTTGAAGTAGTGGCGCAGCCGGCTGAGCTGGATGTCGAGTCCGCTGACCGCGTCGTGGAGGTCCTCGCGGTACTGCCGGCAGCCGGAGTAGGACGAGTAGGCGCTGGTCACAAAGCAAGCCGCCCGTTTGATGCCGTCGGCGGCCATCTGACGGGCCGCGTCACGCAGGTAGGGGTCCCAGTTGCGGTTGCCCCAGTAGATCGGCAGGTCCACGCCATGGTCGGCAAAATCCTTGCGCATCGCGTCGAGCAGCTCGAGGTTGAGCTCGTTGATGGGCGACTTGCCACCGAACAGGAAGTAGTGCTGGCCCACCTCCTCGAGGCGCTCCCGCGGGATGCCGCGTCCGGCGGTCACGTTCTCGAGGAACGGGACGACGTCGTCGGGATGTTCCGGCCCCCCGAACGACACGAGCAGCAGGGCGTCGAAGGGTCTGGCATCCATGGCTCCATTCTCTCACCGAGGTCGATAAGGTGCTCAGGCTGGGAGGCCATGGATGATCACGACGTATCGCGCTGTGCTGTCGCGCCCGGGCGCCGCGCTGTTCTCATTCACAGCCCTGTGGTCCCGCCTGCCGTTGTCGATGGCCGGGCTGGGCATCGTGCTGCTGGTGTCGGAGCGCACCGGTTCGTACGGCCGAGCGGGCGTCGTGGCAGCGGCGTACGTGCTGGCGGCCGCCGCTCTCGGACCGCTGCAGGGCCGTCTGGCCGATCGTCTGGGTCAGTCCCGAGTGCTGTGGGCAGTCGGTGCCCTCTACGCCGTGGGGATCGCTCTGACGATCCTCGCGATCGACCTCGACTGGTCGTCGCCGCTACCTCACCTGTGCGCGGCCGTCGCAGGCGTCGCGACCCCGCAGACCGGCAGCATGGTGCGCGCCCGGTGGACCCACGCGGTCTCCGACCGCAGCCAGCTCAACACCGCGTTCTCGATCGAGGCCGTCATCGACGAGGTCGTGTTCGTCGTCGGGCCGGTGCTGGTGACCTTCCTGACCCTGCAGGTCGCCGACGTCTCAGGTCTGATCTTCGCCGGCGCGGCGGCGACACTGGGGTCGTGGGCGCTTGCGCTGCAGCGGGGCACCGCTCCCCCGCGTATCGAGCAGACCGGGGCCCCACGGATCCCCATCGGCTGGGGCCTGCTGGGTCCGCTGGTCGCAGTCTCGGTGGGTCTGGGTGTCCTCTTCGGATCGACCGAGGTCATCGTGGTGGCTTTCACGAAGGAGGAGGGTCGCCCCGGTGCCGCCGGGGCCGTGCTCGCGGTCTGGGCCGCCGGGAGCCTGCTGGCCGGCGTCGTGGTCGGGGCTCTCCCCGAGACCCGCAACCCCCTGCGCCGATTCAGGATCGCCGTGCTGGTGCTGGCTCTGCTGTTCGCCCCCCTCGGATTCCTCCCGAGCTCGCTGTGGCTTGCCGCCGGATTGTTCTTCGCCGGCGCCATGATCTCCCCTGCGCTGATCTCGATGGTCAACCTGATCGAGCTGGGGGTGCCCCCGTCTCGACTCACCGAGGCCCTGACGTGGACCGGCACGGGCATGGCCGTCGGGGTCGCGCCGGGCGCCGCGGTCGCCGGATGGGTCGTCGACGGGCACGGCGCCGCGGCGGGGTTCCTGGTTCCCCTGGTGGCGGGACTCGCAGGCGCCGTCGTGGCCTGGACGATCGGCAAGAAGACAGACCGTGCCGCAAGGTGAACTTCGAGCCGAAGTGGCACTAACCTTGGGCACGACATGACCGAACTCACCTTGGCCGAGCGCAGCGTCGAACTCGTGCGGCGCTGGATCGCTCCCACACGTACCCAGGGCCGGCACACCGATGCCGCCGCCGCACGACTGGCGATGCTGTTGAAGGATCCCCAAGGGCTCGAGTTCACGATCGGCTTCGTCGACCGTGTCGTCCGTCCGGACGACCACCGGGTCGCCGCTCGCAACCTGCGTACGCTCGCCCTGCACACGCCATCGTTCCTGCCGCTGAGCCAGCGGCTTCTGCTCAAGCTCGGAGCAGTCGTCGCCGTGGTCCTTCCCGGCACCGTGGTGGCGATCGCCCGCCGGACGTTGCGCCGGATGGTCGGGCACCTCGTCGTCGACGCCCGGCCCAAGCAGCTCGGTCGCACGATCAAGCGTCTGCGATCAGGCGGCGACCGGCTCAACCTCAACCTGCTCGGCGAGGCGGTCCTCGGCGAGGGTGAGGCCGCCCGGCGCCGGGACGGCACGATGGAGCTCCTCGAGCGCGATGACGTCGACTACGTGTCGGTCAAGGTCTCCTCGGTCGCCAGCCAGCTCTCGATGTGGGCGTTCGACGAGTCGGTGGCTCGGGTCGTCAAGCAGCTCACCCCCTTGTATGAACGGGCGTCCAGCGGAGAGCCGACCTTCATCAACCTCGACATGGAGGAGTACCACGACCTGGATCTCACGGTGGCGGTGTTCACCACGATCCTGGAGTCGTTCCCCGATCTCGAGGCCGGCATCGTGCTGCAGGCCTACCTCCCCGACGCCCTCGGTGCGATGCAGAACCTGCAGGGGTGGGCGACCACACGGCGCGCCAACGGCGGCGCCGCGATCAAGGTGCGCGTCGTCAAGGGCGCCAACCTCGCGATGGAACGCGTCGATGCCACGGTCCACGGGTGGCCACTCGCGACGTGGGGCAGCAAGCAGGAGACCGACACCAACTACAAGCGCGTGCTCGACTGGGCGCTGACGACCGAGCGCACCGACGCGGTGCGGATCGGCGTTGCCGGCCAGAACCTGTTCGACATCGCGTACGCCTGGCTGCTCGCGGGCGATCGCGGTGTGCGCGACGGCGTGGACTTCGAGATGCTGCTCGGGATGGACAGCGGGCCGGTCGACGCCGTGCGCGGCGACATCGGACAGCTGCTGCTCTACACGCCGGTCGTCCACCCGGACGAGTTCGACGTCGCGATCTCCTACCTCGTACGACGCCTCGAGGAGAACGCCAGCAGCGACAATTTCATGTCCGCGGCGTTCGAGCTCGCAGACGAGCCCGATCTGCTGAATCGCGAGATCCGGCGGTTCTTCGCTGCCGTCGACGACCTCGACGACGAAGTCCCCGCGCCGCACCGTGTACAGAACCGACTGACCGAGATCGCGCCCGTGCGCTCAGGGTCGTTCGCCAACACCCCCGACACCGATCCCTCGACCGCCGGCAACCGCGAATGGGGCCGGTTGGTCCTGTCCCGCTCGTCGTACACCCAGCTCGGTGCCGAGACGGTCCGCAACAACAAGATCCCGGGGCCGGCCAGCCTCGAGAGCGTCGTGCAGGACACCCGCAAGGCCGCCCGCGAGTGGCAGGCCCGGGGCTCGGAGGTCCGGGCCTGGATCCTGCACCAGGCTGGCAACGCGCTCGGCGCCCGTCGCGGCGATCTCGCCTCGGTCATGGCAGCCGAAGCCGGCAAGACGATCGCCGAGGGTGATGTCGAGGTCAGCGAGGCGATCGACTTCGCGCACTACTACGCCGAGGCCGCCCGCCGTCTCGACGCGGTCGACGGGGCAGAGTTCGTCCCGGACACCCTCACCGTCGTGACGCCCCCGTGGAACTTCCCGGTCGCGATCCCGGCCGGCTCCGTGCTCGCCGCTCTCGCCGCCGGCAGCGGAGTCATCATCAAGGCCGCTCCGCAGACCCGCCGTTGCGCGGCCGTGATGGTCGAGGCGCTCTGGCAGGCGGGTGTTCCTCGGGACGTCCTCCGCTACGCCACGATCGACGAAGGTCCGCTCAGCAAGACCCTCATCGCGCACTCCGACGTCGACCGGGTCATCCTGACCGGCGGTTGGGAGACGGCCAACCTGTTCCGCTCGTGGCGCCCCGACCTGCCTCTGCTCGCCGAAACAAGTGGCAAGAACGCCATCATCGTGACGCCCAGCGCTGACATCGACCTCGCCGTCGCCGACATCGTCCGCAGTGCCTTCGGCCACGCGGGTCAGAAGTGTTCGGCCGCGAGCCTGGCGATCCTTGTCGGCTCCGTCGCGGACTCCGAGCGGTTCCACCGGCAGCTCGTCGACGCAGTGTCCTCGCTCAAGGTCGGCTTCCCCGAGGACCCCGAGGTCACGATGGGCCCGATCATCGAGCCGCCGCTCGGCAAGCTCGCCGAGGGCCTCACGACGCTCGGTGATCACGAGGAGTGGCTCATCGCGCCGCAGCAGCTCGGTTCCGACTCCCGGCTCTGGTCGCCCGGGGTCCGCACCGGAGTTCGTCCCGGCAGCCGGTTCCACACGACGGAGTATTTCGGGCCGATCCTCGGCATCATGAGTGCCCGCTCACTCGACCAGGCCATCGAGTGGCAGAACGCCACCCACTACGGGCTGACGGCGGGCATCCACTCGCTCGACCCGCACGAGGTCAACAGCTGGATCAGCAAGGTGCAGGCCGGCAACCTCTACGTCAACCGCGGCATCACCGGCGCGATTGTGCAGCGGCAGCCGTTCGGCGGCTGGAAGCGATCCTCGGTCGGCACCACGGCCAAGGCTGGCGGACCCAACTACCTGACTCACCTGGGCACGTGGCGTCCACGCCCCCTCAGGCCGACCGAGATCCCCGATCTCTCACCTGCGGTGAGCAAGATCCTCGACGCCTGCGAACGTCACGTCACCGCCGCGGAGCACCGCGCGCTCATCGCAGCTGCCGGCTCTGACCAGACGGCCTGGACGCGGGAGTACGGCGTGCTGAAGGACGTCTCCAAGCTCGGTGTCGAGCGGAATGTCTTCCGCTACGTGCCAGTGCCGGTCTCGATCCGGTTCGAGGGCTTCCTGCCCGAGCTCGTCCGTGTCCTGCTGGTCGCTGCGCGTACCGACGCCCCGATCACGGTCAGCTCACGCAGCGCCCTGCCGGACGGCCTCGCGCCCCACGCCACGGTCCAGACGCACCAGGAGTGGCTCGCGGACGTCTCGGCCAACCGCCCGGCCCGGCTGCGCCTGATCGGGCCCGATCCGCGTGAGGTCGCCAATGCGGTCGACGGCGATCCTGATGTGGCCATCTACAGCGGGCAGGTCACGCCCTCGGGACGGGTCGAGGCGCTGCCGTTCCTGCAGGAGCAGGCCATCTCGATCACGAACCACCGGTTCGGCAACCACGACGCCGAGTTCGAGCAGGTCCTCCCCCGCCCGCACTGAGCGTCGAACGGTTCAACCGTGTGCCATTCCGGGAGGCAGCGGCGCGGTCCAGCCTCGCTTGAGTGCCAGCAGCCGCCAGCCCAGGCACACGACGAAGGCCAACGCGTACCACCACTCATTGAGCTCGAGGTGGTGCACGAGCGTCGCGATCAGTGCACCCGCAAAGGCCGGGGTGGCGTACAGCTCACCGCCGAAGATCACCGGCACGCGGCCGGCTGCGACGTCACGCATCATGCCGCCTCCGATGCCGGTCAGCATCCCAAGGGCTGCGGCGGCCAGCACTCCGAGTCCGGCCGCGTCTGCCTTGACCGCGCCCGTCACGCAGAACAGCGCCAGACCGACCGCATCGAGCACCAGGATCTGCCGCTCCATCCGGCCGAACGTCGGATGGAACACGAACACCGCGATCGCCGTGACTGCCGGCACCACCAGGTAGCGCCAGTCGTCGAGAGCCGCCGGCGGGACGGCCCCGATCATCACGTCCCGCAGCACGCCTCCGCCGAGGCCCGTGATGAGCGCGAGGACTATGACCCCGAACACATCGAGCTCCTTGCGCACCCCGACCAGGGCGCCGGTGGAGGCGAATACTGCGATGCCGGCCAGATCGAGGACCAGAAGAAGGGTGTCGGACACGGCGACGACGCTATCGGGTGTCGGCGCGTCACCGCAGGTTCGGGGCTCGCCCGCCTAGGATGAGAACACGCTTCGGGTGAACGCCCACGCGGAGCCGGCATCACATTGGAGGCGATGACATGCGTGATCTCGGTCTGGACCGACTGAGCGAGGACAGACGGTTCCTCATCGCGCACGACAGTGCCACCGGTGAGAAGTTCCGCATCCCCGCTGATCACCGCCTCACTTCCCTGATCGGCAAGCCGTCCCACTCTGGGAACACCTCCGGCCAGTTGGAGATCCGCATGGAAAGCTCTCTCAGCCCGCGCGACATCCAGACCCGCATCCGCCGCGGCGAGTCGCCCCAGTCGGTTGCCGATTCGGCCGGCGTGCCGGTCGAGCAGATCAACGGATTCGCCGGCCCGGTCCTCGCCGAGCGCGAGTTCATGTGCGAGCAGGCCCGCAAGACTTCGATCCGGCGCAAGCACGTCGGCGGGGCAGGCGTCCTGCTCGGCACCCTGGTCTCCGAGAACATTCTCGCTGACGGCGGCGTGCCCGAGTCGGCCACGTGGGACTCCTGGCGTCGCGAGGACGGCCGCTGGACCGTGCTGGTGACTCCCCATGCCGCCAAGTATCCAGCCACCTTCCTGTTCGACGTCAAGAGTCGCTACGTCGTGCCCGCGGACGAGTTCGCGCACGACCTGGTCGGCGATGTGGCGCTGCCGGACTCGGCCGACATGGCGATCGCTGATGCCGTGCGCTCCGAGCGTCGCGCCGAGCCGGAAGCTGCACGGCCGACCACACCCGCCGAGGTCCTCGACACGCTCCACGAGGCGGAGCCCGAGGCCGAGCCCGAGGTGCGGACCGGCGTCTCGTCACTCAAGGCCGCGCGAGACCGCAAAGCGCTCGAGCAGCTCGCGATCGGCGACGCCGAGGAGACCGAGGACTCCGAGACCACTACGGAGGTCGAGCACGAGGCGGACGACTTCGAGGACTCCCTCGAGCACGACGTCGCGGTGCCCGACACGATGGGCCCACGCAAGAAGCGACACGAACGCCGTCGCGTCCCGAGCTGGGACGAGATCATGTTCGGCGACAAGAACGACTGAGCGCGACTGAGCGCGACTGAGCGCGTTCGGCTCAGCCGAACGGCAGGACGTCCGGCGACATCGCGGCGGCCTTGGCCGTCGCAACGGTCATCCTGCGCCGATGGTGACGTCGGCACAGCACCTCGTAGCCGACCGTCGGCGTCGGCCGGCCGATCTCCTCAACGTCGCCGACCACGATGACATCGCCCTCGGTCACCATGACCCCGTCCTCGGTCCGCGCGTTGTGCGTGGCCCGTTCGCCACACCAGCACAACGCCTCGACCTGGAGGGTGTGCACGTGGTCGGCCAGCTCGACCAGGCGCAGGGAGCCGGGGAACAGCTGCGTGCGGAAGTCCGTGAGGATACCGAAGGCAAAGACGTCGATCGACAGCTCGTCGGTGATCTTGGCGAGCTGGTCGACCTGCTCGACGGTGTAGAACTGTGCCTCGTCGCACACGAAGTAGTCGATGCGCCCGCCCTGGGTCAGCTGGTCGACGGTGTGCTGCCAGAAGCTGAACGCGTCGTCCACCTCGATCGCCGGGACCGCCAGGCCGAGCCGACTCGAGAGCGTCGCGGTGCCCGCGCGGTCGTGCGATGTGAACACCAGCCCCACGCGTCCACGCGCGCGGTGGTTGTGGTCCATCTGCAGCGCCAGGGTGCTCTTGCCGCAGTCCATCGTGCCGGAGTAGAAGTTCAGATCAGCCACCGCACAAGGCTAGTCGAGGCCGTTCTTGTCGGTGCGCTCCCCCGGCGACGGCCGATCAGGTGGCAGTCAGGTTGGCGAACCTAGTCTCAGGCTCGAGCCTCCTGCGCGAATCCGCGTAGGAGCCCGTTCTGATCGGAGCCCGATGCCCAACGACTTCTACGGCCTGCCCCTGCACCCGCTGATCGTGCACGCGACCGTGGTCATCATCCCCACCGCCGCCGTCGTGGTCCTACTGGCCGCGCTCTGGCCGCGCTTCCGGCAGTGGGCCGGTCCGCTGCCGGTCGCGACGAGCCTCGTGGGCCTGATCCTGGTGCCGCTCTCCACGTCGACCGGCGAGACACTGGAGCGACACGTGGAGCGCTCCGCACAGCTGCGTGAGCACACACACCTGGCAGACGGTCTGCTCCCGTGGATGATCGGCCTGACGGTCGTGGCTTCGATCGGATACGCCCTGTACTGGCGCTCGGCGCGCGAGGGCAGTGTGCGCCGGGCCTTCACGATGGCCGTCGCGGTGCTCGCGATCGCAGCCGCGGCGGGCACCGCCGTCCAGGTGGCCCGCATCGGACACAGCGGCGCCGAGGCTGCGTGGGCCGACACCTCGATGAGCGCGGCACCACCGTCCGACTGATCGCGGCTTGGCGGCCTAGGGTGCGACGAGGACCGGGATGCGCAGCTCGGCCTCGGTGACCGAGCCGTGGAAGCCGGTCATCTTGAGCTCGATGCCGAACTCACGGGACGAGAACACCGCGAAGTCGCCGAGCGATGCCACGACGACATCACCAATGCGGCCGCGGACGTCCGGCGCGATCGGCCCGAACCAATCCTCGAGGCCATCCTGGGTCCGGACGATGGCACGCTCGCCGAGCTCGGCCTGCCAGCGTGCCGCGACGTCGGCGGAGGCGCCGGCCCGAGTGTAAAGGTGACGGAACCTGGCTTCACCGGCCAGCAGCGTCACATCGTCCAGCAGCTGCGGGAGCGAGTCGACGTCGAACCTGTCCGCCATCGGCAGGTCGATCATGCCGTGGTCGGCAGTCACCAGCAGGACCGCGTCGCGCGGCAGCTCCTCGCGCAGGTCTGCGAGCTCTGCGTCGATCGTCGTGAGCATCTCCCGCCACTCCGGTGATGTGCAGCCCTTGCCGTGGCCTGTGTGGTCCAGGCGTGACTCATAGGCGTAAGTCACGGACCGGGGCGCCGACTCGATGACATCCAGGACGACGTCGAGGCGCTCCCAGACCGAGTTGATGCCGTGGAACGGCACCCCCCGCTGACTGCACAGCGTCAGACCCGTCCCGACGAACTTCGCGTCGTTGACCGACGAAGCTGCGACACCGGCAGCCTGGAGCTGCTCCAGCACGGTGGGGTGCGGTTGCCAGATCACCGGGTCGATCGGCTGGTCCCACTTCAGGGAGTTGAGCCGCTGCCCGCTCCCGGGAACCCGGGAGGTGTAGCCGACGATGCCGTGCGAGCCGGCCTGGACACCGGTGCCGAGCGAGGTCAGACTCGTGGCGGTCGTCGAGGGCACGCCGCAGACCACGTCGTCGACGTTCAGCAGCGAGGACAGGAACGGCGCGGCATCGGCGTGCTCGCGCAGCAGGTCCAGGCCCAGTCCGTCGACCAGGAACACCACGTAGCGCGGCGCTTCGGGCAGGCCCAGGCTGTTGGCGAAACCGGGGGCCCCCAGCGCGGCCGCAACCGACGGCATGATCTGGTCGATCGTCGCGCGACCGCCCAGTCCGGCCAGGGTCATGCGGTGCGGCCGGCGGTTGCAGCCGAGAGGGTGCGGGCGAAGCCGAGCAGACGCTCCACCGCCGTGCCACCGTCGGCAGCAGCAGCCAGACGCAGCGAGAAGTCGTCGCCGGTCAAGGAGCCCGTATAGCCGTGATCGGCGTCGCACTCTGGATCTGCGCAGCGAGCGGGCTCGAGGTCAACTCGCGACACCGCGCCCCAGCCGACCGTCATCAAGGCTTCCTCTAGCTGCTTGGACTTCGAGGTCACCATGCGGGTCACGACGACCGAGCGCACCTGCGCTAGCGCAACCGCCTCCGACGTCGTCGAGGTGTACGGCTTGGGCAGCAGATCGTCGCCGGGGTGCTCGTCGGTGTGGACCAGCACCAGCCTGCTCGGGGTCAGGGCCAGCACCGTCATGTGCCGGCGGATCTCGTCGTGGTCAAAGGTTGGCTCGTGGTGCAGGACATAGGCCGCGACCGGCTCCCCGGCCAACGCGTCGCTGAGACCCTCGGCAACGATCTCGGGGTAGTAGCCGCTGGTGGAGACCTCGTCGAACAGCGCCTTCGTGTCGTCAGTGGTCATCACGCCAGCGTATCCCCCATCGAGTCGGGCTGACTCAGGCGTCGGACGTACCACTCGCCACGCCGATCCGCCGACGGGATGACCTTGGCACGAGCGCTCAACGCGGTGTATCCCTTGCCGTGCACGAGCACTGGCTCGAGGTCGAGCTCGGCGATCTCTGGCAGGTCGTCCTTCATCGCGGCCAGCCGCACAATGATGTCCTGCAGGACATCGACGTCGACCGCGTCGGAACCGCGATAGCCGTACAGCAACGGCGCCGAGCGCAGGTTGCGGATCATCGACTCGGCATCGAGGTCGGTCAGCGGAGGGATGCCGTACGAACGGTCGCCCAGGAGCTCGCTCGGTGCTCCGGCGAGGCCGAACGAGACGAGCGGGCCGAACAACGGGTCCTCCGTGACGCTGAACGACACGTGGATGCCGTCGGCGGCGGCGCGCTGGACGAAGAACTTGGTGTCCTTGCGCATGCCGGTCCAGCTCGTCAGCTCGTCCCACGCGCGGCCCATCTCCTCGGCTCCGCGGATGTTGCGCCACACATGGGCCAGGTCGGGTCGGCTGCGCAGGTGCTCACTGCCGGCCTTGAGCACAACGTCGCCGCCGAGCTTCTCCCCGGCCGCGATCGCCTCGTCCCTGTCGTGGACATTGATCCAGGTCCACAGGTCGATGCCGTAGCAAGCCAGGAGCGCATGCACCTGCTCGGTCGACAGGATCGCACCGCGAGGCGCCGCGAGGAGCACCTGGCGGACCAATGCACGCGCGTCGCCCGTGCGGTGGTCCAGGGCGATGTGGAACTCGCCGTGGTCACGAGCGGCCCACTCGGCATAGTTGACGACCCGGGCCAGGGCGCGCACGGCCGACTCCGGAGCCGCGTAGGACGGTACAGAACCACGGCCGGCGGAGCCGCCCAGGAGGTCGGGCACCCGCAGGAGGACCGGGACGCCCTCGCTGCCCAGGAAGGTCGAGACGATCGGCTTGTCCGACTGCTCCCCGACTGCCGCGAGGACGTTGGCGACCTCCTCACCGCTGGTGTTGAGCGGCGGGATGTAGACCGCGACGAGCGCATCGGTGTCGGGACTGGCGATCGCGGTCTCGATCGCGGCCTCGAAGTCGTCGGCGTTGGCATCGGCGCCCAACGAGACCGGCTCGTTGACCTGCAGACCGGCCGCCGAGGCCGCATCGGCGACGATCAGCGCCACGGCGTCGGAGTTGCCCACGATCGAGACACGGTTGCCGCGCGGCAACGGCTGGTGGGCCAGCAGCTGCGCGACGTCGAACATCTCGTCCAACGTGTCGACCTGGATCACCCCGGCCTGCCGGAACATCGCGTCGACGGCCGACTGGGGCGCCGAGGTGCGCTTGACGGTGTGGCCGACCGGGACGCCCTGCGTCGAGCGCCCGGACTTGACCGCGACGATCGGCTTGGTGCGGGACACCCGACGGGCGATGCGGGAGAACTTGCGCGGGTTACCGATCGACTCCAGGTAGAGCAGGATGACCTCGGTCGAGTCGTCCTCCTGCCAGTACTGGAGCAGGTCGTTGCCGGACACATCGGCGCGGTTGCCGGCCGAGACGAAAGTCGAGAGGCCCAGGCCTCGCCGTGACACCGACTCCAGGATCGCAGTGCCAAGGGCGCCGGACTGGCAGAAGAATCCCACCCGCCCCTGCGGGGGCATCGCGGGTGACAGCGAGGCGTTGAGCTGCAGATCCGGGGCGGTATTGATGATGCCGAGACAGTTGGGACCGATCAGCCGCAGACCGTAGGACCGGCTGAGGCCCAGCAGAGCGCGTTGGCGCTGGCGGCCCTCAGTGCCCTCCTCGGCGAATCCGGCCGAGATCACAATCAGACCGTGCACGCCCTTGGCCGCGCAGTCGAGGACGACGTCGTTGACCGAGTCGGCCGGCACCGCCACGATCGCGACGTCGACCTCACCGGGGATGTCCTGCACGGTCTTGTACGCCGGCAGACCCGACACGGCCTCGGCCTGGGAGTTGACGGCATAGACACTGCCGCTGAAGTCCCCCAGGACAAGGTTGCGGACCATGGCCTGGCCGATCGAGTTCTGTCGGCGGCTGGCGCCGATGACCGCGATGCTGCGGGCGCGGAAGATGCGCTCGATCGACGCGGCCTCGGCACGCTGCTCGCGCGCTCGCATGACACCGACGGCGAGGTCGGTCGGCTCGATGCGGAAGGTCAACCGGGTGACGCCACCGTCGATCATGCCGTCGACCTGATAGCCCATCTCGCGGAAGATCTGCTGCATTCGCATGTTGGACGGCAGAACGTCAGCGACGAAGGTCCGGATGCCGCGCTCGCGGCCGGCCTGGGCGAGGTGCTCCAGGAGCAGCTGGCCCACGCCCCGGCCTTGTTGGGCGTCCTCCACGAGGAAGGCGACCTCGGCCTCGTCGTCGGTCACGGCGTCGTACCGGCCGACCCCGATGATCGTCGAGTGCAGCGTCACGACGAAAGCGACCCGTCGATCGTGATCGACGGTCGTGAACCTCGTGACATCCTTGTCCGAGAGCGTCGGGTAGGGCGCGAAGAAGCGGAAGTACTTGGACTGCTCCGAGACTCGGGAGTAGAACTCGACGAGCCGTTCGGCGTCCTTGGCGAGAATTGGTCGGAGCTGGGCGACGCCGCCGTCCTTGAGCAGGACATCGGCCTCCCAGTGCTGGACCGGATGCACTTCACTCGTCACGTCACCAACCTATCGGGTGGTCCACGGCGTGGCGCGGGAAGACCGCAGGTCAGACCGGGAGAATGGACCCGCACGACCCGCAGATCAGGAGAGGATGCATGGCCCGCAGCAGCAAGCAGGCTCCCGAAGAGGATTTCGAGGAGCACATCGTCGATACCGACGTGAGCGACGAGATGCGTTCGAGCTTTCTCGAGTACGCCTACTCGGTCATCTACGCGCGCGCACTTCCCGATGCCCGCGACGGGCTCAAGCCCGTGCAGCGCCGCATCCTCTACACGATGGACGACCTCAACCTGCGTCCCGATCGTGGGCACGTCAAGAGCGCCCGCGTCGTCGGTGAGGTCATGGGTCGGCTGCACCCCCACGGCGACAGCTCGATCTACGACGCGCTGGTCCGGCTGATCCAGCCCTGGTCCCTGCGTCTGCCGCTCGCCGATGGTCACGGCAACTTCGGCTCGCAGGACGATCCCCCGGCCGCAATGCGTTACACCGAGGTCCGCATGCACGGTGCCGCGGAGGCCATGACTGCCTCGATCAACGAGGACACCGTCGACTTCCGCCCCAACTACGACGGTCGCGAGACAGAGCCCGTCGTGCTGCCCGCCGCACTCCCCAACCTGCTGGTCAACGGCGCCAGCGGCATTGCCGTGGGCATGGCGACCAACATCGCCCCACACAACCTCATCGAGGTCGTCCAGGCCCTGCGTCACCTGATCGCCAAGCCGAAGGCCGATCTCGACGACCTCATGCGGTTCATTCCGGGCCCAGATCTGCCCACCGGCGGCAAGATCGTCGGGCTCGAGGGCATCCGCGACGCGTACGCCACGGGCAACGGCTCGTTCCGCATGCGAGCGTCGGCGCGCATCGAGAGCGTCACGCCCCGCCGCAAGGGCATCGTCGTGACGGAGCTGCCGTACAACGTCGGTCCCGAGAAGGTCATCGAGGCGATCAAGAAGCTCGTGCAGGCCAAGAAGCTGCAGGGCATCTCCGACATCAAGAACCTCACTGACCGGCACAAGGGCCTCAACCTGGTCATCGAGATCAAGAACGGCTTCATTCCCGAGACGATCCTCGAGCAGCTCTACAAGAGCACACCGATGGAGACGTCGTTCGGCATCAACGCGGTCGCGCTGGTCGACGGCCAGCCACGCACCCTGGGCCTCAAGGAGCTGCTCGAGGTCTATCTCGGGCACCGGCTCGAGGTGGTCAAGCGGCGCACCCAGTTCCGCCGTGGCAAGGCCGCCGACCGCCTGCACCTGCTCGACGGCCTGATGCTGGCCCTGGTCGACATCGACGAGGTCATCCAGCTCATCCGGGCCAGCGACAACCGCAGCGCTGCCAAGGAACGTCTCATGACGGTCTTCGATCTGTCGGACATCCAGGCGACCTACATCCTGGACCTGACCCTGGGCCGGTTGACGAAGTACGACCGGATCGAGGTCGAGAAGGAGATCGCCGAGCTCCGCGAGCTGATCGAGGGGCTGGACGCGATCCTCGCGGACGACCAGCTGCTCCGCAAGGTCGTCGGTGACGAGCTCAACGTCATGTCCCAGACCTTCGGCACCCCGCGGCGGACCGTGCTGCTGGAGTCCTCCGGACAGACCGCCACTGCCGCGTCGCCGCTCGAGATTGCCGACGACCCCTGCTGGGCGTTGCTCTCCGCCACCGGCCTGCTGGCACGCACCTCCGACGACTCACCGCTCGGCGAAGTCGACCAACGGGTCAAGCACGACACGATCGTGTCGGTCGTCCGCACGACGGCACGCGGTGACATCGGCGTCGTGACGGCTGACGGGCGCATCCAGCGTGTCTCGGTCCTCGAGCTGCCGGCGTTGCCGCCCACGGCACAGTCCCCCAACCTGCAGGGCGGCGTGCCGTTGCGCGAGATCCCCGGCCTGGAGGGCACAGCGCTGGCTCTGACTGGCCTCGGAGACGCAGGTCCCGGCCTCGCGCTCGGCACCCGTGCGGGGGTCGTCAAGCGGGTCAAACCCGAGCTGCTCTCCCGCGACTCCTGGGACATCATCTCGCTCGACGAGGGCGATGTCCTGGTCGGCGCGGTCGAGCTCACATCGGGCGACGAGGAACTCGCCTTCGTCACGTCGGACGCGCAGCTCCTGCACTTTGCGGCATCGTTGGTGCGCCCGCAGGGTCGATCCGGCGGTGGTGTCGCGGGCATCAAGGTGGCGGCAGGCGAGCGGGCGGTGTCCTTCGGCGCCGTGCGCGACATCCAGACCGCCCACATCGTGACGATCGCGGGATCGGGCGACGCCCTGCCCGGCACCCAGAACGGTGCGGTCAAGGTCAGCCCACTCGCGATCTACCCGGCCAAGGGTCGCGCGACGGGTGGCGTCCGCTGCCAGCGCCTGCTCAAGGGCGAGGATGCCCTCCTGCTGGCCTGGGTGGGCGACGGGCGGCCGATGGCCTGCGCGACGAGCGGATCGCCGGTGGACCTGCCCGAGCCGACCGACCGTCGGGACGGCTCCGGTGTCCCTGCTGCGCAGCCGATCCTCGCGGTGTCCGGTCCGGCCGGAACCAACCAAGACTGAGACAACAATCGTGCGAGACTGATTCCGTGCGTATCCGACACCTGATCCTTCCCCTGATCGCCGCGGCCCTGGTCCTGGGCGGTTGCTCCGGCTCCTCGGACGACACGGTCGACCCCGCCGCGCTGCAGGCTCGGCTCACGGCCGCCAAGAAGACCATCGACGACGCCGAGACGATCACGATCTCGTTGGTGACCAAGGGTCTCCCCTCGGGCGTCACAGGCCTGTTGTCCGCCAAGGGCCAGGGAAACCACTCCCCCGCGTTCGACGGCAAGGTCACGGTCCTGACCGGGGGCACGAGCCTCGGCGCCGAAGTCATCGCGGTCGGCGGGCAGGTCTTTGCCAAGACCAGCTTCGCACCGGTCTTCCTGTCGATCGATCCGGCGACGCTCAAGGCACCTGATCCGGCATCCCTGCTGGCCCGGGACACCGGGATCACCCAGATCCTCGCCAAGACCGAAAAGCTCGCCCAGGGCGACAAGTCACGCGACGGCAAGGACGTCCTGACGACGATCACGGGTACGTTGCCCGGCAGCCTGGTGCGCGACATCATCCCGTCCGCCGCGGCCGACAAGACGTTCACGGTCTCCTACCGGCTCGATGACGACGACGTCCTGCGCGACGCGACCCTCAAGGGGCCGTTCTATCCCGAGGGTGGAGACGTCACGTACACCGTCAAGCTCACCACCTCCGACACACCCGTCACGATCGAGAAGCCCGCACGCCGCTGATGGCCACCCGGGAGGCGATCAGCCCGGCGTCCAAGATCCTGCTCGGCCTGGCAGCCGTCGCGATCTCGTTCGCCGCCGCAGACACGTACGTCGTGGTGCTCGCGTTGCCGGACATGATGACCTCGACCGGGCTGGAGCTCGACGAGCTCCAGCGAGCCGCCCCGATCGTGTCGGGATTTCTGCTCGGCTATGTCGGGGTCCTGCCCCTGATCGGCCGGATCTCCGACCTGCGGGGCCGAGTGCCGGTGTTGCTCGGCTCACTCATCGTGTTCGCGATCGGCTCACTGGTCACGGCAGCGGCGTACAACCTCGAGACCGTCGTGCTCGGACGGCTGGTGCAGGGCATCGGCGGCGGAGGGCTCATCCCGCCGACCCTGGCCCTGGTTGCGGACCTGTGGCCGCCCAAGAAGCGCGGGCTCCCGCTCGGCATCGTCGGCGCCGTCCAGGAGCTGGGCAGCGTTCTGGGCCCGCTCTACGGTGCCGCGGTGCTGGCGTTCGGCGACTGGCGCCTGATCTTCTGGCTCAACTGCTCGATCGGTCTTGTCCTGACCGCGGCGATGTTCGCGCAACGTGACGCCGTCCAGGCGCAGTCCGTCGAGCCGGCCCGGGCCGGCCGCTTCGACACCTCCGGTGCCGCGCTGGCGGTCCTGACCCTCACCGGGCTGACCCTCGTGATGGCGGCACCCACCGCGCTGGTGCAGGACGTCCAGCTCGGTCGCGCCTACCTGCCGGTCACCGGCGAATCTCGTTGGCTGTCCCCGCTCGCGCTGGCAACGGCCCTGTTCCTGGTGCTGTTCCTCGCTCGCCAGGTCACTGCCCCCCGGCCGCTCGTCGGCTGGCGGGATTGGCCGGCCCTCGCCCGGGAGACCGACATCTGGGGCGCCCTGCTGCTGACCGCGGGCCTGGGCGCCGTCATCGTCACCTTCGCCTCCGCCCAGCCTGAGCAGGGCGCGGTCTCGGAGCAGGCGCCGTGGCTGGTCCCGATCGCCATCGCCGCCTTCGCGGGATTCACGGTCCGGCAGCGTCGCGCCGCCCGCCCCCTGATCCCGCGCGGCGCGCTGTCGGCCCGTCCCGCGTGGGGCGCCCTGATTGTGTCGTTCTTCGTCGGCGCCTCACTCATCGCGGCTTTGGTCGACATCCCGTTCTTCGCCCGTCTGACCGTGCATCGCGACTCCCAGCTCGACGCGGCACTCGTGCTCGTCCGCTTCCTGGTCGCGCTGCCGATCGGGGCCTTGCTCGGTGGCTGGCTCCTGCGCAGGGTGCCGGCGTCAGCGCTGACCAGCGTCGCGATGCTGATGAGTGCGGTCGCGTTCTGGCACATGTCGACGTGGGACGCGCAGTCCCTCGACAACCAGACCGAGACTCTCTCCCTGATCCTGGGCGGTCTGGGTTTCGGGTTGGCGATCGCACCGGTCAACGCTGCCCTGCTTGCCCACACCGCTGACGCCGTGCACGGCGTCACCTCGGCCCTGCTGATCGTCGCGCGCATGGTCGGCATGCTGTTGGGCATCTCGGCCCTGACCACGATCGGCCTGCGGGCGTTCTACACCGCGTCGGACAAGATCCCTCCGGCAGCGACGCTGTGCAACGGGGAGTCGACGCTCTGTCAGGCGTACAAGGATGCGGTCCGCGACGCGGGCATCACCCAGCTGCACACCGTGTTCGTCGGTGCGGCGGTCTGCGCACTGATCGCAGCGGTGCTCGCAGCCGTGCTGCTGCGTGAACCGGCCACCGGCAGCAGGTCGTACCCAACCGCCGACGGAGACCGAGCGGAGGCTGGCTAGTATCGGCCCCATGCCCGAATTCGACGACCTGCTGGCCGCCAACAGTGACTATTCCGCCGACTTCGGCTTGTCCGGTTTCGATGGCATCGCCCATGCCGGCATTGCCATGGTGACCTGCATGGACTCGCGGATCGACCCGCTCAAGATGATCGGGCTCGAGCCCGGCGACGCCAAGATCATGCGCAATCCCGGCGGACGTGTCACCGACCAGGCACTCGTCGCGCTCGTGCTGGGCGTCAACCTGCTCAAGGTCAACCGCATCCTGGTCGTCGAGCACACCCGGTGCGCCATGGCCACCTCCACCGAGGACGAGCTCAAGAAGCAGATCGGAGCGAGCGCCGGCGCCGACGCCTCGTGGATGACGCTGGGCGCAATCGTCGACCAGAGGAGCACGGTCCGTGCTGATGTGCTGCGGGTCCGCAGCCACCCACTGATCGGCGACGACATCCTGGTCGGCGGATTCCTCTACGACGTCGACACGGGCCTGCTCAACCGCGTCGACTGATCGTCCCCGTCAGCCGTGGTGCCGGTGCGCCTCGTCGAGCCACTCGGCCACGACCCGCGCATCGGCGCTCGGCAGGTCGACGGCGATGGCTGCCACCTGCTTGCCCCACATCGCGACCGAGGCCCACGCCGGAAACTCGGCGACCGCCTCGCGGATGCTCGGCTCCGGCAGCATGATCCGCAGCGTCCGGGGGTCAGGCATCGTCGCGAAGATCGTCCGGGCCCGGAAGGAGGGGAAGCCGTGATGGTCCCGCTCGGTCGCACCAGCCAACGCCAGCGCGATCGTCCGAGCCTGCTCCGGGTCCATGCTCAGGCGTCGATCTTGTCCGCGTCGATCTCGTAGGCGCCCTGCACGATGAACTCCTTGCGCGGCGGAACGTCATTGCCCATCAACAGCTCAAAGACCGACGAGGCCTCCTCACCGTCGTCGACCGTGAGCCGGCGCAACGTGCGGTGCCGTGGGTCCATCGTGGTCTCGGCCAGCTGACCGGCGTCCATCTCGCCCAGTCCCTTGTAGCGCTGGACCGGGTCCTTCCACTTGATGTTCTTGCGCTGCAGCTCGGCGAGCTTGCGCTGCAGCTCGGCGTCGGAGTACGTGTAGACGTACTTGTCCTGCCCCTTCTTGGGGTTGGACAGTTCAACCCGGTGCAGCGGCGGCACCGCGGTGTAGACACGTCCGGCGTCGACCAGCTCGCGCATGTAGCGGAAGAACAACGTCGCCAGCAGGCAACGGATGTGCGCTCCGTCCGAGTCGGCGTCAGCCATGAAGATGATCCGGCCATAGCGGGCCGCGTCGACGTCGAACGTCCGGCCCGAACCGGCCCCGACGACCTGGATGATCGAGGAGCACTCGGCATTCTTGAGCATGTCGCCGATGCTGGCCTTTTGCACGTTGAGGATCTTGCCGCGAATCGGCAGCAGGGCCTGGAACTCGGAATCTCGGGCCGATTTGGCGGTGCCGAGCGCCGAGTCGCCCTCGACGATGAACAGCTCGGAGCGTTCGACGTCGTTGCTGCGGCAGTCGGCGAGCTTGGCCGGCAGAGCGCTGGACTCGAGCGCGTTCTTGCGGCGCTGGGTGTCACGCTGCTGACGGGCCATCAGGCGCGTACGGGACGCGCCGACGACCTTTTCCATGACCTGGCGCGCCTTGGCCTTGTGAGCGGTCTTGGTGGAGGTCAGGAACGCCTTGAGCTCGCGACTGACAACCTGGTTGACGATCTTGGTCACCGCCGGCGTGCCGAGGACCTCCTTGGTCTGACCCTCGAACTGCGGCTCGGCCAGGCGGACGGTCACCACCGCGGTCATGCCCTCGAGGATGTCGTCCTTGATGATGTCCGGATCACCCGCCTTGAGCAGCCTGGTGTTCCTGAGGACGTCGTTGAAGGTCTTGGTCACGCCCCGCTCGAAGCCACCCAGGTGGGTGCCGCCCTTGGGCGTGGCGATGATGTTGACGAATGACTGCACCTCGGTGCCGTAGTCGGTGCCCCAGCGCAGCGCGACGTCGACCCCGAGCGTGCGTTCGATGTCCTGCGGGGTCATGTGCCCCTTGTCGTCCAGCAGCGGCACGGTCTCGGTGAACACGTCCTCGCCCTGCAGCCGCAGCACATCCGTGACGGGTGCATCGGGAGCCAGGAACTCGCAGAACTCGGTGATGCCGCCGTCGTGCCGGAACTTCTCCTCGTGCGGCTCGTCTCCGCGGCGATCGCTGATCACGATCTCGAGGCCCGGCACCAGGAACGAGGTCTGCCGGGCCCGGGCCACGAGCTCCTCGTAGGCGAAGCGGGCACCCTTGATGAAGATCTGCGGATCCGCCCAGTAGCGAACCCGGGTGCCGGTCCTGGCCTTGGGAACCTTGCCGATCTTGCGCAGCTCGTTGGTCGGGGTGAAGTCCGACTCGGGCCGATCGTCGGCGAACACGCCGGGCTCCCCCCGACGGAACGACATGGCCCACGTCGCGCCGCCCTTGTCGACCTCAACGTCGAGCCGTGCCGACAGGGCGTTGACGACCGAAGCGCCGACACCATGCAGGCCGCCGGTCGCCACATAGGAGCCGCCGCCGAACTTACCGCCGGCATGCAGCTTGGTGTAGACGACCTCGACGCCGGTCAGACCGGTCTTCTTCTCGATGTCGACCGGGACGCCGCGGCCGTCGTCCTGCACCTCGACCGAGCCGTCGTCATTGAGGGCCACCCTGATGTGGGTGCCGTAGCCCGAGAGCGCCTCGTCGACCGAGTTGTCGATGATCTCCCACAGGCAGTGCATCAGACCGCGGGTGTCGGTCGAGCCGACATACATCCCGGGTCGCTTGCGAACGGCCTCGAGTCCTTCGAGGACCAGGAGGTTGCGGGCGTCGTACGTGCTGTCGATGATGAGGTGCCTTTCGAGCTGTTCGGCCTCCGCCAAGACTATCGAGAGAAGCCGAGCGCTCTCCTCGTGACACGCGGCCCGCCGCGCGCCTGCGTCCATTTGTGTCGGTCGGGGAGTATGTATGTCGTAGGTCACGAACGGCTACGAGGAATACCGCCTCGTGATTGGATGTTGACCACAACAGATCCGCCGAACGCTCAGAGAGAAGGTCACCGTGACAACACTGACAGCCCCCATGCTGAGCTCCCTCGACCGCTGCGACCGTTGCGGCGCCCAGGCATACGTACGCGTGACGCTCGGCGGCGGTGGTGAGCTGATGTTCTGCGCTCACCACGCACGGCAGCACGAGGACAAGCTCCGCGAGATGTCCGCCTCGATCCACGACGAGAGCGAGCGACTGGCCAAGCCCAGCTCGCCGCTCATCGACGACGAGGTCTGAGGCCTACCCGCACCACAACAACGAAAGAGCCGGCCAGATCATCTGGCCGGCTCTTTCGTATCTGGTCGTGATCCTCAGTCGAGGTAGTCGCGCAGAACCTGCGAGCGCGACGGGTGCCGCAGCTTGCTCATGGTCTTGGACTCGATCTGACGGATCCGCTCGCGCGTGACGCCGTAGACCTTGCCGATCTCGTCAAGCGTCTTGGGCTGTCCATCGGTCAGGCCAAAACGCATCGAGACGACGCCGGACTCACGCTCGGAGAGTGTGTCGAGCACCGCGTGAAGCTGCTCCTGCAGGAGTGTGAAGGAGACCGCGTCGGCCGGGACGATGGCCTCCGAGTCCTCGATCAGGTCGCCGAACTCGGAGTCGCCGTCCTCGCCCAGGGGCGTGTGCAGGCTGATCGGCTCGCGGCCGTACTTCTGGACCTCGACGACCTTTTCCGGAGTCATGTCGAGCTCGATCGCGAGCTCTTCGGGCGTGGGCTCGCGGCCCAGGTCCTGCAGCATCTGGCGCTGCACGCGGGCCAGCTTGTTGATGACCTCGACCATGTGGACCGGGATGCGGATCGTGCGGGCCTGGTCGGCCATCGCACGGGTGATCGCCTGGCGGATCCACCACGTCGCGTAGGTCGAGAACTTGAAGCCCTTGGTGTAGTCGAACTTCTCGACCGCGCGGATCAGACCGAGGTTGCCCTCCTGGATCAGGTCCAGGAACAACATGCCGCGACCCGTGTAGCGCTTGGCCAGCGAGACCACGAGGCGCAGGTTGGCCTCGAGCAGGTGGTTCTTGGCCCGACGGCCGTCGACCGTGATCCACTCGAGCTCTTCGAGCATCTTCGGCGAGATACGACCGCCCTTGGCGAGCTTCTCCTCGGCAAACAGCCCGGCCTCGATGCGCTTGGCCAGCTCGACCTCCTGACCGGCGGTCAGCAGCGAGACCTTGCCGATCTGCTTGAGGTAGTCCTTGACCGGGTCGGCGGTGGCGCCCGCCACCATGACCTGCTGGACCGGCTCGTCGCTCTCGTCGGCCGCCGAGATCGTGTAGGACGACTTCTCGTCCTCCTTGAGCGTCGGGTCCGTCGCCAGGTCCTTCTCGAACTCCTCGTCGGGAATGTCCGGAAGGGTCTTCTTGCCCTGCGCGTCGACCTGCACGGCCGGGACCTCAAGGACCTTGGCGATGTCGATGTTCGCTGGGATGTTCGACCCCTCCTGGCTCTCAGCGCCCTTCTTGGGCGCTGCCTTCTTGGCCGGGGCCTTCTTCGCAGCCGGAGCCTTCTTGGCGGGGGTCTTCTTGGTCGTGCCTGATGCGGTGTTGGTCACTGTCGCTTCTGTCTTCGCCGGGGAACTGGACGGTGTGCTGGCCTTGGCGGCCGAAGCCTTGCTGGGTGCTGCAGGATCATCCTTTGTTGCTGCCGCCAAGACCTTTGTGACTGCCTTGAGGGGGTTCGCAGATGCGGGATTCACCGGCACGTCAACCTCGCAAACGGTAGATGGGCGCAACAATGAGGCCTGTGGTCAACCTCTGGCTCAAGTGTGCCACGCCACGCCAAGGCGTTCCATTCAGGGTCTTCTCAGGCCCGTGTCGGCATCCTCTCAGGAGCGGATCGGCCAGGTGTGGACCGGTTCACCACCGTGCATGTGCTCCTCGTACGCCTGCGTGGTCGCGCGCATCGCAGCCGTTCGGTCGTTCGTCACGCCCAGCTGGTGCCCGAGCTCACCGATCAGCCAGGTCGCACCATTGCGTCCGGCGATGCAGCGCTGCTCGATGATGCCGAGGAGGCGGTCACGGACCGCGGTGTCGACGCCCATCTCCTCGAGGCCGGCATGCGCCAGCGGCAGGAGCTGGCGCAGCACGAGCTCGCGCACCGAGACCGTGCCGACGGACGGCCAGTAGATGTCGGTGTCGATGCCGGACCGGGCGGCCTGATGGAAGTTGTCCTCGGCCGCGCGGAACGAGAGCTGCGACCACACCGGACGATCGCTCGAGCCCAGGACCTTGACCAGGCCGTAGAACAGCGCCGCATTGGCCATCGTGTCGACGACCGTCGGCCCGGCGGGCAGCAGCCGGTTCTCGATCCGCAGGTGCGGGCGCCCCTCGGCGACGTCGTAGATCGGCCGGTTCCACCGGTAGACCGTGCCGTTGTGGAGCCGGAGCTCGGACAGGTTGGGGACGCGGCCAGCCTCGAGCTCGACCAGCGGATCCTCGTCGTCGACGATCGGCAGCAGCGCCGGGAAGAAGCGGACATTCTCCTCGAACAGGTCAAACACCGACGTGATCCACCGCTCGCCGAAGAACACGCGGGGTCGCACCCCTTGCGCCTTGAGCTCCTCGCTGCGGGTGTCGGTCGCCTGCTCGAACAGGGCGATCCTGGTCTCGTGCCAGAGCTGCCGTCCCAGCAGGAAGGGCGAGTTGGCCCCGACCGCCACCTGGACTGCGGCGATCGCCTGCGCGGCGTTCCACATGGGTGCGAACTCGTCGGGCTCGACCTGTAGGTGCAGCTGGGTGCTCGTGCAGGCGGCCTCGGGGACGATTGTGTCGGCTGTCGTGTCGAGCCGGTCGACGCCGTCGATCACGATCTCGATGTCCTCGCCGCGTGCCGCGAGGATCTGCTCGGACAACAGGTGGTAGCGCGGGTTCGCCGAGATCGAGTCGCGGCTGAAGTGGCCGTCCTGCAGCGTCGGCAGGATACCGATCATGACCAGGTGCGCGCCAACCTCGGCTGCCTTGCTCTGGGCGGCGTTCAGATCGTCGCGCAGGGACTCCTGCAGGGTGTCGAGTCCCGTGCCCTCGATCCGGGCCGGTGGCACGTTGATCTCGATGTTGAACAGACCGAGCTCGGTCTGGAAGTCCTCGTCCGCGATGGCCTCGAGCGCCTCGGCGTTCTTGAGCGCCGGATCGCCCTGGTCGTCGACCAGGTTGAACTCGATCTCGATGCCGACGTGCGTGTGCTCGAACGACAGGTCGTATTCGCTGAGCATCCGGGCGAAGACATCCAGGCACCGGCGCACCTTGGCGCGATAGAGCGTGCGGTCCTCGCGGCTGAACTCGCGGGCGTCGACATCCTGTCCCATGCACACACCCTAGGCCGAGGCAGGCCCAACGGCGCGAATTGCGCTCCATTGAGATGGCGGCACTCCCCCTTCGAGCATCTGCAGCATGAGCCCGGCCATCGAGTACGCCGGATCAGCCGCCAAGGCGCGCTCGACCGCAATCAGCGACTGCGTGCCGTCACCGGTCAGCCAGGCCGCGAACGCCGTGAGGCTCAACACTCCCGGCTCGAACGGTGGCACGACGCTGCGCGACACCTCGGCGAGCACCCGGAGCATGCCGTCGGCCGTCTCGGTCGTGATCTGGCTCCACACCTGGTCGCGCACCGCGATTCCCGAGACCCAGATCGAGAGCCGAGCCAAGTCGTCGTCCGTCAGCCGCTCCCCCGCGAGGCCGCGGGCGAGGATGGGCTGAACCTGCCCCATCCCGACCTCGGCGAGGTCTTCGTCCGGGGTCCGGCTGACCACCCGGACGACCTCGTCGAGCACCTCGGCCGTCGTGCGATCCATCCACGCTCGGCGGGGCTGCTCGACGGCGCGATAGCGCTGCACGAGGGCGTCCCGGTCCGGCAGGATCTGTTGGCCGGCGGCGACCGCCTGGACGATCGAAAGGTGATGATCCGACGACTCGTACGCGATGCCCGCTACGGGGAAGCCCGGCTCGTCGGACCAGTAGCGCTCCCCGTCGGCCCGGGCACAGACGATGACGTCGATCTGGTCGAGCTCGCGCTCGATCGCGGCCAGCAGGTCGCGAGCAACTTCCTGCTGTCGGGTCACCGCCAGGACGATCGCGCCCTCAGCACCCTGGTGTCGCAGGTGGCCCACGACGACCCGTGCGAGTGTCTGCACGTCCTCGCCGGCCGGGATGTCGACACGGAGCCGGAAGCCGAATCGGCGCCGCGGTCCGTGGGTTGCCACGGCGACGAGCGACTCCGCCGGTCGGAAGCCGAACAGGGTTGGCAGGGCATTCAGCAGGTCGGGGATGTCGTGAGCCGTGTAGATCGAAGGGGTCTGTGTCATGCCTCCACGCTGGCCGCCGGGGAGCCGCCGGTCAGCCTCCCTCTCGGCGACTGTGGACACCCGGGACCCGGGCCGCGGGTGTGCATGAAGACGTGGCCGCCGGGCACGAGAGACTGGTGCCATGCGGTCCACGGCGACGATCATGCACCTGGATCTCGATGCGTTCTTCGCGTCGGTCGAGCAGCGCGACAAGCCATCGCTGCGCGGCCGTCCGGTCATCGTCGGCGGCATCGGCCCACGCGGCGTCGTGGCGACTGCGTCGTACGAAGCCCGGGTGCATGGCGTCCGCTCGGCGATGCGCACCGCCGAGGCTCGCGCCCGCTGCCCACACGCAGCGTTCCTGGGCGGTCGCTTCGACGCCTACCGAGAGGCCAGCCGGCTCGTCATGGAGCGGTTGCGCGAGGAGTCCGAGCTGATCGAGCCGCTGTCCCTCGACGAGGCATTCGTCGACCTGGCGGCCGCCCCGGACTTCGACTCGCAGGAGGTCGAGCAGGTCGTGGCCCGCATCCGCGCCGACATCGCCGATCTCACCGGCGGACTGACCGCGTCGGTGGGGGTCGCGTCGTCCAAGCTCATGGCCAAGATCGCCAGCGAGATCAACAAGCCCGACGGGGTCTTCGTCGTGCAGCCGGGCACCGAGGCCGCGGTCCTGGGCCCGATGCAGGCCACGGCACTCCCTGGCGTCGGACCCGCGACAGCCGAACGCCTGCGCCGGGTCGGCATCCTGACCGTCGATGACCTGCGCACCCCCAGCGAGGACGAGTTGGTGCGCCTGCTGGGCCAGGCCTCCGGCCGCTCGCTGCACCGGATGGCCCGTGCCGACGACGACCGCCCTGTCGTGGCATCGCGAGAAACCAAGTCGGTCAGCGTCGAGGACACCTTCGAGCAGGACATCTCCGACCGGGTCCAGCTCGAGACCATCGTCGATCGGATGGCCCGATCGGTCTCGGCACGGCTACGCAAGAACGGGCTCTCGGGGCGCACCGTGACACTCAAGATGCGGCACCACGACTTCGAGACCCACACCCGGTCCTCGACACTGCCCAATCCCACCGACAACGCCCGGATCCTCGCCACGATTGCCTGCGGTCTGCTGGCCGGCGAGGACATCAGCAACGGCCTGCGCCTGCTCGGCGTCGGCGTGAGCGGCCTGGCCGACTGGGTGCAGGACGATCTGTTCGCTTCCGAAGACGATGATGACCTCGACGAGGATCCGGTCGAGGAGGACGTGAGCCGCGCCGTCCGCTGGTATCCCGGCATGGACGTGCACCACGAGCACCATGGCGACGGCTGGGTCTGGGGCTCGGGACTGGGACGGGTCACGGTGCGGTTCGAGACCCGGTGGACTCCCCCGGGGCCTGTGCACACCTTCCGCACCGACGACCCTGCCCTCGGCACTGGGCACACCGGTACGTTCGGGGTATGACTGTTCCTCCGATCGCCGAGCGCCGGCCCATCGTCCGCAGCCACCACGGAGACGAGTTCGTCGACGACTACGAGTGGATGCGCGACAAGGAGGATCCCGCGACGCTGGCCTATCTCGAGGCCGAGAACGTCCACACCGACGCAGCGACTGCTCACCTGGAGCCGTTGCGCCGGCAGATCTTCGACGAGATCAAGGCCCGCACCCTCGAGACGGATCTCTCGGTGCCGGTGCGACGGGGCGCCTGGTGGTACTACGCCCGCACCGTCGAGGGCCAGCAGTACGCGATCCGTTGCAGATGCCCGATCGGTGACCCCGACGACTGGGATCCGCCGGCGCTCGAGGCCGGCACCGAGATCGCCGGCGAGGAGATTCTGCTGGACTCCAACGTCGAGGCCGAGGGCCACGAGTTCTTCTCGCTCGGAGCGTTCAGCATCAACGACGACGAGACCCTGTTGGCCTGGTCGGTCGACACACAGGGCGACGAGCGCTACACGATCCGGGTCAAGGACCTGCGCACCGGAGAGGTGCTGCCGGACGAGATCCCCGCAACCAGCGGCGGAGCCACCTGGTCCGCCGGCGCGACGCACCTGTTCTACACGACGGTCGACGGGGCCTGGCGTCCTCACCGGGTGTGGCGGCACACCCTCGGCTCCAGCGACGCCGACGTCCTGGTGCTCGAGGAGACGGACGAGAGCTATTTCGTCGGCGTCGGACGTACACAGTCCGACAAGTATCTCGTCATCGGCCTGTCGTCCAAGGTCACCAGCGAGGTGCGGGTGCTTGCCGCCGACGACCCGGAGGGAGAGTTCCAGGTCGTCCTGCCCCGCAAGGATGGTGTGGAGTACGCGCTGGAGCATGCCGTGATCGGCGGTGTCGACCACTTCGTCGTCCTGCACAACGAGGGCGCGCTGAACTTCGAGCTCATGGTGGTTCCGGTCGACGACGTCACGGACCGCCGTGTCGTGATCGCCGGCAGCGACACGACCCGCCTCGAGGACGTCGACGTCTTCGCCAGCCAGCTCGTCGTCTCGTACCGGCGCGACGCGCTCTCCCGCATCGGGATCATGCCGATCGACGACGCTGGCATCGGCGAGCTCCGCGAGATCGAGTTCGACGAAGAGCTGTTCACCAGCGGCGTCGGCGCCAACGCCGAGTGGGACCAGCCGCTGATCAGGGTCGGAGTCGGCTCCTTCATCACGCCAGCATCGATCTACGACTACGTCGTCGCGACCGGCGAGCTGATCCTGCGCAAGCAGGCGCCCGTGCTCGGCGGCTACGACCCCGAACAGTACGAGCAGCACCGCAGCTGGGCGATCGCCGACGACGGCGTCCGGGTGCCGGTCTCGATCGTGTGCCGCAAGGACACGCCGCGTGACGGCAGTGCGCCGTGCCTGATCTACGGCTACGGGTCGTACGAGGCCAGCATGGATCCGGGCTTCTCGGTCATGCGGCTGTCGCTGCTCGACCGTGGCTTCGTGTTCGCGATCGCCCACGTGCGTGGTGGCGGCGAGCTCGGCCGTCACTGGTACGACGACGGCAAGATGCTGCGCAAGCGCAACACCTTCACGGACTTCATCGCCAGCGCCCGGCACCTCGTCACCGAGGGCTGGACGTCGCCCGATCGGCTGGTTGCCGAGGGAGGCAGTGCTGGCGGGCTGCTGATGGGCGCGATCGCCAATCTTGCACCCGACGCATTCGCCGGCGTCATCGCCAGCGTCCCGTTCGTCGACAACCTGACCACGATCCTGGACCCGAGCCTGCCGCTCACGGTGATCGAGTGGGACGAGTGGGGCAATCCGCTGGACGACCCGGAGGTCTACGCGTACATGAAGTCCTACGCGCCCTACGAGAATGTCGGCGCGCACGACTACCCCGCGATCCTGGCGGTCACGAGCCTGCACGACACCCGGGTGATGTTCGTCGAGCCGGCCAAGTGGGTCGCCCGACTCCGTGCGACCTCGACCGGCAACGCACCGATCCTGCTCAAGACCGAGATGCACGCTGGCCACGGCGGAGTCAGCGGTCGCTACGCGTCGTGGAAGGAGCGGGCGTGGGAGCTCGCCTGGATCATCGATGTAGCACGCACCACCTAAGAAGCGTCTGAGAGCGGAATCCTTGGGGCACCGCGTGCGTTCTCATCAGTACAGACACTGATGGGAGGCGCATGGTGAGCGCACGAAACGGCAGCACCAACATCGAAGGCAAGGACAGCGTCGGCATGTACTTGGCCGAGATTGCCCGCACTCCCCTGCTCGACGCCGAGCGAGAGGTCGAGCTGAGCAAGTCCGTGGAGGCTGGGCTGTTCGCCCGGCACCTCCTCGCGGAAGGCCGGATCGGCCGTCGCAAGGGCGGAGCGCCGAAGTCGGCCACCGAGGAGGAGCTCACGTGGCTCGCCGAGGAGGGCGACCAGGCGGTCCAGGAGTTCATCCAGGCCAACCTGCGACTCGTGGTCTCGATCGCCCGCAAGTACGGTCGCTCGGCCATGCCGATGCTCGACCTGGTCCAGGAGGGCAACACGGGCCTGATCCGCGCCGTCGAGAAGTTTGACTACGTCAAGGGCTTCAAGTTCTCCACGTACGCCACCTGGTGGGTGCGTCAGGCGATCACCCGCGGCATCGCGCAGCAGGCCAGGGTCGTACGCCTCCCGGTCCACGTCGTCGAGGAGCTCAACCAGGTGACGGCCGCGCGCCGCAATCTGGAGCGGCAGCTGGGTTACGACCCGGAGCCGGCCGAGATCGGCCTGGAGCTCGGGATGGACGTCGACCGGGTCATCGATCTGATGGCGTGGGGACGCGACCACGTCAGTCTCGACTCCCCCGTCGACGAGGACGGCGACACCTCGCTGGGTGACCTGATCGCCCGCGAGACGCTGCCGGGCCCGGACCTCGCAGTGATCGACGACGAGTCACGGCACCTGATCTCGAACCTCGTCGACAACCTCGGTGAGCGCGAGGCCGACATCGTGCGCGCCCGCTACGGGCTGCTCGACGGTCGTCAGCAGAAGCTTGCTGACATCGGCAAGCGGCACGGCATCTCGGCGGAGCGCGTTCGCCAGCTGGAACGCGAGGCGCTGGCCACCCTGCGCCGCATCGCGGATCCGGACCTGGCTGCCTAGCCTGCCCGGGACTCGAGCTCGTCCCAGATGCCCCCGACGATGCGGGCGAGCTCATCCAACGGACCGGTGTTGTCGATCATCAGATCGGCGACATCGGTTCGTTGCTGTCGGGACGCCTGAGCAGAGATCCGGGCTCGGGCATCCGTCTCCGACATGCCCCGGTCGCTGACGAGGCGCTGCACCTGGACGTCCTCGGGCACGTCGACCACCACGACGACGTCACAGCGGTCCGCGGCGCCCATCTCGACCAGCAGCGGATTGTCGTGGACGACGATCGCGTCGGCGGCGGCCCCGGCCTCACGGGCGGCCGCCAGCCGACCGATCTCGGGATGTGTGATCGCGTTGAGGTCGCTCAGGGCGGCAGGGTCCGCGAACACCAGAGCTCCGAGTGCCGGTCGGTCCAACGATCCGTCCGCTGCGATCACGGCGTCACCGAAGCGGGCCGCGATCTCGACGAGCGCAGGGCTGCCGATGTCGACGGCCTGACGAGCGAGCAGGTCGTAGTCGATGACCACCGCCCCGTGGCCAGCCAGCAGGGCACTGACGCTGCTCTTGCCCGAGCCGATACCGCCGGTGAGTCCGACGCGCAGCACTCCGACGCCTACTGAGCGGCGTTGCCGTAGGTCGTGACGTGCACGTGGTCCATGTGATTGGCCGTCGCACCGCCACGATCGGACATGCCGCGCCAGTTGGGCGACGTGGCCGGGCGCCAGATGCGCTGGCGCCAGATGATGTACTCCACGCCGAGCTCGGCGCGGTGCTCCATCAGGAATGCGGCGACCTCGTTGCCGACGTCGCTCGAGACCATGATGTCGAGCGCCTGACCCGTGGCGTGCTCGCCGCGGCCGGCAACGCCGCCGTAACGGACGATCGACGGGAACTTGGCGCAGACCGCCCGGTGCACCTTGACGGTGTCGGGACGGAGCCCGCTCTCCGAGCCCGAGCCGGAGGCGCACGGCGACGAGCCGAGCGGCATCTCCTTGGCCAGGCTCGCGGTCGGGACCCAGCGAGGGAGTCCCTTGTGGATGATCTGCGACCAGTCACCGGACGTCTTGCCGGTGATGTCGACAGTCTTGCCGGAGGCGACCTCGGCGAGGACCGGTGAGGATCCCTTGGCTGCCGCGTGGACCTCGACCTGGACGACCGCGAACCTGGTGCCCTCGATCTTGTCCTCGGCGGCTGCCTCGTTGGTCAGTGGAGCACGCTCGGCGCTGCGGTTGACCTCGGTGGGCAGCTCCTCGGCGGAGGCTGCGAACAGATCCTGCTTGGGGGCTGCGACTGCCGATACGACCGCCGCGGGCTGCGCATCCTGGTCGGTGATGACCAGGGCGCCGGCTGCGGCGACGGTCAACAGACCTGCGACCGGAAGGATCGCGTGCGTCGCGCGGAGGCTGCGGGGCGCCTTGCGGACTTGCCTGTGGCGACTGTGTGCCACGAATGGACCACCTTGTTGCGTAGACGGCTGTCTGTCTCAGCGTTCGAGTCAAGCATACTTTGCACGTCGGATCACGTCGAAGAACCGGGTCCCCCCGGCGGCTTGTGACCGAAGTCTCACGATCTGGAAGGATTCGGGTGCTGAAGGTCCTCACCGCGGCAGACAGCGCGATCGACCAGGCAGCTGTCGCCGGCGCCCTTTCCGCGGGTGGCGCACGGCCCGGAGACCGCGTGGTGCTGTCCGTCGCAGGCTCGGCGGACTATGTCAGCGCCGTGCTCGGGGCAATCCGGAGCGGCGTCGTGCCAGTGCCGCTGGATCCGCGACTCACGGCGTACGAGCGGGACGTGATCATCGCGGACGTCGAGCCGATCATGGTCATCGACGGGCCCGAGGCGCTCGCCGACCTGCTGCGCGGAGACCCGGTCGATCTCGACCCCTGGCCCCGGTGCCGCCCGATGCACTTCACCTCCGGCACGACCGGACGACCCAAGGGCGTGTGGTCGGGCCTGCTGACCGAGTCGCACGCGGAGTCACTGGTGCGGGAGGAGCGCGACCTCTGGGGATTCCACGCCGGCGACCTCAACCTGGTCGTGTCTCCGATCTATCACTCCGCGCCTCTGCGGTTCGCAATGGGCACGCTGCTGGCCGGTGGTTCGATCGCGGCGCTGCCGTCATTCGACGCCGGCCATCTCGTCGAGGCGATCGACGTGCTACGTCCCACCTCGATGTTCTGCGTGCCCGCACATCTGCAACGGCTCTTCGCTCGGCTCGATGACGAGGGCCGCACGCTGGACACCTCGTGCTTGCGACTCGTCGCCCACGCCGGGGCGACGTGCCCCGAGCCGATCCGTCTCCGCGCGCATGACCAGTTCGGCACTGATGCGGTCTGGGAGTTCTACGGCTCGACCGAGGGACAGTTCACCGCGTGTCCGGCTTCGGAGTGGATTGCACACCCGGGCACGGTGGGCCGCGCCCGACCCGGCCGCGTCGTCACGGCGGATGCCGACGGGCAGCTGTGGTGCGCCGTCCCGGAGTGGGCCCGATTCGTCTACTGGAACGCCCCCGAAAAGACGCGGGAGGTCTGGCGCGAGACTCCCGCCGGCCCCGCGTTCACGGTCGGCGATCTTGGTCGGGTCGCGGACGGACTGGTCTTCCTGGACTCGCGTCGCGAGGACCTGATCATCAGCGGCGGGGTCAACGTCTACCCGGCCGAGGTCGAGGCCGCTCTCGAAGGGGCCCGGGGACTGGTCGATCTGGCTGTCTTCGGCCGGGACGACCCGCAGTGGGGGCAGCGGGTGTGTGCCGCGTACGTCGGAGAAGTCGACGAGCAGGTCCTGCGCGATCTCGCCACCGAGCGGCTCACCCCGCCCAAACGCCCCAAGACGTACGAGCGGTTGGCGTCATTGCCGCGAACCGCGACCGGCAAGGTCCGCCGAACCGAGCTGTGACGCCTCGGCGTCGGACGCCGCACCGGCCGAGCGATCCCGTTCGGTGTCCGGCGCCGCAAACTGCTCCCCCACCCACGCACCGACGAAGCCGAGCAGCAGCCCGACGATGACGTCCGACACGTAGTGCCAACCGAAGTAGACCGTCGCGACCATCGTGATCGCGAGGAAGGCGCGCAAGGACCACACGATCGCGCGATGCAGCCCCGCGCGGTGGGCGACCAGGCACGCCGTCGTGGCGATCGCGACGTGCAGGGAGGCGAAGGCGGCGATGTTCTGCACGGTCTGCGTGTTGGCCGGATCGGCCAGGACCTGCAGGCGCTCGATCCACATCGACTGCTGGAGGGCCGAGGTGGTCGTGGACGTGAGGTTCGCGAAGTCGCCCGGTCGGTCGTAGACCGGGCCGAGGGTCGGCAAGGCGTAGTTGAGCGCGACACCGATGACCCAGTCGACCGACACCGCAGTCACCCACCACGAGCTGATCCGGTCGCGCCGCGCCCACACCAGGGCGATCGCCAGAGAAGCCGGCAGCGCAGCGATCCAGGCGAGGTAGAAGAGCGACAGGACCTGCGCGGCGACATCGCTGCCGAGCAGCTCGTGAAGCAGCACCGCGGGTGAGTGGCCGCCGAACATCGCCCGGTCGATCCGGGTCAGGTCGGCGTCGTACAGGTGATGATTGGCGAAGGGCACGAAGCCCTTGAGGTTGCGGACCGAGGCGTACGTCGCGTACCACCCGACGAGGCCGATCAGCATGAATCGAAGGTTGGCCGGAGTCCACCGCTCGCGCACGACATCGACGACCGCTCCGCCAAGAGGCCGCCATGCCCGAGCGCGGTAGGCGGCCCTCGGGACGATGTCCAGGACCAGCGCGAGCAGCACGATGACGGGCAGCCGGATGTACGTGGGGCCGGTCGATCCGTCGGGGTCGTGGAAGCCCAGACCGAGTGACTCGGCCATGACAAGCGCCGCGATCACGGTGGCCACGGCGATCGCGGAGCTGAACTCCAGGCCCGATCTACGCACCGTGTGACTGTATCGCCCGTTGTCGGTTTGCGTCAGGACCAGCACGACTTCACATCACGGCGTCATGTGACGCCGTCCGCAGGTTGCACCGACGCACAGAACCCCCGGTCCAGAAGGACCGAGGGTTCTGTTGGAGCTGCGGGTTGTTACGCCTCGCCGCCCGTGAGCTTCTCGCGAAGCGCCTGCAGCGCCTCGTCCGAGGCGAGCGAGCCCTCCTGCTGCGGGGCGTCGCCGCCCTCGCTGCCGGCGGTGTCGGAGGAGTAGTTCGCGGCCTCAGAAGCCTCGATGCTCGACTTCTCGGCATCGACGATCTGCTGCTTGTGAGCTTCCCAGCGCTCGTGCGCCTGCGCGTACTGCTTCTCCCAGGTGGCGCGGGCTTCGTCGAAGCCTTCCTGCCACTCGCCGGTCTCGGGATCGAAACCGTCGGGGTAGATGTAGTTGCCATCGGCGTCGTAGGACGACGTCATGCCGTAGAGCGTCGGGTCGAAGTCATCGCTGACTGCGGCCTCGGTCTCGTTGGCCTGCTTGAGCGACAGCGAGATCCGACGACGCTCGAGGTCGATGTCGATGATCTTGACCATGACCGAGTCGCCGATCTGGACGACCTGCTCGGGGATCTCGACGTGACGCTCGGCGAGCTCGGAGATGTGCACCAGGCCCTCGATGCCCTCCTCGACGCGGACGAACGCACCGAAGGGGACCAGCTTGGTCGCCTTGCCCGGCACGATCTGGCCGATCTGGTGGGTGCGAGCGAAGTGCTGCCAAGGATCTTCCTGCGTGGCCTTGAGCGACAGCGAGACGCGCTCGCGGTCCATGTCGACGTCGAGCACCTCGACGGTGACCTCGTCGCCGACCTGAACGACCTCGTTCGGGTGGTCGATGTGCTTCCACGACAGCTCGGACACGTGGACGAGACCGTCGACGCCGCCGAGGTCCACGAACGCACCGAAGTTGACGATCGAGGAGATGACGCCCTTGCGGACCTGCCCCTTCTGGAGCTCGGTGAGGAAGTTCTGGCGAACGGCCGACTGAGTCTGCTCGAGCCAGGCACGGCGCGACAGGACCACGTTGTTGCGGTTCTTGTCGAGCTCGATGATCTTGGCCTCGATCTTCTGACCGATGTACGGGTCGAGGTCGCGCACACGGCGCATCTCGACCAGCGACGCCGGCAGGAAGCCGCGCAGACCGATGTCCATGATCAGGCCGCCCTTGACGACCTCGATGACGGTGCCCTCGACGACTCCGTCCTCGGCCTTGATCTTCTCGATGTCGCCCCACGCGCGCTCGTACTGCGCACGCTTCTTGGACAGGATGAGCCGACCTTCCTTGTCCTCCTTCTGGAGGACGAGGGCTTCGACGCTGTCTCCGACGGAAACGACCTCGTTGGGGTCGACGTCGTGCTTGATGGAGAGCTCGCGGGACGGGATGACACCTTCGGTCTTGTAACCGATGTCGAGGAGGACCTCGTCACGATCAACCTTGACGATGATGCCTTCGACGATGTCGCCGTCGTTGAAGTACTTGATGGTGAGGTCAATGGCGGCGAGGAAGTCTGCCTCAGAGCCGATGTCATTGATCGCTACCTGGGGTGCCACGTGGGCGATGCTGCTTGTCATATAGGAGTTGCTCCGATGGATGGGTGGAATTGTCGGGCACGCCTGACGGCCCTTGGATCGTGACGTGTGCCGGGAAGATTCACCCGACCGAGCACGAGCACGGGCCTGCTCTGTCCGAGGTACGTACAGGCCATCAGCGCAGTCTCAATCGTACGGGACACCCCGCTTTGCGGGATAGCCGGGTCGCGCGGCTGCTAGGCGGGTGCGAGGAACGCCGACAGCGCGAGCGCGTAGGGCGCGACATCGGCCGCCGCCATGACCTCACGGGCGGAGTGCATCGCGAGCTGCGGAGCGCCGACGTCGACGGTCAACATGCCGGTACGAGCGGCGCTCAGCGGCCCGATCGTCGAGCCGCACGGCAGATCTGCACGGTGCTCGTAGCGCTGCAACGGGACACCTGCCTGGTCGCACGCCCGCTGGAAGTGCGCCGCGCCGACGGCGTCGGTGGCATAGCGCAGATTGACGTTGACCTTGAGCACCGGTCCCCCGCCCATCGCGATGTGGTGCAGAGGCTCGTGCCGCTCAGGATGGTTGGGGTGCGTCGCGTGCGCCATGTCGCCGGACGCGCAGACCGATGCCGCGATCGCGCGGTGGTAGTCATCGCGCGTTCCGCCGGCGGCCAGCACGATGCGCTCGAGCACCGTCAGGAGCAGGTCGGACTGAGCACCGCGCTCCGAGGTGCTGCCGACCTCCTCGTGATCGAACAGCGCGAGCACCGGACGGATTCCCGGCACCGACTCGGCCGCGAGGAGTGCACGCAGACCGGCGAAGCAGGTGGCCTGGTTGTCGAGGCGAGGCGCTGACACGAGCTCGTTGCGGGCGCCGGTGAGGGCACTCGGCTGCGTGTCGTGCGTCATCAGGTCGAATCCGAGCACCGCTGCGACGTCCACTCCGGCTCGGTGCGCGACGTGCTCCATGAACCTGCCGGGGCTCGTCGCCCAGATGCCGTTGAGGTGCCGTTGCGGGTCGACCTCCAGCGGCTTGCGGTCGGACAGGTGGATCGCGAGCTGCGGCACCCGCAGCACGGGCTCGTCGACGTGGACCAGGATCTCGCTGCCGTCGCGCATCGCGAGGCGCCCAGCGATGCCCAGGTCGCGATCGAGCCAGGAATGCAGCCAGGCTCCCCCGTACGGCTCGAGGGCGACGACGCCCAGACCCTCCGTTGCCAGGTCGTGGTGCTGCTTCAGGCGCAGGTTGGGGCTGTCGGTGTGTCCGCCGACGACACGGAACGGGTCGGTAGCTGCACTGCTCGACTCGGTCGACCACGCCACGAGCGATCCGCCTCGGACGACATAGTGTCGTCCCGGTCGGGTCGGCCAGGCGTCGGACTCGTGGATGCGGCGATAGCCGGCGGAGTCGAGCTCGGCGGCGGCAGTTGCGCACGCGTGGAACGGTGTCGGCGAGCTGTCGACGAAGGTGCAGAGATCGGCTGCGGAGGCGATGGTCATAGGACCCTCACCTTAGAACAGCGCGACGCCGCACCCCGGCAGGGCTGCGGCGTCGCGCTGTGCGTGGGTGACAGATCAGTGCGAGCCGATGAGTTCGTCCTTGTCTGCCTTGCGGCTGCCCGAGGTGTCGCCACCCCGCCGCGTCCACAGACCCGCGGCGATCAGCAGGATGCCGATGAGCGCCCCGCCGAGCGGGACGGTCGTCTTGACCGTCGTCAGCAGCGTTGCCTTGGACTTGTACTCATCCGCGGTGTCCTTGATCGTCGCGTCCGAGTACTGCAGATCAGCCTTGGTCGTCGTGACCTTGCGGACACCGTCGACCTCGAGGTAGCTGTCCTGCGACGTCCGGCCGACGATGATGACACCCGTCACCGGCTCGACGCTGTAGTAGGACGTGCTCGAGTAGATCTGATCGGCTGTCACGGTTGACTCGTCCGACCCGACCAGATCGCCCGGCACGTCGATCGTGCCGGTGCTGATCGGTGCGATGGTCTGCTCGAACTTGTACACCTTGAGTCCCTCGACCTTGCCCTCGCCGACGAACTTGGCGTCGGTCGACGTGAGCAACGTGTCGTCCCAGAACTTGTACGTCTTCTTCTGGGTGTCGAACGGGAACTTGAAGTACAGCCCCTCGAAATTCGCGGGCTCGGTCTTCTCGCCACCCGTCTCGCTGTAGCTGCCGTCCCACCTGACCGTCTGGCCGGTGTTGCGGTCGAACGGGACCCGATCAACGTTGAGACTCAACGGCGTGTCTCCACTGCCACAGTTGAAGTCGACCGGTGCCGTGCAGTTGATGTAGTCCCACACCGCGACGTCCTTGCCGAGATCCTTGCTGGCCTTCTTGCTGAGCTCGACGTTGCCGCTCAACACCTTGGTGTTCTTCAGCGGTCCTGTCGTGATCTTGAGCCCGGCCGCGGCATCGAGGTACTCGGCGTCGTTGCCGGGTGCCGTCGACGACGTGTTGGTCGTCTCGGTGTTGTATGGCACGACGGCCAGCTGGTCGTACATGTAAAACTTGGACAATGCGGCAAGTGCCAGCAAAAATGCGCCCAGGAACAGCGCGACTGTCCCCAATTTCTTTCCCACAGTGGGCTCCCTCCACCTCGTGAACACCTGACCGTAACACCGCAGAGGGTCACTCTCCCTGCAGTACATCTGTGCTCATTTGGTCCCGTTTGACACCGATATCGCCAGGCAATCGTCCGGGCCGAGACGACCCCCGGATGTGCCATGATCGGACGTTGTGACAGCCGACAGCCGGCCACCGTCGATGCGGTGGCTCCTCCCCGCGGGACTCTCGCGGCAGCAGGAGATCCTGACGGTGGCGTGGACGCTGATAGGCCTACAGGTCGTCGGGCGGGCCTGGGCAGTGCTCCCGGCGTGGTTCTACAGCGATGACTTCGTCTTTCTGCAGGACGCACTGGACCACCGGCTTGGACTGGCGTATCTGTTCACCCCGCACGACAGCCACTTGATGCCGCTGGGCAACCTGATCAGCTGGGGTGTTGCGCACAGCGGCGCGTACAACTGGCTGGTCGCTGGCGGCTCGGTCGTCGTCCTCCAGGCCATCGCATCAGCCTGCTGCCTGCTGATGCTGCGCACGCTGTTCGGATGCCGGTGGGCGATCCTCCTGCCGCTCGCGCTCTACCTCTTCTCCACCATGGACCTTGACGGCGTCGTCTGGTGGTCGGCGGCGCTCAACGTCCTGCCACTGCACATCGCGTTCTTCCTCACCGTCACGTTCGCCGTCCGGCATCTTCGAGAGCCTGGCTGGCGAAACGCTGCTGCCGCCACCGGGAGCTACGCGCTCGGACTCGCCGCGGATCCGCGCGGCCTGCAGATTGCGCTGGTGCTCGGGATGACTCTTTTGCTCTTCTTTGTGCCCGGCAGCCTGTGGCGCCGCCCGTGGAACCTGTCCACCCGCGCTTGGCGACTGGTGCTCCCGGCTGCTGTGCTCTCGATCGGCTACCTCGTCGTGTACGCCGTTCGGACACCGTCCCCGGTCACCTCCGGCGGCACTCCGGATCCGGTGGGTGTGGCGCGGACGATGCTCGGCACATCGTGGGTCACCAGTCTCGTCGGCGGGCCATGGCGATGGACTACCGACAACCCCCCGATGGGTGCCACCGACGTGCCGGTCGGACTGCACGTCGCTGCCGTGGTCGTTGTCGTCGGGCTGGTCACCTGGGCGCTGCTTCGATCACCCCGCACGACGGTCGCGGCCGCCGTGGTCCTGCTCTCGCAGCTCGCGGTGGCCTACCTCGGGCTGGTCTTCGGGCGTGGACTCGAGCTGGGTGCGTACGCCGGCGAGCTCATGCGATTCCTGGCCGACTCACTGCCGGTCACGGCCCTCGCCATGGGGCTCGCAGTTCTTCCGATGGTCGGCAGCACGCTCCAGGCCCGCGTGCCGAGCCGCCCAGCTCGCCCGTGGATGATCCGGATCTCTCGTGTCCTCGTGGCTGCTGCGGCAGCCGGCTGCCTCGTCAGCACCGTACAGTTCATACGTCCCTGGCATGGCGCGTATCCCGCCCGGGAGTTTGTGCAGAACGCCCGATCCAGCCTCGAGCGCGACCCGGCGGTGATCGCCGACGTCCCGGTGCCTGAGCTTGTCCAGTCCGGCCTCAGCTATCCGAACAACCTGCCCTCACGGCTCCTGCGGCCGCTTGGGACGAGCCTCACGACGTCCACCTATGGAAATGATCTCAGGATCCTCGATGACCAGGGTGTGCACCGACAGGCCGGAATCCGAGCGGCGGCCACGTCACGCCCCGGCCCGGTCGAGGGGTGCGGCTATCAGGTGAGGGACACTGCGACGACGATCGACGTCAGCGGGGGCCCGCCCTTCTGGTGGGCGTCAATCTCCTACCTCGCATCAGGGGACGGGTCACTGTCATTGACGATCCCCGGGCAGGACATCCGGACGATCCGCGTGCAAAGTGGTATCCATACCTACTACCTGCAGGGCGAGGGGAAATTCGCGACCATGAGGTTCACGTCCCGAACACCTGACCTGACGGTGTGCCTCGACACGGTCGCCGTGGGCGAGATCGTGCCGGTCGGATGACAACGCCCAGCGAGCGCCTCACCCCCCGCTTCCCCGGGCTCGACACGCTACGCGCGGTGGCCTCGATCGCCGTCGTCGGCACGCACACCTCGTTTTGGGCCGGCTACTACGGGAACGGCACACTCGGCGCTGCGACCCAACGCCTGGAGGTCGGGGTCGCGATCTTCTTCGTCCTGTCCGGCTTCCTGCTCGGCTTCCCCTATGTCGCGGCGGTTCGGACCGGTCAGCCCCACGACTCGATCGGGCGCTACTTCTGGAAGCGAGCCCTACGCATCCTGCCGGTCTATTGGATCGTTGTGGTGGCGGCCTTCCTCCTGTTGAGCGAGAACCGCGGGGAACCGTTCCACCGGTGGCTCACGAACCTGCTGCTGATCGATCTCTACACGGCCCCGGATCTGCCGCACGGCCTGACCCAGATGTGGAGCCTCACGACCGAGGCCTCGTTCTATATCGTGCTCCCCGCGCTCATGTGGTTCCTCCTGTCCGTCGTGGGCCGACGCACCTGGCGGCCCGACCGGATCCTGCTGGCGCTGTCGGGCCTGGGCCTGGTCTCGCTGATGTGGGCCGGGCTTGCGACGGGCCACCTCAAGGATTTTGACGGGTGGGCCAACCGCTGGCTCGTGTCGTACCTGATCTGGTTCGCTGCCGGACTGGCACTGGCTGTCGTTGCGGTCGACCTGCGCACGGGCGCCTCCCGGGTGACCCGGCCACTCATGGTGTTCGCCTCCAGCCCGGCGACGTGTTGGACCGCAGCCATAGCGCTGTACGCGATCGCCAGCACGCCCCTGGCCGGTCCAGCAGGGCTCTTCCTGTTGGCGCCGCATGAGTCGGTCGTCCGCACCGCGCTGTATACCGGCGTCGCAACGCTCGTCGTGCTGCCGAGCATCTTCGGGGACCCGGGCTCGACGTACGCCCAGATCATGGCGCTGCCCGCGCTGCGGCACATCGGTCACATCTCGTACAGCTTGTTCTGCTGCCATCTCATCGTGCTCGAGCTCGTCTCCGACTGGACCGGCTACGGGCTCTTCCGCGGACACGGGATCGAGCTGTTCGCTCTGACTCTCGGCATCGGCCTCGTGGTGTCCGAGGCGCTGTATCAGCTGGTCGAGAAGCCCTTAATGCGCTTGAAGGACACCCGTTGGCCGACCAGGCGTTCGAGCAGCGATCCGAGCGCGAGTGCGACCAGCAAGGCTGGCGTGGAACGCACGCCGGCCCAACCGGAGATTCCGCCCCACGGCTCGACGAGGAAATAGAGCCCGGCCACCGCGACCGCCGCGGGGGCCAGCGCACCGGTCAGGGCAGGAATGCGCGTGTGGGCCCACCGACCCACCACGAACCCGAGCAACGCAGCAACGACGCCGACTCCCCCACCGACCAGCGATATCGCCACGATGCCGACCCCCAGGGTTGCCCAACCGCCCCAGCGCGGAGCGACCCGGGGTGCCGCCGCGATCTCCGGCCACTCACGACCTCGCCGGATCACGATGCTGATCAGCGCCACGACGAGGAATGCCCCGAGAGCGAGCCCACCACGGTAGAGACGATCGGGAGCGAAGGTCATCTTCAGCGTCCCGCCGCCCGGTCCCACGACCCAGCCCTGCTGCCACCCGTTGACGACAACGGACCGAACGTCCTGGCCTCCGACACTGGCCCGCCAGCCGACGTTCTGGTTGTGGCCCATCACGACGAGCTGCGACGCATCGGTCGGTGAGGGAGGGACCGCGACGGTGCCCCCGTCGACCCCGACATATCGGGCGGTGGGCGCGGCTGCGTCTGCCTCGGTCAGGACCAGCCGAGCTGCCCGGAATGCGCCATTTCCCGCGACAGTGACCCGATGCTCGCCAGTCCCGAGGTACTGCGAATCGGAGCCACAGGTCCGGGCCGGCACCTCCTCACCGGCCAGAAGCCGGCTCGCGGTGGTCCGAACCGCGGTGCGGTGGACCGAGCCGTCGATCACGATGTCGGGACCCGATCCGCACGGGAGGCGAAGACTCTCGGAGGACAGGCTTGTGGGGTACAGCCCGGTTCCGGGCACCGACATCTCACTGACGCCCACCGGCAGCTCGCTGACGCCTCCTGAGAATCCCACCGAGAAGCGGCGTGGCCCACCCAGCAGGTGCACCTCGACCGACGAGGTACGAACCGGGTCGAAGCGCGCCATACCGGCACGGATGCCCACCTGCTGGGAGGTGCCATCGGGGAATCGCAGCAGCACCTTGGTCGGAGGGGTGGCGGCCAGATCGGCGTCCGTCCTGATTGCCAGTCGTGAGATCCGCCGTTCGCCAACCCAGTTCAAGCTCAGGGTCGGGTCAGGATCCTCGGCCTCGGCCACCCACCCGGTGCGATCATCGCCGTCGATCGCTCGCACTGCGCTCGCCCGCGGACTGTCGACGATCTGCGAGCTAGCCGCGATCGTCGACACCTGGCCCTGTTGCACGAGTGAAGTCAGCGATGCACCTCCGCGCGGGGCGACTACCAGGTCGGCCTCGAACCGACCGGCACCCTGAAGGGGAACGATTCGATCGATGCTGCGTCCGTCATCTCCCTGCGCGTGATCGGCGGCCGAGCAGCGCATGACTCCGTCATAGGCGAGACAGCCATCGTCGTAGCCGGATCCCGAGTCGAGCAGGATCTGCTCCGGGTTGCCCCATGCCGTCGGCAGCGTCGGCAGTCGAAGCGGTCGGCTGACCTGGACCTCACTCAGGGTGATGTCCGAGATCGCCAGCGGTTGGGCCCCCGTGGACGGTCCGGAGACTCTCAGTGTGCGGACCCGACCCACGTCGACCGTGACCGGGCGCCCGCCGGTCGCCTGCACGGTCCGGTCACCGCTCTCGGTCGTGATCGTGAGCGCTCGCTGCTGCCCGCGCGGAAGCCCCAACGTGATGCTGGCCGTGCCGACGAGCCGGCGGCCCGCGAACCCGATCTCGACCCAGGAGGTCTCTCCTGCGTCGGCGTAGTCGGCACGCCACGTCGTCTCATCGTCTCGATCGAACGCCGACCATGGCTGTGCCGATTGCTCGATGCGTGGAAGCGATCCGACTTCCGACTGCGAGGACGAAGCGCGGATGTGGTCGGCGCCGTCCAGAACCGGCGCAGACGTCCACGGCTCGACCGCATCCTGGTCGTAGCGGCTGACCGGCCGGTTGGAGCTGTAGGGCTCGTCCACGGTCATGGAGGCTGACCGCGAGTGGTTGACCGAACCGAAAGAGGCCTCCTGCCTCCGGATGCCGTCGGTGAGGATGAGGTGCTCGGGCCGCTTCTTCGGGTCGGCGTCCTGGGCGAAGATCGTCGAACCGTTTGCCGTCGTGCCAGCGTCGTCAAGGCTCAGGAGGGAGTCGGTGCTGCCGACCACGACGGGGGTGCCCGCCCGGTCCTGGGCAGTGACGCCGGAGCGCACATCGCCGATCTCGAACACCTCGACCGCGGGCCGAGAGACCTGACGACCCCCGTTGACGAACACCTCTTTTCCCGCGTCGTTCGTCAGCGTCGGCCCCCCTCCGACGAGTGGGCCGAGACGCTTGACCGATCTGACGCCGGGTGTGCTCGTCAACGTCGCATAAACCAGTGCCGGGTCGACGACGTCCTGGTCCCGCTTGATGTCGTTGCGGACCACCACGTATCCGATCCCGGCACGCCGAAGAAAGTCGCCGAACCCTTCGCTCCCCTGCCCCGTCGCGAATCGTCGCGAGATCGTGTCGAGCATCTCGATGTTGCCCCCCGGTGCCAGCGGGATGAGGTTGCGGACCGCCCACGGCGTCGTGGCCAACGGCTGCATCGGTTCATCACCTGTCTTGCCCCAGACGTAGTCACCGAACGGGGTCGCAGGTGCAAGCAGGGCCGTCCCGTTGGGGTGACTGCCAAGCCAGTCCGCCGTGTCCTTCCAGTAGCCCGGCACCTCGGTGAAGCTGGCTCGGTTGGCCAGGGCGGCCGTCCAGGCAGGGACCGTCGCACCGAGCACCGCAACTGAGGCCAGCACAGCGACGCCCATGCCTGTCGCGGTGGCGCGCACCGCAGAGGGGCCATACGGGCTCTTGGGATCTCGAACGAGGACGCTCACGGCGTGCACCAGGCCCAGGACCAACGGCAACCGGAGCACGACGTCGAACTTGTGGGTGTTCCGCAAAGGAGCCAGCACACCGTCGAGCAGGTGTTGCACCGCCTCGGAACCGATGCCGCTCACGGCTCCCACGTGCCCCATGGAGACCATCAGGACACCGACGAAGAGCCCCCCGACCAGGAACTGCCGGTGCGGCAGGTCCCGCCGAGCCAGGCCGAGGACACCTAAAGTCAGGACGACCAGCCCGTTCGCGATGAGAACAGGCTGGGTCAGCAGCAGATTGCCGGCGTTGGCATACGAGTCGATGTACGGGAGCCAGTTGCTCGTGCCGCGGACCGTATCGAACAGATCGGTCGCGATCGTCGTGTTCGCCGCACTCTCGATGTAGTCGAGGAACGGGGGGCTGTAGCGCCCCAGCAGGAACAGCGGCACAAGCCACCATGCCGTCGCTAGCAGCACCGACAGCGGCCACCACAGCATGAGCTGCTTGCGGCGCGGGCTCGGCGCGGCCAACAGCAACCACAATGCTCCCAACGGGATCACGGCAAAGGTCGCGGCCGCGTTGACGCCGCCGATGCAGGCAACCGCCACTGCGCTCATCGCCGCCATCCGGCGGGGGCTACCGCGACGCAGCCCTATGACCAGTGGCACCAGGACCCACGGCGCGACCGCTGAAGGCCACAACTCGATCGAGGACGGGCCGATGACCGTCAGGAAGCGCGGTGACAGGGCGAACGCAAAACCTCCCAGCACCCGCACCCACGGCGCTCCCAGGTTCAGCGCCGAGCACAGCTTGACGAAGCCCAGGAAGGCGACGATCAGCACGACCGACCACCACAGCCGCTGAACGACCCAGGGCGGCAACGTCAGGAGATCGCCGACCCAGAAGAACGAGCCCATCGGGAACAGGTAGCCATAGGCTTGGTTCTGCACCTGGCCGAAGGCCCCCAGACCGTCCCACAGATGCATCGACCGGGCCAGGAAGCCACCGGGATCAACCGCAAGATCGAGCTTGGTGTCGGTGACGATGCGTCCCGGGGACTGGACAAAGGCGACTGCGCCCAGCAGCAGCGAGCAGACACCCAGCCGGAATCGCCATTGGAGTCTCGCGCGGCGAACCGGGTCGATCTCGATGGTCTCGCCGGTCACCGCTTCCTCAGCACGATCGCAAGATTCCACGTCACCAGCTCCCGTAGACCGGGGACCTTCAGAACCCACCACGACCAGCGTGGCAGGTAGCGCGGGATGACGGCGACGATGTCAGCGTCAGCCTGTCGCCCCGCCCACGCGATGCCACCCCCGGCGGTGATCACGAAGAGTGATGTGCCGAAGAGGTTCTTGGGCTCGTGCCCGTGCTTCGCCTCGTAACGACGTGCAGCGCGGTGGCCGCCGAGGAAGTGCCACGGCGCTGTCTCGTGACCGCCCCACGGGCCGAACCAGAGCGTGTAGGAAAGGAAGACCAGGCCTCCGGGCTTGGTCACTCGCACCATCTCGTCCGCCATCGTCCATGGCTGGCTGACATGCTCGAGCACGTTGGACGAATAGGTGACGTCGAAGCTCTCATCGCGGAAAGGGAGCTGCATACCGCTGCCCAGCACGGTGCCCGGCTCAGGGTCACCGAGCCCGGAGAGCTCGCCCAGATCGGCGTCGAGGGAGCCGTACGTGGCACCGGCTGCACGGAATGCATTCGCGAAGTAGCCGGGCCCACCGCCGACGTCCATGACCCGGCGCCCATCGAGCTCCTGATAGCTCCCGATCTGATCGACTGAGTCCTGCGCGAGCATGCCGTAGAAGTGGTCGGGATCGCTCTGCTCGACCCGGAATGCCTGGAAGAGCCGCCACGATCGCCGCAACGTCGGACGGAAGGGAGTGGCAGGCACGCGTGCACGATACCCGAGGGGTGGACCGCTCCCCTGATATCCTGGGGGTGCCGGGTTGAGGGACTCGGCATCGACACGTTGAGGGACGTGACGAGGGAGCAGCCGGCTCGCGAAGCCGGCACATGAGGGAGGCGTCGGCGTCAGCCGGCCAGCACCATGAACATACTTTTCTGCAACTGGCGCGACACCCAGAACCCCGAGGGCGGCGGTTCCGAGCGCTATGTCGAGAGCATGGCCCGTGGGCTCGTAGCGGACGGTCACACCGTCACGATCGCGTGTGCCGAGCACGACAACGCCCCCCGCGAGGAGATCGTCGACGGCGTCCGTTTCGTGCGGCGCGGCACCAAGCTCGACATCTACGTGCGCACCTTCCTGGCACTCCTGCTGGGACGCTACGGCAAGCTCGACGTCATCGTCGACGTGCAGAACGGTTTGCCGTTCTTCACCCGCCTCGCGACCCGCAAGCCGGTCGTCGTGCTCGTGCATCACGTGCACCGCGAGCAGTGGCCCGTCGTCTACCCCGGCCTGATCGGTCGGGTGGGCTGGTGGATCGAGAGCCGACTCTCGCCGCGCCTGTATCGGCACAGCCAGTACGTCGCGGTCTCGATGGCGACCAAGCTCGAGCTGATCGACCTGGGCGTCGAACGAGATCGCATCAGCATCGTCCACAACGGCAACGACCCGGCCCCGGTGGTGTCGACCGTTCGTTCTACGACGCCGAGGATCAGCGTTGTCGGTCGTCTCGTCCCCCACAAGCAGGTCGAGCACGCGATCGACGCCGTCGCCGAGATGGCCGTCGGTCATCCAGACCTGGTGCTCGACATCATCGGCGCTGGCTGGTGGGACGAGCAGCTCCGGGCCTACGCACTCGATCGCGGGGTCGCGGACCGCGTGGTGTTCCACGGCTACGTCGACGACACGACCAAGCACGAACTGCTGGCGCAGTCATGGGTCATGGCCCTGCCATCGCTCAAGGAGGGCTGGGGCATCGTCATAGGCGAGGCTGGTGGCCATGCAGTTCCGACGGTTGCCTATCAGTCGGCCGGCGGCACGACCGAGTCGATCGACCACAAGGACAGCGGGGTCCTGGTCGATACTCCCGCTGAGTTCACTGCCGCATTGCGTCAGCTCGTGGAGGACGACCAGTGGCGCGGGTTCCTCGGCGACGGCGCCCTGACGAAGTCACACACCTTTAGCTGGGCCGAGTCCCAGCGTCAGTTCGAGCAGATCTTGTCCGCGCGGTAGCAACCCGAGGACACAGCACGAGGGCGGACTCCACACGGAGTCCGCCCTCGTCTGATGTTGGCGCCCGGGCGCCGATCGTCAGTTGTTCGAGCCGTAGCTCACATTCGTCGTGGTGATCGGCTGCTCGCCAGCACTCTGCTGCGACTGCACGACACCCACGACGGTGGCTCCGGCCAGACCAAGGCCTGCGATGAAAGCGACGATGCCGCCAGTGATTGTTCCCACGTTGAGTCCCTCCCTCAATACTCCCCTAGGTTACCAGCGAGTCAGGGTCATTGCTGCATCATCGTCGGCGTGCTCGGCGGACCACCGACGCACCCCCGCGCAGCTACGCTGGGCCGCACCATGAGCAGCCTCGCCCGTACTGCGTACGCCGTCCTCCGGACGACCCGCCCGAGGCAGTGGACCAAGAATGTCCTGGTCATCGCGGCCCCGCTTGCCGCCGGCGTCGTGTGGGACGGCAGCACGATCCTCGCGGTGCTCGGCACCTTCGTCGCGTTCACGCTCGCGGCGTCGTCGATCTACCTTTTCAACGACGTTATCGACGCCGAGGACGATCGGCGCCACCCCCGCAAGCGCCTGCGTCCCGTGGCCGCCGGGCAGCTCACCCCGGCGGTGGCGATCTTCGCCTCGGCTGTCTGTGCGGGCCTGGCGTTGAGCCTCGGCTGGCTGATCGACCCAGATCTCGCCGCGACGCTCGCGGTCTACGTCGTGATCCAGGTCCTGTACGCCCTTTGGCTCAAGGAGCAGCCCGTGATCGACCTGTCGATCGTGGCTGCGGGCTTCCTGCTGCGGGCGATCGCCGGTGGAGTCGCGGTCGATGTGCCGTTGTCCCAGTGGTTCCTGCTGGTCGCATCGTTCGGCTCGTTGTTCATGGTCGCCGGCAAGCGCTATTCCGAGCTGCGCAGCGTCGGAGCCGCAGCCCGCACCCGCCGGACGCTCGAGGTCTACTCCGAGTCCTACCTGCGATTCGTCTGGAGCCTCGCCGCGGCCATCACGATCACGGCCTACAGCCTGTGGGCGTTCGAGATCTCCGACGGCTCGGGCATCAACTGGCAGGCCGTGTCCATCGCGCCGTTCGTGATGGGACTCCTGCGGTATGCCGTCGACGTCGACCGCGGGCTGGCCGGTGAACCGGAGGAGGCGGTGCTCCGTGATCCAGTGCTGCAGATCATCGGGCTGCTGTGGCTCACCATCTTCGCGATCGGGGTGTACTCGTCGTGAGCCGCAGCCACCTGTCAGGTTGGGGCGGTACGAGTCCGTCGGTGTCCCAGATCGGCCGACCGCTCGACATCGCGGCACTGCGCGCCCAGGTGACCGGCGCCGGGCCCCGCGGCGTCATCACCCGCGGCCTGGGCCGCAGCTATGGAGACCCAGCCCAGAACGCCGGCGGATCGGTCGTCGACCTGACCAGCTGGGCCGGGATCCTCGCCCTCGACCCTGATACACCCTCACTCCGAGTCCAGGCCGGCGCGAGCCTCGACCAGCTCCTGCGCGAGCTGCTCCCCCACGGTCTCTGGCTGCCGGTCGTCCCCGGCACCCGGCAGGTCACGATCGGCGGCGCGATCGCGGCGGACGTCCACGGCAAGAACCACCACGTCGACGGCAGCTTCGGCAATCACATCCTGTCGATGGACCTGATGCTGGCGTCCGGCGAGGTCGTCACGCTGACGCCCCACGGCGACGACTCACCACTGTTCTGGGCGACGATCGGCGGGATGGGCCTGACCGGCGTCGTGCTCGAGGCCACGATCCGGCTCAAGACCGTCGAGACGTCGTTCTTCGTCGTCGATACGGAGCGCACGCCCGATCTCGCGACCCTGCTGGACCGACTAGTGACCGGCGATGCCGACTACGACTACTCAGTCGCGTGGTTCGACACCGCGAGCACCGGATCGTCGCTGGGACGGGCGGTCATCACCCGCGGCAACTCCGCGACCCTGGACGACCTCGAGCCCGCGCAGCGGCCCGGTGCGCTGGACTTCTCGGCCCGGCAGATCGGCCGGGTGCCGCTGGACCTGCCGCTCAGCATGGTCAACGGACTGACCGCCCGCGCGTTCAACGCGCTCTGGTACGCCAAGTCGCCGCGTCACCGCACCGGTGAGGTGCAGGACATCACCCAGTTCTTCCATCCGCTGGACGTCATCGGTCGGTGGAACCGGCTGTACGGGCCACGCGGCTTCTGCCAGTACCAGTTCGTCGTGCCGGACGGCCAGGAGGCGGCCTTCACGGAGGCCGTCGAGCACATCGCTGCGTCGGGCCATGTGTCGTCACTCAACGTGCTCAAGCGATTCGGTCCCGGCAACGCCGCTCCCCTGTCATTCCCGTTGCCCGGCTGGACGCTCGCCGTGGACCTGCCGGTGCGACCCGGCCTCGACGAGCTGCTGTCCCATCTGGACGCTCTCGTCGTTGCCGCGGGGGGTCGGATCTACCTCGCCAAGGACTCCCGCACGACCGCCGACACGCTGCGCAGGATGTACCCCCGTCTCGAGGACTTCCTTGCCGTACGCCGACGAGTCGACCCCGACGGCGTGTTCCGATCCGACCTGTCCCGACGACTCGACCTGTGAGGCCCCACCGATGATCAACGCCCTCGGCATCCCCCAGAACCTGCTGCTGCTCGGCGGCACCTCGGACATCGCGCTGGCGATCGCCGAGGCGTACGCCGGCCGGTCGCCGGGTCTCCACGTCACGCTCGCGGCCCGACCCGGCCCACGCCGTGATGCGGCCGTGGCCCGCCTCGACGCGCTGGGCTGCAGCACCGATGCCGTGGACTTCGACGCGACCGACACCGCGGCGCACGCTTCCGTCGTCAACAGCGTCCCGGGCGACATCGACATCGCCGTCGTCGCCTTCGGCCTGCTCGGCGATCCGGAGCAGGCCTGGACTGACGTCGACGTCGCCCGCGAGCTGGCCGAGGTCAACTTCGTCGGAGCGGTCACGACCGGCGTCGCCCTCGGGGCCCGCATCAGGACCCAGGGACATGGCGTGGTCGTCGCGCTGTCGAGCGTCGCCGGCGAACGCCCCCGCCGCTCGAACTTCGTCTACGGCTCGACCAAGGCTGGCATGGACGCCTTCTACACCGGTCTCGGCGAGGCCGTGCGTGAGCTGGGTGGTCGAGTTCTGGTCGTCCGACCGGGCTTCGTGCGGTCCAAGATGACCGAAGGTCTGGAGGCAGCCCCCCTGGCCACGACACCCGAGGCCGTGGCCGAGGCGGTCGTGGAGGCGGTGCGCGACGGCAAGGAGCAGATCTGGGTCCCCGGCACGATGCGCGCAGTCATGTCAGGGCTTCGACACCTGCCGCGTTCGGTCTTTCGACGCCTTCCGATGTAGCCGCGCGACCCCCGAGCGCACGAGGCTCAGGCCGGCGAGCAGCAGCGCAAGGCCCAGCGCCGACCAGGTCCCGATCATGATCTTGCGGTCCAGCTCCTCGACCGGCAACGGACGCGCGTCCTCGAGCGCGAAGACGCGCAGGTCGTTGCCCACGACCTTCTGCTCGCGGGCGTCCCGGAACGGCTTGACGGCCTGTTTCGCACCTGGCGCGTCCATCTGGACCACCACGATGCCGATCCCGGCGCCGACCAGCTGGGCCGGGACCTTTTTGCCGTCGGCAAGGATGCGCGCGATGCGTGCGGCACGCGGGTCCTCCCCCGCGATCGTGCTCCCCGAGACCTCCAGGGCGTCATTCGTGACCGTGGTGCGGTCGAAGAACCGGCCAGCCGGGTCCAGGACCGGCACGTCGTCATTCCACGCAGGCCGCCGGTAGGACGAGAACGGCAGGACCAGGACGTCCCCGGTCACCGGAGTCCTGGCGATGACTCGCCGGGCGTCGGTCCACGACGCTGGGTACGTCGCGGGCTCCACCCGGCCACCGACGCCCCACGCCAGGTCCGGAAGGGCCGCCAACGGCACGATCAGGGCCAGCACGATCGTCGGATACTCCCATGACGTGAACTCGGCACGCTCGAACAGCGCGCCTGCGCCCGCACCGAAGGCCACCGCCTCGAGCGGGAGGAGCAGCGCGAGCCAGCGGGTGCCGTCGCGGAGGACGCCTCCGCCCGGGACGTCCGCGATCACTCGCGCGACCTGGTCCGGCGCGAGCCAGCCGGCCAGCGCCACGGCCAGTCCGATCGCGCCGGCGAGGGCGAGCCCGGACAACAACCGGCGGTCGTCGTGCCACAGCGCGAACAGGCCCACGATCATCACGCCCGCCAGCACGACACCGATCAGCATCGCGATCGGGAGGGTGCGGGACGTGGGGACGACCTCGGTGTTCCAGATGCCGCCCAGGCTCAGCGCCGACCCGAGGCGGCCGAACCATCCCTCGGACTGCACGTCGAACAGCCGGACCGCCGCCGGATCGGTGCGGGCGATCGACGCGTGCAGGATGCCCGCGACGATCCACGGACCGTTGAGCACACCGGCCAGCAGCACGAGTCGCACCGGGCCGTGCCGCCACCCGACGGCCAGCGCCAGGACGACGCCCATGACACCAGTCACCGGCGAGATCCCCGTCGCAGCCAGCGCCAACGTGACGACCGCCCAGCGCGGCTCATCCGTGCTGTGAAGGGCTGCCACGAGCCATACGACACCGGCCAGCGCGATCAGCACCGGCCACTGCCCCAGCACCAGCCGCTCGGCGACGTAGGGGTTCCACACCGCGAAGGTCGCGGCGGCCAGCTGCGCGATCATGAACCGCTGCTTCACGAGGCGCGCGGCCCCCAGTGCGAGCAGGAACAAGGCGCCCAGCAACAACAGGCGCTGCACGAGCGCAGCCGGCAGCGCAGTGCCGAGCAGGCCGACCACTGCATCGGACGGCACGGCCCGCGGCAGACCCGAACCCAGGCCCCACATCTCGGGCCGGTCAAGATCCAGGTGCGGGACCCAGACCATGTCGTACGACAGCAGATAGCCGCCGCGCAGCCAAGGCAGCCCGATCGCGAGGACCAGAAGTGCCGACCACGCCGGTACGAGGGCATGGTAAAGATCGATCTCGCGCAAACGCCGCATGTTCGCCCCTGCTCCTGATCGGTCCCACCCACGGCTATTGTGCCGTGGTGAGGTCCACGCGCGCGACGATGACCGGCGGAACCCTCGTGGCGGCCGGCATGATGACCATGAACATCACGGTCTACGGCTTCAACGTCGTCTCGGCACGCATCCTGGTCCCCCGCGAGTTCGGCGCCCTCACGGCACTGTTCGGCATCCTGCTCGTCGGGGCCGTCGCCTCGCTCGGTCTGCAGGCGGTGACCGCGCGACGGCTCGCGGTCGATCCCGTGCACCGCGACGACATCATCAGCGCGACGGTACGGGTCACGGTGCTCGTCGCATCCTTCGTCGGGCTCGTGGTGGCAGCCTCGACCGTCGTGCTGACCCCCGCACTCAAGCTCGACAGCTACTGGCCCGTGATCCTGTGCGGCGCGACCCTGGTCCCGCTGACCGTCATGGGCGCCGAGTGCGGGATCGCGCAGGGCACATCCCGCTGGGGCGCCCTGACGGCTGTCTACATCGGCAACGGCGTCGGCCGACTGACCGGCGGCTCGATAGCGCTGTTGATCTCGCCCACCGTCAACTCCGCGATGATCGGCATCGCGATCGGCTCGTGGCTTCCGGCGCTCGCGGGTGCTCGCCTCCTGATCGGACACGGCACGGGCACCCCGATCAGCCGTCGCCCGCTGCTGACCGAGGCCTTGTTCTCGACCCATGCCCTGCTCGCGTACTTCGTGCTCAGCAACATGGACTCGCTGATCGCCCGCAACCGTTTCGACGTCCACGAGAGCGGCCTCTACGCCTCGGGTCTGATCCTGGCCAAGGCCGCGCTGTTCTTCCCGCAGTTCATCAGCGTCGTGCTGTTCCCCGACCTGGCCCGCGCCACGACCCACCACGCCCGCCTGCGGGCCGTGTCGCTGGTCGCCGGCCTCGGCGCCGTCGCCGTGCTCGCGACCGCCGTGCTGCCCCACCTCGCGCTGATCCTGGTCGGCGGCGACAAGTACAGCGAGATCACCGGACGGCTGTGGCTGTTCGCGATTGCCGGCTCGGTCCTCGCGATCGTCCACCTGCTGGTGTTCGACGCCCTCGCCCGGCACGCCCACGGCGTCGTCGTGATGATCTGGGCCGCGGTGGCCGCCGTGCTCGCCGTGGCGTACGGCATCGGGGTCGGCATCACCGGGCTCGTGCTCACGATGGCTCTGGTCGCCGCCGCGCTCGCGACCGTCGTGTTCTTCTTCTCCCCCTCAGGACGACCCGCGGAGACCGTGGTCTGAGCTGGTCGGCCCGGCCGGGTTCAGTGGCCGGCTTCGTGCCAGGTGCGGCCCACGCCGACCGACACGTCCAGCGGCACCGAGAGGTCGGCGGCCGACGCCATCTGGTCACGGACCAGCTGCTCGACCTGCTCCCGCTCCCCCGCGACGACCTCGAGCACGAGCTCGTCGTGCACCTGCAGCAGCATCCGTGAGGTCAGGCCAGCGGCGTCGAGCGCCCGCTCGACGCCGAGCATCGCGACCTTGATGATGTCGGCGGCCGAACCCTGGATGGGCGCGTTGAGGGCCATCCGCTCGGCCATCTCACGGCGCTGCCGGTTGTCGCTCTGCAGATCTGGCAGGTAGCGCCGCCGGCCCATGATGGTCTCGGTGAAGCCGGTCTGCCGAGCCTCGTCGACCAGTCCGCGGAGATAGTCGCGCACGCCACCGAATCGCTCGAAGTAGTCGTCCATCAGGCCCTGCGCCTCGCCGGTCGTGATGTTGAGCTGCTGACTCAGACCATAGGACGACAGCCCGTAGGCCAAGCCGTAGTTCATCGCCTTGATCCGGGCCCGCAGCTCGCCGTCGATGTCGCCGGGATCCTTGGAGAAGACCTTGGCCGCCATGACCGTGTGGAAGTCCTCGCCCGAGTTGAACGCCGCGATCAGGTCGGCATCCTCCGACAGGTGCGCCATGATGCGCATCTCGATCTGGCTGTAGTCGGCCGTGACGAGCGTGTCGAAGCCCGCTCCGACGCAGAACGCCTCACGGATGCGTCTACCCGAGGCCGTGCGGATCGGGATGTTCTGCAGGTTGGGGTCGTTGGAGCTCAGACGCCCCGTCGCAGCGATCGTCTGGGCGTAGGTCGTGTGGATGCGGCCGTCGTCGGAGATCGACTTGCGCAGCCCCTCGACGGTCTGCCGGAGCCTGGTCACGTCGCGGTGGTCGAGCAGGTGCTGCAGGAAAGGGTGCTCGGTCTTGGCATAGAGCTGTTGCAGTGCGTCTGCGTCGGTCGTGTAGCCCGTCTTGGTCTTCTTGGTCTTGGGCATACCGAGCTCGTCGAACAGCACAACCTGCAGCTGCTTGGGCGAGCCGAGATTGATCTCCTTGCCGCCGATCGCCGCGAATGCCTCCGAGGCGGCGTTCTGGGCGCGTGCCGCGAACTCGGACTCCAGCGCGATCAGGTGGTCGTCGTCGATCGCGATGCCGGTGCGCTCCATCCGGGCGAGCGTCGCCACGAGGGGCAGCTCGACATCGGCGATCAGCGCCGTGCCGCTGGCCTGCTCGACCTCCTCGTCGAGCACGACCGCCAGGTCGAGCGTCGCGCGGGCACGCAGCATGCCCGACTCGGCACCGAGGTTGTCGGTCTCGAGGGTCAGCTGGCCGGCATGGTCGGACTCGTCGCGCAGCTCGCGCTTGAGGTAGCGCAGCGACAGGTCGCCAAGATCGTAGGAGCGCTGGTCAGGTCGGACGACGTACGCCGACAGGGCCGTGTCGGCCGCGACGCCGCGCAAAGGCCAACCCTTGGCGTGGAGGGCCAGCATCGGGCCCTTGGCGTCGTGCAGGACTTTGGGCCGGTCAGGATCGGCCAGCCACGCGGTGATCGCGGCATCGTCCTCGGGCGTGATGTCGTCAGTGTCGATCCACGCAGCCGACTCCTCCGAGGCGATCCCCAGTCCGACGACATCACCCGTGCCGCGCCCCCAGGATCCCTGCACGTGCAGGCCCAGGCGGGCGCCGGAGGCCGACTGGGCTGCGAGCCAGGTCGAGATCTCACCGGGCGCCAGCGTGGCGCCCTCGAGGTCGAAGCCCTCCTCGGCCTGCGGCTCGACGGCGCCGAACGCCTCGAAGAGCCGGACCCGCAGCGCGTTGAACTCCAGCGCGTCGAAGACCGCGTGGATCGCCTCGCGGTCCCAGACCGTGTCGAAGGCCAGGTCGGCAGGTCCTGCGGGAAGGTCGAGATCGCGGATCAGCGCGTTGATGCTGCGGTTGCGGATGACGTCGTCGAGGTGGGCGCGCATCGACTCGCCCGCCTTGCCCGGGATCTGGTCGACCTTGGAGATGATCTCGTCGAGCGAGCCGAACTGCCCCAGCCATTTGGCCGCGGTCTTGGGGCCCACGCCCGGAACGCCCGGCAGGTTGTCGCTGGTTTCGCCGACCATCGCGGCGATGTCGGGATAGTTGACCGGCGCGACGCCATATTTTTCCTGGACCGCCGTGGGCGTCATCCTCGCGAGGTCCGAGACTCCCTTGCGGGGGTAGAGCACCGTCGTCTTGTCAGTCACGAGCTGCAGTGCGTCGCGGTCGCCGGTGCAGATCAGCACGTCCATCCCGGCAGACTCGGCGCGGGTCGCCAGCGTGCCGATGATGTCATCGGCCTCGAAGCCGTCCTTCTCGAACGTCACGATGTGCAGGGCGTCGAGGATCTGCTTGATCAGCGGGATCTGACCCGTGAACTCCGGCGGGGACTTGGCCCGGTTGCCCTTGTACTCGGGGTACTGCTCGAGCCGGAACGTCTGGCGGGAGACGTCGAAGGCGACCGCGACATGCGTCGGCTTCTCGTCACGCAGCACGTTGATCAGCATCGACGTGAAGCCGAACACCGCATTGGTGCTCTGGCCCGTCGTGGTCGAGAAGTTCTCCACAGGGAGGGCAAAGAAGGCGCGATAGGCGACGGAATGACCGTCGATCAGCAGGAGGCGGTCCACCCGGTCGACTCTAGTCGGCGGGTCGGACGAACCGCGAGGGCATCCGCCGACGTCAGATCTGCGTGGCGCCCCGCGCCTCGGTGCGGCGGCGCAGCGTGCGGCGCACGGCGATGAGCTTGCCGGTGTCGCGGGAGTTCGTGGCCTTGGTCGTCAGTCGGGACCGCAGCTTGCTGGACTGGATAGCCCGCAGGACAGCGATCTGGGTGAACCCGATCTTGGTCAGGTAGCGGTGCGGCTCACGTGAGTGCACGGGGATCGCCGCGACGACGATCTCGCAGTTGTGCTCCTCGCCGTACGTCGCGGCCGCGGACAGCAGAGTCGAGGCGACCGACTTGCGACGGAACCGCGGCGAGACCTGGATCTCGGTGACGATCAGGACTCGGGTCAGGGTGATGGGAGTGAGGGTGCCGATGTCGCACACCGTCGCACCCACGATCTCGCCATCGATCAGCGCCACGATAATGCGCTTGTCCGGCCGACCGAGGTTGAGCTCAAGCGCCGACGCGGCCTCCGCGACTCCGGGCTCGCGCCACAGCGACTGCTGCGTGAATGCCTCGGAGCCTTCGTCCTGACCGGCGCCTGCGCACTCGTTCCACAAGGCGACGAGCGCGTGGGCGTCCTCGCGGTCGGCATCCCTGAGGACGATGTGCGGTCGACCCGACATGTGGTTCCTGTCTCCGGTCCGGAACACTCCTCTGCACGGCGCAAAAGTGTGGGAATGACACACTACGCGCTGGCCGTGGAGACGTACCCGGTTGAATCCTCAATAGTCCAAGGAGACCCTACATGTTCGTCGGTTTCGGAACAGCCACGAATGTCGCGACGGTCGTCGCGGGGTCCGGCCTGGGACTGTTGATCGGCCACCGCTTGAACCTGCGCATCCGCACGACCGTGACGGCTGCGCTGGGCCTCGTCACGCTGCTGATCGCGGCCGATGCGGCCATGGCGGTCAGCGACTCGGCGTTGGTCAGTGCGGTTGACCGCGGGGCTCCGACGCTGATCGTGCTCGGATCACTCGTGATCGGCGGCATCATCGGCTCGTGGGCTCGGTTGGAGGACCGGCTCGAGGAGTTCGGCGGCTGGCTGCAACGGCGGCTGACCCGCGGCGGTGTCGGGGCGTCGCGCGAGCGGTTCATCGAGGGCTTCGTGATCAGCTCGCTGGTGTTCTGCATCGGACCGTTGACGATCCTCGGCTCGCTCAACGAAGGACTCGGCAACGGTGCCGACCAGTTGCTGCTCAAGGCCACCCTCGACGGCTTCGCAGCACTCGCCTTCGCCGCATCATTTGGCATCGGCGTCATGGCATCGGCGATCTCGGTCGCGGTCATCCAGGGTTCGCTGACGGTGGTCGGGGTCCTCGTCGGGTCGTTCCTGCCGGACGCCCATCTGGCCGCCCTGACCGCCACCGGAGGACTGATCCTGATCGGCGTCGCGTTCCGATTGCTCGACCTCAAGGCGATTCCCGTCGCGGACCTTCTGCCGGCTCTCGTCATCGCGCCGGTGCTCTGCCAGCTCGCGATTGCGATGCACTGAGCGCGGTCCGAACAAACGAAACCGAACTGTTACCTACGGATCGCTTTTGACCCACCCGTGACTCCCGCATGTGGTTATAGTCCACAGGAGGTCGAACCACCGTCGGCCGTTGAACCTCGACAGGAGACTCCGTGCACCTGCGACCAGCGACGCTCTTGATGGCGATCCTGGCCGGTCTGATCCTGATGGGCCCGGCCGCCGCGAACGCCGCGACGACCCCGACCCCCAGCCCGACTGCTGCCAGCCCCGGGACGCCCACCGCGAACCCGATCGTCAAGGGCCAGAACATCACGGTCACGCTCAGAAACCTCAATGGCGGTGAAGGCGAGCCGGAATCGATTCCCGGCGTCACACTCACCGTCTACAAGGACAACAAGGACGGCCAGGCCCTCGGCACCCAGGTGACCGACGAGATGGGGCGCATCAGCATCGCGATCCCCAGCAACGGCACCTACGTCGTGGTCCTCGATCCCAAGACCCTGCCCGAAGGCGTCAAGCTCAGCGGCAAGGGCGAGACCGACAAGACCGTCGCGGTCAAGCTCGCCTCGTCCAACTTCGTGCAGTACCAGATCGGCGCAGTCATCGTCGAGAAGGCATCGCTGTCCAGCAAGATCGTCGCCGGCACACGTGACGGTCTCAGGACCGGCCTGATCATCGCGCTGGCCGCCCTCGGCCTTTCACTGATCTTCGGCACGACCGGGCTCACCAACTTCGCGCATGGCGATCTGGTCACCTTTGGTGGGATCGCCACCTACGTCTTCAACCGTGGCTTCGGCCTGCCGGTCATCGCGGCGGGCATCCTCGCAGTGGTGCTCTCGGCGGCCTTCGGCTGGGCCCAGGACCGCGCGCTGTGGAGGCCGCTGCGCAATCGCGGCACGGGCTTGATCGCAATGATGATCGTCTCGATCGGCTTCGCCCTCCTGCTGCGCAGCCTGTTCCAGTACGGCTTCGGTGGCTCGACGCGGACCCTATCGCAGTACGTCGCCCAGAGCCGCACGGTCTACGGACCCGTGGGCCTGTCCGACAAGGAGATCGCGGTCTTCGCAATCTCGATCATCACGCTCACCGTCACGTGCGTCCTGCTGATGAAGTCGCGACTCGGCAAGGCCATGCGCGCGGTGTCCGACAACCCGGCGCTCTCGGCCTCGTCCGGCATGCGGGTAGACGGCGTGATCTCGTCGGTCTGGATCCTCGGCACGGCGCTGACCGGGCTCTCGGGCGTGCTCCTCGCCGTGCAGGACCAGGTCAACTTCCAAATGGGGTTCAAGATCTTGCTGCTGATCTTCGCCGGCGTCACGCTGGGCGGGCTCGGCACGATCTGGGGCGCCCTGGTCGGCTCATTGATCATCGGACTGATGGTCGAGCTCGGGCCGGTGTTCGGTGTGCCGGCGTCGATCAAGGAGGTCGGCGCGCTTATGGTGCTGATCCTCATCCTGCTCGTCAGGCCGCAAGGCATCCTCGGCAAAGCCCAGCGGATCGGATAGGGGCAGATCATGGACTTCGGAACAATTCTCGACGCAGCGTTGTCACAGGCACTCGGCCCTCAGGCCATCGTGTTCGCGATCGCAGCGATCGGCCTCAACATCCACTTCGGCTACACGGGCCTGCTGAACTTCGGTCAGGCCGGCTTCATGGCAGTCGCGGCCTTCGGCCTCGCGGTCACCGTGGTCACCTGGGATCTTCCCTTCTGGCTCGGCATCATCGTCGGCATGTCCGCGGCGGTGCTGCTCGGGCTCGTGCTCGGCGCACCGACGCTCCGGCTTCGCGCGGACTACCTCGCGATCGTGACGATCGCGGCCGCGGAGATCGTGCGCCTGATCTTCGGCGCGGTCGAGTTCAAGGACACCTTCGGCGGCTCCAACGGTCTCAACGGATTCGTGGGGCCCTACCAGAAGCTCAACCCGTACAACTCGGGCATCGACTTCAAGATCTTCTCGTTCAGTCGAAACGATCTCTGGTCGGTCACGGTCGGATGGACGCTTGTCGCACTGGGCTGCCTCATCGTGTGGTCACTCATGCGCAGCCCTTGGGGCCGCGTCCTCAAGTCGATCCGTGAAGATGAGGACGCCGTCCGTTCGCTGGGCAAGAACGTCTTCGCCTACAAGATGCAGGCGCTCGTGCTCGGCGGCATGTTCGGCGGCGTCGCCGGTATCTTCCACATCCTCAAGCAAGGTTCGGCAGTGCCGACAGACTTCAACACAACGTTCACCTTCTACGCCTACGCTGCCCTGCTGATCGGCGGAGCCGCTCGGGTGCTCGGGCCGGTCGTCGGCTCGATGCTGTTCTGGTTCCTGATCTCAGGCATCGGATCGTTCTTCAGCCAGGCGACCAAGGGAAGCGATCCCGTCATCCCGGACTGGATCATGTCCAACACCCAGGCCAGTCTCGTGCGCTTCATCCTGCTCGGCCTGGGCCTCATGCTGCTGATGATCTACCGACCTCAGGGGATCTTCGGCGATCGAAGGGAGATTGCGATCGATGGCCGCTGAACTCAGTGATGCCCGCGCGGCGCTCGCGGACGTACCCAACACACCAGGCGCACCCAAGCCCGATCCGATCGTCAAGGGCAGCAACATCGTCCGGACGTTCGGCGGTCTCAAGGCCGTCGACGTCGATCACATCGAGATCCAACGCGGTGTGATCACGGCATTGATCGGTCCCAATGGTGCCGGCAAGACGACGCTGTTCAACCTGTTGACCGGTTTCGACGTGCCGGACGACGGCAAGTGGGCCTTCAACGGCACCTCGCTCGGCAAGGTGCCGGCCTACAAGGTCGCGCGCCTCGGGATGGTCCGCACCTTTCAGCTGACCAAGGTGCTGTCCAAGCTCACCGTGATCCAGAACATGCTGCTCGGTGCGACCGGACAACGCGGCGAGAAGTTCTGGTCTGCGCCGTTCAAGTCCCTATGGGGCGCGCAGGAGGCCGCGAACACCAAGCGGGCCGACGACCTGCTCGCGCGGTTCAAGCTCGACGCCAAGCGGGAGGACTTCGCCGGATCGCTCTCGGGCGGCCAGCGCAAGCTCCTCGAGATGGCTCGCGCCCTGATGGTCGATCCTGAACTGATCATGCTCGACGAGCCCATGGCCGGCGTCAACCCCGCGCTCAAGCAGTCCCTGCTCGGACACGTCAAGTCACTGCGCGACGAGGGTCGGACCGTCCTGTTCGTCGAGCACGACATGGACATGGTCCGGGACATCTCGGACTGGGTCATCGTGATGGCCCAGGGCAAGATCGTGGCCGAGGGCACTCCGCAGGCCGTCATGGCCGACCAGGCAGTCATCGACGCCTATCTGGGTGCTCATCACGACACCGACATCAGCGAGGTCGACACGGCGGAGCTCGATGCCGAGGCCGAGGCCGAGCTCGACGAGGGGAAGAAGTCATGACCGAGACCGAGCAGAACACCGAGCGCGAGACCCACCTGGCGAACGCCGACGGCGCGGTGCTGCGGGCCGACAACCTGATCGCCGGCTACCTGCCGGGGGTCAACATCCTCAACGGCGCTGACCTCTACTGCCAGCCCGGCGAGCTCGTCGGCATCATCGGCCCCAACGGAGCTGGCAAATCGACCCTGCTCAAGGCCCTGTTCGGGCTGGTCAAGGTGCACACCGGGACTGTCCTGCTGAAGGACAAGGAGATCACCAACCAGCGGGCCGACCAGCTTGTCTCCAAGGGGATCGGCTTCGTCCCGCAGAACAACAACGTGTTCCCGAGCCTCACGATCGAGGAGAACCTCGAGATGGGCTGCTACCAGGATCCCAAGCGGTTCACCGAACGCTTCGCCTTCGTCACCGACCTCTTTCCCCGTCTGGGCGAGCGGCGCAAGCAGCGTGCCGGACAGCTGTCCGGTGGTGAGCGTCAGATGGTCGCGATGGGCCGGGCGCTCATGATGGACCCGTCGGTGTTGCTGCTCGACGAGCCATCAGCCGGACTGTCCCCCGTCCTCCAGGACGAGGTCTTCGTGCAGACACGCAACATCAACAAGGCGGGCGTCTCGGTCATCATGGTCGAGCAGAACGCACGTCGCTGCCTGCAGATCTGCGACCGAGGCTACGTCCTGGACCAGGGACGCAACGCGTACTCCGGCACGGGCAAGTCACTCGCCGACGATCCCAAGGTCATCCAGCTCTACCTCGGCACGCTGGGCCAGCAGGACGACTGACGACCCCACCTTCACGAACGCCCGGCACCCACTCGGTGCCGGGCGTTCCTGCATCCGGGGCCATCACGGCACTGCACCCATGTGGCCGGTCACTCGTTCGGCGCCGCTGCTCCGTGGACCAGATGCTGCGCGCAGAAAAGGGCCCCGGTGCCGAAGCACCGGGGCCCTCTCGCGATCAGCTGATCAGATCAGCGTTGATCAGATCGTGCCGCTGATGTAGTCAACCGGCGAGATCTTGTTCTTGGCGTCGTACTCGTAGATGCCGATCGAGGCAGCCGTCGGGCTACCCGTCTCGCCGAGCTCGATCGGGCCGGAGACACCGTTGTAGTCGATGTCCTTGCCGTCCGCGAGCAGAGCAGCGCAATCCTTGAACGTCGTGCACTTCTCGCCGTCCTTGGTCACGCCCGGGATCTCCTTGGCGATGGCCGCGCCCGAGTCGTCCTTGGCCGCGATGGCGCCGAGCGCCGAGACGATCACTGCGTCGTAGGACTCAGCCGAGTAGGAGTAGTCCTTGAGCTTCGGGTCGACGGTCTTCAGACGATCCTTGAACGCGTCACCCGCGTCGGCGCCCGGGATGGTTCCCTTGGTGCCCTCAAGCGTGCCGTCGGGCAGCGAAGCCGAGTCACCCTTGCCGTAGTTGGCCGTATTGCCATCGACGAAGTACGTCGCGACATCCTGCGGACCGGTGCCGGCCTGGATGAGCTTCGGGATGACCGTCGTGGTCTCCTCGAACGCAATCAGCACGACGGCGTCGGCCTTGGCGTTCTTGATCTCGGTGATCTGTGAGTCGCCCGGACCGGTCTTCTCGCTGTAGAGCACCTTGGCGGCGATCTTGGAGCCGGCAGCCTCGAGGTTCTTGGAGATCTCGGTGGCCAGCGTCTCGCCATAGGCGTCCTGGCGGGCGAGGATGGCGACGTTCTGTCGGCCTTCCTCGATCAGCAGGTTGGCGAGAACGGCACCCTGGAGGATGTCGGACGGCGCCGTGCGGAAGTAGAGGTCAGGCTTGGAGTAGTCACCCTCGTCGAAGGAGGTCGACGTGTTGGCGGGCGAGAACTGGATCGCGCCGGCCGACATGATCTTGTCGATCACGGTCAGAGAGACGCCCGAGGAGGCCGCGCCGATGATGACGTCGGACTTGGCCTTGAGCAGCTTGTCGGTCTCCGCCGGGGCGATGCCCGAGTCGGTGTCGCCGGAGTCACCACGGACGTGCACGACGTCCTTTCCGAGGACGCCGCCTGCCTCGTTGATGTCCTTGACAGCGAGGTCGACTCCCGCGAACTCCGGGGGGCCGAGGAACGCAAGGCTGCCGGTCTGGGGAAGGAGCGAGCCGATCGTCAGGACACCATCGCCCTTGGACGTGGAGCCACTGGCGGTTTCGCCGTCGCTGTCGCTGCCGCCGCCACAAGCAGCGAGAACAAGCGCGCTCGCGGCCACAACGGCCCCGATGCGGATCGTCTGGGTACTGCGTTTCATCAATCCTCCGGATATGTAGAAAGCCCATGGCGCGAGCCAGGGGGCGTGTACGTACGACCGAACCTAGTCTTTCCCGGGGTCATTTGGGTCAACGTTGCCATGCAGGGCCGTAACGTAGCCAAGTTGTAACCCAGCGGTCAGGACGGGTCCTGGCCCATCGATGAGCCGAGCTGCGGGCCATGGTCGATGACGCCCTGCGCCACCTGATGCATCGTCAGGCGCAGGTCCATCGCGGTGCGCTGAATCCAGCGGAAGGCCTCGGGCTCAGTGATACCGAGCGCCTCCTGGAGCAGGCCTTTGGCCCGCTCGGTCGTCTTGCGGGCGGCCAACTGGGCGGTGAGGTCACCGACCTCGTGCTCCAACATCTTGAGCTCGGCGAATCGACTCATCGCCATCTCGATCGCCGGCACGAGATCGGACTTGGTGAACGGCTTGACGAGATAGGCCATCGCGCCGGAGTCACGAGCCCGCTCGACCAGCTCGCGCTGGCTGAAGGCCGTCAGCATCACGACCGGCGCGATGCGCGCCTGGGCGATCTGGGCCGCGGCAGCGATGCCGTCCAGCTTGGGCATCTTGACGTCCATCACGACCAGGTCGGGGCGATGCTGCATCGCCAGCTCGATGGCCTGTTCCCCGTCGGACGCCTGTCCTACGACGACGTAGCCCTCCTCCGCGAGCATCTCGGCGAGATCGAGGCGGATCAGCGCCTCGTCCTCAGCGATCACCACACGCGGTGCGGGCCGTCCCGATTCCAGTGCCTGGTCAGTCACGTGAGAAGGTTATCCCGCGCGTTGGTGCAGGCTTGGCTCGACCGGTCCGGCACAGGCGCGCTGCAGCGCGAGCCGGGTTGGCGGAATGGTAGACGCGACGGTCTCAAAAACCGTTGTCCGCAAGGGCGTGCGGGTTCGAGTCCCGCACCCGGCACGGGAACTGGACGACACATGAAGGTGAGCCGCCCTCGCGTCGTAGGAACCCCCGGCCGAAGGCCGCCGTGCTGGCTTGCCGGCACGGGATCTCGACGACACATGAAGGTGAGCCGCCCTCGCGTCGTAGGAACCCCCGGCCGAAGGCCGCCGTGCTGGCTTGCCGGCCGACGGCCGCCGTGCCGGCAGCTCTCAGGACCTACTCGTGGGTGTCCTTGTACGCCGGGACGACTCCGTTGATCGCATCGCCCATGTTGTGGATGCGCAGCGCGTTGGTCGAGCCGGGGATGCCCGGAGGGCTCCCGGCGACGATGACGACCTGCTGACCCTCGGCACAGTGGCCGCGCTCGAGCAGCGCCTTGTCGACCTGCAGCACCATCTCGTCGGTGTGGGTCACCTCGGGCACGAGGAAGGTCTCGATGCCCCAGCTCAGCGCCAGCTGCGAACGCACGAGCTGATTGGGAGTGAACGCGACCACGGGCACGCGCGAGCGGTATCGGGTCATCCGCCGCGCGGAGTCACCGCTGGTCGTGAAGGCACACACGAAGCTTGCATCGACCGACTCCGCGACGTCCGCCGCGGCGCGGCAGATGATGCCGCTCTTGGTCTTGGCCTGCCAGGTGAACGCCGCCATGCGGGGCAGTCCGTGGTCCTCGGTGGACTCGATGATGCGGGCCATCGTGGTGACGGTGTGGATGGGGTACTCCCCCACGCTGGTCTCGCCCGACAGCATCACCGCATCGGCTCCGTCGAGAACGGCGTTGGCGACGTCGGACGCCTCGGCGCGGGTCGGCCGCGGGGCCGAGATCATCGATTCCAGCATCTGCGTCGCGACGATGGCTGGCTTGGCGTTGCGGCGGGCCTTCTCGACGATGAGCTTCTGCACGATCGGGACGTCCTCGAGCGGCATCTCAACGCCGAGGTCTCCGCGGGCAACCATGACTCCGTCGAACGCGTCCATGATCCCATCGAGGTTGTCGACCGCCTGGGGCTTCTCGATCTTGGCGATGACCGGGCGGACGATGCCTTCCTCGTCCATGATCCTGCGGACGTCGTCGTAGTCGTCGGCCGAGCGCACGAACGACAGCGCGATGAAGTCTGCGCCCAGGCGCAGCGCGAACCGCAGGTCGTCGATGTCCTTCTCGCTCATCGCGGGGACGCTGACCATGACACCCGGCAGGTTGATGCCCTTGTTGTTGCTGACCGGACCGCTGGTCTCGACCAGGCACGTGACGTCGGTCGCGGTGACCTCGGTGGCCCGCAGGCGCATGCGCCCGTCGTCGATCAGGATCTCGTCGCCCACCGAGACATCGCCCGGGAGGCCCTTGTACGTCGTCGAGCACCGTGTGACGTCGCCCAGGATGTCGTCGACCGTGATCGTGAACGTCGATCCGGCCTCGAGGTGCACCGGACCGTCGGCGAACCGGCCGAGTCGGATCTTGGGGCCCTGCAGGTCGGCGAGCACCGCAATGGCCTTGCCGACCTTGTCACCTGCCTCCCGCACCCAGGCATAGTTCTGCTCGTGGTCGGACTGTTCGCCGTGACTCATGTTGAGTCGCGCGACGTCCATCCCAGCCTCGGCCAGTTGCAGGATCTTGTGGGCACTCCCCACGGCCGGGCCGAGGGTGCAGACGATCTTGGCTCTTCTCACGTGTCGACCCTATCCAGTGCTTCCCCTACCGGCGAGTCACTTATGTGGTTTGGTGCAACAAATTCCTTGATGAGATGTCGTCAGGCCGTCAACGGTCGCGCATGGGGCGGGATCGGCGCCGGCAACGTCGTCGAGCCGGTCAGGAACTTGTCGACTCCCGCAGCTGCCGAGCGGCCCTCGGCGATCGCCCAGACGATGAGCGACTGGCCGCGTCCTGCATCGCCGGCGACGAAGACGCCCTCGACGCTGGACATGTAGGCCTTGTCGCGCTTGACGTTGCCGCGCTCGTCCAGGTCGACGCCGAGCTGGTCGACGAGCCCCTCGGCCTCAGGGCCCGTGAAGCCCATCGCGAACAGCACGAGCTGCGCGGGGATGACCTTCTCGGAGCCTTCGATCTCGGTGAACTTGCCGTCCACCATCTCGACCTCGACCAGGCGCAGACCACTGACGTGTCCGCCCTCACCGAGGAACTCCTTGGTGGACATCGAGTAGACCCGCTCCCCCGCCTCCTCATGGGCCGAGGAGACGCGGTAGATCATCGGGTAGGTCGGCCATGGCTGCGCCTCGGGACGATCCGTGCCGGGGTTCGGCATGATCTCGAGCTGGGTGATCGAGCGGGCGCCCTGACGGATCGACGTGCCGAGGCAGTCGGCGCCGGTGTCGCCACCGCCGATGATGATGACGTCCTTGTCGGTCGCGACGATCTGGTCATCGACCTCTTCACCCAGTGCGACCCGGTTGGCCTGCGGCAGGAAGTCCATGGCCTGGTGGATGCCTCCGAGCTCGCGACCCGGCACCGGCAGGTCACGAGGCACGGTGGCGCCGATCGCCAGCACGACGGCGTCGTAGCGGTCGCGGAGCTGATGACCGGTCAGTGTGTCGCCGACCTGGATCCCGGTGCGGAACACCGTGCCCTCGCGCTCCATCTGGTTGATCCGACGCTCGACCTGGACCTTTTCCATCTTGAACTCGGGGATGCCGTAGCGGAGCAGCCCGCCGGGCTTGTCGTCGCGCTCGTAGACCGCGACGGTGTGCCCGGCCCTAGTCAGCTGTTGCGCCGCGGCGAGTCCGGCCGGTCCCGATCCGACGACGGCAACGGTCTTGCCGGTCAGCCACTCGGGCGGCTCGGGGCGGACCTGGCGGTCGTCCCAGGCCTTGTCGATGATCGCGACCTCGACGTTCTTGATCGTCACCGCGTCCCGGTTGATACCGACGACGCACGCCGTCTCGCACGGTGCGGGGCACAGCCGCCCGGTGAACTCCGGGAAGTTGTTGGTCGCGTGGAGCCGGTCGAGTGCCTCGTCCCAGTCCTCGCGCCAGACCAGGTCGTTCCACTCCGGGATCAGGTTGCCCAAAGGGCAACCCGAGTGGCAGAACGGGATGCCGCAGTCCATGCAACGACCGGCCTGCTTGGTGATGATCGGCAGGAGGGCCCGACCGGGACCGCCCGGGTAGACCTCGTTCCAGTCGTGGATCCGCTCCTCGACAGGACGCCGTTCGGCGACCTCGCGGGGCGTTGTGATGAAACCTCTGGGATCAGCCACGTGCAGCCACCTCCATCATGCGTGCGGTTGTATCTTCTTCGGACAAGCCTTCGGACTCGGCGGCCTCGCGGGCCTCAAGCACCAGCCGGTAGTTGACCGGCATGATCTCGGTGAAGCGGCCCAGCGACTGCTCCCAGTTGCCCAGCAGCTGCTCGGCGACTGCGGAGCCGGTCTCGTCGCGGTGCATGCGGACCAGGTCGTGGAGGACCGTCGCGGCGTCTCCCTCGACGGGGCGCGTCTCGACCATGTCCCGGTTGACGAGGCTCTCGTCCAGATCCAAGATGTACGCCGATCCGCCACTCATACCGGCCGCGACGTTGCGGCCGGTGCGGCCGAGAATCACGACGCGTCCGCCGGTCATGTACTCGCAGGCGTGATCTCCCACGCCCTCAACGACCGCGCTGGCACCGGAGTTGCGCACGCAAAAACGCTCGCCCGCCTTGCCGCGCAGGAAGATCTGGCCACCGGTCGCGCCGAAGCCAATGACGTTGCCGGCCACGATCTGCGCCTCGGCGGTGAACAGGACGTCCCGCGGCGGCCGCACGATGATCCGGCCACCCGACAGGCCCTTGCCGACATAGTCGTTGCCATCACCCTCGAGGCGCAGGGTGATGCCCCTGGGCACGAAAGCTCCGAACGACTGACCGGCCGAGCCCAGGAACGTGAGGTCGATCGTGTCGTCCGGCAGTCCCTCACCGCGGTAGCGCTTGGTAACCTCGTGTCCCAGCATCGTGCCGACGGTGCGGTTGACGTTGCGGATCTCCAGCTGCGCCCGGACCGGTTCGGCACGCTCGAGCGCATCGGCGCTGAGCGCAATCAGCTCGTTGTCCAGCGCCCGGTCGAGGCTGTGGTCCTGGCCCGTCGTGTTGTGGAGCGCGGCGCCCTCGGGCAGCTCCGGGACGTAGAGGATCGGCGTCAGGTCGAGACCATCGGCCTTCCAGTGATCGACTGCCTGCGCGACGTTGATGACCTCGGCGTGACCGACGGCCTCCACGATCGAGCGGAAGCCCAGGCTCGCGAGGATCTCACGGACCTCCTGGGCGATGAACTCGAAGAAGTTGACGATGTACTCGGCCTTGCCGGAGTACTTCTCCCGCAACGCCTTGTTCTGCGTCGCGACTCCGACGGGGCAGGTGTCCAGGTGACAGACCCGCATCATGATGCAGCCGCTGACCACCAGCGGTGCCGTGGCGAAGCCGAACTCCTCGGCGCCCAGCAACGCCGCGATGACGACATCCCGGCCGGTCTTGAGCTGGCCGTCGCACTGCACGACGATGCGGTCGCGCAGCCCGTTGATCAGCAACGTCTGCTGCGTCTCGGCCAGGCCGAGTTCCCACGGGCCGCCCGCGTGCTTGAGCGACGTCAGCGGAGATGCTCCGGTGCCGCCGTCGTGACCGGAGATCAGGACGACGTCTGCCTTGGCCTTCGCGACGCCGGCCGCGACGGTGCCGACCCCGACCTCCGACACGAGTTTGACGTGCACCCGCGCCGACGGGTTGGCGTTCTTGAGGTCGTGGATGAGCTGCTTGAGGTCCTCGATCGAGTAGATGTCGTGGTGCGGCGGCGGGGAAATCAGGCCGACACCCGGCGTCGAATGGCGTGTCTTGGCGACCCACGGGTAGACCTTGGGTCCGGGCAGCTGGCCGCCCTCACCGGGCTTGGCGCCCTGCGCCATCTTGATCTGGATGTCGTCGGCGTTCGTGAGGTACTCCGAGGTGACGCCGAACCGTCCGGACGCGACCTGCTTGATCGAGGAGCGACGCTCGGGGTCGTACAGACGATCGGGGTCCTCGCCACCCTCGCCGGTGTTGGACTTGCCGCCGAGACGGTTCATCGCGATCGCGAGGGTCTCGTGCGCCTCCTGGCTGATCGAGCCGTACGACATCGCCCCGGTCGAGAACCGCTTGACGATGGCCGAGACAGGCTCGACCTCGTCGATCGGGACGGCCGGTCGCTCGCCCTCGCGCAGGTCGAACAGGCCGCGCAACGTCATGAGCCGCTCGGACTGGTCGTCGACGCGGGAGGTGTACTGCTTGAAGATCTCGTAGCTGCCCGTACGGGTCGAGTGCTGCAGACGGAAGATCGTCTCGGGGTCGAACAGGTGCTCCGGACCCTCGCGACGCCACTGGTACTCCCCACCGACGTCGAGGTGACGACGCGGGCCCGCGATGCCACTGGTCGGATACGCCTTGAGGTGTCGCGAACGAACCTCCTGGGCGAGCACGTCCAGGCCGACGCCACCGAGCTTGGACGACGTGCCGGTGAAGTAGGCGTCGACGATCTCGTGGGACAGGCCGACCGCCTCGAAGATTTGCGCTCCGGTGTAGGACGCGACGGTCGAGACACCCATCTTGCTCATGACCTTGAGGACACCCTTGCCCAGGCCGTGTGCGACGTTGCGCAGTGCCTTGGCGGGTGCGACACCCTCGACGAAGATCTTCTCGCGGGCGAGGTCCTCGGCGGACTCGAGCACCAGATAGGGGTTGACCGCGGTCGCGCCGTAGCCGATCAGCAGGGCCACGTGGTGCACCTCGCGGACGTCACCACACTCGATGATCAGTCCGGCCTGGGTGCGGAGCTTCTCGCGAACCATGTGGTGGTGCACCGCGCCGGTCAGGAGCAGCGACGGGATCGGGGCGAGATCGGCGTTGGAGTGCCGGTCGGACAGCACGATGATGCGGGCGCCCTTGGCGATCGCGGTCGACACCTCGGCACAGATCGAGTCGAGCTTGGCCTTGAGCGCCGCCCCACCCCCCGCGACGGCGTAGAGCCCGCGGACGACGTGCACCGAGAAGCCCGGCATGTCGCCGTCCTTGTTCATGTGCCGGATCTTGGCGAGCTCGTCGTTGTCGAGCACCGGGAACGGCAGTTGCAGCATCCGGCACGACGCCGGGCTGGGGGCCAGCAGGTTGCGCTCGGGCCCGATCGTGCCGGCCAATGAGGTCACGACCTCTTCACGGATCGCGTCCAGCGGCGGGTTGGTGACCTGCGCGAACAGCTGCGAGAAGTAGTCGAAGAGCTGCCGGGGACGGTCCGAGATCGCGGCGATGGGCGTGTCGGTTCCCATCGAGCCGATCGCCTCGGCGCCGGAGCGCGCTATCGGGGCGATCAGGATGCGGAGCTCCTCCTCGGTGTAGCCGAACACCTGCTGGCGACGCGTCACCGAGGCGTGCGTGTGGACGATGTGCTCCAGGTCGGGCAGGTCCTCGAAGCGCACCAGGCCGGAGTAGAGCCACTCGTCGTACGGGTTCTCCGCGGCCAGCGAGTTCTTGATCTCGTGGTCCTCGATGATGCGGTGCTGGTCGAGGTCGAGCAGGAACATCTTGCCCGGCTCGAGACGACCCTTGCGGGTGATGCTCTTCTGGTCGAGGTCGAGCACGCCGGCCTCCGACGCGAGCACGACGAGACCGTCCTCGGTGACCCAGTAGCGGCCGGGACGCAGTCCGTTGCGATCCAGGACCGCGCCGATCTGGTTGCCGTCGGTGAAGCACACGGCGGCAGGGCCGTCCCACGGCTCCATGACCGAGGAGTGGAACTCATAGAAGGCCCGGCGGGCGGGGTCCATGTCGGCGTCGTTCTCCCACGCCTCGGGGATCATCATCATGACGGCGTGGGGCAGGCTGCGTCCGCCCAGGTGCAGCAGCTCGAGGACCTCGTCGAATGAGGCGGTGTCACTGCCGAGCGGATCGCAGATCGGGAACAGCCGCCGCATGTCGCCGGGGATCAGGTCACTCTCGAGCAGCGCCTCCCGAGCACGCATCCAGTTGCGGTTGCCCCGGGCCGTGTTGATCTCGCCGTTGTGCGCGATGAACCGGAACGGGTGGGCCAGTGGCCAGCTCGGGAAGGTGTTGGTCGAGAACCGGCTGTGCACGATCGCCATCGCCGACTCCATGCGCGGGTCGCTCAGGTCGGGGAAGAAGTTCTCCAGCTGCTCGGTCGTCAGCATGCCCTTGTAGATCAGGGTGCGGCTCGACAGCGACGGGAAGTAGACCTGCAGCTCGTGCTCGGCACGCTTGCGCAGACAGAACGCCGTGCGATCGAGCACGATGCCGGTCTGCGGCTCCCCCGCGGAGGTCACGAACATCAGCGAGAACGACGGCATCGCGCCGCGGGACATCGAGCCGAGGATCTCCGGGTCGACCGGCACGTCACGCCAACCCAGGACCTTCAGGCCCTCCTCGAGCGCCATCGCCTCGATGTGGGTGCGCGCCTCAGCCGCCTCGGACTCGTCGATCGGCAGGAATGCCATGCCCGCGGCGTACGAACCCAGCTCGGGCAGCGTGACGCCGGCGACCGCGCGCAGGAAGGTGTCGGGGATCTGCAGCAGGATGCCGGCGCCGTCGCCGGTGTCGGGCTCGCCGCCGACCGCTCCGCGGTGGTCCAGGTTGCGCAACGCCGTGAGCCCCTTGACGACGATGTCGTTGCTCGGGATGCCGGTCAACGTCGCGACGAAGGCGACCCCGCACGCGTCGTGCTCGTTCTGCGGGTCGTACAGACCCTGAGCAGGAGGCTGGGTCGAGAACTTGGGACTGCGCACGAGGTGCCTGCCTTCATGTCATCTGGGATTACGAGTAGTTCGTACCGGGGACGACATTGGCCTCGGACAGCGAGTCAAGGTTACACGGCGGGAAGCCGTGGTGCCGCATCAGCCGATCACACCGCCGACCGCGTCGCCCACGAGATACGTCAGTCCAGCCGCGGCCCCGCCCAGCGCGAGCTGACGCACGCCGCCGAACAACCACGACCGGGCGGTGATGCGCGTGACGATCGCACCGCAGGCGAACAGGCCAATGAGGGACAGCGCGATTGCGGTCCAGGGCGACTCCACGCCCAGCAGGTAGGGCAGCACGGGGATGATCGCGCCCAGCCCGAAGGCGAAGAACGACGACAACGCTGCCAGCATCGGTGACGCCAGATCGTCGACGTCGACGCCGAACTCCTCACGTGCATGGACCCGCACGGCGTTCTCCGGATCGCGATGGATCTGTGCCGAAACCTCGCGCGCGACATCCTCGTCGACGCCCTTCTCGACGAACATCACCGCGAGTTCAGCCTCCTCGCCCGCCTTGTTGCGGAGGATCTCCTCGCGCTCGATCTCGACCTGGGCGAGGGCGAACTCGCTCTGGCTGGCCACCGAGGTGTACTCCCCCGCTGCCATCGAGAACGCTCCGGCGGCCAAGCCCGCCAGCCCAGCCAGCACGATGGGCTTGGTGTCGTTGGCGCTGGTGCCGCCGACCACGCCCATGATCAGGGCGAAGTTCGACACCAGACCATCCATCGCGCCGAACACGGCGGGGCGCAGCCAACCACCCGTGACGTCGGGGTGCTCGTGCTCGACCGCGTCGGGATCGGGCAGGGGCTCACTACGGTCGACAGCTTCGGTCATGATCAGAAGGTACGTCGACCGGCCGATTTCGTCATCGAAGGATTGGCTTTCCTACGCCGGGTCGGAGTCAGCCGCATCTGCCGGCTCCGCCGGGTCGTCCGACACCGGCAGCTCGGTCGACCCTGCGACCCTCGCCCGTCTGCGGCTGACGAAGAAGTACGTCGCGGCCACCGCGAACACGATGATCGAGGTCCAGACGTTCAGACGGAACGGGCCGATGTGGTTGGCCGTGTCGATCCGCAGGGCCTCGATCCAGACTCGCCCCGACGTGTAGAGCATCGCGTAGAGGGCGAAGGCCCGCCCGCCGGTCAGCTTGACCCGGCGGTCGATCGCGATGATCAGCGCCGCCGCGGCGAGGTTCCACAGCAACTCGTAGAGGAACGTCGGGTGGAACGTCGCGAACTGCGCGTAGCCGTCCGGGCGGTTCTCCATCGCGATCTCCAGGCCCCACGGCTTGGTCGTCGGCCGGCCGAACAGCTCCTGGTTGAAGTAGTTGCCGATTCGACCGATCGCCTGCGCGACCAGCAGCCCGGGGGCCAGTGCGTCCGCGACCGCCGAGAACGAGACACCGTAGCGGCGACAGGCGATGTACGCACCGACCGCTCCGCCGGCGACCGCGCCCCAGATGCCGAGACCGCCCTGCCAGACCTTGAGCGCGTCGACGACGTGCCTGCCCTCGCCGAAATACAGCTCGGGATCGGTCGCGACGTGATAGATGCGGGCACCCACGATGCCGAACGGGATCGCCCAGATGGCGACGTCGCCGATCAGGCCCTCACGGCCGCCGCGAGCCTGGAAGCGCTTCTCACCGATCCAGATCGCGACGAGCGCGCCGATGATGATGCCGAGCGCGTACGCCCGCAAAGGGATGGGTCCGAGCTCCCACACGCCCTGGGAGGGGCTGGGGATGAAGGTCGTGATGTTCACGTGGTCTGGTTCCTCTCGACGCCGGCACGCAGGTCCTGCGCCAGCCGGCGAATGGCCTCGAGTCCGGACGACTCGTCCGGCGCATCCAGCAGACAGCGTACGAGGGCGGACCCCACGATGACAGCATCGGCGAATTCGGCGACCTCCCGAGCCTGCTCTCCGTTGCTGACGCCAAGACCCACACCGACTGGCTTGTCGGTGACCTGGCGCAACCGGGCGACGAGCTCAGGGCCCAGCGAGCTGGTCTGCTCACGCGCCCCGGTCACGCCCATCACGGCGGTCGCGTAGACGAAGCCGCTGGCTGCCTCGGCCGTCATCGCCAGGCGTGCGTCGGTCGAGGAGGGCGCGACCAGGAAGATCCGGTCGAGGCCGTACTGCTCCGACGCGGCCACCCACTCGGTCGCCTCGTCGGGGATCAAGTCGGGGGTGATGAGGCCAGCGCCGCCGGCGTCGGCCAGGGCCTCGGCGAACCGGTTGACGCCGAACCGCTCGACCGGGTTCCAGTAGGTCATGACGACGGTCGGGGCTCCGGTCGCCGCGCTGGCGCGGACCACGTCGAACACATCGGTCGTCCGGGTGCCAGCACGCAGGGCCTGCTCGGCGGCGGCCTGGATCGTGGGGCCGTCCATGACCGGATCGCTGTACGGGAGTCCCACCTCGACGAGATCGACCCCGCCCTCGACCATCGCCTCGATCGCCTTGATCGACAGCTCCTTGGTCGGGAAGCCCGCTGGCAGGTAGCCGACCAGGGCCGCACGGTTCTCTGCGCGTGTGCGGACGAAGAGCTCGTCAATGCGGGTCAGACCGGCATGGGTGGTGTGCTGACGCTCGGTCATTCCTCCACCCCCTGGTCGAGGACGACGGGCCCGTCGATCAGTCCGAAGTACTCAGCCGCGGTGTGCACGTCCTTGTCGCCGCGCCCCGAGAGGTTGACCAGGATCGTCGAGTCCGGCCCGAGCTCCTTGGCCAGTTCGAGCGCCCCGGCCAGGGCGTGCGCCGACTCGATCGCGGGGATGATCCCCTCGGTCTTGCACAGCAGGTCGAAGGCAGACATCGCCTCGTCATCGGTCGCTGGCACGTACGTCGCACGGCCGATATCGGCCAGGAACGAGTGTTCAGGTCCGACGCCGGGATAGTCCAGCCCCGCCGAGATCGAGTGCGACTCCAACGTCTGGCCATCCTCGTCCTGCAACAGGAACGAGCGTGCGCCATGCAGCACCCCGACCTCACCACCCGTGATCGTCGCGGCGTGCCGGCCGGTTCCGACGCCGTCACCACCGGCCTCGATGCCGCGGAGCATGACGTCGGCATCGTCGATGAACGCCGTGAACAGGCCGATCGCATTGGACCCGCCACCGACACAGGCGACGGCCGCATCGGGCAGCGACCCGGTGAGCTCGAGCACCTGGCGGCGCGCCTCGTCACCGATGCCGCGGGTCAGGTCGCGGACCATCGTCGGGAACGGGTGTGGCCCCGCCGCGGTGCCGAACAGGTAGGAGGTCGTGTCGACACTGGAGACCCAGTCGCGCAACGCCTCGTTGATCGCGTCCTTCAGGGTGCGGCTGCCGGTCGTGACCGGCACGACCTCGGCGCCCAGCATCTTCATCCTGGCGACGTTGAGTGCCTGCCGCTCGGTGTCGACCTCACCCATGTAGACGACGCAGTCGAGATCGAGATAGGCGCATGCCGTGGCAGCGGCCACACCGTGCTGTCCGGCACCGGTCTCGGCGATCGCGCGCGGCTTGCCGATCCGCTTGGCCAGCAGGGCCTGGCCGATGACGTTGCGGATCTTGTGGGCACCCGTGTGGTTGAGGTCCTCGCGCTTGAGCAGGATTCGAGCGCCGGCGACCTCGGAGAATCTGTGCGCCTCGTAGAGCGGGCTGGGCACGTTGGCGTACTCGCGCAGCATGCGGTCGAGCTCGGCCATGAAGGTCGGATCGGCCTTGGCGTCGGTCCACGCATGATCGAGCTCGTCGAGCGGGGCGATCAGCGCCTCGGGCATGAAACGGCCGCCAAAGCGTCCGAAGTGGCCGGTTGGGTCGGGCTGGGCGTACGTCATGGGTCCTCAGGAGGTGGAAGCGACAGGGGCGGGGCGCGTCACCGTGCGGACGATGACGCCACTACCAGCGGTGCTGCAGTGCCGGATGGGCACCGGCTGCGACGAGGTCGGCAACGGTCGCGCGCGGATCGTCGCCACGGACGAGCGTCTCGCCGACGAGGACCACGTGCGCGCCGGACTTGGCGTACTCGATGACATCATGCGGCCCACGCACACCGGATTCGGCGACCTTGACGACTCCGTCGGGGATACCGGGCGACAACCGCTGAAACGTGCCGCGGTCGACCTCCAGCGTCTTGAGGTTGCGGGCATTGACACCGATCAGGTCGGCTCCGGCGCCGACCGCGCGACGGACTTCCTCCTCGTCGTGCACCTCGACGAGCGGGGTCAGGCCGATCGACCTGGCTCGCTCGATCAGGCTCTCGAGCACGATCTGCTCCAGCGCAGCGACGATCAGCAGCGCCATGTCGGCCCCAGCGGCCCGGGCCTCCCAGAGCTGGTAGGAAGTCGTGATGAAGTCCTTGCGGAGCACCGGGACGTCGACCGTGGCACGTACGGCCCGCAGGTCGTCGAGCGTGCCGCCGAAACGTCGCTGCTCGGTCAGGACGCTGATCGCGGCGGCTCCACCGGCGGCGTAGTCCTCGGCGAGTGCGGCGGGATCCTTGATCGCGGCAAGCTCGCCCTTGCTGGGGCTGGAACGCTTGACCTCGGCGATGACCGACACCCCGTCAGCGCGGAATGCCGGCATCGGATCGAGCGCCGGGTCCTGGCGAGCGGCCTGGGCCTTCAGGTCGTCGAGGGGCGTCTGCGCCATGCGGTCCTGGAGGTCAGCGGCTGCACCAGCAAGAATCTCGTCGAGCACGGACACGGACACTCCTCCCCTCACGCACAATGGTCTGATTCAAGGGTATCCCGGCGAACGTGTGTCCCCCGCGGGGGTTCCCCCGGTGGCACAAATCACTATGCTCGCCGGATGACGACGAACGAGCCGCCGCCGTATCCCGGTGATGACCAGCCGAACACCAACGACCTCCCCGCCTATGGATCGGTCCCGCCGCCGCAGGGTGGCTTTCCTCCACCGCCACAGGGTGACTACCCACCACCGCCGCCGGGTGGATATCCGCCACCCGGAGCACCGGGCGGCTACGCAGCGCCCTACAGCGCGGCCGATGCGATCAGCTATGGCTGGCGCAAGTTCAAGGAGAACGCCGGGGCCCTGATCCTGGCGACCCTGATCGTTGCCGTGGCCACGTTCGCACTCGGCGCGATCTCTGAGATCGTCGCGCCGTCACCGTCCTTCATGACATCGGGCGGCTCGTTCGTGTTCGACGGCTCCGGGATCGTGGCCTCACTGATCGCCCAGACCATCGCCGGCACCGTGGGCTACATCCTCACGGCGATGTTGGCCCGAGGCGCCCTCGACGTGACCGAGGGCCAGCGGTTCGACATCGGCGTGGCCTTCGGCAAGCTCGACCTGACCCGTGTGCTGCTCACCGGACTGCTGCTGAGCGTTCTCAGCACCGTCGGGATCCTGCTGTGCGTCCTGCCCGGCCTGGTGTTCCTGGTCTTCTCGGTTTTCACGATCTACTTCGTCGTCGACACCGATCAGTCGCCGACCCAGGCACTGGGGTCCAGCTTTGGCCTGGTCGGCCGCAACTTCGGCAATGGCCTGCTGACCGGCCTGCTGGCCTTCCTGGTCCTGATGGCCGGACTGCTGCTGTGCTTCGTTGGTCTGCTCGCCGCGATCCCGATCGTCACGCTCGCAGCGGCGTACGCCTACAAGCGGTTCCAGAACCTACCGGTCGCACCATGAGCCCGGGTCCGGAGTCGTCGCCCGACGATCGAGTGAGCGACGGCTCCGCGGCCCCGACGAACCGCAACGCGATCTACAGCGTGCTGTTCGGCATTGCCGCGTTCGCCTGCGTCTTTGTGTTCCCCTTCGGTGCGATCCTCGGCGTTCCGTCGGTCACGACCGGGGTGCACGGCCGAAGGGAGATCGCGGCCTCGCAAGGCGCCGAGGGGGGCGACTCGGCCGCCGTCATCGGGATGATGATCGGTGTCGCAGCGATCATCACTGCGCTCGCCTCGTGGGCCCTGAGCGGGCTCACGGGCTGAGGGCCGGGCGGCTCAGGGAGCGAGCCAGGCGCCCCAGGGGGTGTTGCGGAGGACGCCGAACACGATCAGGACGCCGATCGCACCGAAGCCGACCCGTGAGCTGAGCACGATCATCTGGCCACGGGTGCCGCGCAGCCGGCGGCCGATCCACAGCACCCATGCCACGGCCAGGACGCCGACCAGCGCAACTGCCAGCGCATTGCTGCTGATCGCGCCCACGAGGTCGCCGCGACTCAGGTCGTTGACGGCGCGCAGGCCGCCACAACCCGGGCAGGGCAGGCCGGTCATGACCAGGAACGGGCAGAAACCGTACGAACCCGACTGGTGCGGGTCGTACAGGTGCAGCAGGGTCGCTGCGGCCAGGCCGGCCGCCCCGACTGCAGCGGGGGCGTACAGGTCTGCCGCGGTCACGCGGCGCACTGGCTCCAGCCCCGGCAGCATCGTCACCATCCCGTCGCGGTCCCGACGATGATCAGCGCGATCACACCGGCCCAGACCACGGTGCCGGCGATCCCCGTGATCAGGCCCGCGGTCGCCATGCCGCCTCCGGTCTGCGTGCCATTGCTGCGGGCGATGTCCTTCTTGCCCAGGATCGACAGCACGATCGCCACCGGTCCGATCAGAAGTCCCAAGTAGCAGAAGGCGATCGAGACGATGCCCGCGATCATGCCCCACATGGCCTTGCCATTGGTGCGCGGCGGCGGGTAGCCATAGCCATGGGGCTGCTGGCCGTAGCCCGGCGGCGGCTGCTGGCCGTAGCCCGGCGGCGGCTGCTGGCCGTAGCCCGGCGGCGGCTGCTGGCCGTACGCGGGCTGGCCGTAGGCCGGCGGCTGCTGGTTGTGCGGCTCGCCGGAGTCCGGATAGCTGGGGTACTGCGGCTGATCGCTCATCGCGAGGAACGACTCAGTGCTCGGCGGAGTTGGCGCCCATGCCGGCCGACGACATGACCCGGCCGACCAGGCCCGAGGCCAGCGCGACGACGCATCCGACCGTGAACCACACCCAGTTCGGGTTGGGGATCAGTGCAACGCCACCGATCGTGATGCCGGTCAGGCACAGCAGTACGGCGGTCCAGGCGGCTGGCGATGATCCGTGCATGGGGTGATGTCTCCTCGGGGTGGCGAACTCCGCTCAGACTACTGGGTCGGATCGCGACCTTCGTCCAGTGCCTTCCACATGTCGCTGTCGGACTGCGGTGTGACGACCACCGGACGAGCCGCCGGGGCATCGTAGCGGCTGCTCATCGTCGGCCAGGTCGCCCCGAACTTCGCGGTGATTCCACCCAGGACGGCGGCGAGAACGAATCCAAGGACCGTGACGTAGGCCCACGGCGAGGTCGAGAAGTCTGGGGCGGTGCTACCGGTGAACGCCGGCGATGCCTCGACCGCCCGGCCGACCGCGTCGTCGAGCGCCGAGGAGCCGAACAGCACGATCCCGACGCCCGCGGCGGCCACCAGCACCGTGAATCCGCCGACGACCCTACGCACGCGCGGGGAGGCCGCCAGCACCGCGAGAGCCGCCGTCAGCACGACCAGTGCGAGCGCGGAGACCAGCGGTTGGGCGTCGGTGCCGGTCACGTCGACCGAGTCGGACGGCAGGCCGTCGGTCGCGACCCGGACGTGCGCCCAGGTCCGGGACGCGGCAAAGAAGGCCAGCCCGCCGGCCGCCACGGTGCCCAGCACGGTCGGGGCCAGCAGACGGCGGGTGTTCACAACAGTCGATCCGCGTCGAAGCACGTGCGGGCGCCGGTGTGGCAGGCCGGTCCGGTCTGGTCGACCAGCACGAGCAGTGTGTCACCGTCGCAGTCGAGCCGAACCTCGCGCACCGCCTGGGTGTGGCCAGACGTCTCGCCCTTGACCCAGTACTCCTGCCGGCTGCGGCTCCAGAAGGTCCCCCGACCCGTCGTGAGGGTGCGGTGCAGGGCCTCGTCGTCCATCCAGCCGACCATCAGCACGTCGTGACTCTGCGCGTCCTGGACCACCGCAGGCACGAGACCCTCCGCATCGTGCTTGAGACGGGTCGCGATGGCGGAATCAAGGGAGCTCACGGGATCCATTGTCTCAGGCCCGTTCACGCCGGATCGACGATGGCCTGATGGCTCGACAAGGAGGCCTGAGCGACCCAGCTCGCGTGCAGCCGCGCGTAGACGCCACCGAGCTCGACCAGCTCGGCATGCGTTCCGTCTTCGGCGAGCCGGCCCGCGTCGAAGACCAGCACCCGATCGGCATTCTCCGCGGTCGACAGTCGGTGCGCGATCGTGACGCTCGATCGCCCGTCGAGCAGCCGGTCCAGTGCGCGGGTGGCCCGCAGCTCCGTCTGCGGATCGACCGCGCTGGTCGCCTCGTCGAGCACGATGAACTCCGGGTCGGCGAGCGCCGAGCGCACGAGCGCCACGAGCTGGCGCTCCCCTGCCGACAGCGACTCGCCACGCTGGCCGACCTGCGAGTCCAGGCCGCGGGGCAGCGCTGCGTACCAGTCCTTCAGCGCGAGCCGGTCGAACACCTCCATGAGCTCGGCGTCGGTCGCGTCCTTCTTGCCGTAGAGCAGGTTGTCCCGCAGTGTCGCGTCGAACAGGAATCCCTCCTGCGGGACCATCAGGACGTGCCGGCGTAGGTCGTCGAACGGCACCGTGCTGATGTCGGTGTCGCCGAGCCGGACGACGCCGTCAGTCGGGTCCATGAGCCTGGTCAGGAGCTTGGCGAAGGTCGTCTTGCCCGAGCCGGTCTCGCCGACCACCGCGACCCGCTGGCGTGGAGCGAGCTTGATGTCGATGTCCTTGAGCACGTCAGGACCGCCGGGATAGGCGAACGTCACATGGTCGAATCGGGCGCCGAGGTTGCCCTCGGGCAACTTCGTGCCGCCCACCCCGGGGTCGATGACGTCCGCCGGGGTGTCGAGCAGGTCGATGACCCGGCGCCACGAGGCGATTGCGTTCTGCGCATCGGTCAGCACCTGGGTCGCGGTCTGCACGGGCCCCACGAACAGCCCGACGAGGAAGGCGAAGGCGATCACGGTGCCCATCGACAGCCCCCCGGCCACCCCGATGATGACGCCGAACGTGATGACTCCGGCATTGGCCAGACCGCCAGCAATCCCTGCAGCCGCGAAGGTCACCGCCACGAGCTTCTGGGCACTGACGTTGGCGTCAAGATTGCGGGTGATGCCAGCGTCGACCCGTGCCTGCGTGCGGCGCTCGACGGCGTAGGCGCGGACGACCGATGCGCCGACGACGGGCTCGGCGATGACCGCGATCATCTCGCCGACCGTGCGCCGCACGATGTCGTAGGCATCACTGAGGCGCTGCGCGAAGAAGCGCAGGCTGATGAACAGCGGCAGGAAGCAGATCAGCACGACCAGCGTGAGCTGCCACGAGTAGTAGCTCATGATCAGCGTCGCCACCACTATCTGCCCCATACTCACGACGATCTGGATGCCGGTGAACTGCAGGAACTGCGACACCTGATCGATGTCGGATGTCACTCGGGAGACCAGGACGCCACGCCGTTCGGAGTTCTGCGTCAGCATTGACAGGTCATGGACGTGCCGGAACGCATTGACCCGCATCTGGGCGAGCCCGGTCTCGCTGGCGACGAACAACCGGATCCGCATCCAGTAGCCGATGCCGGCGGTGATGACGATCAGCGCCGTCGCGATGGCCAGGAAGGTCGCGATGTCCGACACCGTCGTCCGTCGCCCGTCGCCCAGCCCGGAGTCGACGGTCTTCTGGATCAGGATCGGCACAGCGGAACCGCCGAGCGTGCTGAGGACCGCCAACAGGATCGTCAGACCGATCCCGTCCTTGATCGCCGGGGACATCGACAGGCCGCGGCGGATGATCGCGATGCCGCCCAGGCGTGCGTCGTCCTCGACCTGCTCACTCATGACAGCGCCTCCCTCGCCTGGTCGTAGGCGTTGACCAGGTTGCGATAGTCCGGGGAGCGCTCGACGAGCTCCCCGTGGCTGCCCCGGTCGGCGATCGCTCCCTCGTCGAGGAATACGACCTCGTCCGCCAGTGCGATCGTGGCCTTGCGATACGCGACGACCATGACGGTCGGCCCGTCATCATCCGAGGTGTGCGCCGCGAGTGCCTTGAGGATGCGTTGCTCGACCTCAGGATCGACCGCACTGGTCGCGTCGTCCATGACCAGCAGGCGGGGCCTACGCACGAGGGCTCGCGCCAGCGACAGACGCTGACGCTGGCCGCCCGACAGGGTCGTGCCGCGCTCGCCAAGCTCTGCATCGAGTCCGCCCGGGAGGTTGGCGACGAACTCATCGGCCTGGACCGTGTGCAGGGCGGCCCACACATCGTCGTCGGTGAAGTCGCCACCCAGCGTGACGTTCTCGCGCACGCTGTCGTCGAACAGGAAGGTGCCCTGCGGCACGACCGCGATCGCCCGGGCCAGCTCGTCATGGGTCAGCTCGCGAATGTCGACGCCATCCACGCGGATCGCCCCGGTCTGGGGGTCGACCAGGCGGGTCAGCAGCGAGGTCAGTGTGCTCTTGCCACTGCCCGTCGCACCCACCACCGCGACGACCCGGCCGGGGGCAACCCTGAGGTCGATGCCGCGCAGCACGTCCACGTCCGAGCCGGAGTAGCCGAAGGTCAGGTCGTCCACGTCGAGCCGCACTGGACCGGCACCCGGCAGCGTAGCGGTGCCGTACGGCATCGAGCCGCGCTCGTCCAGGACCGACGCAACCCGGTCCCACGTCACGACACTGCGTGGCAGCTCGCCCAACACCCAGCCGATCGCCCGGACCGGGAATGCCACGACCGTGAAGAGGTAGGCGACCGAGACGACATCACCGGGATCTGCGGCTCCGCTGCTGACCCGACCGATGCCGAGCAGGATCACCAGCAGGATGCCGAAGTTGGGCAGCGCCTCGAGCAGCGGGTCGAACATGCTGCGGATGCGGCCAACCGCGATGTTGGCGTCGCGAAGCTCCTCGGCGACGTCGCGGAAACGATCCGTCTCGTCGGCCTCGCGACCCAGCGACTTGACGACGAGTGCTCCGTCGAACGACTCGTGCGCCACGGCGCTGACGGAGCCGCGCAGGGACTGCGCGTGGGCGACCCTGGGCGACAGCCAACGCTGGTAGAACACGTTGATGCCGAACAGCGCGGGGAAGACGACCAGACCGACCAGGGTCAGGACGAGATCGGCCCGCACCATCTCGAAGATCGCTGCGACCAGCATCGCGATGACGCCGATCGCCATGGGCAACGGCATGAAGACCGCCCACGCACCCTCGACGTCTGCGTTGGCATTGGACAGCAACTGTCCGGTCGGGTGCCGGTGGTGCCACGCCATGGGCAGCGAGAGGTACTGGCGGGTGACCCGGCGACGGTAGTCCGCAACGAGCCGGTAGTAGACGATGCCGCCGATCAGCCGGCGAGCCACGATGCCGAGCGCACGCAGCAACGCGACCGCCAGGAAGAGCAGGACGGCACCGACCAGCGCTCCCTTCGTGACCTCGCCGCTCTGGAACGACGGGCGAATGACGTGATCGGTCGCCCAGCCCAGGACACGGGCGTCGGCGACGGTCATGAAGCCGAACAGGACGCTCCCGATGACCGAGATCCAGAACAGCAGGCGCTGCTCGCGGATGCCGCGTCCGAGCAGGGTGAAACCGCGCCGCGTGATCCGGGCAGTGTTCATCGTGCCGAGGTCGCGGTCGTCCTGCTCCTCCACGACGGGGCTACCTGACACTGTGTCCAGCTGCTCGCAAGGTCTCTTTCACCTGTCCGATGGTCATGTCGCCGAAGTGGAAGACGCTGGCGGCGAGCACCGCGTCGGCTCCGGCCTCGATGGCCTGCGGGAAGTGCTCCAGCCGGCCGGCGCCGCCACTCGCAATGAGCGGCACCTGTGTAACGTCACGGACCGCCCGAATCATTTCCAGGTCGAATCCGTCGCGAGTGCCGTCGGCGTCCATCGAGTTGAGCAGGATCTCCCCCGCCCCGAGCTCCGTCGCGGTCCGCGCCCACGCGACGGCGTCCAGACCCGACGACGTGCGGCCACCGTGGGTCGTGACCTCGAAGCCGCTCGGCTGGTTCGGGTTGCGCCGAGCGTCGACGCTCAGCACCAGCACCTGGTTGCCGAACCGCTGGGCGATCTCGGCGATGACCTCGGGCCGGGCGATCGCCGCGGTGTTGATGCCGACCTTGTCGGCTCCTGCCCGGAGCAGCCGGTCGACGTCCTCGGGCGTGCGGACACCGCCGCCGACGGTCAGCGGGATGAACACCTGGTCCGCGGTGCGACCGACGACGTCGAACGTCGTCGCACGGCTGTCCGAGGACGCCGTGATATCAAGGAAGGTCAACTCGTCGGCGCCCTCGGCGTCGTAGACCGTGGCCATCTCGACCGGATCCCCCGCGTCACGCAGGTCGACGAAGTTGACACCCTTGACGACCCGTCCGGCATCGACGTCCAGGCATGGGATGACACGCACGCAAAGGCTCACCGCACGAGCCTAGAGGAATGCTCCTCGGCGCCCATCCCGTGCCGCCCCTTCTGCCTGCCGAGAGGCCGCTTCCTGCGGCGCCCACCGATCTCGCGGTTTACCAGGAGACCCAGGCAAGCGGTCACTTACCCGGGCGAATTTGCCCGGGTAAGTGCGCGATACCAGGAGATCCTGGTAAACCGTCGAGCTGGAGGCCGTTCCGCGCCGGGCTCGACGACCGACGGTCAGATCTCGCGGACGGCGGCCAGTGCTTCGGGGAGCGTGAAGGCGTCTGCGTACAGCGCCTTGCCGACGATCGCGCCCTCGACGCCGATCCCGGTCAGGGTCGCGATGTCGCGCAGGTCCTGCAGGCTCGAGACGCCACCCGAGGCCACGACAGGCTTCTTGGTGATCGCGCAGACTTCCCGCAGCAGCTCGAGGTTGGGACCGGTCAGCGTGCCGTCCTTCGTGACGTCGGTCAGGACGTAGCGGGCGCAGCCGTCGCGCTCGAGCCGGTCGAGGACCTCGAACAGGTCACCACCTTCCTGCGTCCAGCCGCGGGCCGCAAGGGTCCGGCCGCGAACGTCGAGGCCGACGGCGATCTGGTCGCCGTACTCAGCGACGACCTTGGCGCACCAGGCCGGGTTCTCCAGCGCCGCAGTGCCCAGGTTGACCCGGGTGCAGCCGGTCGCCAGAGCGGCCTCGAGCGAGGCGTCGTCGCGGATGCCGCCGGACAGCTCGACCTTGACGTCGAGCCGGCCGACGACCTCGGCGAGCAGCTCGCGGTTGCTGCCCTTGCCGAATGCCGCGTCGAGATCGACGAGGTGGATCCACTCCGCACCGTCGGTCTGCCACTGCAGGGCAGCATCGAGCGGGGAGCCGTATGTGGTCTCGCTGCCGAGCTCACCCTGGACGAGGCGCACGGCCTGTCCATCGGCGACGTCGACGGCGGGGAGAAGTTCTAGGGTCACGCAGCCGATCGTATCTGTCGCCGGTCCGGCCCGGGTCACCCCGCGGGGCGATCTGGGTCACCCCACGGCCGTGCGCTACAGCGTGGCGAGCCAGTTGCGCAGCAGCGCGATGCCGACGTCGCCAGACTTCTCAGGGTGGAACTGGGTCGCCCACAACGGACCGTCCTCGACGGCCGAGACGAAGCGGTCGCCGCCGTAGTCGGTCCAGGTGACGGCCGGAGAAGGCAGGGCGGGAGGCCGGGACAGCTCCCAGCTACGCAGACCGTAGGAGTGCACGAAGTAGAACCGCTCCTCCTCGATCCCGGCGAACATCTTCGAATCCTCGCCGGCCTCGACGGTGTTCCAACCTATGTGCGGCACGATCGGGGCTTGCAGTCGCTCGATGACGCCGGGCCACTCACCGCAGCCCTCGGTGCGCACGCCATGCTCGATGCCCTCGCCGAACAGAATCTGCATGCCGACACAGATGCCGAGCACGGGCCGGTTGGCGATGAGCCGGCGCTCGATGATGCGCACGCCATCGACGTCCACCAGACCGCGCATGCAGGACTCGAACGCGCCGACGCCGGGCACCAGCAGCCCGTCAGCCTCCGCAGCGACCTTCGCGTCACTCGTCAGCTCGGCATCGGCGCCCGCACGCTCGATCGCGCGCACTGCCGAGCGCAGGTTGCCCGAGCCGTAGTCCAGCACCGCAACGCGGGGTCGGGTCACAGAGCACCCTTCGTGCTGGGAATACCTGACTCACGCGGATCGATCGCGACGGCGTCGCGCAGTGCCCGCGCGACCGCCTTGAACTGGGCCTCGGCAATGTGGTGCGGGTCGCGGCCGTCCAGCAGGCGTACGTGCATCGTGATCCCTGCGTGGTGCGCGATCGACTCGAACACGTGGCTGGTCAGTGAGCCGGAGTACTGCCCGCCGATGATCGCGGTGATCTGCCGCTCGGGCTCGCCGGAGTGCACGAAGTAGGGACGGCCGGACACGTCGACGACGGCCTGCGCGATCGACTCGTCGAGCGGCACCAGCGCATCGCCGTACCGGCGGATGCCGACCTTGTCACCCAGCGCCTCGCGGATCGCCTCGCCGAGGCAGATCGCGGTGTCCTCGACCGTGTGGTGCGCGTCGATGTGCAGATCGCCCTCGGACCGGACTGTGAGGTCGATCAGCGAGTGCCGGGAGAACGCCGTCAGCATGTGGTCGTAGAAGCCAACTCCCGTGGAGATGTCGTTGGCTCCGGTGCCGTCAAGATCGATCTCGACGACGACATGGGACTCCGAGGTCTTTCGCTCGATGCGGGCGCTACGGGTCATCGGGTCACCTCCAGGAGTGATGTGTAGAAAGCCTGCATCTCATCGGGGGTCCCGACCGAGACGCGGAGCCATCCGTCGGGTCCAGTCTCCCGTATCAGCACACCGCGGTCGACGAGGCCCTGCCAGATCGCGTGTCGGTCGTCGAAACGGCCGAACAGGACGAAGTTTGCGTCCGAGTCCGCGACCTCGAAGCCCTGCTCCTTCAACCAGGCCGCCAGGTCGTCGCGGGTGGCGCGCAGCTCATCGACCCGGGCCAGCAGCTCGTCGCGGTGGCGCAGCGCGGCGCTCGCGGCGGCCTGCGTCACGGCGGACAGATGGTAGGGAAGTCGCACGATGCGCAGCGCATCGATGATCGCGGCATCTGCGGCGACATAGCCAAGACGGCCGCCGGCCAGCGCGAACGCCTTGCTCATCGTGCGAGTCACCAGCAGGCGAGGGAACTCGTCGAGCACATCGAGGGCGCTCGGCGTGCCCTGTCGGCGGAACTCCGCATAGGCCTCGTCGACAACGACGACGCCGGGAGCCGCCTCGACGACGGCCCGCACGGTCTCCAGCGGCAGCGCCGTTCCGGTCGGGTTGTTGGGCGAGGTCAGAAGCACGACATCGGGCTGCTCCACCTCGATCAGCGCAAGCGCCCGCTCGAGGTCCACCGAGAAGTCCTGCTCTCGCCGGCCCGCAACCCATCGGGTGTGAGTGTCCCGCGCGTACTCGGGATACATCGAGTACGTCGGAGCGAACGACAGCGCAGTCCGGCCCGGACCGCCGAAGGCCTGCAGGATCTGCAGCATGACCTCGTTGGACCCGTTGGCCGCCCAGACCCGCTCTGCCGTGAGGTCGTGGCCCAGATAATCCGCCAGCCCGGCCCGCAGGACGAGTGCCTCGCGATCCGGGTAGCGGTTGAGCGTCGTCGCCGCGAGACGCACGGCCTCGGCGATGTCCGCCGCCACGCCATCGCTGGGGCCGTAGGGATTCTCGTTGACGTTGAGATTGATGACGTCCGGGATCTGGGGTGCACCGTACGGCTCGAAGCCGCGCAGGTCCTCGCGGATCGGCACCCAGGAGGGCAGCGGCATCAGCGGGACGTCCGGATCGACACCGCGGCTCCGTGCGAAGGCAGGTTCTCGGCCTCGGCGAGAGTCACGACGTGGCCCCCGACCTCGCGCAGGGCAGCCTCGTCGTAGGTCACGACATGCATGTTCTTGCAGAATGCGCGGACCGAGAGTCCGGAGGAGTGGCACGCGCATCCCGCCGTCGGCAGGACGTGGTTGGACCCCGCCGCGTAGTCACCCAGGGACACCGGGGTGTGCGGTCCGACAAAGATGGCTCCGGCGTTGACGATCCGCGCCGCAACGGCGGCCGAGTCGGCGGTCTGGACCTCCAGGTGCTCGGCGGCATAGCCGTTGGCGACTTGGACAGCCTGGTCGATGTCGCGGACCAGGACCGTGGCGGACTGCCGGCCCTCGAGCGCGGTGCGGATGCGCTCGGCATGCTTGGCCGAGCCGATCTGGTCATCGAGCGCGGTGTCGACCGCGTCAGCCAGAGCCGCGCTGTCGGTGATCAGGACGCTGGCAGCCATGGGGTCGTGCTCGGCCTGGCTGATCAGGTCGGCCGCAACGAACCCGGCATCGGCGGTGTCGTCCGCAATGATCGCGATCTCGGTCGGACCGGCCTCGGAGTCGATGCTGACTGTGCCCTGCAGGTAGCGCTTGGCGGCCGCGACGTAGATGTTGCCCGGTCCGGTGATCAGGTTGACCGGACGGCACTCCCCTGCGCCGTACGCGAACATCGCCAACGCCTGGGCGCCACCCACCGAATAGACCTCGTCGATGCCGAGCAGGCCGCACGCGGCGAGGATCGTCGGATGGGGCAGGCCGCCAAACTCCGCGTTGGGTGGGCTCGCGAGGGCGATGCCCGGCACCCCGGCAACCTGGGCCGGCACGGCGTTCATGATGACGGTGCTGACCAGGGGCGCGAGGCCGCCCGGCACGTACAGTCCGACCCGCTGCATCGGAACGATGCGCCGCTCGACCGTGGCACCGGGAGCCACATCGGTGACCAGCGTGTGCTCCAGCTCGGCCTGGCTGGTGTGCCGCAGCCGGCGGATGGACTCCTCGAGCCCGGCCCGGATGTCGGGGGCGAGATCAGCCAGCGCAGCCGCGATCGCGGCAGTCGGCACCCGCAGCTCGGCGGGGCGTACGCCGTCGAACCGCTCACCGGCATCCAGGACCGCCTCGACACCGCGGGATCGGACGTCCTCGCAGATCGGTCGAACTGCGGCCATCGCCTGCTCGACGTCGACTTCGGCGCGCGGGACCGCCGCGCCGTAGACGCGCTGCAGATCGTGCTCAGCGGGCTGCAGATTTGTCAGGTCAAGTCGTCGCATCACAACGGCAAGTCTACGGACGCACTACGGTGGACAGGTGGCCGCCAACAAGAAGTCCACCGACGCGACTCCCGCCTTCATCGCGCTGCATCGGGCCAACGTCCCCTTCACACCGCACTCGTACGTCCACGACCCCCGCGCGGAGTCGTTCGGCATGGAGGCGGCCGAGGCGCTCGGCGTCGAGCCGGGACGCGTCTTCAAGACCTTGATGGCCGAGGTCGACGGCGCCCTGTGCGTGGGTGTCGTCCCCGTCATGGGCTCGCTGGACCTCAAGGCGCTGGCCGACGCACTCGGCGGCAAACGTGCCCAGATGGCCGATGCGGCCCAGGCCCAGCGCGCGACTGGCTATGTCATCGGCGGGATCTCCCCGCTGGGCCAGAAAAAAAGGCATCCGACCGTGATCGACCGGTCTTCGCAGCAGTGGCCCACGATTTTCGTTTCGGGCGGTCGTCGCGGCCTGGAAGCCGAGCTCCACCCCAGCGACCTCGTCATCGTCACGAGCGCCGTCGTGGCCCGCATCGCCCGCTGACGCTCCGCGGGCAGATCACTCCCGTGGGTGCTGCTCGTCGCGCGCCGCGGCAAGCATCGTCGTGACGATCAGTCCGACGAGTCCGAAGATCGGCCAGATCAGGAAGGGCCACACGGTGTCGACGGCCAGCTCAGAGGGGACGCGGTCGCCGACGGACAGACCGCGCACCGTGGCGGGGTCGGGTGGGCCGAGCTGCACGCCGACCCGCCAGGCCACGACACCCGCGACCAAAGTCGCTGCGATCAGGACAGGCGTCGTGACCCAGCCCAGCTCTCGCAGCGTCACCGCAAGGAAGCAGCCGAGCAGCAGCGAGGCCACAGCACCCACCGCGACAAACGTGACGATCACGGAGAAGCTGCCGGTCGAGGCGGCTTCGGTCAGGACGATGCCGGTCTCACGGACCTGCCACTGCGCGGGGCTCGCGAGCTGCTGCCACACGACGCCAGCCGCGATGCCCAGGAGGAGCATCGCGGCGGTGGACAGGAGTGCTCGTCTCAGGAGAGGCAATGTGGGCCCAACAGCTCTTTCAGGTCGGCGATCAGCGAGGACGACTGTGCCACACGGTGGCTGTCGTCGAGTCGCATGACCTTGGTCGATCCATTGCCGATCAGTCGTAGGTGCACCTCGGAGACACCCGGGTGGGTGGCCAGGACCTGCTTGAACGTGCCGATCGTGTCTGCCGTACAGCGAGCCACGGGCAGGCTCACGACCAGCGGGCGATCTGGGCCCCCCGTGCTCATGGCCGGCATCGTGACCTCGAGCGCATTGAGCTCGATGCCGTCGTCCTTGCGGCGGACCCGGCCCTTGACCACGACGATCGTGTCGGGAATCAGGACCGGCACCGCGAGCTGATAGGCCCCCGGGAAGACCATGACCTCGATGCCGCCCTCGAGGTCCTCGATCGTGATCGAGGCCCAGCTGTCGCCCTTTTTGCTCATCCGGCGCTGCACGCCGGTGATGAGCCCGCAGATGCGGATCGTGGTGCCGTCGGGGATGTCGGTGTTGGTGAGCAGCTCGCCGACCGTGCTGTCGCTGCTCGCGCGGAGCACGTGCTCGAGTCCCTGCAGGGGGTGGTCCGAGACGTACAGGCCCAGCATGTCGCGTTCGAACGCCAGCAGCTGGGTCTTCTCCCACTCGGGCATCGACACGGGCACCTCGACCTTGCCGCCGGTGAACGCGTCGTCCGCGCCTCCGAACAGCGAGTCCTGCCCGATCGCGGCCTGCCGCTTGAGGTCGATGTAGAGATCGACGCCCTCCTCGGCGACCGTCGTCAGCGCTCGACGGCGGTGACCCATCGAGTCGAAGGCGCCGGCCTTGATCAAGGAGTCGAGCACCCGCTTGTTGCACACCAGCGTCGGCACCTTGTCGAGGAAGTCGTTGAAGTCGGTGTAAGGGCCATTGTTGGTGCGCCCCTCCACGACGCCGGCCACGACGTTCTCACCGATGTTGCGGATCGCACCGAGTCCGAAGCGGATGTCGGCTCCGACCGAGGCGAAGTTGGAGACCGACTCGTTGACGTCCGGCGGCAGCACCTTGATGCCCATTCGTCGGCACTCGTTGAGGTAGATCGCCGATTTGTCCTTGTCACCGCGGGTGCTGGTCAGCAGCGCAGCCATGTACTCGGCCGGGAAGTTGGCCTTGAGGTAGGCCGTCCAGTAGGAGATGACGCCATAGGCAGCGGAGTGCGCCTTGTTGAAGGCGTAGTCCGAGAACGGGAGCAGAACTTCCCACAGTGTCGTGATGGCCTTTTGCGAATAGCCGCGCTCGAGCATGCCGCCCTGGAACCCGGCGTACTGCTTGTCGAGCTCGGACTTCTTCTTCTTGCCCATCGCGCGCCGCAGGTTGTCAGCCTGTCCGAGTGAGAACCCGGCCAGCACCTGGGCGATCTCCATGACCTGCTCCTGGTAGACGATCAGGCCGTAGGTCTCCCCCAGCACCGTCTCCAGCGGCTTCTCCAGCTCGGGGTGGATCGGGTCGATCGGCTCGCGGCCGTTCTTGCGCCGGGCGTACTTGTTGTGCGAGTCCGCACCCATGGGCCCCGGGCGATAGAGCGCGCCGACGGCCGAGATGTCCTCGAACTTGTCGGGCTTCATGCTGCGCAGCAGGGCCCGCATCGGGCCACCGTCGAGCTGGAACACCCCGAGGGTGTCGCCGCGCGCCAGCAGGTCGTACGTCGCCGGATCGTCGAACGTCAGATCCTCCAGGACCAGCTCGATGTCCCGGTTGCGCTTGATGTTGATCAAGGTGTCATCGAGCACCGTGAGGTTGCGCAGGCCGAGGAAGTCCATCTTGACCAGCCCGAGCGCCTCGCACATCGGGTAGTCGAACTGCGTGATGATCGCGCCGTCCTGCTCGCGCTTCATGATCGGGACGATGTCGATCAACGGGTCGCTCGACATGATGACGCCAGCCGCGTGCACACCCCACTGCCGGATCTGGCCCTCGAGCCCCAGGGCGGTCTGGTAGATCTTGCGGACGTCGGCGTCCTCGTCATGCATCTTGCGGAAGTCGGCGCCGTCGCCGTAGCGCTTGTCGTCCTTGTCGAACAGGCCCTTGAGCGTGACGCCCTTGCCCATGACGTCGGCCGGCAGCGCCTTGGTGATGCGCTCGCCGTGGGTGAACGGGTAGTCCATGACCCGCGCGGCGTCCTTGATCGCGGCCTTGGACTTGAGCCGGCCGAAGGTCGCGATCATCGCGACCCGCTCCTCGCCGTACTTGTTGCTGACGTAGCGGATGACCTCGCCGCGTCGACGCTCGTCGAAGTCGATGTCGAAGTCGGGCATCGACGGACGTTCGGGGTTGAGGAAACGCTCGAAGATCAGGCCGTGTGTCAGGGGGCACAGGTCCGTGATGCGCAGCGCGTACGCCGCGATCGACCCGGCTCCCGAGCCACGCCCCGGCCCGACCCGGATGCCGTTGTCCTTGGCCCAGTTGATGAAGTCGGCGACCACGAGGTAGTAGCCGCAGTAGCCCTTGCTCCGGACGACGCCGAGCTCCATCTCGGTCCGCTCGCGCACCGCGTCGGTCAACGCCTCACCCGGGTATCGGGACTCGACGCCTCGCCAGACCTCCTTGGTGAACCAGGAGTCCTCGGTCTCGCCCGGGGGGACGTCGGCGCGGGCCATGTATCCGCCGTTGGACTCGGCGAACTCGACCTCGCAACGCTCCGCGATCAGCAGCGTGTTGTCGCAGGCGGCCTTGAGGTCGAATCGGTCCTCCCACAGGTCACGCATCTCCTTGGCCGACTTGATGTAGAAGTCGTTGGAGTCGAACTTGAACCGGTTGGGGTCGGTCATGGTGCTGCCCGACTGCACGCACAGCAGTGCCGAGTGCGCCTCGGCGTCCTCGGGGGCGGTGTAGTGCGAGTCGTTGGTCGCGATCGGTGGCAGGTCGAGATCCTTCATGAGCCGCAACAGGCCATCGCGGACCTGCGTCTCGATCGCGAGCCCGTGGTCCATCAGCTCGAGGAAGAAGTTTTCCTTGCCGAAGATGTCCTGGAACTCGGCGGCCGAAGCCCGCGCCTTCTCGTAGTTGCCGATGCGCAGCCAGGTCTGGATCTCGCCGGACGGGCAGCCCGTCGTCGCGATGAGCCCCTTGCCGAATCGCTGCAGCAGGTCACGGTCGGCACGCGGCTTGCGGTACTGCCCCTCGAGGCTCGCATAGGAGCCGATACGGAACAGGTTGTGCATGCCCTCGGTCGTCTCCGACAGCAGCGTCATGTGGGTGTAGGCACCCCGCCCGGCCACATCGGCATCCTTGGCGCCCTTGTTCCACTGCACGGCCTTCTTCTCGGTGCGAGGGATGTTGGGCGTGAGGTAGGCCTCCATGCCGATGATCGGCTTGACCCCGTGCGCCTTGGCCTTGCTGTAGAAGTCGAAGGCGCCGTGCAGGTTGCCGTGATCGGTCATCGCAATGGCAGGCATGCCGAGCTCAGAGGTCCGGTCGAAGAGCCCGTCAAGCAGGGCCGCACCATCGAGCATCGAGTACTCCGTGTGCACGTGCAAGTGCACGAATGGTGAGTCGCTCGACATCGAAAAATGGCCTCCTCGGCACGATCTGGGGGGAAGGGCCTCAGCCTAGTCGAGGGCTCCGACTCATCGAACCAATCGACCCCGTGTCGTCGAGACACCGGGACCAAACCGCCGGCACACCGGCACCGGCTGGCCCATCGGCACCATGATCGGCTCTACTGGGCACATGACCCCAGCGAGCGAAGACGGCGACCCACAGAAGTTCAGCACGGTCGAGGAGTACCTCGAGGCCGCGCTGTACGACGTCGAGCCACGGCTCGTCGAGACGCGTCGCGCGATCCGTGAGGCGATCCCCGGCGCCGAGGAGACGATCAGCTACAACATCCCGGCGTACAAGCAGGACGGCGTCGTCGTGGTCCAGTTCGCGGGCTACTCCGAGCACACCTCGCTCAACTTCTTCCCCTCCGGCGCAACCTTCGCGAAGTTCTCCGATGAGCTCACGCCCTACCGGACGAGCAAGTCGGCAGTCAGGTTCCCGCTCGACGAGCCCCTCCCGACCGAGTTGATCACGGCCATCACCGCCTTCCGCGCCAAGGAAGCCGCCGAGTACGCGGCCCGTAAGCACTCGGGGAAGTAGGCGCAGCCTGCGCCGTCAGGCGGCCGGCTTGACCAGCCTGAACACGCCGACGTCGTGCCGTTGCGTCGAAGGCACCTTCCGGCCGGTCTGATTGAAGGCGTAGTCCCACCCGTAGTCGTCGTGCGACAGAGCGACGCCGCCGGCGAAGGGCGTTACCGCGGGTATGGCCTGGAGCCCGTTGCGAGACTTCGCCGGCACGTTCCACCGGCCCGTGATCTTGCCGCTCGAAGCATTCAGCGTCATCACCTCCAACGAGATGCCGTTGCTCAGCGTGACCAGCACGGTCTTGCCGCCGTCAACCAGGTCGAAGCTCTGGGAGACCGTGGAGGCCTTGCGGTCACGCTCCATGGAGTCCTCGATCGACTTGGTGTCCACGGCCCAGCGGACCTTCTCGTCAGTGAGCGAGTACCGCATGACGCCCGTCGACTGCGGCAGGACGACGTCGCCGTCGTCGAACCCGACCGTGACGTGCGCCGCGGAGATCGCACCGGTCAGTGCGAACTGACCCAGGTCGTTCGCGAGATAGTCCCGCTTGACGGCACCGGTCCGTGCCACCACCCGCCCGTCCTCGGGATCGAGCTGCACGAGCGAGTCCTTGACCTGGGCCTCGGGGTCGGACGAATCGCCGTACGACGTCGAGATCCACAGGCCGTTGCCGCGCCACACCGTGACCGGGCTGGAGCGCTCGACCTTCGAGAGCACCTTGCTGGCGGTCGTCGACCAGACCCGCTCGAACGAGGGCAGCCGGTAGGCGTCGATCGCCCAGTCGCGGCCGTCCTTGACCGGGGCCGCGCTGATCACCAACGACGGGTCCTGAGGCGTGTGCTCCAGGTAGTAGGGCCGGCGCGCCAGCTCGGCCTGCTCGACGAGCGCTCCGTCCGTGAGGCGACTGACCTTCTGATCACCCGTGATGACGAGCACCGCGCCCTGGTGGACCTCGATGCGCGACACCGTACGGGCCGTCTTGGACAGCTCGACCCGGTCCATCACCGTGCCCTTGGACGCATTGACCCGGAGCAGGGTGTTGCACCCGTCGTCCTTCGCGCCGCCGCGATAGGCGATCGTGAAGGTCTTGACCTTCTGGTCCGGCTCGGGGGCCGCACAGACCCGGGCGCCTGCGTCATCGTCGAGGTCGGTCGACCACAGCTCCTTGCCGGACTTCGGATCGATCCCCGTGACCGCGTTGCCGGCGTAGGCGATGACCTGACCGCCGGTGCTGAAGGCGCCTGCGCGGCGGTCTTCGTCGGATCCTTTGGGGGTCTTGAGGCCGCCGATCGACTTCGTCTCGGCAGCAGCAGGTCCGGCGGTCGGGACGGCCGCCGGCGTCGACTTGCCGGGCTCGGGGAACGTGAAGACCCCGATGTCGTAGCGGTCGCCCTTCGGCTCCTTGAGGTCCTTGTAGTCGGCGAACGTGAACTCCCACATCTTGAAGTTGCGGGTCAGGACGACACCGTCACCGAACAGCGTCATGCCGGGCTCCACCTGAAAACCGTTGCGATATTCCTCCGGCAGGCCCCATCGGGCCACCAGCTTGCCGGTCTTGGCTTCCACCGCGAGGATCTCTGCCGACGTGTCGTTGCTCACCGTGGCAACCAGGTATCCGTCGTCCGTGACGCCCTGGGGCAAAACGGTCGTCAGCGGATACTCCTCGTCCGAGTCGAGCTGGATCTGACTGAGATCGAGGTCCCACATCACCTTGCCGGACTCCAGCGAGTAGCGGGTCATGCCGCGCACCTGCGCGAAGACAGTGTCCCCACCCGGCATGCCAAGGGCACGGTCGAACTGGTTTGACGCACTCGCGAGGTCGAACTCCCCGACGTCGGCCTGCCCACCGGAGTCCTTCGCCGCATCGGCACGGCCCAGCACCTCGCCGGTGGCCGGATCGACCTGGACCATGTAGTACTTGTCCGCGGTCTCCTGCTTCAGCCAGGCTGAGTTGCCCTCTGACGCAGAGATGATGCAGTCCTCGCGTACGTCCGGGAACAGCGCCTCGGTGTCCTGCGTCCAGACCTTCTTGAACGACGGCAACGCGTACCCGTCGACCCGGCAACGCTTCCCGTCGCCATGCCGCGATCCGATCAGGACGTCGCCCTCGGGTGCGGCGTACAGGTCGAAGTAGGTCCTGGTCTCGAGCCGGGCGACCGGCTCGGGCTCACCCTTGACCATCTTCCAGACCACGCCATTCATGTCCACGAGGTAGTCCTTGCCCTTGACCGTGAACAAGTGGTTGACGGTGCCACCGGCGCTCCCGCCCTCGTACTTCTCCGGGTCGTTGAGCTTGTCGGACTTCGCCATGACCTTGCCGTCCGACACCCGGATCGTGGCGAGGTTGGGGCAGTAGCCGCGCTCCCCGTGCGCGACCGTGAACGTCTTGACTGCCCGGTCGGGCTGCGACACATAGCAGACAGTGCCGCCTCCGAGGTCGAGCTTGGCGGTCCACAGCTGCTTGCCGGAGCCGACGTCGTAGCCGGAGATGTCGTCGACGGAGTAGCCGACCACGGTCTTGCCGCTCACGAACGCCCCGGACCGCCGCTGCACCTGTGACGTGTCGAGCGAGCCGGTGGTCTCCTCCAGCTCGTCGGAGGACGCGAGCAGCACCTTGGGCGCCATCGCCGGACCGAGGGCCGGCCCTCGAGCGGTCGGCGCCTTCGCCGGCAGGGGCAGAGAAGGGCCGTCCTTCTTGGACTCGCCTCCACCACTGCATCCAGCAAGGACGACGCCGACGGCGAGGAGCAATGCCGCTGTCCGCCTCATACGCCCAGCCACTTCCGTGTCGCGGCCAGCAGGTCCTTCTCGCTGCGCCCCAGTTTCAACCCACCGTCCTTGCGGGACTCCGCGGAGTAGAACGCCTCAGCCGTCTCGTGAACCGCGTCCCGACCCTTCTGGTCCTCGAGGTACGCGTAGACCGCTGCCGAGCACTGATAGAAGTCGTACTCCCTGGGCGATGAATGGAACGCGTCGTAGTCCTTCAGCGCCACCGACGAGAACTCGCCGAACGCCGAGCGGATGCGTGCGCCGTTGCGTGCCATGAGCGTCTTCGATCCGACTGCCCCCCACTCGGCCAGTCCCTCGACTACCCACGTGGGCGTCCCACCGCGTACCAACCACTGATCTGCCAGGACGTGCACGCCCTCGTGGGCCGCCACCGTCTGGAAATCTGGCCGCGAGAACGACTCCTGATGCAGACCGACCCGCCCGGTCGCGAGCGGGAGCCCCTTCTTCCCCGATGGGGTTTTCTGGCCCCGGGCCAGCTCGTCGGGGTCCAGGAACGGGTGGTAGTACGCATGGGCATCCGCGTCGCCGAGAGCCACACCTCCCCACAGCTTCCCGTCGATCGCGGGCCACGTGAGAGCGTAGAAGATCTTGTCGACACCCTGAGGCTTCGGCATCACCTCAAATGCCCGCTTCGCGCCGGCCTCGATCCTGGCCGCATGTGCTTTCGCGCGCTTGGCGTCTTCCTTGCGAAAGACGATCCAGGCCCTCTTGGTCTCGATCGCGTCGACATCGGCAACATCCCAGATCGACGGGTCAAAGCTCTCGTCGACATCGCCGACGTGCATCAGCTCGAGCGGGGCGTCCTGGGACTTCTTGCGAAACGCTGACCGCATGCTCTCGACGACCTGCTGGCCGTCGCAGCCCTTGACGGTGTGTGCGAAGACGAGCTCCCCGGTGTACTCGACCTTGCCGCCGGCGGCGTTGCGGGTGCGGCCCCCCGGCAGGCCGACGTACCACTCACCGTCGATGAATCCGAGTCGTTCGAAGTTCTCGAGTCGCCGGCTCCAGCGCTTCTCGAACGTCTCGCGGTCGAAGTCCCCGGGGTCGATGACCTTGAGGAGCTCTGTGACGTCACCCGTGCCCATGGCCCGATTGAGGCGACCCCGCAGGGCAGCGATGTCGGCCTCGGTGACAACTGTCCCCGTACGGGGCTTGACGATGTTGGGCCCGCTGGTCGTCGCCTCGGGCCCTGCTGTGCCCCCGCCACCGCACCCGGCCACGAGAAGTCCTGCCGTGCCGAGCAGCAGCGTGCGCCGATCCATACCGTTCACCGATTCCCCCGAACCCTCAGTCTCGGAGGCAGGCTACCCGGCGGATCTGCGGCGCGCTCGTCGAGGCCGGATTCAGACCTGTCGGTAGGTGCTGAGGAAGTTGCCGAGCCGCTGGATCGCCTCGGCCAGATCACGCGCCCACGGGAGCGTGACGATGCGCAGGTGGTCGGGTTCGGGCCAGTTGAAACCCGTGCCCTGGGTCAGCAGGATCTTCTCCTGCAGGAGCAGGTCGAGCACGAGCTGCTGATCGTCCTTGATCGGGTGCACCTCGGGATCGAGCCGCGGGAATGCGTACAGCGCGCCCTTCGGGGTCACGACGCTGACTCCGGGGATCTTGCGCAGCTCGTCGACCGCGGTGTCGCGCTGCTCCAGCAGCCGGCCGCCGGGCAGGATGAGCTCCTTGATCGACTGGTAGCCACCCAGCGCCACCTGGATCGCGTTCTGCGCCGGGACGTTGGGGCACAACCGCATCGAGGCGAGCAGGGTGATGCCCTCGAGGTAGTCACCGGCGCGCTCCAGCGGTCCGGTGACGACCAGCCAGCCCGCGCGGTAGCCGCACACCCGGTACGCCTTGGACAAACCGTTGAAGGTCAGCGTCAGGACGTCCGGCGCGACGCTGGCCATCGGGATGTGCACCGCGTCGTCGTACAGGATCTTGTCGTAGATCTCGTCAGCCATCAGGACCAGATCGTGCTTGCGCGCGAGATCAGCGATGCCAGCCAGGGTCTCGCGCGAGTAGACCGCGCCGGTCGGGTTGTTGGGGTTGATCACGACAATGACCCGCGTGCGGTCGGTGATCTTGGACTCCAGGTCCTCCAGATCGGGGTCCCAGCCGTTGTCCTCGTCGCAGCGGTAGTGCACCGGCACTCCCCCGGCGAGGTTGGTCACGGCGGTCCACAGTGGGTAGTCCGGGATCGGGACGAGCACCTCGTCGCCGTTGTCCAGGAGAGCCTGCAGCGCGATCTGGATCAGCTCAGAGACGCCGTTGCCGATCCACACGTCGTCGATGTCGATCGTCGGGAAGCCCTCCTGCAGCTGATAGTGGTGCACGACGGCGCGCCGGGCGGACTGGATCCCCCGGGAGTCGGAGTAGCCGGCGGAGCCGGGCAGCGCAGCGATCACGTCCTGCAGGATCTCGGCGGGCGCGTCGAAACCGAAGGGTTGCGGGTTGCCGATGTTGAGCTTGAGGATGCGGTGTCCCTCGGCCTCCAGTGCCGCTGCACGAGTGCTGACGGGACCGCGGATGTCGTACAGGACATCTCTCAGCTTCTCGGACTGACGCACGACACGACTCATGCGCACATTGTCCACGACGCCGAACTTCACCCGCCCCGTCCCCACCGAACCCGCTGAGAGTGAGTCAGTCGAGGGCGCGGATGACCTCGAGCGCCTCGGTGAGGTCGTCGGGGTAGTCCGAGTCGAACTCGACGTACGATCCGGTGCGCGGGTGGATGAAGCCAAGCTTCTTGGCGTGCAGCCACTGCCGGTCGAGCCCGACCTTCTTGGCAAGCGTCGGATCGGCGCCGTACATCAGGTCACCCACGCAGGGATGATGGAGCGCACTCATGTGGACACGGATCTGGTGAGTGCGGCCCGTCTCGAGCTTGATCGTCAGCAGACTCGCGTAGTGGTGCGCCTCGAGCGTGTCGTAGTGCGTGACGCTCTCGCGCCCGCCGTCCTTGACCGTGAACTTGAAGTCGTGCTTGGGATGGCGCGCGATCGGAGCGTCGATCGTTCCCATGTGCGGGTCAGGGTGGCCCTGCACGAGTGCGTGGTACGTCTTGTCGACCGTGCGGTCGCGGAAGGCCTGCTTGAGGACCGTGTAGGCGTGCTCGGACTTGGCGACCGCCATCAGTCCGCTGGTGCCGACGTCGAGACGGTGCACGATGCCTCGTCGCTCGGGCGCTCCTGAGGTCGAGATCCGGATGCCGGCGCCAGCGAGGTGATCGAGCACGGTCGGTCCGTACCAGCCGACGCTGGGATGCGCGGCGACGCCGACTGGCTTGTCGACCACGACGAAGTCATCGTCCTGAAACACGATGCGCATGCCCGCGACCTCGTTCGCGACGACCACGGCGCGACGTGGCGCAGGGATCGAGGCCTCGAGGATCGAGCCGGGGGTGACCCGGTCGGACTTCGCCGGCGGAGCGCCGTCGAGCATGACGAGCCCCTCGGCGACGAGCTCGCTGGCTCGGGTACGGGACAGGCCCAGGAGTCGTGCGAGTGCGCTGTCGACGCGTTCGCCAGCCAGCCCCTCGGGTACCTGGAGCACCTTGTGCTCGAGCTCGGTCTCACCGGTGGTCATGTCTTCTCCTGGCGTGTTCCGTCAAGTCCGACACCGCGCCACGTGCGCCACACGATCAGCACGGCGGCGAGGGTCAAGGCGATGTCGGCGACATTGCCCACGAACACGCCGTAGTCGATGAAGTCGACGACGTGGCCCCGTAGCGGCGCGGGCTCACGGAGGATGCGGTCGATGAGGTTGCCCGCGGCGCCCGCTAGCAACAGTCCCAGACCCACAGCCCACCACCGGTCGCGCAGGCGGCGCGCGACCCGGATGACGCCGATCGCCACAGCCACCGCGATCGCGGTCAGCACAATCGTGAATCCGGCACCCGTGCCCAAGGCAGCACCACCGTTGCGCAAGAACGTCAACGACAGCACGTGCGGGATGAGCTCGATCGACTCACGACCCTGCAGCTTCTCGACCGCGAGCACCTTCGTGACCTGATCGGCCAGAAGAGTCACCGCCGCCACGACCGTGAACAGACGGACGTATGTGTGTGTGGCGGCCGCGCCGTGGTCGTCGCCAGGGCTCAGCGACGCTCCTCGCGCTGCTTGCATGTCATGCACAGTGTCGCACGCGGGAACGCCATCAAACGATTCTTGCCGATCGCCTCGCTGCACACCTCGCACTGCCCGTAGCTGCCCTTGTCGAGCCGGTCGAGGGCCTTCTCGGTCTGCCGCAGCAGCTCGCTCTGGTTGGCCCGGAGCGACATCTCCGAGTCACGCTCGAGTCCTTTCGAGCCCACATCGGCCTGGTCGTTGCCGGCTCCGTCGACACCGTCGCGCAGCAAGTCCTGCAGCTCACGGGCGGACTGGTCGAGCTCTCCGCGCAGGCGGGTCAGGTCAGCCTCGAGCTCGACCCGCACCGCCTTGGTCTCGGCGGCGGTCCAAGGGGTCTCGTCAGCTCGTACGGCGAGCTTCGTGTTTGGCATGCAGGGAGATTAGACCCCCCGTGGGTCAAAGACAACTCGCACCGCCGCGGGCCGGACCAACCTCACCCGTAGAATTGAGCGTGTGACTTCGCACGCGTCCTATCGCCCCGTACCTGCCCATGTCGATCTACCGGCGTTGGAGCACCAGATCCTCGAGCTCTGGTCCGAGCAGGGCACCTTCGCCGCGAGCCTCGACACCCCGGCAGATGCCCCCCGCTGGACGTTCTACGAGGGCCCCCCGACGGCCAATGGCACGCCCGGGACGCACCACGTCGAGGCTCGAGTCTTCAAGGACGTGTTCCCACGGTTCAAGACCATGCAGGGCTATCACGTCGACCGCAAGGCCGGCTGGGACTGCCACGGCCTGCCGGTCGAGATCGCGGTCGAGAAGGAGCTGGGCTTCAACGGCAAGCCCGACATCGAGGCGTACGGCATCGCGGCGTTCAACGAGAAGTGCCGCGAAGCAGTCGTCCGCAACGTGGACCTGTTCGAGGAGATGACCGACCGGATGGGCTACTGGGTCGACATGGCCCACCCCTACCGCACGATGGAGCCGTCGTACGTCGAGAGCGTCTGGTGGGCACTGTCCACGATCTTTGACAAGGGCCTGCTGACCGAGGACTTCCGGGTCGCCCCCTACTGCCCGCGCTGTGGCACGACGCTGTCCGACCACGAGCTGGCCCAGGGCTACGAGACCATCACCGATCCGTCCGTCTACGTACGTTTCCCGCTGACCTCGGGCCCCTACGCGGGCCGGGCGTCGATGCTGGTGTGGACCACGACGCCGTGGACGTTGGTCTCCAACACCGCGGTCGCGGTCAACCCCGACGTCACGTACGTCCTGGCGACCGACGGCAACGAGACCCTGATCGTCGCCGAGCCCCTGCTGGCCGAGGCCCTCGGCGAGGCGTGGACCGCGACAGGCGAGTCCTTCATCGGCCGTGACATGGAACGTTGGACCTACCAGCGCCCATTCGAGCTCATCGAGTTCCCGTCGCCCGCGCACATCGTGGTCCTCGGCGACTACGTGACGACCGAGGATGGCACCGGGCTGGTGCACCAGTCCCCTGCATTCGGCGCGGACGACATGACCGTCTGCAAGGCGTACGACCTGCCGGTGGTCAACCCGATCACGGCGGACGGGCACTTCGAGGCCGATGTGCCGCTCGTCGGCGGACAGTTCTTCAAGACCGCCGACCGAGTGCTGGCCGACGACCTCACGGCCCGCGGCCTGATGTTCAACGAGCTGGCGTACGAGCACTCATACCCGCACTGCTGGCGCTGCCACACGCCGCTGATGTACTACGCCCTGCCGGCCTGGTACATCCGGACGACAGCCGTCAAGGACCGGCTGCTGGCCGAAAATGCCGACACCAACTGGTTCCCCGAGACGATCAAGAACGGACGCTTCGGCGACTGGCTCACGAACAACATCGACTGGTCGCTGTCACGCAGCCGCTACTGGGGAACACCGCTGCCGATCTGGCGCAATGACGCCGATCCCAGCCGGCTCGTGTGCGTCGCCTCCCTTGCCGAGCTTTCGGAGCTGACCGGCCGCGACCTGGCCGACCTCGACCCGCACCGCCCGTACATCGACGACGTCACGTTCACCAAGGACGGCGAGGACGGCACCTACCGCAGGGTGCCCGATGTCATCGACGCGTGGTTCGACTCCGGCTCGATGCCCTTCGCACAGTGGGGCTACCCCCACGCGCCTGGTTCGAAGGAGAAGTTCGAGCAGGCCTACCCTGCGCAATACATCTGTGAGGCGATCGACCAGACCCGTGGCTGGTTCTACTCGCTGATGGCCGTCGGCACCCTGGTGTTCGACGAGAGCTCGTACGAGAACGTCGTCTGCCTCGGCCACATCCTGGCCGAGGACGGCAAGAAGATGAGCAAGCACCTCGGCAACATCCTGTTGCCGATGCCACTCATGGAGGAGCACGGCGCCGACGCGCTGCGCTGGTTCATGGCGTGCTCTGGCTCGCCGTGGTCACCTCGCCGGATCGGGCACACGGCCCTCAGCGAGATCGTGCGCAAGGTCCTGCTGACGTACTGGAACACGACGGCCTTCCACGTGCTCTATGCCGGCACCGAGGGCTGGACGCCCACGACCGGAGAGGTGCCGCCCGTCGCGGAGCGTGAGGTCCTCGACCAGTGGCTGCTCTCCGAGCTCCACACGCTGACCCGCGACGTCACGGCTGCCCTTGAGAGGTTCGACACCCAGGTCGCCGGCGCCCGGCTCGCGAGCTTCATCGACGACATGTCCAACTGGTACGTCCGTCGCTCCCGCCGTCGGTTCTGGCGCGGCGACACCGCGGCCTTCGCGACGCTGCACGAGACCCTCGAGGTGCTGACCAGGCTGCTCGCTCCCCTGACGCCGTTCATAGCCGAGCGGGTGTGGCAAGACGTCATCGTGCCGGTCACCCCGGGTGCCGCGGCATCCGTGCACCTCGCGCAGTGGCCGGTCGCCGACGAGTCACTGATCGTCACGGGGCTGGGAGCGCGTGTCGATCTGGCTCGCCGGGTGACCGAGCTCGGCCGGGCAGCACGTGCTGAGGCCAAGGTCCGCACCCGCCAGCCGCTGCGGCGCGCCCTGGTTGCCTCCGGCGCCTGGCACGAGCTCGGCGAGGACCTGCGCGGTCAGGTGTGCGAAGAGCTCAACGTCGGCACCCTGGAGTCGATGGCCGACGCCGGAGCTGAACTCGTCGAACACTCGGCCAAGGCCAACTTCCGCAATCTCGGCAAGCGTTTTGGCAAGGACACCCCGCAGGTCGCGGCAGCGATCGCCGGCGCAGACGCTGGCGCGATCGCCACCGCGTTGGCGGACAGCGGCACGACCACGGTCGACGTCGACGGCTCGCCGGTCGACATCGGGCCGGACGACGTGATCATCTCCGAGCGGCCCCGTGAGGGTTGGTCGGTCGTCAACGACCAGGGTGAGACCGTCGCGCTCGATCTCGAGCTCGACGATGCCCTGCGGATGGCTGGTCTCGCACGCGAGGCCATCCGGGTCATCCAGGAGGCACGCAAGAGCTCAGGCCTTGACGTCGGCGACCGCATCACGCTTGCGTGGTCGGCCACCGGGCCGCTGGCCGAGGCCCTGCGAACCCACGAAACGCTGATCGCCGACGAGGTCCTGGCGACCTCGATCGCCGAGACGGCCGGCGCGGCTCAGTCGGTCGACACCGACCTAGGCCTGGCCTTCGACCTCGCCAAGGTCTGAGCTTCACCTCCCGCCGAGTGCACACTTGGCTGGGTGAGACACGACAGAACGGCCCGCCTCCTGGGAGGCGGGCCGTTCTGTCAAAGCTGTCTGCGGGTGCTGCCTGACGATCAGTAGGTCTCGTCGTCGCCCAGCAGCGAACGAAGACGGCGCGGGCCAGCCTCCGCAGGTGTCTGGACCGGCTGCGAGCTGGACGTGCTCTCGTTGGCCGCGAGCTGGTCGAGCTGGCTCTGGAAGTAGTTCTTGAGCCGGGCGCGGTATTCACGCTCGTAGGCCCGCAGGTGCTCGACCTCGCGCTGGATCTCGTAGCGATCCCGCTCGATGGTCGCGACAGCCTGCTGGCGGCGCTCGTTGGTCTCGTCGTCGAGCTTCTGCGCGCGGATGCGAGCATCGGTCTCGAGGCGATCGGCCTTGCCGCGGGACTCGTTGGTCAGACGCTCAGCCTTGGCGCGAGCCTCACCCACGATGCGGTCGGCCTCTTCCTTGGCCGCGTCCATGAGCTGGTCGGCGTTGGTGGAAGCGATCTCGAGCAGACGCGCCGCAGCGGACGAGGCATCGCCCATCGAGGCGCGCACAGGGACCGGGGCGACGACAGGCGCAACCTGGACGGGCTCAGGCTCGGGCTCGGGTGCAGGCGGGGGCGTGTACTGCTGCACAGGCTCCTGCACGGCAGGGGTCGGAGCGGGCTGCGGGGCCGGGGCGGCCGCCGAGACTGCAGGGATGAGACCAGTGGGTTCACCGGTTGATGCGGCAGCTACCTTGGCGCGAAGTTCTTCGTTCTCGACCGTCAGACGCTCGAGTTCTGCCTCGACCTCGTCGAGGAACTGATCCACTTCGCCCATGTCATAGCCCTCGCGAAGACGGACAGGCGTAAAACGCTTGTTACGCACGTCCTCTGGCGTCAATGGCATGAGTACACCTCGGGGTTGGGGTTAGTCCTAGGGACTTTGAGTCTCCACCGTACTCTGCCGATCATCACTTCTGCCACAGGAGTCCCCCAAGTCTGCGGGTGGCGCCGAACACTCTTGGCGGACTCTCAGAAGAAGATGGCTCGGACGATCGCGCGCAGGATGTAGATCGCGATCAACAGGATCATCGGCGACAGGTCGAGCATGACCGCGCCGAGGCGCAACGGCGGCATCAGCCGGCGCACGGAGCGCAACGGCGGGTCGGTCACCGAGTACAGGCCCTCGCAGAACACGAGCACCAGCCCTCGGGGACGCCAGCTGCGGGCCAGCATCTGCACCCAGTCCAGGACGAACCTGGCAATCAGGAAGATGATGGCGAGCAGGAGGATGAAGTCGAGAATGCCGCCAACCAGCTCCATGCGTCAGCTCTGGTTGAAGAAGCCGCCGGCAGCGATGCGCTGCTTGTCCTCGTCCGTCACCGAGATGTTCTCGGGCGACAGGAGGAAGACCTTGGCGGTGACACGGTTGATCGACCCGTGGACGGCAAATACGAGCCCGGCAGCGAAGTCGACCAGGCGCTTGGCGTCGTCGTCATCGATCTCCGAGAGGTTCATGATGACCGGCACACCCGAGCGATAGTGCTCGCCAACCGTGCGGGCGTCGTTGTAGGTGCGCGGGGTCACGGTCTCGATGCGCGCGAGGTCGGAGGCGGTCGACGCGCGACGCTCGGGCCGACGCTCGGAACGGCGGTGGTCGTCGATGCTCGCCACGGGCGCCGGGCGCACGACAGTAGGCTGCCGGCTCACGGGCGTGGGGTCGTCGATCTCATCATCGAACTCGTCGTCGAAGTCAGCCTGTTCTACGAGGCCGAGATATTCGCCGACCTTCCGCATTGCGCCAGCCATGAGAACTCCGTCGTGTGAATCGGTTGTGACAGGACTGAGATTACCCCGCCGGAGGACGCTCACCGAGTATCGAACGCCCGATACGCAGGTGTGTCGCGCCGGCGTCGATCGCCGCCCCGAAGTCCCCGCTCATCCCGGCGGAGATGATCGTGGCCTCGGGGTGCTCTGCGCGCAGGTCCTGGGACAGCCGCACGAGGTGCGCGAAGTGTGGCGCGGGGTCCTCGCCGAGCGGCGCGACGGTCATCAGGCCACCCAGCTCGAGGTGCGCGGATCCGGCGATGGCCGACGCCACATCGGCGATGCCCGCGGGCACGACACCCGAGCGGCCTGGGTCCGTCGCGGAGAAGTCGACCTGGACCAGACAGGTCAGGGTGCGACCGGCGGCCTCGGCTCCTCGGGCGAGAGAGTTCGCGAGCTTGACCCGGTCGACGCTGTGCACGACGTCGGCATACCGCGCGACGGCGCCGGCCTTGTTGGTCTGCAGCCCGCCCAGGAAATGGCACCTCGGCAGCGGCGGGGCGCCAGTCTGGCGTCCGGCCCGCAGCTCATCGAGCTTCAACTCTGCCTCCGGGTGGCGGTTCTCCCCCATGTCGGTGATCCCGAGTCCGGTCAACAGCTCGACGTCGGAGGCCGGATAGGTCTTGGTGACGGCGATTAGTGTGATTTCCGACCGGTCCCGGCCGGCGGCCTCGCAGGCCGCGGCGATGCGCTGCTCGGTCTCCGCCAGCCCAGCAGCGATCTCGTCTCGGCGGCTCATCTGACCACCGCCACTGCGCCGAACCGGCCGGAGTTCTGCCCCTGCCGGCGGTAGGAGAAGTAGCGCTCGTCCTCGATCGTGCACTCGCCAGCGCCGAGATCGGTCGCCGGGACGCCGAGCGTCCGCAGCTGTGCCAGGACGCCAGCACCCACATCCACGGCGGGCGTCCCCCACGACGTCGTCGAGCGCGCCTCGGGCACGAGGGCACCGACTGCGTCCGCCATCTCGACCGGCAACTCGTAGCAGCGCCCGCACGCCCGAGGGCCGACCCGGGCCTCGAGCGACTCGGCGCCACGCTGACGGAGGGCGGCGACCGCCGCCGGGACGATTCCCTTGACCAGTCCCTCTCGGCCGCAGTGAACGACTCCCGCCATGGCTTTGTCCCGGTCGACCAGCACGATCGGCACACAGTCGGCGACCCGCACCAGCAGGCCCACACCGGGTTGATCGCTCAGGAGCGCATCGGCCCGCGGGATCTCCCCCTCGGCCACCTCGTCGACCCAGACGACGTCCGCACCGTGGACCTGGGTCATCCGAACCAGCCGGTCGACACCGATCTCTTCGGCCACCCGGGCCAGATTGCGTTGGACCACCTCGGCGTCGTCGCCGTTGGACGTCCCGAGGTTGAGCGAGGACCACGGTCCTTCGCTCAACCCTCCCTCACGGTCGGTGAAGGCCAGCTCGACCCGCCCGACCGCCTCACGGTGAAGCAACTCAGCGGAGGAAGTCGGGCACGTCGAGGTCGTCGCCGTATCCGGTCGACACCGGGTCGGGCGGGATCGTGACGTTGCCGGCTCCGTCCTCGGGCCGCCTCGGTCCGTCCAGGTGCGGATCGGGCGCGAGGAACGTCTGCGCAGTCGGCGGAGCGGCAGCGGGAGGTGCCGGCCGCTCGACCTCCTTGAGCAACGCGGGCTTGGTCGCGTCACGCAACATCGGCTCGCCACCATCGAAGCCGGCCGCGATGACAGTCACGCGGACCTCATCGCCGAGCGCATCGTCGATGACCGCTCCGAAGATGATGTTGGCGTCCGGATGCACCGCGTCGGCGACGAGACCGGCAGCCTCATTGATCTCGAACAGTCCGAGGTCAGAGCCGCCGGCGATCGACAGCAGCACTCCGCGGGCACCCTCGATCGAGGCCTCCAGGAGGGGGCTGGAAACCGCGCTCTCCGCCGCGACCGCGGCACGGTGCTCACCGCGGGCCGAGCCGATGCCCATCAGTGCGGACCCGGCGTCGGACATGACCGACTTGACGTCGGCGAAATCGAGGTTGATCAGGCCGGGAGTCGTGATCAGGTCAGTGATGCCCGAGACGCCCGAGTGCAGGACCTGGTCGGCCTGTCGGAAGGAGTCGAGGAGGCTGACGTTCGGATCACTGATCGACAGCAGTCGGTCGTTGGGGATCACGATGAGGGTGTCGACCTCGTCGCGCAGCGCCTGGATGCCGGCGTCGGCCTGGCCCGAGCGGTTGCGGCCCTCAAACTTGAACGGCCTGGTCACGACACCGATCGTCAGCGCGCCCAGCGAGCGGGCGATACGTGCCACGACGGGCGCGCCGCCGGTGCCTGTGCCGCCGCCTTCACCTGCCGTCACGAAGACCATGTCGGCGCCCTTGATGGCCGCCTCGATCTCCTCGGCGTGGTCTTCTGCTGCACGCTTGCCGATCTCGGGGTTGGCGCCTGCGCCGAGCCCCCTGGTGGAGTCGCGCCCAACATCGAGCTTGACGTCCGCATCGCTCATCAGGAGCGCCTGAGCATCGGTGTTGATCGCAATGAACTCGACACCCTTGAGCCCCACCTCGATCATGCGGTTGACGGCGTTGACGCCGCCTCCGCCGATGCCGACGACCTTGATCACGGCGAGGTAGTTCTGTACCGCCATCGTGTGTCCCTTTCCGGGGATTTGGAAACTCTAACCCTGAGGTGGAGGTTTATAGTTATGTCAACCTGTGACTCATGTGAAACGGTACGCGCGCGGGCCGGGCTTCCCGGTCCGACACGCCGCGCGTCACCGCGGACTACTTCCGGGTCGTCGGCTGGTCGGGTGCACTGACGTCGTAGCGAACCGCGTCGATGCGCAGCAGCGCCCGGAGGACGCTGAGCTTGTGGCCCGGATCGGCCCGACTCCCCCAGACGACCGTGCGTCCCTTGGTCAGGTCAAGCTCGATCGAGTCCTTGCTGGCGGCACTGATGCCCTGCATGACCTTGCGCAGCGCCGGCTCCTCGGAGTCGATGACCTCGACGACGCTCGCGACGGCCTCCAGGGTCTGCTGGCGGCCGCGCGTGTCGGTCTCGGTGACGGTCGCCTCGATGAGTCCCTTGGGCGCCTTGTCGTACGTGCGGAAGTCGATCCCGTCTCGGTCCAGCCCCCTGATCGCGCCACCTACGGCGATCCAGGCGACCGGCTTGCGCTCCACCACGGTGATCTTGACGGTGTGCAGCCACGAACGGGACACCGTCACGGTGCGGACGCGCTCCATCGACGCCACGCGGGCCTCGATCGTCGCGACATCGATGCGGGCAAGCGGTTGGCCGATCTGCACATCGGCCTTTCGACGGATGTCGGCCTCCGCCAGCGAGGTCTCGCCGTCCACCGCGACCCTGTGCACCGAGAGGACGCTCGAGAACATCACGATCCAGACCAGGGTCCCGACGACTATGAGACCCAGGACCGCGATCGCCGCCTGTTTCCAGCGTCGCTGTCGCAGCGCCGTGGCACGAGCCACGAAGCGTTGATCGCTCACCCGGCGTCGCCCAGCGCTGCCAGAACGGCGGGTCCGACCGTCGTGATGTCACCGGCCCCGAGGGTCAGCAGCAGGTCACCCGATCGCAGCTCCGGCACGAGAACCTGCGCCAAGCCGCTCACGGGACCACCCAGGGTCGCTGGCGGCCCGTCGACTGCATCGACGATCAGCGCCGCCGTGACCGCCGGGTCGGCATCCTCGCGAGCCAGGTAGATGTCCGCAACGAAGACGCGGTCTGCTGTCGACAGGGCCTTGCCCATCTCGACCCCGTAGAGCCGGGTCCGACTGACCAGGTGCGGCTGGTAGGCGACGACGAGCCGGTCCCCCGCCGCGATCGACCTTGCCGCGGCCAGGTCTGCGCGAATCTCGGTCGGGTGATGGGCGTAGGAGTCGTAGATCCGTACGCCCGCGGCGGTGCCGAGGGGCTGCATGCGCCGGTTGGCGCCGGAGTAGGCCGCAAGCCCGGCCACGAGCAGGTCGCCATGATGGCCGTCGAGCAGTCCAGCACCCAGGGCCAGCAACGCATCCTTGGCATAGTGCGCACCGGGAACGGCCAGCCGCACCGGTCCGAGGTCGACACCATGGAGGGACGCCGAGAAGGTCGAGGAGGAGCCCTCGACGACCAGGTCGCGTCCTCTCAGATCGGCGTCCTCGCCGAAGCCGACGCGCAGGACCTCGATCCCTCGGGCCCGCGCCGGCTCGATCAGCGCCCGAGCGCCCGGGTCGTCGGCGTCCAGGACGAGGAAGCCGTCGATCGAGGTCACGAACTCATCAAATGCGGCGGCATACGCCTCGACGGTGCCGTAGTTGTCGAGGTGGTCCGCATCGACGTTCGTGACGATCGCCGCGTGGGGCGAATAGTGCAGGAACGCACCGTCGCTCTCGTCCGCCTCGGCAACGAAGAGGTCGCTGCGTCCGAGCCGGGCATTGGCGCCCAGGCTGGCGACCTCGGCCCCGATCGCGAAGGACGGCTCGGCGCCGGCGGCGATGAGGGCGCACGCGAGCATCGCGGTCGTCGTTGTCTTGCCGTGCGTGCCGGCAACAGCGATGGTGCGTCGGTCCGCCATGAGCGACCGCATCCCGGCAGATCGTGGCCAGAGCCGCAGGCCGCGGCGCTGCGCCTCGACCACCTCGGGGTTGTCCTCGCGGACTGCTGTCGAGGCGATCACGGTGTCGATGCCGGCCAGGTGTGCGGCGTCATGTCCGACGAAGCACGTGATGCCTTCGGCGCGGAGCGCCTCGACGACCGCGGACTCGGCGGCATCGCTGCCACTGACGGCGATCCCCTGCTGGGCCATGATGCGGGCGATGGCCGACAGCCCTGCCCCGCCGACGCCGATGAAGTGCACCGAGCCCAGCGATCGGGCCGGTGGCACGTCATCGGGGAATGGAATCCTCACGATCGCGCCGCCTTCTGAACCATCTCGGCGAGCAGCTCGTCGGCGTTCCGCGGGACGATGCCAGCGGCGGCTCTCGACATCGCGGCGAGCCGACCCGGGTGGCAGACCAACGGGATCACGACGTTGTCGATCCACGCCGGGGTCAACGCGGCGTCGTCGATCAGCAGCGCTCCCCCGGCCTGCACGACAGCGTGCGCGTTGTGGGCCTGCTCACCGTTGCCGATCGGTAGGGGCACGAAGGCGGCCGGCAGCCCGACGGCTGCGGCCTCCGTCACGGTGTTGGCGCCGGCCCGGCAGACGATCAGGTCGGCCGCGGCATACGCAAGGTCCATCCGGTCGATGTACTGCAGCACGACGTACGGCGGATCGCCGGCGCGCGGGTGCAGCGCGACCTCATCGGGCCGACCGGCAGCGTGCAGGACCTGCACCCCGGCCTCGGCAAGGTCGCGAGCGGCGGCAGAAAGCGTCTGGTTGATCCGACGTGCGCCTTGCGACCCACCTGTGACGAGGACGGTGGGGCGGTCGGGATCCAGCCCGAAGTGGGCTCGGGCCTCGGCACGCAGCGCGGCCCGATCGAGCCCGGAGATCTCACGCCGGATCGGCAGGCCGATGTAGCGCGCGTGCGGCAGGTCGGTGTCGGGGAAGCTGGTCGCCACGTGCTGGGTGAATCGCGCGCCAAGCTTGTTGGCGATGCCAGGGATGGCATTGCCCTCGTGCACGACGAGCGGGATGTGGCGACGCCGTGCCACGAGGTAGGCCGGGACGGACACGTATCCACCGAAACCCACGATGACGTCGGGACGTACCCGGTCGATCACCTCGCCGGTCGCCCTGACTGCGGCCCGCAGCTTGCCCGGAACCTGGACGAGCGCCTTGCCCGGCCGGCGCGGCAGTGGGACCGGCGGCACCAGCTCCAGCCGGTAGCCGGCCTGAGGAATCAGGGTCACCTCGAGGCCCCGGGGGGTTCCGAGACACGTGATCTCGACCCCGGCCTCGCTCAGGACTGCGGCAGTGGCCAGCAGGGGCGACGTATGCCCCGCGGTCCCGCCGCCGGCAAGCAACGCGCGCACCTTCAGCTCCTCCGTAGGACCCGGCCCCGTGCGCGGCTGGCGCGTCCGGCGGCAAGTGCGCGTCGGGCTCCGGGTTCGGTCTTGGCACAGTTAATCAGAACGCCCAAGGCGACGAGGGTCACCAGCAGGCTTGAGCCGCCGTACGAGATCAGCGGAAGCGGGAGGCCGATCACCGGAAGCAGTCCCAGCACCATGCCGATGTTGATGACCGCCTGGACCATGAGCCAGATCGTGATGCCGGCCGCGGTGTACCGGACGAAGGGATCCCTCGTGCGGCTCGCGATGCGGATGCCCGCGAAAGCCAGCACGACGAACAGGATCAGCACGACGAAGGTGCCAAGCAGCCCCAGCTCCTCGCCGATCACCGCGAGGATGAAGTCAGTGTGCGCCTCGGGGAGCGATCCCCACTTCTGTCGGCTGCCGCCCAGGCCCACACCCCAGAAGCCGCCCCGGGCCAGCGCCATGCTGGCGTGGATCGACTGGAAACCGGCATTGTCAGGATCGGCCAACGGGTTGGTGAAGTTGAGCAACCGGGCAACGCGGTGCGGGGCCGTCGCGACGAAGAACACGAGGACGACGAAGATGCCCGCGACGACCGCGCTCATCTGCTTGGCCGGCAGCCCGGCGACCCAGAGCATCCCCACGATCAGCGCGAAGAGCACCAGGGCCGTGCCGAGATCGTGCTGCGCGACGACCAGCGCCGCCACGGCACCAGCGATCGGCACCATCGGGGTCAGGATGAAGCGCGGAGTGCCGAGGTATTTCTGCCGACGTGCGTAGAGGTCAGCAATCCACAGCACCACTGCGAGCTTGGCGAACTCCGAGGGCTGCAGCTGGAAACCGCCCGGAAGGGCGAGCCAGTTGCGGTTGCCGTTGACGTCGACGCCGATGACGAAGGTCGCGGCGATCAGCGCCACCGAGATCAGGAGGAACGGCAGAATCAGCTTGCGCAGGAGCTTGAGCGGGATCCGAGAAGCGATGTACGCACCGATCAGACCGAGCACGGCGAAGAACAACTGCCGCTCGACGATCGCGAACGAGTTGTCGTAGTTGGTCAGCGCGAACACCGAGCTCGCGCTGAGCACCATGATCAGGCCGAGTCCGAGCAGGAGCGCAGTGGTGCCGAGGACCAGCTGGTACGACGCCAGCGGGCGCTCGAGCGTACGGCGAGCGGCCTCGACTATCGCCGGCGAGCGTCGCTCGGCGGTTGCCGTCATGTCGCGGTCCGCGTCATGGGTCGTCCTCTGCCTCGGGGAAGGAAGGTCTAGGCCCCGTCGCGCAACCGGTGCACCGCCGCGGCGAAGCTGTCGCCTCGCGCCGCATAGTTGCGAAACTGGTCCATGGACGCGGCACCGGGAGCCAGCAGCACGGTGTCGCCCTCACAGGCGAGCGATGCGGCAGTCTCGACGACGCGATCCATGGGATCAGTGTCCCCGGTGTCGACCTCGACGACGGGGATGTCAGGCGCGTGTCGCGCCAACGCCTCGGCGATGACTGCTCGGTCGGCACCGATCAGCACCACGGCCCGCAACCGGTCGCGGACCGCCAGGACGAGCTCGTCGAAGGCTGCGCCCTTGACGAGTCCACCGGCAACCCAGACAACGCGCTCGAAGCCCTGGATGGAAGCGGTCGCCGCATGCGGGTTCGTCGCCTTGGAGTCGTCGACCCATCGGACACCACCGACGCAGGCCACGTCGGCGATGCGGTGCGCGTCGGGACGGAACGAGCGAAGCCCGTCGCGCACCGCCCGCGGGGACACCCCATGGGTCCGGGCCAACGCCGCAGCGGCAAGCGCGTTGGCGACGGTGTGGGGTGCGGGCAGCTCGCCGTCGACCTGCGAGAGGTCGTGGATGCTGCCGAGCTCGGCGGCATTGGAGATGCGGCCGGCGATGAACGCCCGGTCGGCGATCGCATCGTCGACCAGCCCGATCATGCCGGGCGCGGGGATGCCGACCGTGAAGCCGATGGCCCGGCACCCCTCGATGACCTCAGCCTCCTCGACCAGGTGCTCGGTCACCGGATCCTGCACGTTGTAGATGCACGCGAGCTGCGTGCGGTCGTAGATCCGTGCCTTGTCCGAGGTGTATGCCTCCAGACCACCGTGCCAGTCGAGGTGGTCGGGAGCCACGTTGAGCACGACGCTCGCCTGCGCGGAGATCGACGAGCTCCAGTGCAGCTGGTAGCTCGACAGCTCGACCGCGAGGACGTCGAAGGGGTCGGGGTTCATGACTGCCTCGAGCACGGGCGTGCCGACGTTACCGACAGCTAGCGCGTTGAGACCCTCCGAACGCAGGATCGCCTCGAGCATCTGCACGGTCGTGGTCTTGCCGTTCGTGCCCGTGACCGCGAGCCATGGGGCCGCGCCCTCGCCGCGCAGGCGCCAGGCGAGCTCGACCTCACCCCACACCGGCGTGCCGCGCAGCATCGCCTCGGTCAATATCGGCGTGCTGGGTGACCAGCCCGGCGACGTCACCAGCAGGTCGATGCCGTCAGGAAGCGTGGCCGTCGAGCCGGGGCCCAGGCGGACGTCGACCCCGAGGATCTCGAGCAGGGTCGCCTTCTCCTGCAACGCGTCGTCGTCGCCGTCGTCGAGCGCGACGACCTCGGCGCCGAGATGCTGGAGGGTGTCCGCGGCGGCGAAGCCACTCACGCCGAGTCCGCCGACGACGGCTCGCACGCCCGCCCAGGACGACTCGCGGCCGAGGGCGAACGGATCAGGACGGGTCATGTTCCGGTGACCCATTCGGCGTAGAAGATGCCCAGCCCTGCCGCGACGCACAGTCCACCGATGATCCAGAACCGGACCACGATCGTGATCTCCGCCCAGCCAAGGAGCTCGAAGTGGTGCTGAAGGGGTGCCATGCGGAAGATACGCCTGCCCCCGCTGAGCTTGAAGAAGCCGACCTGCAGGATCACCGAGGCGGTGATCACGACGAACAGGCCACCGATCACGACCAGCAGCAGCTCGGTGCGAGTCATCAGCGCGAAGCCAGCCATCGCACCGCCGAGGGACAACGAGCCGGTGTCGCCCATGAAGATCTTGGCCGGCGAGGCGTTCCACCACAGGAAGCCGAAGCAAGCACCCGTCAACGCTGAGGCGACGACGGCGAGATCGAGCGGATCGCGCACCTCGTAGCACTTGGGACCCGGGTTGAAGGAACAGTTCTGGCCGCTCTGCCAGATGTTGATGATGACGAACGCGCCGAACACCATGACCGATGCGCCGGTGGCCAGTCCGTCGAGGCCATCGGTCAGGTTCACACCGTTGCTGGCACCCGCGATCATGAGGAGCACCCAGACCACGAGCAGGTAGGTCGGCAGCTCCCAGCCCCCGAGGTCACGGGTGAACGAGATCGCGTTCGTGATCGGCGTTCGCCCGGTGCCGTCCTCCCAGCCGATCGCGAGCCAGGCGAAAATCAGGCCGACCAGGGTCTGACCGATGAGCTTGGCTTTGGAGCGCAGGCCGAGATTGCGTTGCTTGGAGACCTTGATGTAGTCGTCCAGGAAGCCGATCGCGCCCAGACCTGTGAACAGGAACAGCAGCAGCAGCGCCGAGGCGCTGGGTTGCGTCTGTGTGGCGAGCTTGGCGATGAAGTACGCCGCCAGCACCGACACGATGATGACCAGTCCGCCCATCGTGGGCGTGCCGCGTTTGGTGTGGTGCGACGTCGGTCCGTCGTCGCGGATCAGCTGTCCGTAGTTCTTCTTCACCAGCACCGAGATCGCGAAACGGGTGCCGATCAGGGTCCCCAGCAGCGAGAGCGCTCCAGCGATCAGGATGGCCTTCATCGGGTCGCGAGTCCTTTCCCCGGGCAGTTCGGCATGCTCGGACGAGTATGCCGTCAGCCCTCCAGCAGGGCGTCCGCGACCCGCTCGAGCCGGCCGCCCCTCGATGCTTTCACAAGTACGACCTCGTCCCCGGAAAGGCTCGCGGACAGTGTGTGGACGGCCACATCGACCGTGTCGACCGAGACGGCGATCCCGCCAGCCCCCTCGACGATCCCCCGAGCTCCCTCGCCAACCGCCACGACACGGAGAAAACCGAGCTCGGCGGCGAGAAGGCCGATCTGCCGGTGCGCCTCATGGCTGCCGTCCCCCAGCTCGAGCATCTCCCCCAGGACAGCGACCGCCCGCCCGTTGCCGATCGCGGCCACGGCCCTCAGCGCTGCGGCCATCGACTCCGGATTGGCGTTGTACGCGTCGTTGACGATCACGACGCCGTCCTCGCGCACATGACGTTCCATCCGCATCGACGATCGCGGGAGCGCTGTGGCGAAGCGTCCGGCGATCGTGGCCAGCCCGACCCCCAGGGCCAGCGCGACCGTCGCGGCGGCAGCCGCATTCGCGACGTGGTACTCCCCGATCAACGGAACCTGGACCCCGACGCTGCGCCCGCCGTGGCGCAAAGTGAAGTGCGGGGAGCCGGACTCGTCGACGCGGACATCGGCCACCTCGACGTCACCTGCGACACCAAAGGTCATGATCGCGCCATCGGTGCGCTCCGCCATCGCCAGCACCAGCGCATCGTCGGCATTGAGCACCGCGACGCCGTCCTGGTTGACGGCCTCCACCAGCTCGCCCTTGGTGCGCGCGATGGCCTCCGCCGAGCCGAACTCGCCGATGTGCGCGCGACCGACGTTGAGCACGACCCCGACGGACGGCGGGGCGATGCGGCACAGCGCCGCGATGTCACCGATGCCACGAGCGCCCATCTCCACGACCAGGAATCGGGTCAGCTCGTCGACGTGCAGGACTGTGAGGGGCACTCCCAGCTCGTTGTTGAAGTTGCCGACCGTCGCGATGGTGCTCCCCTCGGGCTCGAGCACCTGTGCCAACAGGTCCTTGGTGCTGGTCTTGCCGCTGGAGCCGGTGATCGCGACCACCGTGATGTCCTCGGCCAGGTCGAGCACGTGACGGGCCAGGCGGCCCAGGGCCTCGGTGACGTTGGCGACGACGACCGATGGAACCCCGACCTCACGACTGCTGAGAACGGCTGCGGCGCCCGCTGCCATGGCCTGCTCGACGTAGTCGTGACCGTCGACGCGGTCTCCGGCCACCGCGACGAACAGGCCGCCGACCTCGATCGCACGCGAGTCGACCGTCGCGGGTGCGTCGACGACAATGCGTTCGTCGCCGCTCACGACGCCGCCCGTCGCGACGGCGATGTCCCGGAGCGAGAGCGGGATCATGCCGACTCACCAATCAGCCCGACGAGGACCTCGCGGTCGTCGAATGGCGCGACGACTCCGTCAGCCTCCTGGCCGAGCTCATGGCCCTTGCCCGCCACCACGACGGTGTCACCGAGATGGGCCATGGCAACAGCGTGCGCGATGGCCTCACGGCGTCCCGGCACCTCGATGGCGACTCCCGGACCGGCCGCAGCGCCCTCGAGGACCGCTGCGCGGATCGCAGCGGGCGGCTCGGTGCGGGGATTGTCGTCCGTCACGATCACGACATCGGCGTGCAGGGCTGCGGCCTGACCCATCAGCGGACGCTTGCCGTGGTCGCGGTCGCCCCCGGCGCCGATCACGACGATCAGTCGTCCGGCGGTGACCGGCCGCAGGGCACTCAGGACCGCGGTGACGGCGTCAGGCTTGTGTGCGTAGTCGATGATGGCGGTGAACGCCTGTCCGGCCTCGACTCGCTCCATGCGTCCCGGGACTCCGGTGCTTGCCGCGATGCCGGCCGCCAGGTCCACGGGGTCGTAGCCAGCCGCGGAGAGCCCGGCGATCACGGCCAGGGCATTCGAGACGTTGAAGACGCCGGGCAACGGCACCGAGAGCTCGAGCGCCAGGTCACCGGGCCCCAGGACCTCCAGATCCGTGCCGAGGCGGTGCGGGCGGATGTTGACCGCTCGCCAGTCGGCCGCGTTGCCATCGGTCGAGAACGTCGTGACGGGCAGCGGCGTCAGCTCACGCAGGCGTCGTCCGTGGGCGTCGTCGACGTTGATGACAGCCTGCCGGGCGTGCTCGGTCGTGAACAGGGCGGCCTTGGCCAGGAAGTAGTCCTCGAGATCGTGGTGGAAGTCGAGGTGGTCACGCCCGAGATTGAGGAACACTGCGACGTCGAACAGGAAGCCGTCGACCCGGCCCTGCACCAGGGCATGGCTCGAGACCTCCATGGCGCACAGCTCGACGGCCTCCTCCCGCATGACCGCGAACAGCGCCTGGAGCTGCGGAGACTCCGGCGTCGTGAGCGTCGATGCGGCAGGGACCCGACCGATCCGGGTGCCGATCGTGCCGACGATCGCCGACACGTGCTCACCCAGCGCCGCCTCGGCGAGGTACGTCGTGGTCGTCTTGCCTTGCGTGCCGGTGACCCCCAGCGTCGTGAAGGAACTGCTGGGATCGTCGTAGAACGTGCTGCTGAGCCTGGCCAGGGCTCGACGCGGGTCCTCGACGACGATCGTGGGGAGCCCCTCGGCGATCGCAGCACCCTCGGGATCGGTCAGGACCGCGCTGGCGCCGAGCTCGCGGGCGACCCCGGCGAACGATGCTCCGTGTGCCGTGGCGCCCGGCAGCGCCGCATAGAGGTCACCCGGCTCGAGGTGTCGGGTGTTGAGCGAGATCCCCGTGACCGTGGCCTCCGCCGTGGCCGTCGCATCGAGCTCTGCGGCCAGTGCGGTCAGCGTCCACCGTGGGGTCTGCGTCGGGCGTACGCGCATCTGCTCGGTCACCCCCCGACCCTACCGACCCAGAAACCCCTAGCGACCCGGCCGCCGGATGTTTCGCGACCACAGGTCCGGCGCAGCCGGACAAGAGACCGCGGCGAAGCCGCGGAAGCGGACGAGGAACGAGTCCGCGCGCGTGCGAAGCACGCACCTCTTACCAGGTCTGTTCGACCTTGGGGCTCTTGGAACCGGTCGGCGCCACGCCGAAACGCTCCAGTGCCATCGACATGATGTCGTGGAAGACCGGCGCGGCGGTCGAGCCACCACCGGCGTTGCTGTACGGCTTGTCGAGCACGATGTAGGTCAGGAACCGCGGGTTGTCGGCGGGGGCGAAGCCCATGAACGACACCGTGTTCTGGCCGCGGATGTAGCGCCCGGTCGCCGGGTCCACCCGCCACGCGGTTCCGGTCTTGCCGGCCACCCGGTAGCCCTCGATGGCCGCCGCGGGTGCGGTGCCGTCGGGTGCCGTCACGGCCTCCATCATGCGGGTCACGGTCGATGCGGCGTCCTCGGAGACGACCCGCTTGCTCGGCGCACTGGGCACGGAAGTCGTGTCACCGTCGGCGTCGACCGTGCCGCTGACGACCGATGGCTCGCACATCTTGCCGGCATTCGCGATCGCCCCGACGGACCGCATCATCTGCATCGCGGTGACCGAGATGCCCTGACCAAAGGAGATCGTCGCGTGATTGGCCTTGGTCCAGTCCTTGCCGTTGCTGAGGATGCCCTTGGACTCGCCCGGAAGGCTGACGCCCGAGGTCTCCCCGAAGCCGAACTTGCGCAGGTAGTCGTACATCGTCGAGTCACTCATCTGCTGGGCCGCGACGATCGTGCCGAGGTTGGAGGACTTCGCGATGACGCCGGCGGCCGTGAGGTGCAGCGTCCCGTGCTCCCAGTAGTCGCCGATGTTGAAGTTGTCGATCTTCATGCCCGACGGCACGACGATCGGAGTGTCCGAGGTGATTTTGCCCTGGTCTGCGAGCGCGGCCATCGTGATGGTCTTCATGACGCTGCCGGGCTCGAAGACGGTCTGCACGGCCCGCGACACGGTCTTCGAGTCCTGCATGTCGGTGCGGTCGTCGGGGTTGAACGTTGGCGCCTGGGACATCTGCACGATCTGGCAGGTCTTGGTGTCCATCGTGAGCGCCAGCCCCCAGTCCGAGCTCGACTCGCGTACCGCGTCGGCCAGCCGCTGGTCGGCGTACCACTGCAGGTCGCGGTCGATCGTGGTCGTGACGTCCTTGCCGGGCACCATCTCGGTCACGGCGCTGTCGGCCATCGGGATCCGCTGGCCGCTGGGAGAGACCTCGTACGTGCTGGAGCCGTCGGTACCGGTCAGGGTCTTGTCGTACTTCGCCTCGACGCCGGCAACACCCGTGCCCGCGCCGTTGACGTAGCCGAGGAGGTTCGCTGCGAGGCGGCCGCCCGGGTAGGTCCGGAGCGTCTCCTTCTCGCTGAAGACACCCGTCAGTCCAGCGTCGGAGATCGCTGTCAGCGCCTTCTTCCCGGTCCAGGCCGGAAGATCGCGCGCCAGGTAGACGAACCGGGAGTCGGGGGTGCGCAGCTTGTCGATCGTGTCGAAGTAGTCGATCTCGGTGCCGAGCTTCTGGCTCAGTATCCGTGCGATCTGTGGAGCGTTCTCGGCAGTCATCTTGGGGTCCGCGGTCAACGTCAGGCCGTCGACGCTCGATGCCAGCTCGGCACCGTTGCGGTCGAGGATCGCTCCGCGCGGCGCCGGCACCGTGCTCTTGGCCGTGCCGGCCGCGACCGACATCGCCGCGTACGCGCTCGCGTCGAGCCCCTGGATCTGGAAGAGCCGGGCCCCGAAGACACCGAAGACACCGATCACCATGGCCAGACACACCCGGAGGCGACGTCGGGACACGGACTTGCTGGGGCTCACGGCGTCACGCTCCTGATGTTGCTGCTGCCTGCCGCGGCCGGCACGGGCTTGCCGAGCACCTTGCCGTCAGAGAGTCGGATGAATGCGGGGTTGGTGTTGGGCACCATCCCCTGCTGGATGGCGCGCCGTGCGACATTCGCCGGGCTCTGCAACTTGTCGACCTCACGAGACAGGGCCTGCTGCTGGGTCTCCAGCTCGGCGGCCTGGCGATTGAGCTTCTGGGCCTCGAACGACTGTGCCTGCAGGACCGTGCTCATGAGGATGAGACCGACCAGCCCCGCCGACAAGATCGCCAGGACCACGACGACGAACGGGGCCTTGCGGGCCCGACTGCGGACCGGCCGCACCAGTCGGAGGCCGGCCTGCTTCGCGCTCTCGGGAGAGAAGCGCGGGGCTGCTGAGGTGGTGGCCGTACGGGCCAGCTGTGGGCTCATGCCCCGTCCCTCTCACTGTTCGAAGGGACGTTCATAGCGTGATCCGTTCGGCGACACGCAGCCGGACCGACCGGGCGCGGGAGTTGGCTTCGATCTCGGCCTCGGTGGCCATCTCGGCCCCGCGGGTCACGAGCCGGTAGCGGGCCTCGTGCCCCTCGGGCACGAACGGCAGGTCGCGTGGCACATCGGTCGTTGTGATCTCGGTGAGCGCACGCTTGGTGATCCGATCCTCGAGCGAGTGGTAGGCCAGCACGACGACTCGTCCGCCGGGAGCCAGCACCTCCAAGGCAGCAGGCAGTGCACGCCGGTAGACACCAAGCTCGTCATTGACCTCGATGCGCAGCGCCTGGAACGTCCGCTTGGCAGGATTGCCGCCAGTGCGACGAGCAGCGGCCGGAATCGACGTACGAATCAGGTCCACGAGTCGGGCGCTGTTGGTGAACGGCTCGCGTGCACGCTCGGCGACCACGGCATCGGCGATGCGCTTGGCGAACTTCTCCTCGCCGTACTCCCGCAGGACCTTCGAGATCTCCCGTGACGTGTAGGTGTTGAGAATGCCTGCGGCCGTGAGCTCGTCCTCCGGGTTCATCCGCATGTCCAGCGGTGCGTCCTGGGAGTAGGCAAAGCCACGATCGGCGAGGTCGAGCTGCATCGAGGAGACCCCGAGGTCGAACAGGACTGCCGAGACGCGCCGGAAGCCGGCATCGGCCACGACCTCGGTGATCTCGTCGTAGACGGCGTGGGCGAAGGTCACCCGATCCCCGTAGGGAGCCAGGCGCGCGGCGGCACGGGCAAGCGCCTCCGGATCGCGATCGATGCCGATGACGTGCAGGTCGGGAAACCGTTCCAGCATGGCCTCGGCGTGCCCACCCAGGCCAAGAGTTGCGTCGACCACGACGGGCCGCTCGACCGTGACGGCTGGCGCGAGGACGTCAAGGACTCGATCCAGCAGCACCGGGACGTGACTTGCCTCGTTCACAGCAGGCCCAGGACGAGCGCTGTCACGACGGCCAGGGCGATCGACGTGCCGAGTGAGAACGCCATGAGCGCGATGCCGTCGGCAACCTCGTGCCGTACGCGCCTGCGGCTCGTGTCGATCGTCATGTCCCTCGTCCTCATCGTGTTGGTGCCCGGCTGGTGTCGTGTGGCCAGATCCGCGACCGCCGGGTCTGACACCGGGGAAGTGATGTCAGAACCGTGCGGGCGCAGATCTCGCCGCACGAACGTCAGAAGATGCCGGGCATCACTTCCTCTGACATGTCCGCGAACGGACCCTCTTGTGCATTCGAGAACTCGGTCCATCGGCCCGAGTCCCAAATCTCGATGCGGTCCATCGCCCCGACGACCGTGCAGTCGCGGTCGAGCTGGGCCCAGTCCCGCAGAACCGGCGGGATCGAGATTCGGCCCTGCTTGTCCGGCACCTCCGACGAGGCGCCGGAGAAGAACATGCGAGTGAAGTTGCGAGCCGCCTGGTTGGTGAACGGCGTGTCGCGCACCCGGTCGGTGAAGGCGTTGAAGCTCTCGGTCGTCCAGCCGTAGATGCAGTTCTCCTGCCCACGGGTGAGCACGATGCCGTTCTCGAGGCGCGGCCTGAACTTGGCCGGGAGGAACAACCGACTCTTGTCGTCCAGGCGCGGGGTGTAGGTGCCGAAGAAATTTGAGACATCCGGGTTCACCTCGCTTCTCCTCACCGCCGGTCAGGTCCTCCATTTCGCCCCACCATACCCCACGATCCCCCACTTGGCACGCCAAATGAGCACGATTCGGCCGAATATGATGCCGGCGCCCCACGACATGGAGGAGCGAGGAATCCCCGTCAGGGCAAAGAAAAACCGCCCCCGAGGGGGCGGTTCAGGTGGAAGTGGAGGGAAGTGGGGCAGATCTAGCGGTCGTCGCCGTCCTGGCGACGCTGCCAGCGCTCTTCCATGCGATCGACGAACGTCCCGGCCTGCTTGCTGCTGCCGGGCTTGCTCGGTGAGCTAGCGGCTGGTTCTTCGTCGCGCCCGCCGATGCCGCGCTTCCAGGCATTCATGAACAAGTAGGCCGCGCCGAGCATCGCGACAAATCCCACGACACCGAGCCAGGTCATCGCCGACACCGCGCCGGCAAACAGCAGAACGATCCCGCCGAGGAAGCCGAGGATGGCCAGCACTGCGACGCGCCGGTTGCGTGCCATGAACTTGGACCCGCGAAGGGTCGACGCAAAGTCGGGGTCTTCGGCTGCCAACGACTGCTCGAGCTGGTGCAGCAGCCTGGCCTCTTCGTCAGATAGCGGCACGTTTGCCTCCTGGATCGGATGTTGCTGATGACAAGTCTAGGCGCGCGATCGTGTGCAGACCAGCCGAAAGTGCTGTGAAGTCCGCTGAGGTGCTCAGGAGGCGCTCGAGGGCGTACAGCGCATCCCTCGCGCCGGGCTCGGTGTCGACCAGCGCACTGGGCACAAGATCGGCAAAGATCCGCAGGCCCGTCGTCGACACCGGCGCGAATCCGTGAGCGGTCAGGAGGTCGGCCAGCTCGGCCACGACGAAGCGGCGCGGGCCCATCGTACGCACGTCCCACGTGTCGGACGTGCGACCCAGAAGCGCCTGCGCTGTCACGAAGTCACCAGCCAGTGCGCGGGCCGCGACAGCCGCATTGCGGCCGGCTGCCACGACGCTGACGTGGCCTCCTGGCCGGAGCACCGTGGCGATCATCGACAAGGCCTGGCCGGGGTCGTCGACGTACTCAATGACGCCGTGGCACACGACCAGATCGAACGAGGCCGGTGAGAGGTGATCAAGCAGGTCGTCCGCGTCGCCCAGCACGCCAGTGACGCCCTCGGCGAGCCCGGCGTCGACTCCACGTCGATGCAGGGACGCAAGCGCGTCGGGGCTGGGGTCGACGACCGTGACCCGGTGACCGAGTGCCGCAAGGCGTACGGCGTCACCTCCCGTGCCACCGCCGAGGTCCAGCACGTCGAGTCGATCGCCTGAACCGGTCAGATCCACGGCATCGACGACGGACTGCCACATCAACTCGGTGCGGACCGGACCCATGACGGACACTGTGCCACAGCGCGGGTCGCCTCTCCTCGACCGCACCCTCGCCCTGCCGACCCGTGGGGCGCGGGACCGGGTCGAGTCGGGCACCCCGTAGTCTGCGCGCATGGCGAAGGTCGTGGTCGTGGGTGGCGGCTTTGCCGGGATGTCGGTCGCGGCGCGGCTTGCGAAGCTCCGGCACGACGTCACGATCCTCGAGGCCTCCGACCGGGTCGGTGGCCGTCTCAACGGCGTGACCTCCGGTGGTCGCACCTGGTCGACCGAGCTGGACAGCGTGACACTTCCAGGAGTGTTTCGCGATTTGTTCCACAAGACCGGTCGACCACTCGACCGTGTCCTCGACCTCACGATGACCGAGGGTCGACGACACGTGTACAAGGACAAGTCGGTTCTCGACCTGCCGCTGGGCAATCGGGGCGACCAGCACACAGCGGTGCTGGACGCATTCGGAGCGGACGAGTGGTCGCCGTGGGTGGACACCTTCGCCGACACCTGGGACCTCGTCCGCCGCCTCGCGCTCGACCAGGTGTTCGCCGGTCGTCCGGCCGTCGACCGTGCTGTGCGTGCATCGTTGCAGCCACGCCGCACCCTTGCCCGACTCGCCGAGAAGGATCTCGACGACGACCGGCTGCGCAAGCTCGTGCTCGACCCACCGCGGCTCGCCGGGCAGGACCGGCAGGCCACGCCGGGGTTCGTCGCGGTCTCGCACTACGTCGAACGCTCCTTCGGTCGTTGGCGATTCGCCGGCGGCCTCCCCGCGCTCGCGTCAGCCCTGGAGTCTCGCCTCGACGAGCGTGGCGTCACGATCGAGCTGGCCGAGTCCGCCCACGAGCTCGTGCTGGAGCACGGCGAGCTCCGGGGTGTCGTGACGGCACGACGCACGCTCCCTGCCGACTTCGTGGTGTGGTGCGCACCCACTTGGCCCGCTCCCCTGCCGCCGGTCCGGCTCATGCCGGTCATTCCGGCGTCGCGGACCCTGGTCGCACTTTCGGCGGACACTCCTACGATGCCTGATGAGATCCTGGTCCACGCCAACCCCCCGATCCGCTTGTGGAGTGGGGGCGGCGGTGTCTGGACGATCGAGCACCGCAGCGGCGAGGATCCACTCCGGGCGCTGGTGAGGTTCGGGATCGACCTACGGCCCTACGTCGTGGATCGGACTGACCTGAGCCCGAGCGATCTCGTCGGTCTGGGCCATTGGGGCTGGGCCTGGCGCGGCTGGACCAGCGCGTTCGAGCTGCCCGGTGTCGCACCACGTGGCGGGGTCCACTTCGCCGGGGCGCACGCGCATTCCGGCGCGTCACTCGAGGCCATCGGCATGGCCACTGCCGCGATCGCCGAGGCGATCGGGCCGGCGCCTCGCTAGACCAAGCCGTCCGAACGGAGCGAGTCGAAGATCTCCCGAGTCGCCTTCGAGCGGTTCAAGGTGATGAAGTGCAGGCCTGGCGCGCCACCGGCAAGCAGGTCCCGGCACAAGGTGGTGGCCAGCTCGATGCCCTTCGAGCGCACCGCGGCTTGGTCGTCCTGGATGGGCTCAACCTCGTCGAGCACCTCGCGTGGCAACTCGGCGCCGGACAGCTCAGCCATCCGGGCGACCTGGGCGAAGTTCAGGATCGGCATGATTCCCGGAACGATCGGCATGTCGCAGCCCATCGCTCGGACACGCTCGACCAACGAGAAGTAGTCCGTCGCGCGGAAGAACAGCTGTGTGATGGCGTACTCGGCACCCGCCTCGGCCTTGGCGACCAGCACCTCGGCGTCGTGCTGGAGGCTTTTGGCGTCAGGGTGCCCCTCTGGGAACGCGGCGACACCGATCCGGAATCCGCCCAGGCCGCTCGCGAGCTCGACCAGATCTAGCGCGTGGTCCATCCCGTCAGGATGTGACTCCCACGGCGCGCGCGGGCCGCCCTTGGGATCGCCGCGGAGCGCCAGGACGTTGTCGACCCCTGAGGCGGCGTACTGCTTGAGCACCGACTCGATCTCGCCCCGGGTCTGCGCGACGAGCGTCAGGTGGCCGACCGGCCGCATCCTGGTCTGCTCGGCAATCCGAGCCGTGATGCGGACCGTGCGTTCCTGGCTCGTGCCGCCCGCGCCGTAGGTCACCGAGACGAAGGTCGGTTCCAGCGGCTCGAGATCCGCGATCGTCTGCCACAGGACGGCCTCTCCCGCGTCGTCCTTGGGCGGGAAGAACTCGAACGAGTAGCTCGGCACCGACCCGCGAAGGGCGTCGACGAGGGACTGGTGATCGGGAGGCATGGGTCAACGGTATCGTCCAGATCGTGACCTCACGTGCCGATGATCCAGACTTCCGGACACGTGTTGATCACAGTCTGGTCGCCTTCGTCGACGACCAACGTCCAGTTCTCGCCGAGCTGGGGCCCGAGGTGGAGGATCTCGCCGACGTCTCGGTGGCGTTCGTCGGCGGGGGCAAACGACTCCGCCCGCAGTTCTGCTACGCCGGGTGGCTCATCGCGGGAGGTGACCCGCAGGACCGTGGCATCGTGACGGCCGCGGCCGCCCTGGAGTGGCTGCAGGCCAGCGCCCTCGTGCACGACGACCTGATGGATGGCTCGGACACCCGGCGTGGGCGGCCCAGCGTGCATCGCGACTTCGAGTCCCGGCACCGGCGCGAGTCGCGGCACGGCGACGCCGTCGGCTTCGGCGCCTCCACGGCCGTCCTGCTGGGCGACCTGCTGTTGTCGTGGTGCGACGAGATGTTCACCGCCGCGGTCCTCGGATCCGAATCCATGCGCCCCCACGTCATGGCCGCTCGGCACTTCCTTGATCGGTGCAAGACCGAGGTCGTCGCCGGACAGTTCCTCGACGTCACGGGACAGACCCGCGCGTCCCTCTCGGTCGACCAGGCCATGACCGTCGTGCGCTACAAGTCGGCCAAGTACACCGTCGAGCGCCCGCTCCACATCGGCGCGTCGCTTGCTGGCGCAGATGCCGACCTGATCGCCGCACTGTCGCAGGTAGCCCTGCCACTGGGTGAGGCCTTCCAGCTGCGCGACGACGTGCTCGGCGTGTTCGGCGATCCCGCGCTCACCGGGAAGCCGGCCGGCGATGACCTCCGTGAGGGCAAGCGCACCGTTCTGGTGGCCCGCGCGGCCGAGCTCACTGACGACGCCGGCAGGGCACTGCTCGGCACGTCTCTCGGGACCTCCGACGGGGTCATGGCGGTGCGTGAGCTGATCGTCGACTCGGGCGCGCTCGCGGCGGTCGAGGACGACATCGCCCGCCTCGAGGACCAGGCCGACTCCGCGATCGACCGTCTCGGCCCGCAGGCCCGAGTCGTGCTGGGACCTCTCGCGCTTACAACAACCCGTCGAAACCGCTGACCCCGAGGTCGTCCCGCACGATCACGGCCAGTGCAGGCGCTTGACCGACGGCATCACGGAACACGTCAACGACCGCGCTCGTGTGGATGGGGTCGACGTCAGCCAACTGGACCAGGCCCTCCCAGAGGACCACGGTCGGCCGGGAAGCCAGCTCTGCGAGGGTGTCGAAAAGCGCGTCCAGATTGCGACCGAACCACTCCGGCAGACTCCACGAGGTCACGACCTCGTCCCAGAATGCATCCACCGACATCACGTGTCGAGTGTCGAGCGGCAGCGCCAGCCAGCCGGCCTCCGCGGCAGCGCCGCCGAGGTCGCGGTCGGTTCGTCCGCGCCAGCTGAACAGGCCCGGTGCCGTCTCGCCGGTCAGGAGGGAGTCGTACGTTGCGGTCACCCTGATGCCACCTCCACCCGTGTGAACGATCGATAGTGGTCGCCGGTGTAGTAGAGCTCGCCACCCTGCCCGGCGACGAGACGACGCGCGCCCCGATCGGACGCGCCCGGCGTTGGCACCGTGTACTCGCGCCAGTAGCCACGCGGGTGCTGCGGGAGCAATCGCTCACGATTCATGAAGACCGAGCCATCGCGGTCGTACGGGAACGGTCCCCCCGCCTCGATCAGGTCGATTGTCTCGAGCGCCTCGCGTGGCAGGCCCTGGTCCGCACGGACGGAATCGCTGGGGCTCGCGGTGGGTCGTCCTGTCTCGCTCGGAACCTGGCTCGTCGATCCCGCGCCCGGCGCTTGCGACGCCTCGCGATCCGTGATGCTCAGCACTGCAAGGAACACGCCCAGCAGCAGCAGGAAGCCGACCCAACTACGCCGATGCATGACCCCATCGTGACGCATCGACGGCGTGGCGAACGTCACGACTGTCGCGGGACACGCCCCGGCGTGGCCTCCAGCCTGTGCAACAGTCACTAGAATCAACCCACGGGTCACAAGGATCCGCGCAGGTCGAGGAGGGTGGCGTGGCACTGACGCGCGACGAAGCCCTGGTCGGGCGTGTCCTCAGCGACCGCTACCTGATCGGCGAACGCATCGCGCGCGGCGGCATGGCAAGCGTGTTCCGGGCCACCGACCGCCGACTCGATCGCGAGGTCGCGGTCAAGGTCATGCACCACGGACTGGGCGACGACGAGCAGTTCACCGCCCGCTTCGTCCGTGAGGCCAAGTCGGCCGCCAAGCTCAACCACCGCAGTGTCGTGTCGGTCTTCGACCAGGGCAAGGACGGCGAGGTCACGTACCTCGTCATGGAGTTCGTCCCAGGACACACCCTGCGCGACGTCATGCGCGAAGAGGCGCCGATGCCGCCACACCGCGCACTGGAGCTGTTGGAGCAGGTGCTCGTCGCGCTCTCTGCAGCGCACGCAGCAAACATCATCCACCGCGACGTCAAGCCCGAGAATGTCCTGATCACACCCGACGGCGAGGTCAAGGTTGCCGACTTCGGCCTCGCGCGCGCTGTGAGCGCAGCGACGACCGCGACCGGGGGCACGCTGATCGGGACAGTCTCCTACCTGGCACCCGAGATCGTGACGAACGATGGCGCCGACGCCCGGTCCGACGTCTACGCATGCGGCGCGATGCTCTACGAGATGCTCACCGGGCTCAAGCCGCACTCCGGCGAGTCGCCGATCCAGGTCGCCTACAAGCACGTGCACGAGGACATCGGAGCCCCTTCTGAAGTGCGGCCGGGCATCCCGCCGTACGTCGACGCGCTCGTCGCACGGGCGACGGTCCGCGACCGGGACCAGCGGTCGACCGACGCTCGAGTCATGCTCCAGCAGGTGCGTTCGGTACGGCACGCGCTCGATGCGGGGCTCGTTGACGATCCGGACCTGGTTTCGGACCTCCGTCCCGGCGGGCGGGTCGCCGATGACGACGACGCACCGACGGTGTCGGTGCCACGCGCCGCGTTCGGCGCGTCCGCGTCCGCGTCCGCCCGGACCGAGGCGGTCAGCATTCCCGAAGCCACAATGCAGTGGTCCTCCCGACCGGACGGAGCCGGGCCCGGCACTGTGTCGTCCGACGGCGGGCCGCCGGCACTCGTCGAGGGCTCGGATCGCCCGTCCGGCCTGCACCCCTTGATGTCGCCGACCGACTACAAGACGGCCAAGGGCGGTTCGAAGACCTCGCGCCGCGGACGCAACCTGCTGATCATGGCCATCGTGATGGCCCTCCTGGCCTTTGGAATCGGCTACTACCTCAGCGTCGGGCGCTACACCGACACCCCGGTCCTCATCGGCCAGTCCGAGACCGTGGCCAAGGACAACGCCGAGAAGCTCGGCTTCGGCTTCAAGGTCCAGAAGCGATCGTTCTCGGAGACTGCGCCGCTCGGCGCCGTCATCCAGACCGATCCAGGGCCCGGCGACAAGATCCTGCCGGGCGCCACGATCAACGCCGACATCTCCAAGGGCCCCGACCGCGTCCAGATCCCCAAGGACCTCAAGGGCATGACGCTCGCCGCGGCCACGGAGGCCCTCGCCGAGATCGACCTCAAGGTCGACCCGGAGCAGAAGAGCGTCTTTGACGAGAATGTCGCCAAGGACCGAGTCGTCGGGGCCACCAACTACACGGTCAAGGACCAGCTCAAGCGCGGATCGACCGTCGTGCTCGCCGTGAGCAAGGGCCGCAAGCCGATCAAGGTCAAGGACTACCGTGACACCCCGCTCGCCGAGGCAAAGGCCGGGCTCGAGGACGTCGGGTTCAAGGTCAGCTCGAGCGAGGTGTTCAGCGTCAAGATCGACGAGGGCAATGTCGTTTCCCAGACACCCAACGACGGCACCCAGTTCCGCGGCGACACGATCACGCTGACGGTGTCGAAGGGCCCCGAGCAGGTCAAGGTCCCCGACGTCGTGGGCGAGAAGCGGGACGACGCCGAGAAGATCCTCGAGAAGGCCGGCTTCAAGGTCCAGGCGCTGTCGCTCGGAGGTGGCAACTTCACGGTCCGCGGTCAGAACCCTGGCGGCGGCACGAAGAAGTCCAAGGGCTCGACCATCACCATCTCGCAGGTGCCCTTCCCCTGATGCGGACCCGGCTTGCCGCAGCCGCACTGCTCGCCGTCACGGCGGTGTGGGGCTCCACGTTCTTCCTGATCAAGGATCTGCTCGATCGGATTCCGGCGACCGACTTCCTGGCGGTGCGATTTGCGATCGCCTTCGCGGCGATGTTCCTTCTGGCGCCGCAGGCGATCTCTCGGCTCAGCCCCGAGGTGCGGCGCCGCAGCGCGTACGCCGGCGGCATCTACGGCGTCGCACAGATCCTGCAGACCGTGGGCCTCGGGCATACCGACGCGAGCGTGTCGGGGTTCATCACGGGTCTGTACGTCGTCGCGACACCTGTGCTTGCGTCGCTGGCCTTCCGACAACGCGTGTCCCGGACCGTGTGGATCGCTGTGGGACTGTCCACGGTGGGCCTGGCGATCCTCTCCCTCCGCGGCTTCTCTGTCGGTTTCGGCGAGAGCATCACCTTCGTCTGCGCGATCCTCTACGCGGTGCACATCATCGTTCTGTCCCGGTGGTCGACCGCGGCCGATGCCTACGCCATGGCGACGATCCAGATGGGTGTCATCGCCGCGCTGTGTCTCGTCGCCGCGGCGCCCGGCGGGGTGACGATCCCCCATCGTTCCGACGACTGGATCGCGGTCGTGTACATGGCGCTCGCAGCCGGGGCCCTCGCGATGGTCCTGCAGACGTGGGCGCAGAGCCAGCTGGACGCCGCTCGCTCGGCGCTGCTGATGACGATGGAACCCGTGTTCGCCGCAACATTTGCGATCACCTTGGGCACCGAGGGAGTCAGCTGGAGGCTGCTGCTCGGCGGGTCCTTCGTGCTGACCGCAATGGTGCTGGCCGAGACATCCGGGCGTTCTGAGACACCTGTCCAAATTCCCCTAGACTGATCCGATGGAACAACCCCGCATCCCGCCCGGTGGGCTCAAGGAGCTGGGACTCCTCAACTACGGATTCAGCACGTTGGCCGGTCGCGTCATCGGAGGCCAACGACCCAATGTGTTCACGACACTGGGCCGGAACCGCAGACTGTTCCGCGGCTGGCTCTACTACAGCGGCAGGCTCATGCCGGGCGGTCGGCTCCCCCGCCGCGACAGCGAGCTCGTGATCCTGCGCATCGCGACGATCCGTGAGTGCGAGTACGAGCGACGACACCATGTCCGCATCGGACGCAAGGTCGGGGTCACACCGGCGCAGATCGACCACTTGGCCGACGAGAGCTGGTCGGGGTGGTCCGTTCGCGACCAGGCGCTGTTTGCGGCAGCCGACCAGTTCGTCGACGACAAGTTCATCGACGACGCGACCTGGTCCGCCCTCAGTGCGCAGCTCAGCGAGCCCGAGCTGATCGAGTTCCTGCTGCTGTGCGGCCAGTACGACTCGCTCGCCACGGTGCTGCTCACCCTGCGGGTCCAGCCCGAGGCCTAGGGGATCATGGCAGCGAGGTAGCGGCGGGTCATGGTCCGCTGCAGCAGCCTTCCGGCGGGCCCGGCGATCCTGGTCGGCCAGGTCGCGGGATTGGAAAATGCCGTGATGGTCGCGGTGATCTCCCCTGTCGTTGGATCACGCCTCGCCTCGAAGCGTTCCTCACCCGACTCGGGGTGACCGGGCAAGGTCCCGTACGCGAATCCGCGCAGGTCACGCTCCTCGACGACCTCGACGACGCGGCACGGGATCTTCTGGCCGAGGAACCGGAACGTCACCTCGGCGTCCAGCACCACCCGTCGCGGACCGTCGACCTGCCACACACCCGATCGCGATTGCACCCGCCAGGTCATGAGGATCTCGGCAACATCGTCCAGATCGACCTGTCCGAGCGAGCGGGACGCCCGCAGGTGGTGGTAGCCCGCGGGAAGCACGGCCTCGGCCGTCGCCCCCACCTCGTCGTACGTGAGCCCGGTCATGAGCGACAACCCGGGGGCACCGTCACGACGCACCGCCTGGACTGTTGCGCAACGACAGATCGAAGCACCTCGGCAAGCGGTCTGACCCACTCCGAACTCCGGGCTCTCGTCTCCAGAAAGCACTCCAGCAGTCCTCGCGACCGGCCACGTTGCGAGGCGACGTCACCTAGCTACGACCAGAGAGCATTTCAGCCACGAGGAAGGCGAGCTCAAGGCTCTGCGCCCGGTTGAGCCGCGGATCGCACAGGGTCTCGTAGCGGTGGGTCAGGTCCTCGGCGGACAGTTTGGCGCCGCCGCCAACACACTCCGTGACGTCGTCGCCCGTCAGCTCGACGTGCACGCCGCCGGGCCAGGTTCCGAGCGCCCGGTGGACTTCAAAGAAGCCGCGCACCTCGTCGATGACGTCGTCGAACTCGCGAGTCTTGTAGCCGTTGCTTGTCTCGAAGGTGTTGCCATGCATCGGATCGCACACCCACGCGACCTCGATGCCAGCCGCCGTGACCTTCTCAACCAGGTTGGGCAGTCCGTCGCGGATCTTGCTGGCACCGAAGCGGGTGATGAAGGTGATCTTGCCCGGGATGCGCTCGGGGTTGAGCTTCTCGTACAGCGCGATCGCATCGTCGGCGGTGCTGGTCGGGCCGAGCTTGACGCCGATCGGGTTGGCGATCCGGCTCAGGAGCTCGACGTGGGCTCCGTCGATCTGGCGGGTGCGCTCACCGATCCACACGAAGTGGCTCGACACGTCGTAGGGCCGTTCGGTTCGCTGGTCGATGCGGGTCAGGGAGTGCTCGTACTCCAGGATCAACGCTTCGTGCGACGAAAAGAAGTCAACGGTGTGGAACTCGTCTGGATCGACCCCGATCGCGTCCATGAACGCCAGTGCGCGGTCGATCTCGGCGCCGATGCGCTCGTAACGCTCGCCGACCGGGCTGCTCTTGACGAAGTCGGTATTCCACGCGTGCATCTGGCGCAGGTCGGCATAGCCGCCGGTCGTGAATGCGCGCGCGAGGTTCAACGTCGACGCGGACGCGTTGTAGACGTCGACCAGCCGCTGCGGGTCGTGGGCTCGCGTGGCCGGGTCGAACTCGAACCCGTTGACCGCGTCGCCTCGGTAGGCCGGCAGGGTCACGCCGTCGCGAGTCTCGGTGTCGCTGGAGCGGGGCTTGGCGTACTGCCCGGCGAGGCGGCCGACCTTGACGATCGGAACGCTGGCGGCGTACGTCAGCACGACCGCCATCGACAGCAGGACCCGAAGCTTGTTGCGGACGTTCTCGGCCGTCACACCCTCGAAGGTCTCCGCGCAGTCGCCGCCCTGGAGGAGGAATGCCTCCCCGCGGGAGACCTCGGCGAGCCGGTCGCGCAACGCGTCGCACTCGCCGGCAAATACCAGCGGGGGCATCTTCCGCAGCTTCTGCACCGCGGCGTCACGGGCAGCAGGATCGACATAGGTGGGCTGCTGGGCAGCGCCCATCGCATGGAGGTCGTCAAGGCTGGGAATACTCACCGCACAAGGATACGCGCGTCGCGCGCCGCACCCCGCCACGGCCCGTCAGCCGATACGCCACCCAAGGCCAGGCAAAGCGAGCCACAAGGCCGAGCGAAGCGAGGCAGGCGCCCGGGCGGCGAGCCGAAGAACCCCACCCAAGGGCCGAGCGAAGCGAGGCAGGCGCCCGGGCGGAGCCCGGCAGCGGCGAGCCGAAGAACCCCACCCAAGGGCCGAGCGAAGCGAGGCAGGCGCCCGGGCGAAGCCCGGCAGCGGCGAGCCGAAGAACCCCACCCAAGGGCCGAGCGAAGCGAGGCAGGCGAAGGCAGCGGCCGGAGCGAAGCGAGCAGCGAAGCCGCAGCGGCGAGCCGAAGAACCCCACCCAAGGGCCGAGCGAAGCGAGGCAGGCGCCCGGGCGAAGCCCGGCAGCGGCGAGGAACGAGCCGCTGGAGCGGCGACGAAGGAGCCGCGCGCCCTACCAGCCAAGCGTCCCCGGCGCCCCTTTGAACGGACCCTCGACACGGGACGTGATCCACCCTCCGTAGAAGTCACCCTCCTGCGCCTGCACCGTCTCATCGTCGATCGTGCAGGCGTCGACCTTGCCGGGGTAGATCGCGACGTGGTCGACGAGATCCTTGTAACCAGGGTTGGGGGTGCGGTAGGTCCATGCCCCGGCTGGAATCGTCCGCTCCTCGGTCACGACATCGAAGTAGGTCGCGGCACCCTTCCACTCGCACCAGGTGCTGCCGTCGATGGGGCGCAGGACGCCATTGACGAACGAGTCGATCGGCAGGTAGTACGTCGGCGGGTGGCTCGTCTCGCAGATCCGGTAGGACGTGGTCGTGTCTGCGATCGTCGTGCCACCCAGTGCCACGACGATGTGCTCGTCGCTCGGCTCGATCGACGGTGGCCGCGGGTAGTCCCAGACGTTCTCGACGGGTCGGATTGATGGCATCTGTCGAGCGTATGGTCGATGGCCCGATCCAGCCCGTCGGAAGACGGCCCCGGCCTCACCCGAAGAGGACTTCGGCCTCTTCGTAGAGCTCGGGCCGCACGGTCTTGAGCACTGCGGTGCCCTCCGCCAGAGGGACGCGGGCGATCTCGGTGCCGCGCAGGGAGACCATCTTCCCGAAGTCGCCCTCGTGCACTGCGGTGATTGCGTGAAGGCCGAAGCGCGTCGCGAGCCAGCGGTCGAAGGCGCTCGGTGAGCCGCCCCTCTGCACGTGCCCGAGCACGACGGCCCTGGCCTCCTTGCCGGTCCGCTGTTCGATCTCCTGCGCCAGGCGATCGCCGATGCCGCCGAGGCGCACGTGCCCGAAGGCGTCCTTCTCACCGCTGACCAGCGACATGCTGCCGCCCTCTGCCGGCACGGCCCCCTCCGACACCACGATGATCGGCGAGTAGTGCGTCGCGAAGCGGCTCTCGACCTGTGCACACACCTTCTCGATGTCGAACGGTCGCTCGGGGATCAGGATGATGTTCGCGCCACCGGCAAGGCCGCTGTGCAGGGCGATCCACCCTGCGTGCCGACCCATGACCTCGACGACCAGCACGCGGTGGTGGGACTCGGCAGTCGTGTGGAGCCGGTCGATCGCTTCGGTCGCGATGTTGACGGCGGTGTCGAAGCCGAAGGTGAAGTCAGTCCCGGACAGGTCGTTGTCGATCGTCTTGGGCACCCCGACGACGTTGACGCCGAGGTCGGCGAGCTTGGTCGCTACGCCGAGAGTGTCCTCGCCGCCGATCGCGATCAACGCGTCACAGCCATTCGCTGCGAGGCTGTCCTTGATCCGCTCGACACCGTTGTCGATCGCGAACGGATTGGTGCGCGACGAGCCGAGGATCGTGCCGCCACGCGGCAGGATGCCACGGACCTCGGCGATGCCGAGCTGCATCGTGTCGTTCTCCAGTGGCCCTCGCCAGCCGTCGCGGAATCCGACGAACTCATGACCGTACGATGCGACGCCCTTGCGCACAGCGCCACGGATGACTGCGTTGAGCCCGGGGCAGTCGCCTCCCCCGGTGAGCATGCCGACCTTCATGTCGCACTCCCTTCCCTGGGTTGTTCCCCACACCTTCGGTGACCGAGAAACCGACATACGGTCAGTCGGGTCGAATCTCTTCCCACACCTCGTCGGCCTCGGCCTGAGCCGCCGCCTTGGCGTCACGCTTCTTGGAGTCCTGTGCGTAGAGATCGACGTACTCCTGGTCCGACAGCGTCATGATCTCGTACATGATCTCGTCGGTGATGGCCCGCAGGATGTAGCGATCGTCCTGCATGCCCTCGTAGCGGCTGAAGTCCAACGGCTTGCCGAACCGAACACCCGGGCGGGCGAACTTGCCGAACACCTTGCCCGGCGGGGCCACGACGTCGGTGCCGATGACCGCCAGCGGGATGACCGGCACGCCGGCCTCGAGGGCGAGTCGGGCGACGCCGGTCCGGCCCCGGTAGAGCCGTCCGTCGTGCGAACGGGTCCCTTCTGGGTAGATCCCGCAGACCTCGCCCTCGGAAAGCAGTCTCAGCTGGGTCTTGATGGCTCCAGCGGCCGCCGACCCGCTCGTGCGGTCGATCGGCACCTGACCGGACCCGGAGAAGAACTTCTTCTGCAACCAGCCCTTGACGCCGGCGCCCTCGAAGTACTCTGCCTTGGCCACGAACGTCACCCGCCGCGGGATCACCAGGGGCATGAACAACCAGTCGCTGTAGGACAAATGGTTGCTCGCCAGAATGACGGGGCCTTCCTTGGGCACGTTCTCCGTGCCCGCGGCCCACGGCCTGAAGATCAGCTTGAGCACGGGACCCAGTGCGAGGAACTTCAGGAACCAATAGAACACGGACAGGACACTATCCTGAACCGCGTGCCTTTCGCATGATGCAGCCCGATGTGAACAGGCATGGGGGAAGATGGGGCCATGACCTCGACGACCTCGCCCACACTTGTTCCGGGCGCCGAGCCGTTCTCGGCTGACGGCGGCCGCACCGGATTCCTGCTGAGCCACGGTTTCACCGGGTCACCGGCCTCGATGACCCCGTGGGGCAAGCACCTCGCGGGCCTTGGACACACGGTTCGAGTCCCCCGTCTGCCGGGTCACGGCACGACGTGGAAGGACATGAACAAGACACGGTGGGATGACTGGTACGGCGAGGTCGATGCGGCCCTGACAGATCTGCGCGCGTGCTGTGACCACGTCGTCGTCGCCGGCCTGTCGATGGGTGGGTGTCTGGCGCTCCGTCTCGCGGAGCAGCGGTCCGCCGACGTCGACGCTGTCGTGCTGGTGAACCCCGCGGTCAACGTCGCCCGGTTCGACATCAAGCTGGTCCCTGTCCTCCAGTGGCTCGTTCCCGCGATGCCCGGCATCGGCAACGACATCAAGCTGCCCGGCCAGGACGAGGTCGGCTACGACAAGACGCCGCTCAGGGCGCTCGCCTCGCAGCTCAAGATGTGGAAAGCGACCCGCGCCGACCTGGCCGCCGTGACCCAGCCGTTGCTGGTGTTCAAGTCCGACGACGACCACGTCCTGGATCCCTCCTCGGTCGAACTGATCCGGGCCGGCGTGTCATCGAAGGTCTCCGAGCTGGTCCCACTGCACGAGAGCTATCACGTCGCGACGATCGACAACGACGCTCAGCTGATCTTCGACCGCACCGCGACGTTCGTCGCCGAGCACGTGGGCACTCCAGATGACTGAGCGCGATGACTTCGACCGGATCGTCGAGGGCCTCGAGCTCGACCTGTCCTTCGAGGACGAGGTCGAGGAGGCGCCGGCCGAGGCGCGCGAGCCCACCTGGACGCCACTGACCGACGAGGACGTCGAGGTCCAGGAGCCGTTCTACCGACAGGTCGAGCCGACGCCGCTGATCCCCCGACGACGGAACATCATGCTGGCGTGGGGCGGCGTGCTGGGAGCCCCGCTGGCGTTGTTCCTAGCCACGGTGTCGGGCGTCTATCTCGACCGCTCGATCGTTGCCGGCGTCGCCCTCACTTTCGTCGCAGCGGCGATCTACCTGATCTTGCAGTTGCCCGAACACGGGCCCTCGCGGAAGGATTGGCCGGACGACGGCGCCGTGCTGTGAGTCGTGCCATGTCCGCCGCACCGATGAGACCCGCCTCGGGCCCCAGGTGCGCACGCACGATCCGCGCCTCGGCGCGGTAGCCGCGACCCGTCAAGGTCCTGCTGAATGCCGCACGGGCGGGCCCGACCAGGAGCTCGCCAGCGTCGCTGACCCCGCCACCGATGACGAACATGCCGGGATCAAGAGCCGCCGCGAGATTGGCGATGCCGACACCGAGCCAGTCACCGACCTCGGCGATCCACTCGACTGCCTCCTCGTTGCCAGCCTGCGCGTGCTTGGTGACGAGATGGCCCTCGATATTGCTGACGTCCCCACCGGACTCCGACAGCAGCAGCTTGCCGAACGTCGTGCCCTCGGTCGCTGCGGCACGGGCCCGACGGGTCAGCACGCGGCCGCTTGCGTACTGCTCCCAGCAACCGAGGTTGCCGCACTCGCACTGGTTGCCGTTCGGCACGACCTGCATGTGGCCGAACTCCCCCGCGATGCCGAACTGACCACGGTACGGCTGGCCGTCGATCACGATGGCGCCACCGATGCCGGTGCCGAGGGTGATGAGCACCAGGTCCGCCTCGTTCTGGGCGGCGCCGAAGCGCCACTCGGCCCAGCCCGCCGCATTCGCGTCGTTGTCGACCAGCACGGGGAGCCCGGTGCGTCTGGCGACGGAGTCGCGCAGCGGCTCGTGGCGCCAGGCCAGGTGCGGTGCGAACAGGACCGTCGACTGAGTCGCGTCGACGAATCCGGCCGCACCGACCCCGATGGCCCGGATGTGGTGCTCGCGGCGGAACTCCTCGGTGATGTCCGCGATCGCGTCGATGACCTCGAGCGGCTCGGTCGTCGGAGTCTCTCGCTTGAGCCGAGCCAGGATGTGGCCGTCTTCGTCGACGACTCCTGCCGCGATCTTGGTGCCACCGATGTCGATGCCGACGGCCAGCTTGTCGGCCATCAGTTCGACTCCAGCCTGGCGAGATCGGCAGCGCCGATGATCCCCGCGTCGTTGCCGAGCGCCGCCAGCCGTACCGCAGCCTCTGGCCGGTGGGCGCGTGCAGGCAGGTGGATCTCGAAGGCCTCGATGACCGAGACGAGCAGCAAGTCGCCAGCGGCAGCGACACCGCCGCCGATCGCGATGACGCTGGGGTCCAGGATCGTGGTCAGCACCGCGATGCCCTCGCCGATCCAGCGTCCGACGTCGGCAAGCAGTTCGAGTGCGAGAGGATCTCCGCCCTGCGCCAGCCTGGTGATCGCAGGCCCGGTGATGCGGCCCGAGTCGCCGTCAGCCAACGCCGCGATCGCGGCGGTGCCCTCGCCGCCGTTGGCGACCCGCTCACGTGCGTCGCGGACCAACGCCCGCCCGCTGGCGTACTGCTCGAAGCAACCATGCTGGCCACAGCCGCACAGGATGCCGTTCGGGACCAACCGCATGTGGCCGATCTCGGCCGCGACACCGAAGCCCCCGCGGAACAGTTGTCCATGGTGAACGACACCGCCGCCGATGCCGGTGCCGATCGTGACGAGCAACAGGTCGTCAGTGTCCTCGCCGGCACCGAAACGGAATTCACCCCATGCCGCCGCGTTCGCGTCGTTCTCGACGACCACAGGGAGGTCGACGAGCGACCGCACGCGCTCAGCGAGCGGCTCCTCCCGCCAGTCGATGTTGGGCGCGAACCGCACCGTCGCGCGATCCTCGCCGACGAACCCGGCTGCTCCGATGCCGACACCGGCGACCGGTTGATCGCCGACCAACCGGTCAACGAGATCGGCGACGATCGCTGGGATCTTGGTCGAGTCGTCGGGGGTGGGCTCGGCCACAGAATCGAGGATCTGGCCGGCATCGGAGACCAGGCCGGCCGCGATCTTGGTCCCCCCGATGTCGACGCCTACTGCTTGTGTCATGTCTGGTCCCGAGGATTCAGAGCAGTGTCGATGAGCTCGCGGAGCGAGCGGGTCAGCACTGCGGCGGACTCGGAGACCTTCGCCAAGGCGTCCGGGTTGTCGTGCACGAAGCCGACAACCTGGCAGACCGGGCACCACGTCGCGGTGCACACGTGGCCCCCGTCGCTGGTGCCGGCGTCTGGTTGGGGTGACGCGGTCATGGCCCTGAACAACTTGAACGCCTCCTCGGCGATCGAGCCGACCGGCTCGGTGCTCGAGCTGGGCTCGGTCACAGGGCTTCGACCTGTTTCTTCAACCCCTTGAGCGCAGTGTCAATGATGACCTTCTCAGCCTTGCGCTTCAGCATTCCGAGCAGCGGCACAGAGACGTCGACCGCAAGCTGGTAGGTCACCCGGGTCTGGGAGCCGTCGACCGGTTCGAGGACGTATGCGCCATCCATCGAGGTCAGCATTTTGCCCTTCTCTACGAGGCTCCATGAGACCGAGTTGTCGCCGTTCCAGATGTAGCCCAGGTCGTACTCGTCGCGGATGGGAGCGGCGTCGAGGACGAAGTGCACCTGGTCGGCCCGGCCATCTGCCCCGGCCGCCACGACGTCGGCGGTCTTGACCCCGGTCGCCCACCCCGGATAGGCGGCGAAGTCCGCAATCACGGCCATGATGCGATCGGCTGGAGCATCAATGACTATGTCGCTCGTGGTTCGCGCCATCACCCCTCCTAGTCCCGCCCAATGTATGACCCCATGCTAGTGGTCCGGCCCGCAGCAGCACTCCCCGGGAGGTGACGGCGAAGCCGCGCGAACCGCGATCCGATCGTGCCCGGACAACGCGGGCCCATTCGGCCCGAGGGGCTCTGGGCGAGTAGCCTGCCGTACGTGACACAGGCACATTCACCCGAACCGGGCAATCTCTCCCTCGACATCCTCGACCGGCTCCCGCAGCACGCCGACGACATCGCGTTGGCGCGGGTCGTCAACGGGGCTTGGGAGGACGTCACGCTGACGACGTTCCACCACGACGTCCTCGCGATGGCCAAGGGCCTCGTCGCAGCGGGAGTCTCTGCCGGCGACCGCGTGGCTCTGCTGTCCAAGACGCGGTACGAGTGGACGGTCGCCGACTACGCGATCTGGTGGGCCGGGGCCGCGACCGTGCCGATCTACGAGACGTCGTCGACCGCGCAGATCGCGTGGATCCTGGCTGACTCCGGAGCCGTGGCGGCGATCGTCGAGACCGACGCGCACCTGGCCCGGGTCACGGAGGCACGGAGCACGGCGCCCGACCTCACCGAGGTCTGGACCTTCGACTCCGGTGCCGTCGAGCAGATCACCGCTCGTGGCGCCGACGTCAGCGACGAAGATCTCGAGGCACGCCGAGCCGCGCTCACCAGCGACTCCCTCGCGACGCTGATCTACACGTCCGGGACCACGGGGCGACCCAAGGGTTGCAAGCTCACCCACGGCGCATTCCGCTACGAGCTGGGTGCCGCAATCGATGAGCTGCCCGAGCTGTTCACCCGGGAGGGCGCCTCGACGCTGTTGTTCCTGCCCTTGGCGCACGTGTTCGCGCGCATCATCCAGGTCGGCGCAATCCGCTCAGGCACCAAGCTCGGACACACCGCCGACGTCAAGGATCTGGTGACGCACCTCGGGACGTTCGAGCCCACCTTCGTGCTCGCAGTCCCCCGCGTCTTCGAGAAGGTGTTCAACACCGCCAGCAGCAAGGCGTACGCCGATGGCAAGGGCAAGATCTTCGACCGGGCCGCGCAGACCGCGATCTCGTACAGCAAGGCCCTCGACGGCAAGCGGGTCGGACTGGCGCTGCGGACCCGACACGCGCTGTTCGACAAGCTCGTCTACGGCAGGCTGCGCGATGCCCTGGGCGGTCACGCCGAGTGGGCCATCTCAGGAGGGGCGCCCCTGGGCGACCGGTTGGCCCACTTCTACCGCGGGATCGGCGTCACGGTCCTGGAGGGCTACGGCCTGACCGAGACCACTGCGGCACTGTGCGTCAACACCCCCAGCGAGCAGCGGATCGGCACGGTCGGCAAGCCGCTTCCCGGCACCGAGGTGCGCGTCCGCGCGGACGGCGAGCTCGCCTTCCGGGGCCCCCAGGTCTTCACCGGCTACTGGCACAACGATGCGGCGACCGCCGAGTCCATCGACGCCGAAGGTTGGTTCTCCACCGGCGACCTCGGCGAGGTCGATGACGACGGATTCGTCCGCATCACTGGCCGCAAGAAAGAGATCATCGTGACGGCTGGCGGCAAGAACGTCGCCCCCGCGGTGCTCGAGGATCGTGTGCGTGCCAGCTCGTACGTGAGCCAGTGCCTCGTGGTGGGCGACGGCAAGCCCTTCATCGCGGCACTCGTCACGGTCGACACCGAGGCGTGGGACGGCGACCTCGACGACCCGGCCCTCAGGACCGAGATCCAGAAGGCCGTCGACGAGGCCAACACACAGGTCTCCCAGGCCGAGTCGGTCCGCAAGTTCGTGATTCTTCCCGAGGACTGGACCGAGGACAACGGCTATCTGACGCCGTCGTTCAAGGTCAAGCGCAACTCAGTGCTGCGCGACTATCACGACACGATCGAGGCGCTCTTCGCCAGATAGGCCCGCCACTGGGTCGTCAGTTGCCCGACGGTGATCCCGAAAGCCTTGTCGACAGCCGAGTCGAGCGGCATATCGCTCAGAACCGCTTGGTAGAAGCCCACGACGGCGGCATCGCCGTAGCGCTCCCCCAGCAGCCGGAATGCCATCCAGGCCGATTCGTACACTGCGCCCAGCCCGTGCTTGCCGGAGTCGAAGTCGGCCGCTGTGGGGAGCCGCCCAGGCGCGCCGTCGGCCTTGACCTCGGCCAGGATCTGACCCGCGCTGATCGCAAGCGACGCCGAGTCGTCACGCAACGCGACGAAGTCGGCGAAGCCCTCCACGACCCAGCTCTCGGCGCGGGTGCCGACGGCCTCGGTCAGCAGGTGGGTCGCCTCGTGGCTCAGGACGACTTGTGCCGCACGCCGGTCCATCGTCGAGAAGACCGTGGGGTTGAGCACGACCACGATGTCATCAGCACTCCCGGAGCGGCCGTCGAGGCGGGTCGTGACAGCGGCGATCTGGGTGATCTCCTTGACCGGCTGCCCGACCAGCTGCGCCATCTGCTTCTGGGAATGGGGTGAGATGACCGTGACCTCACCCTTCGTGCCCGGCAGGACACGGAGCACCGCGTCGCGGGCTGCCGTCGCCATCGACTCGACTGGCAGCTCGGGGTCGCCGCCATCAACCCGGATCACGACCGCTCCGTCGGGGCGCTCGATCTTGACGGCCCCCGCCAACCAGAGCGGCAACGGACCGGAGCGGGGCGTCGCCGAGACGATCGAGAAGCCACCGTCACCTTGTGGGGCGACTCGGAAGGCGACCGACGAGGTGCGTGTCGTCGATACGTCGAGTCCGGCTTCGGCGCCGGCGCTCCAGGTCACCTCGACATCGGCGGAGGCCGAGCCGTCGGACCGGTCGGCGACCTCGCCCCCCATGACGTAGCGGAAGGCGACCGCGGTCGCGCCGAGCTCGGTCCGCGCCTGCCAGGCCCTCTGAGCGAAGACCTTGGCGGCATCCGAGGTGCCTGCAGCCGCCGTGAACGACGCCTCGGACTCGGCTTGGGAGAGGGCTCGGAACTGCGCCGTCAGCGCTGAGGATGCATCAGCGGGGATCTCTGGGACGGGATCGCCCGCCCCCTGCCACGGTCGCTGCCAGAGCAGCAGACCGAGGCACAGGGCTATCAGGACAAGGACCGCGACCGTATTGGGGCCGGGTCTTCGGCCTGAGTCAGCCAACCCGCCCGCCGACGCTGAATCCACCGAGTCCGGTGATCTCGACGCTCTTGCCCGGGCGGGGCGCGTGCACGACGCGACCGTTGCCGAGGTACATCCCGATGTGCTGCATGTTGCTGTAGGCGACCAGGTCACCCGGCGCCAACTGGCTCATCGGGATCCGCTTGGCCGCGCTCATCTGCGGCCCCACGACACGCGGGATCGAGACGCCAGCGGCGGCCCAAGCCTTCTGCATCAAACCGGAGCAGTCCCACGAGTTGGGGCCGGCGCCGCCGTATCGGTACGGCTCGCCGAGCTGAGCGAGCGCGAAAGCGACGGCCTGCTTGGCGCGACCGGAGGCCTCAACCTTGAAGTCGACCGTCGTGTCGCTTGTGTTGAACGTGGCCTGCTGGGCGGCGGTGAGCCGAGCCAGTTCGGCCTTGGCTTCCTGATACTTCGCCTGGATGGCGGCACGCTTGGTGTCGGCTTCCTTCGTCGCTGCAGCGAGGTCGGCCTTGCGATCCTCGAGCTGCGCGCGACGGTTCTTGAGCTCCTTGCTCGTCTCGCCGAACTGCTCGAGCGCGTCGGCTCGGGTGCTGTTGAGCGCCTGCACCGCACCGAGGCCAGCGAGGAACTGATCGGGGTCATCGCTGCTCAACAGGCTGATGCTGGGCCCGAGGGGTGCATCCATCTGCTGCTGGACGATCGCGGCGCCGAGCTCGGCCTTCTGCCGGTTGTAGACCTTGAGGTCGCGGGCGATGTCGTCGCTGATGTCGTCGATCTCGGCCTGGGTCTGCTCGACCTCGACGCCGAGTTGGTTGACCTGCTCGTTCATCGCCTCGGCCTTGTGGAAGGCGTTCTCCACGTCCTTGGGGGTAACGGCAGGATCCGCGCCGGCTGACGGGAGGACGAAGAGTCCACCGATCAGGGCCAGTGCCGCGGCAGCGGCGATTCCGTGTCGACGTTTTCGGGTAGCGGGCAAGCGCACGCAGTACTCCTACATCCTCGAGCGCCTACCGGGTGAGCTGACGGGTTCGGGCCAAGGTCGCCCTACGGTCCGCGCGAACGCAGTCCGATTCACCCCACACACGTGGTTCCCCGGTTCGCCCCAGACATCTTCCCCATGACTGCGGCAATTCAGCGGTGCACCCGACGCCGGCCTGGAGGGACGGCGTTCACCGGACACACAATCAACCACTGTATGGGCAGGCGCGGGTCAGTTCAACTTCATCCGGCCTGTGTCTCGGGACCAGTGACGGGTGTCACGAGACGTAGCGGAGGCGTCAGCCCCGCCTGGGCGAGGACCCCGAGGGCCGCCATCTCGTCCGGATCGAGCTCGATGCCGGCAGGCGGAGCCCCCAGCAGTACCGTCACGATGCAGTCACCGCACGCACGGGGCCCGCGGACCAGACAGCGGTCGCAATCGACGACCACCGAGTCGGTGGGAGTGGACTCTGTCATGGCTGCACCTCCTGTGTTGACGAATGCCCCGTCGTTCGGGGACATCGGCCACGCTAGGAGCCGGCCCGGACAAAAACGCCGCACATCGCGGTTGCACGGCTCTGTCGGTGGACCCACCTACGGTGATCCACATGGTGGCCGTCCAGGGATCGTTCGACGAGCTCGGCCGTCCGTTGGCCGACACGACGTTCTGCGTCGTCGACCTCGAGACCACCGGCGGCTCCGCTGCCAAGGGCTCGCAGATCACCGAGATCGGGGCGGTCAAGATCCGCGGCGGTGAAGTCATCGCGGAGTTCCAGACGCTGGTCAACCCCGACGGTGCGATCCCGGCCTTCATCACGGTGCTGACCGGCATCACCAATCAGATGGTGATCGGCGCTCCCCGGATCGCGGAGGTGCTCCCGAGCTTCCTGGAGTTCGCACGCGGCACGGTCCTGGTCGCCCACAACGCGCCGTTCGACGTCGGCTTCCTCAAGCACTACAGCCGGGAGCTCTCGATCCCGTGGCCGGGCTTCGAGACGCTCGACACCGCGACGCTGGCGCGACGAGTGCTGTCTCGCGAGGAGGTTCCCAACTGCAAGCTGTCGACCCTCGCGGCGCGATTCGGCGCCACGACGACACCCAACCACCGGGCGCTCTCCGACGCGCGCGCCACGGTCGACGTCCTGCATGCACTGTTCGAGCGGCTCGGACCGCTGGGCGTCACGACCCTCGAGGAGGTCGCGACCTACACCAGCAAGGTCAAGCCCGAGCAGCGCAAGAAGCGCCACCTCGCCGAGCACCTGCCGCAGGCACCCGGCGTCTACCTGTTCCGCGACCGCGCGGACGAGATCCTCTACGTCGGCACCTCCCGCAACCTGCGGGCGCGGACCCGGTCCTACTTCACCAAGGCCGAGACCCGCACTCGCATGGGCGAGATGGTGATGCTGGCACAACGCATCGAGGGCATCGTGTGTGCCACGGCCCTGGAGGCGCAGGTCCGCGAGCTGCGCTTGATCGGCAGGCATCGCCCGCCCTACAACCGGCGGTCCCCGTTCCCCGAGCGGCTGAGCTGGCTCAAGCTGACCCGCGAGCCGTGGCCGCGGCTGTCGATCGTTCGCACAATCCTGGACGACGACGCCGACTACATCGGGCCGTTCCGAGGCCGTGCCGCCGCGGAGGGCGCCCTCACGGCCCTGCACGACGCTTTCCGGATCCGGCAGTGCACCACCAAGATGGGCAAGAAGCCCCGGCAGACCACGTGCGCCCTCGCCGAGATGGGCCACTGCCTGTCACCGTGCGACGGGTCGACGAACCCGGAGACCTACGCCGTCGAGGTTTCACGGGTGCGCAGCGCCATGACCGGAGACCCCGAGGAGCTCGTGACCGCCGTGCGGACGCGCATGCTCGACCTCGCCCGCACCGAGCGGTTCGAGGACGCAGCGATCTGGCGTGACCGACTGACCGGCTTCCTGCGCGCTGTCGTACGCACACAGCGGCTCCGGGAGCTGACCGGCAGCGGCGAGCTCGTCGCCGCCGCTCCCCACCCGGAGGGCTGGGAGATCCACGTCATCCGGTTCGGCCGGCTCGCTGCGGCGGGCGTGATGCCGCGCGGAACGCATCCGATCGGCTGGGTCGATGCGCTTCTCGCAACGGCTGAGACGGTCGAGCCGGGCTTCGGTCCCATCCCGGCGGCCACCGCCGAGGAGACAGAGACGCTGCTGCGCTGGCTCGACTCCCCCGGTCTGCGCATGGTCCGCGGGGCGTGGCACGCGCCGTTCGGAGGAGCGGCCCGACACCTGTCACCGTTCGAAGACGCCAGCACCTCCTGGGATGACCTGCAGCGCCCGGGCTAGACCGCTCAGATGCCCTAGCCTGAGGACATGATCACCGCCATAGTCTTCATCCAGGCCGATGTCTCCCGCCTCTCGGAGGTTGCCGAGCAGATCGCCGCGATCCCCGGCGTCAGCGAGGTGTACTCGGTCACCGGCGACCTCGACCTCGTTGCCATGGTGCGAGTACGCGAGAACGACGACATCGCACGCGTCGTCGCCGATCAGCTCAACAAGGTAGCCGGCGTGGTCTCGACCCAGACGCAGATCGCTTTCCAGACGTTCAGCCAGCACGACTTGGAGGACGCCTTCTCGATCGGGCTGTAGGTCCTAGACCAAGGTCTGGGTGGTTGCCGCCCAGGCTTCCAGCACCCGAGTGGCCGATCCGGAGTCGATCGACTCCTTCGCGCGCTCGATCCCGGCGCGCAACCGACCTTCGAGGTCTCCGCCGGATGCCTCGTGCGCAGCGATGCCGGCGCCAGCGTTCAGCAGCACCGCAGTGCGCACCGACGACTGCTCACCGCCCAGCACGCGTTCGAAGACCTTGGCGTTGAACGCGGCATCGCCACCCGTGAGCTCGGAGCCGGGCGTGAGCTCAAAGCCGAGCGCCCGCGGATCGATCGAGTCCTCCGACACCAGTCCGGAGTCACCGTCCGCGACCCACACGTGGGTCGCCGTCGTGGTGGTGATCTCGTCGAGGCCGTCCTCGCCGCGGAAGACGAAAGCATCTGCACCGCGCGCGGCCAGCACGCCGGCCATGATCGGCGCCATCCGCGCATCGGCAACGCCGACCGCCATCGCGGCCGGTCGCGCCGGATTCGTCAGGGGACCGAGGAAGTTGAAGACCGTCGGGATCCCGAGTTCACGCCGCGGAACGGCCGTGAACCGGAACGAGGAGTGGAAAACCGGCGCAAAGCAGAACGTGATCCCGGTCGCGTGCAGAACCTCGGTGATCCGGGTAGCCGGTACATCGAGTCGCACACCCAGTTGCTCGAGGACGTCGGCCGAGCCGCTCGCGCTGGAGGCCGCCCGATTGCCGTGCTTGACGACCTGGATGCCCGCACCCGCGATGACGACGGCGGACATCGTGGAGATGTTGACCGTCCGGGCCCGGTCGCCACCCGTGCCCACGATGTCGACGACCCGACCATCGATCTGGAGCGGCGTCGCATGGTGGTACATCGAGTCGACCAGGCCCTGCACCTCGGCCAAGGTCTCGCCCTTGCTGCGCAAGCCGATCGCGAAACCGGCGATCTGGGTCGGCGTGGCATTGCCGGAGAGGATCTCCTCCATGGCCCATGTCGTTGCGGCCGCGTCCAGGTCCTCCCTCGCGACGAGCGCTGAGAGGACATCCGGCCAGGTTCGGGTCACCGGGTGCCGGTCAGCCGGGCTGGAGCACGCCGCGGGCCAGGTCGATGACGACCTCGGCCAGACGGATCGGCTCGATCGGGTGCGGGAGCGCTGCCTCGGCACGCGACCAGGTGGCCAGCCACGCGTCCTCCGGGCGCCCGGTCAGCACCAGCACCGGAGGGGCCTGGAAGATCTCGTCCTTCATCTGTCGGGCCATGCCCAGACCACCGGCCGGCGTCGCCTCGCCGTCGAGGACGACCAGGTCGATGTCGCCCGCGTCGAGGTGCTGGAACACCACCGGCTCGGTCGCGCACTCGATGTATTCGAAGGACGGAAGGTCCGGATGCGGCCGGGATCCCAGCGCCGACAGCACTGCTGCGCGGACGTCGCGATCGTCGCTGTAGACCAGGACACGCAGGGGCTTGTGCTCACTCACAACTTGATCGTACATAATGATCGCGTGGCGACTACATCCGTGATTCCTGCTTCCCGACTCCATGGCCAAGAAGGCCGCCCGTCGATGGTGACGGTGGGCACCATCGTGTGGCTATCCAGTGAGCTGATGTTCTTCGCGGGTTTGTTCGCGGCGTACTTCACGATCCGCAACATCTCCCCCGAGCTGTGGTCACAAGAGACCGCACTGCTCAACATCCCATTTGCCACGATCAACACCACGATCCTCGTGCTGTCGTCGGTGACCTGCCAGTTCGGCGTCTTCGCCGCAGAGCGGGGCAAGCCCGGCCGCAGTGGCAAGCTCAGCCAGATCAAGCTGTGGGGCATGCGCGAGTGGTTCATCCTGACCTACTTCATGGGCGCGATCTTCATCGCCGGCCAGGCCACCGAGTACGCCGCGTTGGTCACCGAGCACGTCACGATCTCCAGCTCGCCCTACGGCAGCCTGTTCTACCTTGCGACCGGATTCCACGGTCTGCACGTCATCGGGGGTCTGATCGCGTTCCTCCTGGTGATCGGGCGCACGTTCGCCGCCCGCAAGTTCACGCATGAGCAGGCAATCTCCGCGATCGTCGTGTCGTACTACTGGCACTTCGTGGACATCGTCTGGGTCGGTCTGTTCGCGACGATCTACCTCATCAAGTAACGCTCCCCCCACTCGGTTCACCGCGGTACTCGCGGCTAGACTTGTACTACTTTCAGGAATGAGGTTTTCGGTGCGGAAACTGTCCACCAGACGCCGGCATCCACTCGCCGGTCTTGTCGTCCTCCTCATGGGACTTGTCGTCGTCGGAGGGGCTTACACGGCGTTCGCGCCAAAGCCCGCAATTGCCGAGACGGCATCCTCACAGGATGTTGAAGCCGGCCGCCAACTGTTCCTCATCGGCTGCGCAAGCTGTCACGGCAAGAACGCCGGCGGCATCGAGACCAAGCGCGGCGGCAACTACGGCCCGACGCTGGTCGGTGTCGGCGCCGCTGCTGTCGACTTCCAGGTGGGCACCGGCCGCATGCCGATGGCCAGGAGCGCCCCGCAGGCCCCGCGCAAGGCGCCCGAGTATGACGCCGAGGAGACCAAGCAGCTCGCTGCCTACATCGCGTCGCTGGCCCCCGGCCCGGTCATCCCGGGCAAGGAGTACACCGACATCTCAGGCAAGACCGCCGAGCAGATCTCCGAGGGCGGCGAGTTCTTCCGCACCAACTGCACGGCATGCCACAACTCCGTCGGTGCCGGCGGCGCGATGCCGGGCGGCAAGTACGCCCCGACACTCAAGGGTGTCAGCACCAAACACATCGCCGAGGCCATGATCACCGGGCCTCAGCAGATGCCGGTCTTCTCCGACGAGGTCATCACGCCTGAGGACAAGAGCAACGTCATTGCGTACGTCAAGGCGATCCAGAGCCAGCCGAACTACGGCGGAGTGGGCGGCGGCGGCCTCGGCCCCGTCGTCGACGGCATGTTCACCTGGATCATCGGCATGGGCGGACTTGTGCTCGCTGCCATCTGGATCGGTGCACACGGAGCGAGGGTGAAGAAGAAATGACAGACGAGCTGGATCGCCTGCCTGACGCAGAGCCGGTCAAGGACCCGGGCCTCCCGGAGCACCAGTACCGCCCGACCGACGTCGACCCCGCGCAGGAGCGCCGTGCCGAACGGCAGATCTCCGCCATGTTCACCGTGGCAATGCTGCTGCTGGTCGGATTCTGCGTCGCCTACATCATGATCGACAAGGACCAGGTGTTCTTGGGCTGGTCAGCCATGAACTTCGCCCTCGGCTCGACCCTCGGCGGCGCAATGCTGCTGATGGGCGTCGGGATCATCCAGTGGGCCAAGAAGCTCATGGGTGACCACGAGATGGTCGAGATGCGTCATCCCTCGGCCTCGTCGCAGGAAGACCGCGCTGCGGTCCTCGAAGACCTCAATGCGGGAATCTCCGAGTCCGGCTTCGGCCGCCGCCCGATGATCCGCAACAGCCTCTTCGGCGCTCTCGGCTTCCTGGGCCTGCCGGCGATCATCATGCTCCGCGACCTGGGCCCGCTGCCCGACGGCGAGCAGCGCGAGACGGTGTGGAAGAAGGGCATGCGAGTCGTCAACGACGTCTCCGGCACCCCGATCAAGCCTTCGGACCTGCAGGTCGGTCAGCTCGTCAACGCCGAGCCGGCGATCATGTACGAGACCGACGAGGAGGGCGAGCCGCTCCTGCACGGCACCGAGCTCCTGCAGGCCAAGTCCAAGGCTGCCGTCATCGTCGTTCGCATGCGACCCGAGGACGTCACGCCGTCGAAGGGCCGCGAGAACTGGGGCATCGACGGCATCCTGTGCTACTCCAAGATCTGCACCCACGTCGGTTGCCCGATCAGCCTGTACGAGCAGCAGACCCACCACGTGCTGTGCCCGTGCCACCAGTCGACGTTCGACCTGGCCGACAACGGCCGCGTGACGTTCGGCCCGGCGCATCGGCCGCTCCCCCAGCTGCCCCTCGCGCTGGACTCCGAGGGCTACATCGTCGCCGTGAGCGACTTCCCCGAGATCGTCGCTCCGAGCTATCCCGAACTGGCGCGCGACCAGAAGAAGTTGGACAATAAGTCATGAGTACGGATGAGTACACGCCCATCCAGGAGACCGGTCTGGGCAAGAAGGCATCCGGCCCCGTCGAGTGGCTCGACGACCGGCTGAGCCTGGCCACGATCGCCAAGAAGAACCTCCGCAAGGTCTTTCCCGAGCACTGGTCCTTCATGCTCGGCGAGATCGCGCTGTGGAGCTTCGTCGTCCTGCTCCTGACCGGCGTCTTCCTGACGTTCTGGTTCGTGCCCAGCATGGGCGAGGTCCGCTACAACGGCTCCTACACGCCGCTCAACGGTGTCGAGATGTCACAGGCGTTCGAATCGACGCTGCGCATCTCGTTCGACATCCGCGGCGGGCTGCTGATCCGGCAGATCCACCACTGGGCCGCAGCACTGTTCGTGGCCGCCATGATCCTGCACATGCTCCGGGTGTTCTTCACCGGCGCATACCGCAAGCCGCGTGAGATCAACTGGCTGATCGGTGTCGGTCTGCTGTCGATGGGCCTGGTCGAAGGCTTCGCGGGCTACTCGCTCCCCGATGACCTGCTGTCGGGCACCGGTCTTCGCTTCGTCGACGGTCTGCTCCGTTCGATCCCGATCGTGGGCTCGTACCTGGAGTACTTCGTGTTCGGGGGCGAGTTCCCCGGAGACGTGATCGTCCCCCGCCTCTACATGGCACACATCCTGCTGATCCCGGCGCTGCTGCTGGGCCTGATCGGCGCCCACATGCTGCTCCTGGTCTTCCACAAGCACACGCAGTGGGCCGGACCCGGACGCACCGAGGAGAACGTCGTCGGCTATCCGATGCTCCCGGTGTACGCGGCCAAGGCCGGCGGATTCTTCTTCGTCGTGTTCGGCTTCACCGCGCTGATGGGTGCGCTGATCCAGATCAACCCGGTGTGGGTCTACGGCCCCTACAACCCGTCCGAGGTCACGGCCGGATCCCAGCCGGACTGGTACATGGGCTTCTCCGAGGGTGCGGTGCGTCTTATGCCGAACTTCGAGACCACGTTCCTCAACTACACCTGGAGCTGGAACGTCCTGATCCCGGCTGCCGGCGCCATGACAACGTTGTTCGTGGTGCTGGGTGCCTGGCCGTTCATCGAGCGGTTCATGACCGGCGACAAGCGTGAACACCACCTGCTGGAGCGCCCGCGCAATGCCCCGGTCCGCACCGGTCTCGGTGTTGCCGGCATGACGGCTTACGCAGTCCTGTGGATCGCCGGCGGCAACGACATCATCGCGACCCAGTTCCACATGGACATCTACGCGATCACCTGGTTCCTGCGGTTCGGTCTGTTCATCCTGCCGGTCATTGCGTTCATGGTGACCAAGCGGATCTGCATCGGACTGCAGCGAGCGGATGCCAACCGCATCCTGCACGGCTACGAGACCGGCGTGCTGGAACGGTCGCCTGATGGCGGCTTCTCCGAGCGCCACGCTCCCCTGCCGGTCGCGTCGCAGTACTCGCTGACGGCCCACGATCGCCGACCCGTGCTCGAGGCTCCGGCCGAGACTGACCACAATGGTGTTGCGGCGCCGAACGGTCGCATGGACCGGCTCCGGGCCAAGGCGCGAGCGTTCTACTACGACGGCGCGATCGACAAGCCAACCGTGGAAGACGTGCACCACGCCGACGAGCATCTCAGGGACCACGACGGTCATCCGGTGGAGCTCGGCGACGACTTCCAGGGCGTGTCGGAGACCGGTATCCCCCGCGTCCACTGATCGTTCGACACCGAGCCCCCGTCAGCACTGCTGGCGGGGGCTCGGTCGTCCTGCCAGGACGACGTACTCGCCTGTGTCCGTCCGACAGTCCACGACCAGGCGGTCCCGCACAGGCGCAGGCGAGCTGCTATCCGTAGCGCGAGGGCAGCCGCTTCAGGTTTTCACCGCTCACGCCCGTGGGCCGGAGCGCTGACAGCCAGAGCGCGCTGTGCCAGACCGCGGCCGCCATCCCGTAGGGCTCGGTCGGGCCGAGTAGGCGATCAGGACGTGAGCGCCGAGCCGGCTTCCCAGGTCGACCACTTCACGTTCCAGTCGGTCCAGCCGTTGCGGTCCTCGAGCTCACGCGGGCTGTTGATGAAGCTGATGACGTCGCCGCGCCGCGAGTGCGTGTAGAGCCAGTGGGCGTTGGCGGTGCTCATGCCGGTGCAGCCGTGACTGACGTTGGCCGAGCCCTGCGAGCCGACCGACCACGGCGCTGCATGCAGGAACTCCCCGGAGTTGGTCACCCGCATCGCCCAGCGGACGTCCTTGATGTTGTAGTAGCCGGGGTCCTCGGAGTCGACGCCCGTCGTGGCGGCATCCATGTCGACCGACGAAAACTTCTCCATGATGATCTTGGTGCCGCTGCGCGTCGCGTGGCTGCTGTCCCCCGTCGTCACCGGGATCTTCTTGACGACCTTGCCGTCGACGGAGTACTTGAGCTGGTGCTTGGCGACGTCGACCACGGTGATCCGCTCGCTGCCGACCGCGAAGTCGATCGTCTGGTCTTGCTGGCCGAAGATTCCGCCGCCAGCCGGGAGGCCGTTGAGCTGAAGATTGACCTCGACCTTGGCGTGCGCCGGCCAGTAGTCGCGCGGACGGTAGTGGGCCTCGCGGGAGTTGAACCACGTCCACGAGCCCTCGTCGACGGCCGGGGTCGACTGCACCTGCATGTTGCGCTCGAACAGCGCCTTGTTCTCGACGGGCACGTCGAACGTCACGATGACCGGCATGCCCACTCCGACCGTCTCACCCTGCAACGGGGCGACCGCAGGATAGGTCTGCTGGGCCAGTGTGAGCGCCTGCGTGCTGAAGCTGCGGGAGAGCTGCTGGCGCTCGCCGTCCTCGCCGCGTGCGCTGACCTCGAGGGAGTAGGCAGTGTCCGGCTCGAGCCGCTCGCTCGCGGTCCACGAGTCACCCGCGACCCGGCCTGGCACCTTCGACTTGCCGTCCTTGGTGACCAGCTTGCCGCTCGTGACATCGCCGTGCTCGACCTTGACCGATACGACTGTGCTGACCGGCACGTCGCTGGCCTTGGCCTTGACGTTCGCGGTCAGGACCGCAGGATCCTTGGCCGGCTCGGGGCTCAGCGCATCGGTCACGCCGTCGGCGGTGCACGCAGACACCACGAAGATCGCCGCACACGCGACCAGGGCAGACAGACGAAGTTCCCTCACCACGTCATCCTAAAGGGTCGGTGTGACGCTTCCAGAATCCGTGGAGGGCACGGCCAATCAGTGCGCGTGGATGCCGCGGTAGTACTCGAACACCCAACCGATCACGGTGAGGCCGACCAGGCCTGCTCCGATGATGAACAGCCACCAACCGATCACGACACCCAGCACGACAACGCCGACCGCAGCCGCGGCGCAGAGCGGCCACCAGCTGTACGGGGGGAAGAAGCCCTGTTCACCCGCACCATCGGCGATCTCACCGTCGCTGCGGTCCTCAGGACGATCGGGGATCTGCTTGGCGACGACACCGAGGTAGAAGCCCAGCAGCGCGGTCAGCAGGAACGTCATCGCCAGAGCCGTGGTGCCGGTGGGGTCCTTGGTGAGCACCCAGTAGATCGGCGCAACCAAGGCGAAGAAGATCCCGGTCGAGATGATTGTCCAGTACTCGGCCTTCATGGCTCAGCGACCTTCCGTGTCGTCGTTCGCCCGGCCGTTGGCCTGGGAATTCTTGCCGCTGACGTCCGGAGCATCGGCCAGGGCCGACGACTCCCCCGGATTGTGCGCCAGCTCGAGTGCTGCGATCTCCGGGTGGTGGAGGTCGAAAGCTGGGCTCTCGGAACGGATGCGCGGCAGTGACTCGAAGTTGTGGCGCGGCGGGGGTGAGGACGTGGCCCACTCCAGCGAGCGGCCCCAGCCCCAGGGGTCGTCCAGCCCCACGAGCGGGGACTTGCGGGACTTCCACACGTTGTAGAAGAACGGCAACGTTGAGGCGCCCAGCAGGAACGCGCCGATCGACGAGATCTCGTTGAGCGTGGTGAATCCGTCGTTGGGGCCATAGTCAGCGTAGCGACGCGGGAAGCCCTCGACGCCCAGCCAGTGCTGCACCAGGAACGTCAGGTGGAAGCCGATGAACAGAAGCCAGAAGTGAATCTTGCCGAGCTTCTCGTCGAGCATGCGACCGGTGAGCTTGGGCCACCAGTAGTAGAAACCGGCGAACATCGCGAACACCACGGTGCCGAACACGACGTAGTGGAAGTGCGCCACGACGAAGTACGTGTCGGAAACCTGGAAGTCCAAGGTCGGAGCCGCCAGGATCACGCCGGTGAGACCGCCGAACAGGAAGGTCGTGAGGAAGCCCAGCGAGAAGATCAGCGGCGTGTCGAAGGACAGAGATCCGCCCCACAACGTGCCGATCCAGTTGAAGAACTTGACTCCGGTAGGCACCGCGATCAGGAACGACATGAAGGAGAAGAACGCCAGGTCGACCGAACCGGTCACGAACATGTGGTGGGCCCACACCGCCACCGACAGGGCGGCGATCATCAGGGTCGCGCCGACCAGACCCATGTAGCCGAAGATCGGCTTGCGGGAGAAGACCGGAAGGATCTCGCTGACGATGCCGAAGAACGGCAACGCGATGATGTAGACCTCTGGGTGACCGAAGAACCAGAACAGGTGCTGCCACAGGATCGGCCCACCGTTGGCGGCGTCGAAAACATGGGCACCGAGTCGGCGGTCGGCCTCGAGGGCTAGCAACGCAGCCGCGAAGATCGGGAACGCGATGATCACGAGCATGCTGGTGATCAAGGTGTTCCACACAAAGATCGGCATGCGGAACATCGTCATGCCGGGCGCGCGCATCGTGAAGATCGTGGTGATGAAGTTGACTGCACCCAGGATCGTGCCGAGGCCGGACATCCACAGGCCCATGACCCACAGGTCTCCACCGATACCCGGCGAGTTGACCGCATCGCTCAGCGGTGCGTAGGCGAACCAGCCGAAGCTCGCCGCGCCACCGGGCACGAAGAAGCCCGACACCACGATCGTCGAGCCGAACAGGTAGAGCCAGTAGCTGAACATGTTGAGCCGCGGGAACGACACGTCAGGCGCACCGATCTGCAGCGGCATGATGGCGTTCGCGAAGCCGAAGAACAGCGGCGTGGCGAACATCAGCAACATGATCGTGCCGTGCATCGTGAAGAGCTGGTTGTACGTCTCGTCATCGACCAGCTGCGTGCCCGGCTGAGCGAGCTCGGCGCGGATCAGCAGCGCCAGGATGCCTCCGATGATGAAGAAGGCGAACGAGGTGATCAGGTACATGTTGCCGATCACCTTGTGATCGGTTGTCGTCAGGACTGTGACGACCTTCTGCCCGAGAGTGCGCTCGCGCGTCGTCTCGCGCGGTGTCTCGAATGCTGCGGTGGTGGTGGCCATCAGACCTAGTCCTCACTCTCGTTCTCGTTGAGCCCGGCAATGGTCCTGGCTTCCTTCGCGCCCTGGGGGGCCCCGATCTCGCCGCTGTCCTTGAGCTCGACCAGGTGTGCGTCGTACTCGGCCTTGGACACCACGTGGACCTTGAAGATCATCCGCGAGTGGTAGAGGCCACACAACTCGGCGCAGCGCCCGGTGAAGACGCCTTCCCGGGTCGGTGTCATGTCGAAGTGATTCTTCTGGCCCGGGATGACGTCCATCTTGAAGTAGAACTCCGGGACCCAGAACGAGTGGATGACATCAGGTGACCGCAGACGGAAACGCACGGACTCGTTGACCGGAAGCCACAACTCGGTCGGGTCCTCGGTCGTGCCGATGTCGAAGACGTCGTCACCCTGCGTTGCGGGCTCGTCGATGTAGTTGAACGCCCACTGCCACTTGCTGCCGACGACCTCGACGACATGGTCGGGGTTCTCCACGTCGCGCAGCATGTCGTTCTGCGACGTCACGGCGTGGAAGAAGAAGACCGCAACGATGATGACCGGGGCGAACGTGTAGAGCGCCTCGATAGGCAGGTTGTAGCGGGTCTGGACCGGGACCTCGTCGTCGCTGCGCCGGCGGTAGCGGATCATCGCGTAGACGATCAGGCCGAAGACCAGCAGGAAGATGGCGAGTGCGGCGATCCAGGCACCCAACCACAGGTCCCACATCGACTGAGAGCGATCGCTTCCGGCGACAGGCAGCGCAAGCCGCTTGATGTCCGAATCGTCGATCGGGGAACAGCCGCTCAATGCGACGGCGGCAACGGCGAGAACCGCCAACTTCATCCGGGCCACGGGGCGCCTTTCTGGACCATGTTTGTCACGTGATGACACGAGAGCACCTTACTTCAGCGCGACCGGGTGGTTGCGCTGAGGTCAGCCTGTGTTGTGCAGGACGAGGGAAGTGGTCTGTCACGTCAGGGAGAGCGCGGCGTCGATCTCGCTACGAGCAGTCTCGCCGTACGCCGAACCGATGCGCTTGAGGAAGCCGTCGCGGTCCAGCTGGTACTCCTGGGTGCCAACCGTCTCGACGACGCTGGCCGCGATCGTGCAGCCGATCTGTGCGGATCGTTCGAAGTCCAGACCCGCTGCGACGCCGGCGAGGAATCCGGCGCGGAAGCTGTCACCGACGCCGGTCGGGTCGACCGCGACGATGCCCTCGATCGCGTCGACATGGATCGAGTCGCCGTCGGCCGGATAGACCGTGACGCCGTCCTTGCCGCGGGTCACGATGCGGGTCACGACGTGCGCCTGGACGTCTGCGGAGGACCAGCCGGTCTTCTGCTCGATCAGCGCAGCCTCGTAGTCATTGCTGAACAGGTAGGTCGCGCCGTCGATCAGCTCTCGGATGACGTCGCCCTCGGCCCAGGCCAGCTGCTGCGAGACGTCGGCCGCAAACGGGATGCCGTGCTCGCGGCACGTGTTGGTGTGCCGCAGCATGCCCTCGGGGTCGTCGGGGCCGACCAGGACGAGGTCGAAGCCGTCACCGGCGGCTAGCAGATCGATATCGCGTGACTCGGACATCGCACCGGCGTAGAAGGTGGCGATCTGTGCCATGTCGGTGTCGGTCGTGCAGACGAAGCGCGCGGTGTGCCGGGTCTCCGAGACCAGGACGCCGGAGGTGTCAACACCCGCCGCGTCGAGCCAGCCGCGGTACTCGGCCTCGAAGTCGCGGCCGACAGCGCCGACGAGCAGCGCGCGGTGGCCCAGCTTGGCCAGCGCGTAGGTGATGTTCGCGGCACACCCCCCGCGACGTACGTCGAGGTCCTCCACGAGGAAGGACAGCGAGATCTTGTCGAGCTGGTCCGGCACGAGTGAATCGGCGAACTTGCCCGGGAAGGTCATGAGGTGGTCAGTGGCGATTGATCCGGTGATGGCGAGGTGCACCCCAACACCATAGACAACGGCCTCCCGCAATGCGGGAGGCCGTCGTATGAAGTAACTCTCAGTGCGTCAGTGGAACGAGTCACCGCAGGCGCACGAGCCGGTGGCCATGGGGTTGTCGATCGTGAAGCCCTGCTTCTCGATCGTGTCGACGAAGTCGATCGTCGCGCCGCCGAGGTACGGGAGGCTCATCCGGTCGACAACGACCTTGACGCCACCGAACTCGAAGATCTGGTCGCCGTCGAGCGAACGCTCGTCGAAGAAGAGCTGGTAACGCAGTCCGGAACAACCGCCGGGCTGCACCGCGATGCGGAGCGAGAGGTCATCGCGACCTTCCTGCGCGAGCAGGCTGCTCACCTTCTCGGCGGCGCCCTCGCTGAGGGTCACTTCCGTGGCAGGTGCGGTCTCGACGGTGGACTGTTCAGTCTCGATCGTCATGTGGGTCCTCCCCAAAATTCGGTGCAGCAATCTGGTCCGTGGTCTCGTCACGATGTCAACAGGGACCGTGGCGATTCCATTCCATCGTACGCCGTCACTCCACGGCGCGGGGCGACCACGTGCGGGCAACGCGCTCGGCCAGCGTCGCGAGCCCAGCGAAGGGCTCGCGCATCGACGACTCGAGACCGACGACATCGGCCACGGCGTACGCGCTCTCGATGCCCATCGCCCGCATCTCCCGGGAACCGACACTGACCTGTCCGGCCAGGACGATGCACGGGCGAGCCGCCGCGGCGGCGACCGTCGCCACGCCGAAGGCGACCTTGCCGGCGCGCGAGGAGAAGTCGTAGGTGCCTTCACCGGTCACGACCAGGTCGTGCTCGGCAGCCTGCGTCGTGAGACCCACGGCCTCGGCCACCAGATCGATGCCCGACACGACGTGCCCGCCGAGCAGCATCAGGGCGAAGCCCAGGCCACCGGCGGCGCCCGCGCCCTTGGCGTCCGCGATGCGTCGCTCGGCAGGGGTCGGGCCACAGCACGCGACGACATATCGGTCGAGCACCCCGTCCACGGCAATGATCTGCTCGTCGGACAGCCCTTTCTGCGGGCCGAAGGTCTTGGTCGCGCCGAACATGCCCAGCAGGCCGAGGTCGACGTCGGCGGCAATGACCAGCTCGATGTCCGCGAGACGACCCTGCGCCGCTGAGAGATCGATCTCGGTGATGCCGGACAGTCCTGACGGACCGGCGTCGAGCGGCACGTCCGCGGTGGCGCCGAGGGCCGCAAGCAGCCCTGCTCCCCCGTCGTTGGTCGCGCTGCCGCCGAGTCCGACGACGATGCGCGTGGCGCCCGCCGCGACGGCAGCGTCGACGGCCTGGCCCACGCCATACGTCGATGAGTGGGTCGGGTCCGGCGGGTCGACGAGGTGGAGTCCGCACGCCTGGGCGCTCTCGACATATGCCGTGCCGTCGGCGTGCAGGAGCGTGACCGGCACCTCGAGGCCGACCGGGCCACGTACCGTCACGGCGGCCAGCGCGCCGCCGATGCCCTGGTGCAGGACATCGACGAATCCCGGACCGCCGTCGGCCATCGCGGCAGCGGTCAGCACATCGCCCGGAGCATGCCGGTGCCAGCCCTCGATGATGGCCTTGACCGCCTCGGGCGCGGACAGCGTGCCGCCGAAGGCGTCCGGCGCGACCAGGATTCTCATCCCCTCACCCCCCGCACGCTCACGTCCCCGCTGAGCCGGTGGCTACTGGGCGAGGGCTTGCTCGGCTGTGGCGATGAGCACGCAGGTCGCCAGCACGTCGATCGCGGCCGCCAGCTCGTCCGGGGACGGGTAGGACGGAGCGATCCGGATGTTGCGGTCGCGCGGGTCGTCGCCATATGGGAACGCGGCTCCGGCCGGCGTCATGGCTACCCCGGCCTCACGAGCCAGCTGGATGACGCGCGTGGCGGTGCCGTCGAGGACGTCCAGGCTCACGAAGTAGCCACCCTTGGGCTCGGTCCAGCTCGCGACGGCGTGCTCGCCGAGTCGGGCCTTCAGGATGTCAACGACGGCCTGGAATTTCGGAGCGAGGATCGCGCGGTGACGGTCCATCAGGGCGTGAACCCCGTCGACGTCACCTAGGTGCCGGGCGTGGCGGAGCTGATTGACCTTGTCCGGGCCGATCGTGCGCTTGCCGAGATGGCCGAGGTACCACGCGATGTTGTCCGGGGAGCTGCCCAGGAAGCAGACACCGGAGCCGGCGAAGGTGATCTTGGAGGTCGATGCGAAGATCACGGCCCGGTTGGGGTGCCCCGACGCCGAGCACAAGCCCAGGATGTCGGCGGTCTTGGTCTGCTGCTCGGTCAGGTGGTGCACCGCGTAGGCGTTGTCCCAGAAGATCCGGAAGTCCGGCGCTGCGGTCTCCATCGCGGCGAGCTCGGCGGCAACCGCCTCGCTCACGACCGACCCGGTCGGGTTGGAGTACGTCGGAACGAGCCACATGCCCTTGACTGCGGGATCCTTGACCAGCTCACGCACGGCGTCGACGTCGGGCCCGTCGTCGAGCAGATCGACCGGGAGCATCTCGATGCCGTACTCCTCCAACAGGGCGAAGTGTCGGTCGTAGCCGGGAACGGGGCAGATGAACTTGACCGCTTCCTCGACTCCCCAGGGCTGCTCGGAGTCCGCCACGCCGTGGAACAGCGCGAAGACCAAGTTGTCGTGCATCATCGCGAGGCTCGCGTTGTCACCGGCGACGACCTGGGCGACGGGAACCTGCATGATTGGCGCGAAGATCTCACGGAGCTCAGCCAGACCCGTGAGCCCCCCGTAATTTCGGGTGTCCGTCCCGGCCGCGTCGGTGAAGTCCTGACCGGGCAACGACAGCAGGTCGTTCGACAGGTCGAGCTGCTCCGGCGAGGGCTTGCCGCGGGTCAGGTCGAGCTTGAGACCCGACTTCTGCAATGTGCGGTAGGCGGCGGTCTGCTCGTCGAGCAGAGCTTGGATCTGGTCACGGGACAGCGCGGCGAACGTCACTTGGCCAACCTATCGCGACGGCGCCCACGACGTCTCCTAGGTCAACCCCGGTGCTCCCCAGATCGCGAGCCACTTGGTGAGATCTGGCTCGACCGGCACGTCTTCGCCGACGACTCCCCTGACCTGCAGCTCCAGCGCGTTGTCGCGCTTGTCCCCCGCCAGCGGCGCGAACGGGTAGAACGTGCCGCGCTTGTAGAGGTAGACCAGGCCGAGCGGCATGCCGTCGGGGGTGGCGAAACCGATCGTCGAGCACAGCAACGCAGAGCCGAAACCCGCGTCCACCAGCGAGCTGTTGACGGCGTGCAGGTCGGTCACGAGGCCCGACACGTCGTGATCAGCACGTGCCACCGTGAGCCAGTGGAATCCGAACCGGTCCTCGCTGCGGGCGACCGTCGCCCCTGTCCCGGCCAGGATGAGCTGCTCCGCCTCGGCCATCACAGCGTCGTCCGCCTTGCCCTCGACGTCACGGAAGCAGACCGAGCCCGAGCCGGAGGTGGTGAATCCTTCGGTCTGCAGGGACAGCGCGGCCTGTGGCACGGCAAACAGGACGTCAAGGTCGGCCGGTGGCGGCTTGCTGCGGCCCAGCAGCGAGTCGAAGATGCCCACTTAGCGCTCCGAGAGCTCGGCGCTGACCTGCGCGAGCTGGTCGAGCCGCTGCTGGAGAGGCGGGTGCGTGGAGAACAGTGCGCCGATGGACTGCCGGTTGATTGCCGGGGCGAAGAAGAAGGCGCTGATCGCCTGGCCCTCGCGCAGGTCGCTGTTGGGGATCCGTGCCATGTCGCCGGAGATCTTGACCAGCGCAGAGGACAGCTTCGACGGCCGACCGGTCAGGTACGCCCCGCTGCGGTCGGCGCTCAGCTCGCGATAGCGCGACAGCGAGCGGGTCAGGATGAAGCTCAGGAAGTACACCGCCATGCTGACCAGGAACACCACGAGAAACACCGCGCCGTTGTTCCTGTTGTTCCGCCCGCCGAAGATGTTGCCGGCATACATGCCCCACCGCGTGATGAAACCCGCGAGCAACCCCAGCGAGGACGCGACGGTCATGACGGTGACGTCACGGTTGGCCACGTGCGAGAGCTCGTGCGCCAGCACGCCCTCGAGCTCGTCGGCGTCGAGTCGCTGCATGATGCCGGTCGTGACGCACACTGCGGAGTGTCGGGGCGAGCGACCGGTCGCGAAGGCATTGGGCATGTCGGTCACCGCTACGGCGACCCGTGGCTTGGGCATGTCGGCGAGCGCGCAGAGCCGGTCGATCATGGCGTGCAGCTCAGGTGCCTGCTCGGGTTGGACGATCTTGGCACCCATCGACTTCAGCGCCAGGGAGTCTGAGAAGTACCACTGGCCCCAAGCCATCGCGAGCACGATCACGATGCCGAATCCGCCCAGCGGAGTGGCGGTCAGCAGCACTGCACCGAACGCAACGTAGAGGAGGCCCAGGCCCAGGCCGACGCCGCCCATCCGCAGCGTCAGACCGCGGTCACTTCGGAAGCGTGTCCGTGCCATCGTCGTCCTTCCCGTGACCTGAAATCTGCTCGAGCTGGCGATCGACCTCGGCATCGTCCAGTGCCGCGTCGAACTGCCGACCGAGCGCAGCGTCGGCGCTCTCCCCCGGCCGGCCCACGATCCCGTCGGCCACGAGCTCGTCGACGGCATCAGCGGTCGCCTCGAGCTCACGCGTGCGCCGCTCCGCGGACGCCATGGCCTGGCCCACGTCGCTGACCGACGAGTTGATGCCCGAGGTCGCACTGTTGATCTCCGCACGGGCTGCGGCTGCGGTGTGCCGGGCCGCCAGGGTGTCCTTGCGGACGCGGAATGCCTCGACGTCGCGCTCAACCTTGAGCGCAGTTGCCGTCAGGTTGTTCTCCTCGGACTTGAGATCGGCGTGCCGTGCGGTGAGGTCCTGCGCAGCCTTTTCGATAGCGACCTTGCGGGTCAGCACCGAGCGTGCGCCGTCGTCGTCACCCCGGGCGACCGCCTGACGCGCTTCGTCGTCGAGCTGTGCGGACTGCTGGGTCAGGGCCACGAGCTGGAGCTCGACCCGCTTGCGGCTCGTTGCAACATCGGCGACCCCGCGGCGTACCTGACGAAGGAGTGCGGTCTGGGTCCGGTACGTCTCGTCGAGCCGGTCCTTCAGACCATCGACGTCGTCGCCCCTGAATCGCCAGGACCGGAAGATCGTCGCGATGCGGCTGCCCAGGCTCATCGGGTCACCTGCGTGACCAATCGACAGCACCGAGACGGCAGCACGACTCCCGTATCGTGACCCGCTCGCAGACGCTCGTTCATGCTCTCCAGCCTACGGGTAGGGTGACCCGGGTGGTAGACGAGACGGAGTCAGGCAAAGGGCGCGCGACGCCCAGTCGCAAGCAGGCCGAGGCGGCCCGCAAGAAGCAGATGAAGGTTCCGGTGTCCCGCAAGGACCAGGTCAAGCGCGAGCGCGCGGCCCGCGAGGAGCTGCGGCTTAAGCAGCGCGAAGCGCTCAAGACCGGCGACGAGAAGTTCCTCCCGGCTCGCGAGCGCGGTCCGGTACGCAAGTTCTGCCGTGACTATGTCGACCGCCGCTGGAACTTCGCCGAGTTCCTGCTGATCTTCCTGGTCCTGATCCTGCTGCTGAGCATCGTCGGCGCCGGCGCCCAGTGGAGCGCGGCTGCGACATTCGTGCTCTACCCGTTCGTGATCATCGGGACTGTGCTCGACGAGATCATCCTGGTGCGCGGGCTGCGCAAGCAGCTCAAGGCGCGATTCGATCCTGACGAGATCGGCGGCTCGATCGCGTACACCGTGCTGCGCAGCACGCAGCTGCGCAGGTTCCGCCTGCCGAAGCCGCAGCTCAAGCGCGGCGAGGCACTGGCCAGCCGCTACTAGGACGAGCCCGGGTCCTTGAGCCCGTGGGTCAGTTGTTTTCGGCGTGGAGTGACATCGGCCCGTAGATCTGGGTCTCACCGTCGAACAGCCGTACCTGGTCGACGCCCTGTTCGAGCAGTTCTCCGAACGCCTCGCCGACCCACGACTCGGCGTCTCCACGACTCTCGAAGACCTCCGAGCGCCCGGTGACTTCACCCAGTGAGGTCTCCAACGTCCATGTCCAGCTCATCGCACTGCTCCTGTGGTCGAACGGGTGTGGCGCACCACCCTAGCGAGTCCGCCGCGCGGGCTAGCTGGACTTGGTGGACGGCTGCACGAAGGGCGGCTTGGTGACGGTGAACGCCTCCGAGCGGCCACGGACGTCCACCACGACGGTCGCGCCATCCTCGACCGACCGCTCGAGCAGCGCCAAGGCGATCCCCTGACGCAGCGTGGGCGAGAACGTGCCGGAGGTGATCTCACCAAGCTCCCTGCCTTCAGCATCGAGCACTCTCATGCCCGGGCGTGGGATGCCCCGCCCTTGCGAGAGGAGACCGCGGAGCGTACGCACGACCTTCTCCTCGCGCTGTCGCTCCAACGCCGCCTTGCCCCAGAATGCCGGCTTCTTCCAGCCGACCGCCCAACCTGCCCGGGCCATGACGGGGCTGATCTCGGCAGACAGCTCGTGCCCGTGCAGCGGGTAGCCCATCTCGGTACGCAACGTGTCACGCGCGCCGAGACCGCAGGCCCGGATGCCGTGTGCCTGCCCCGCGGCAATGACGGCGTCCCACACCTCGCCGGCCGATGCAGACGGAACAACCAGCTCGTAGCCGCGCTCACCCGTGTAGCCCGTGCGGCACACCGTGATGTCGTGGCCCGCGATGGTCGCATCGGCGAACGACATGTACTCGTGGTCGACGGGCAGGTCGAGCGAGGTCAGCACCTCATCGCTGAACGGGCCCTGGATCGCGAGCACGGCGAAGTCGCGGTGCTGGTCGACGACCTCGATGCCGGTCGGCGCCGCCGCCTCGAGTCGTGCGACCACTGAGGCCGTGTTGGCAGCGTTGGGGATCAGGAAGACCTCGAAGTCGCTGCGCAGGTAGGCGATCAGATCGTCGACCGTGCCGCCGTCCTCGTCACAGCACAACGTGTACTGGGCCTTGCCGCTATCGATGCGTCCCAGGTCGTTGGTGAAGCACGTGTTGACGAACTCCGCAGCGCCGGATCCCCGCACGAGCGCCTTGCCGAGGTGGCTGACGTCGAACAGGCCGACCGCCTCTCGGACTGCCTTGTGCTCGGCGAGCACTCTCCCGCCGGCGTACTCCAAGGGCATCTCCCACCCCCCGAACTCGGCGAGCTTGGCGCCCAGGGCGACATGACGGTCGTGCAATGGCGAATGCAACAGGTCCATACCAGCCAACCTAGAGGGTGGTCGCGCTCGACGAGCTCGCGACCATAGAGTGACAGACATGCCTTCGCCTTCTGTCAGCCTCAGCACTGCCAAGCCGACCACTGCCCAAGCCGACGCGCTGATCCTCGGGATCCGCGGCGACGAGGACAAGGGAGAGTTCGCCGCCATCCTCGACCTGCTGGGATTCACCGGCGAGAAGGGGCAGACCGTGACGTTCCCGGGCGGGGACGGCATCAAGGCGTCCACCGTCGTGGCCGTCGCGCTGCCTGAGGCGCCCACGGCCGAAGACCTGCGTCGGGCTGCCGCGCGAGGCGTCCGCGCCGCCAAGAACGCAACCAGCATCGCGCTGGCCCTGCACCCGGCCGGTGTCGACGAGGTCGAGGCAATCGCCGAGGGCGTCGCGCTGGGTGGATACGTCTTCGAGACCTACAAGTCGGCCAAGAAGGATGCCAAGAAGAAGGTCCTGACGTCGATCGTGATCCTCAGCCCGTTCGCCCGGCAGACCACCGCGACCAAGGCAGTCGAGCGCGCGGCCACCGTCGCAGAGGCGGTCAACGTCGCCCGCGACTGGGTCAACACGCCTCCTGGCGACCTGCGACCCGGCGCCTTCGCCGAGGCCATCACGGCGCACGCCGGCACCGACGTCAGGGTCTCGGTGTGGGACGAGAGGCGGCTTGCCAAGGAGAAGTGCGGCGGGATCCTCGGCGTGGGTCAGGGCTCGGACAGCCCACCCCGACTCGTGACTCTGTCGTACGAGCCGGCCGACGCTGTCGCCCACCTCGCGCTGGTTGGCAAGGGCATCACCTTCGACTCGGGCGGACTCTCGATCAAGCCCGGGGCCTCGATGCAGACCATGAAGCTCGACATGGCCGGAGCCGCCGCGGTCGTCGCGGCGACCGTCGCGATCGCCCGGCTCGGACTGCCGATCAAGATCACGGCGTACGCCTGCCTCGCCGAGAACATGCCGAGCGGCGGCGCAACCCGTCCGGGCGACGTGCTCCACATGCGCAGTGGAGCAACCGTTGAGGTGCACAACACCGACGCCGAGGGTCGACTGGTCCTCGCCGACGGCCTTGCGCTCGCCGCGGAGGCCAAGCCCGATCACATCGTCGACGTCGCAACCCTGACCGGAGCCTGCGTCGTGGCGCTCGGCGAGCTGACCAGCGGCGTCATGAGCAACGACGACGAGCTCGGTGAGACCGTCCTGGCCGCCTCGCGCGTGGCGGGCGAGTCGATGTGGCGCCTCCCGATCACCGAGGAGATGAAAGGCAAGGTCACCTCCTCGAGCATCGCCGACCTCCGTCAGCACAATCCCAAGCCGTACGGCGGCGCCCTGTTCGCAGCAGCGTTCCTGCGCGAGTTCGTGGGCGACATCTCGTGGGCACACATCGACATCGCCGGGCCGTCGTTCAACGAGGGCGGCGCGACGGACTACACCCCGGTCGGCGGCACCGGTGTCGGCGTACGCACGCTCGTCAGGCTCGCGACGGAGTTGTCCACGACTCGATGACGATCGACCACTCCACGGCCCGCGCCCTGTCCCACCGGCTCGCGGTCGAGCAGTCGAAGCAGCGCCTGCCTTCGATCACCGCAGGCATCGTGCGCGATGGCCAGCTCGTCTGGTCCGAGGCGATCGGAGCCATCGACGGCCGGGTCGATGGCCCGGTCGCGTCGACCGACACCCAGTACCGGATCGGGTCGATCTCCAAGACCTTCGTGGGCGTCGAGGTCATGCGGTTGCGCGACGAGGGCCGGCTCGACCTCGGGGACACGATCGGGACTCACCTGCCCGAGGTGCCGTTCCCGCAGGTCACGATCGCTCAGCTGCTGACCCACACGTCCGGCCTGCAGGCCGAGTCCGATGGTCAGTGGTGGGAACGGAGCCAGGGCGGTTCATGGACCGACCTGGTGGCCAGCGCTCCTGCCCTGCGCGCGACGCCCGGCACGACGTTCCACTACTCCAACGTCGGCTATGCGGTGCTGGGCGAGCTCATCGCCAGGCTCCGCGAGCAGCCGTGGCAGGACGCCGTCCGCATCGGGATCCTGGCGCCGCTGGGCATGTCCCGCACGACTCTCCGCCCCGAGACCCCAGCCGCACCCGGGCTCGCGGTGCACCCGCTTGCAGATCTGCTGCACGCCGAGCCTGAGCACGATGCGGGCGCGATGTCTCCGGCCGGCCAGCTGTGGTCGACGGTCCAGGACCTGGCGGTGTGGGCGGCATTCCTCGCGGGGCACACCCAGGACGTCCTCGCCCCCCGCACCCTCGCCGAGATGCTGCGCCCCATCGCTGTCAACGACATGGTTGACGCCGCATGGACCGGCGCGCACGGGCTCGGCTGGCAGACGTGGAACGTGGCAGGCCGCAGGTTCGCGGGGCACGGCGGGTCCATGCCCGGTTTCCTCGCAACCATGCGGGTCGACGTCGCCACGGGCGACGGGGTCGTGCTGATGACCAACGCCACGAGCGGCCTCGGCCCTGCGACCTCCGAACTGCTGGACCTGTTCGCCGAGCGCGAGCCGACCCTCCCGGCCCCGTGGCACGCGGACGGAGCCCAGAGCGCGGCACTCGACCTGGTCGGGCCGTGGTTCTGGGGGACGTACGAGTTCCGGCTGACGCTCGAGTCGGACGGTCGGCTCCGGCTGGGCACACCCGGCGAGGGGCGCGGCGCCCGGTTCGGCCCGGACGTGGACGTGGACGGCTGGACCGGCCTCGACGGCTACTACCGCGGTGAGCCACTCGTCGCAGAGCGCGACAGCGCGGGAGATGCCACCCGGCTCGTGCTGGCGTCGTTCGTCTTCACTCGGACGCCGTACGACGCCGCGGCCGAGGTGCCCGGCGGGCTCGATCCGACCGGCTGGCACTAGGACGGGTCGGGGACCTCAGTCCGGCAGGCCCAGGGTCCGCGCGGCCTCTTCGACGGTGTCCCATCGTTCCCTCGCGCCGCCGACGCGATCGGGGTGCGACCGCGAACGCGCCTTCTTGTAGACCCTCATAAGCTGGTCGAACGACGGCGCGCTCGGCAACGGCTCGACGCCGGCAATCGACTCGAGGGTCATGATCGCGGCAAGCTCCTTGGGAGTCTGTCTCGGCGGCGGTGAGGCCGTGGTCCGGGTCGGCGGCGTCGCCCCCTTGGCCTTGCGCAGGTCGTACTCGCGCTTGCGGGTCGGGACACCGACCAGGTTGGCGTCGTAGACCGGGACGTTGAGCTTCTTGCGAGAGAAGTCGCGGGCCGCCTGCGGTGACGCCACGCGGCGGCGGATCGACTCGCCGTCGCCCGCGACCAGGAGCAACGTCGTCTGGGTCACCGACGTCTTGGGCTCGATGTACGCCTCGACCCCCTTGCGCGACTCGGCGAAGGCGCGCAGCGCATCCAGATCGGCGCGGCCGGCGTTGCGGTCGGAGACGACAGCACCACCAGCGGTCCTGACCTTTCGGCCGCGGAAGATTCCCATGGCACAAGTGTGCCCGATCGACGGGCACGCCCGATCAACCCCGGTGGCAGGTTCATGGTCCGGAGTGACAAGATGAGGTCGAGAGCGATCCTTGGGAGGACACCGTGGCGGACGGCGCCGGCAACAACTTCGACATTGTGATTCTCGGCGGCGGCAGCGGAGGCTATGCCTGCGCACTGCGCGCCGTACAGCTTGGCAAGACCGTGGCACTGGTCGAGAAGGGCAAGCTGGGCGGCACGTGCCTGCACAACGGCTGCATCCCGACCAAGGCCCTGCTGCACGCGGCCGAGGTCGCGGACACGGCGCGCGAGAGCGAGCAGTTCGGCGTCAAGTCGACGTTCGAGGGCATCGACATGAATGGTGTCAACGCCTACAAGGACGATGTCGTCGCCCGCATGTACAAGGGTCTGCAGGGCCTGATCAAGGCCGGTGGCATCACCGTGGTCGAGGGCGAGGGCGAGCTCGTCGAGACCTCGCCTGACGGCGGCGGCACCATCGAGGTGGCTGGCGAGCGTTACACCGGCACCAACATCGTGCTCGCGAGCGGCTCCTACGCCCGCACCCTGCCCGGGCTGGAGATCGGCGGACGCGTCATCACCAGCGACGAGGCGCTCACGATGAGCGAGGTGCCGGAAAAGGTCGTCATCATCGGTGGCAGCGTCATCGGCGTGGAGTTCGCGTCGGTCTGGAAGTCCTTCGGGGCCGACGTCACGATCATCGAGGCCCTCCCCACGCTCGTCCCGCTGGAGGATCCCGCGCTCAGCAAGCAGCTCGAGCGCGCGTTCCGCAAGCGCAAGATCAACTTCAAGACCGGCATCAAGTTCTCCGGGGTCAAGCAGACCGACGAGGGCGTCACGGTGTCGCTGGAGAACGGCGACACGATCGAGACCGACCTGGTTCTGGTGGCGGTGGGCCGTGGGCCCAACTCCTCAGGCCTGGGCTACGAGGAGGCCGGCGTCACGGTCGATCGTGGCTGGGTGCCGACCAATGAGCGGCTCGCGACCAACGTCAAGGGCGTCTTCGCCGTCGGCGACCTGGTGCCCGGGCTTCAGCTCGCGCACCGCGGCTTCGCCCACGGCATCTTCGTCGCCGAGGAGATCGCCGGACTCAACCCGCAGCCGGTCATCGACTCAGGCATCCCTCGCGTCACCTACTGCGAGCCCGAGATCGCCTCGGTCGGCATCACCGAGCCGCAGGCACGTGAGAAGTTCGGCGACGACAACGTCGAGATCCAGGAGTACAACCTGGGCGGCAACGGCAAGTCGCAGATCCTCAAGACCACCGGCATCGTCAAGCTCGTGCGCCAGAAGGACGGCCCGATTGTCGGCGTCCACATGATCGGCTCCCGCTACGGCGAGCAGGTCGGCGAAGCATCGCTGATGGTCAACTGGGAGGCCTATCCCGAGGACGTCGCCCAGTTCATCCACGCGCACCCCACCCAGAACGAAGCACTCGGCGAAGCGGCACTCGCACTTGCCGGCAAGCCCCTCCACTCACACGCCTGACCCGGAGAACCAGAGGACATCATGGCCACGTCTGTCACACTTCCCGCTCTCGGCGAAAGCGTCACCGAGGGCACCGTCACGCAATGGCTCAAGCAGGTCGGTGACACAGTCGCCGTCGACGAGCCACTGCTCGAGATCTCCACCGACAAGGTCGACACGGAGATCCCGTCGCCCGTCGCCGGAGTCCTGCTCGAGATCAAGGCCAACGAGGACGACACGGTCGAGGTTGGCGCCGTGCTCGCGATCATCGGTGACGAGGGTGAGAGCGCCGATGGCGACGCAGCCCCCGCCGAGGCGCCGGTCTCGGAGGAGAACGTCTCAGAAGAGGTACCCGCCGAGCAGGCGCCTGCCGACGAGACCCCGGCAGAGCAGCCCGTGGCATCGAGCGCTTCCGAGGAGCGCTCCCCCGCACCGGAGGGCAGCGCGGAGGCCGAGCAGGCCGCCGCCGAGAACGCACCAGCACCCCAGGCCGAGGCCAAGCCGACGTCCGGCGGCACCGCGGTGACCCTGCCTGCACTGGGCGAAAGTGTCACCGAGGGCACCGTGACCCAGTGGCTCAAGCAGGTCGGTGACGACGTCGCCGTCGACGAGCCGCTGCTGGAGATCTCGACCGACAAGGTCGACACCGAGATCCCGTCACCCGTCGCCGGCAAACTGCTGGAGATCAAGGTCGCCGAGGACGAGACCGTCGAGGTCGGCGCCGAGCTCGCCATCATCGGTACGGCCGACGCCCAGCCTGCCGCGGAGCCCGAAGAGGCACCCGCACCGGAGGCCGAGCCTGAGCCTGCACCCGAGCCCGCTGCCGCCCCGGAGCCAGCTGTGACCCCGGAGCCTGCACCCGTTCCAACACCCGAGCCGGCCCAGCCCGAGTCGCAGGCCCAGCCCGAGCCCGCCGCAACACCTGCCCCTGCGGCACCGCGGGCCGAGTCCAACGGCGGCGGCGACACCTACGTCACGCCCATCGTCCGCAAGCTCGCCAAGCAGCACGACGTCGACCTGGCTGCCGTGACCGGCACCGGTGTCGGTGGCCGGATCCGCAAGCAGGATGTGCTCGACGCCGTGGAGAAGTCCGCCCCGGCCGCAGAGTCTGCGCCAGCGGCGGCGACCGATGCGCCTGCCTCGGGCAATCTCGATCCCTCGCCGTTGCGCGGCAAGACCGAGAAGCTCAGCCGTCTGCGCCGGACCATCGCAACCCGCATGCACGAATCGCTGCAGGTCTCGGCCCAGCTGACGACAGTCGTCGAGATCGACGTCACCGAGATCGCCCGTCTTCGGGCGCGGACCAAGGACGCGTTCTTCGAGCGCGAGGGGGTCAAGCTCTCGTTCCTGCCGTTCTTCGCCAAGGCCGCGATCGAGGCGCTCAAGACCTACCCGCAGGTCAACTCCTCGCTCGACCTCGAGGCCGGCACCGTGACCTACCCGGCCGGCGAGCACCTCGGTGTCGCAGTCGAGACGCCCAAGGGCCTGCTCGTACCGGTCATCCGGGACGCGGGCGATCTCAACATCGCTGGAATCGCGCGCAAGATCGCCGATGTCGCTGACCGCACCCGCAACAACAAGATCCTGCCGGACGAGCTGTCGGGCGGAACCTTCACGCTGACCAACACCGGCAGCCGTGGCGCCCTGTTCGACACGCCGATCATCAACCAGCCGCAGGTCGCAATCCTCGGCACCGGCGCGGTCGTCAAGCGGCCGGTCGTCATCACCGATCCGCACATCGGCGAGAGCATCGCAGTCCGTCAGATGGTCTACTTCGCGCTGACCTACGACCACCGCATCGTCGATGGTGCCGACGCGGCCCGTTTCCTGACCGCGATCAAGGACCGTCTCGAGGGTGGCTCCTTCGAGGGTGAGCTCGGGTCCTGACCGAATGCAGATCGTCATCGGTGGTGCGTCCGGTTTCCTCGGCACGGCACTGACCGCTCACCTTCGGGCCCGCGGCCACCAGGTCACCCGCCTGGTGCGCTCGGGCCAGCCCGCCGATGACTCGTCGACGTGGGACCCCAGCACCGGACGGATCGATCAGATCGTGATCGACCGCGCCGATGTCGTGGTCAATCTCTCGGGGTCCTCGGTCTCCAAGTGGCCGCGCACCCGCGCCCGTGCGCAGGAGATCGTGACGTCCCGCACGACGACGACCGGCACCTTGGCCAAAGCCATCGCGGCTTCACCGACACCACCGGCCATGATCTCGGCGTCCGGCATGTCCTACTACGGGACCGACCGCGGTGACGAACTCCTGACCGAGTCGAGCAGCGCCGGCGAAGGCTTCCTGCCTGACGTCGTCCGTCAGTGGGAGGCCGCTGCTTCACCGGCGATCGAGGCAGGCGCTCGCGTGTGCTTCGTTCGCACGTCGCTCGTGCTCGACGGCAATGAGGGAATCCTCGGCCTGATGGTCCCGGTGTGGAAGCTCGGTGGGGGTGCCCGGCTGGGTAGCGGCCGCCAGTACATGTCGTTCATCTCGGTGCACGACTGGGTGCGTGGAGTTGAGATGCTGATCGAGTCCCCCGACCTGAGCGGACCGTTCAACTTCGCGGCGCCTACAGCCGTCACCAACGCCGAGTTCACCGATGCGCTCGGCGCTGCCGTGCACCGCCCCACCTTCCTCGCCGCACCCGCCTTCGCACTCAAGCTCGCACTCGGCGGCATCTCTGCGGACCTGCTCGGTTCGCTGCGGATCGCGCCCCGGGCACTGACCGACGCAGGATTCACCTTCTCGGAGCCCGACATCGGCTCGACGCTCGAGGCCGCCCTGCGATGACTCCCCGGCTCACGGGCATCTCGACGTGAGCCGCGAACTCAGCGACGGGTCACTGGGCGAGGACTGGCCGTCGCGACCCGCCAGCCCCCAGCGGTGCGCAGGAGCGTGATGACCCGTCGCGACGGCTCGTCGTAGGGCAGCGCGGTCGACGAACCATCGGCCCAGACGACCTGTGCGGGCGCGAGCCGATCGACGACGTCGAGCCTGACCCGCGAGCCGGAGGCCGACAGCACGCGACACGACAGGATCCGTAGCTCGGCGCCGACGACCCTGGCGCCGCGGCGGCGGTGGTCGGCGATCATCGCGGCGTCGACTCTCCGGGCCTCGCTGCCCCGCACGTAGACGCGGTCCAGGAGCTTGGCATCGGCCCGCGCGAAGGCCGCGGCCCGTTCGTGGTCGAGCACGGCGAGAGTCGAGGCCCAGTGGTCCGCCGGTGCGGGCGAGACCGACCGCAGCGCGACGATCAGCACCCACAACCAGTCCATCCGCCCACTGTGCCGCGGCTGCCGAAGGCGCGCCGCCGGTCATCCACAGGGAGGCTAGGCTGGATACGTGACGCTGCAGATCATCGAAGACTGGTATGGCGACGGAGCCATCGACTACCTCGACGCCTGGGAGATCCAACGCGGGCTGCATGCCCAGCGTGTCGCCGACGAGATTCCCGACACCGCGATGTTCCTCGAGCACCCGGCCGTCTACACCGCCGGACGCCGCACCGAGCGCCACGAGCGCCCGTTCGACGGCACCCCGGTCGTCGATGTCGATCGCGGCGGCAAGATCACGTTCCACGGCCCGGGCCAGCTCGTCGGCTACCCCATCACCAAGCTGCCGTCCCACGTGCTCGTCGTCGATTACGTCCGGCGCGTCGAGGAAGCCCTGATCCGGGCGTGCCACGACCTCGGGGTCGAGACCGGACGCGTGCCCGGCCGTTCCGGCGTGTGGCTGCCCAAGGCACCTGGCCGGATCGAGCGGAAGATCGGCGCGATCGGCATCCGGGTTGCCCGCGGTGTCACGATGCACGGATTCAGTCTCAACGCCGATGTCGACCTGGGCTACTACGAACGGTTCGTCCCGTGCGGGATCGCCGACGCAGGCGTCACCTCGTTGACCGCCGAGCTGGGCCGGCGGGTCGCGGTCGCGACGGCAGCCGAGGCCGTCGCCCCGCACTTGCAGGAGCTGCTCATGTGGCAGCCGTACGAGCCGTGGCCGGACCTCCAGCAGGCCGACCATCCCGCCGTACTGGTGCTTGGTCTGGCGTCTGGGCAACAGGCGTAGGGTGACTTTGTGACTATCGCACCTGAGGGACGCAAGATGTTGCGTCTGGAAGTCCGCAATGCCGAGACCCCCATCGAGAAGAAGCCCGCGTGGATCAAGACCCGGGCGAAGATGGGTCCCGAGTACAACGAGCTGATGAAGCTCGTCAAGGGTGAGGGTCTGCACACGGTCTGTCAGGAAGCTGGTTGTCCCAACATCTTCGAGTGCTGGGAAGACCGCGAGGCCACCTTCCTGATCGGTGGCGAGCAGTGCACGCGCCGGTGCGACTTCTGCCAGATCGATACCGGCAAGCCCGATCCGATCGACCGGGACGAGCCCCGCCGCGTCGCCGAGAGCGTCCAGAAGATGGAGCTCCGATATGCCACGATCACGGGTGTCGCCCGTGACGACGTGCCCGACGGCGGCGCCTGGCTCTACGCCGAGACCGTGCGCAAGATCCATGAGCTCAACCCCGGCACGGGCGTCGAGAACCTGATCCCGGACTTCAACGGGATCCCCGAGCTCTTGACCCAGGTCTTCGACTCGCGTCCCGAGGTCCTGGCGCACAACGTGGAGACCGTGCCCCGCATCTTTAAGCGCATCCGGCCGGCGTTCCGCTACGAGCGGTCGCTCGACGTCATCACCCAGGCCCGCGACTACGGCCTGGTGACCAAGTCCAACCTGATCCTCGGCATGGGCGAGACCCGCGAGGAGGTCTCTCAGGCGCTGAACGACCTGCACGAGGCGGGTTGCGACCTGATCACGATCACGCAGTACCTCCGTCCGTCGGTGCGCCATCACCCCGTCGAGCGGTGGGTCAAGCCCGAAGAGTTCGTCGAGCTCAAGACCGAGGCCGACGAGATCGGCTTCGCCGGGGTCATGTCCGGCCCCCTGGTCCGATCGTCGTACCGAGCCGGCACGCTCTACAAGCAGGCCATCGAGTCCGGACGCGGGAGCATGTCGACGCGCACAGCGACGTAGACTGCCTCGTATGTCGAATGCCACCCCCGCGCCCGCCAAGGGCCGTCTGGGCCAGATGCGCCAGGCGTACACGATCACCAAGCGCAGTGACCGCAACATCGGTCTGATCCTGCTGCTGACCTTCCTCCTGACCGGCGGCGTCGCGGCTGCGCTGGGCTACTTCGTTTTCGGCACCGGAGTTTTCGGGCTGATCATCACAATCGTCTTCAGCCTGCTGATCGGCATCCTAGGTGTGCTCATCGTCTTTGGGCGGCGCGCCGAGAAGGCCGCCTACGCGCAGGTCGAGGGCCAGAAGGGTGCCGCTGCGGGCGCGCTCCAGATGCTCCGCAAGGGCTGGGAGCTCAAGCCCGCCGTCGCGTTCAACCGCAACCAGGACGTCGTGCACCGCGTCGTCGGTCGTCCCGGCATCGTGCTGGTCGGCGAGGGCAACCCCAATGGCGTACGCCAGCTGCTGATCGCGGAGAAGAAGAAGCACGCGCGGATCGCTGGTGAGGAGATCCCCGTCCTCGACGTGATCGTCGGCAACGAAGTGGGCCAGGTCAAGCTCACCAAGCTCGTCAAGCACATGCAGAAGCTTCCCAAGAACATCAAGCCCGCGCAGATGACTGGCGTGCTCTACAAGCTCAAGGCCCTCGACGCGACGCGTCCGGCTGCTCCCATGCCTCGCGGCCCCGTGCCGACGAGCATGAAGGGCTCACGCAAGGCCATGCGCGGCTGACACCCGCTAGAACCGGGTGACACGGGATCGCGACGCGATCTCGTGGAGTCCACGCTTGTCCTCGGTCATGACGATGGCTGGAATCACCAGGCACAGCAGCGCAGTACGCACCGCTGCCCGCAGCAGGCCGATGCTGCGCCCGTCCGGCCCTTCGACCCGCATGCCGAAGATCCGCTTGCCGATCGTGGTACCCAGCAAGCCGACCAACAGGGTCGTCTCGACGAAGAATGCCGCGAGCGGGACGAACGAGCCCGACGCACCGGAACCGGCGTACGACGTGCCGGTGATGGCGGCCGCGGTGAGCACCGCAATGATCCAGTCAATGAACAGCGCGCCGAATCGGCGGCCCAGGGAGACGGTCTGCACGCGGTGAGCCTACCGACGCGCCCCACGGACCCGACACGCAGACTTGTAACATGCTTGAAACAAACCAGTGACGGTCGGGAAACTGCCCGACCGTAACGTCAGCCGTACGGTGCAGCGACGCACTCACCTGCCATCGACAACTTAAGGCCGCAGAGCGGCCGAGGAGGCCACATGTTCGGCAATGCCGACGAGCTGTTCAAGTTCATCAAGGACGAAGGTGTCGAGTACCTCGACGTCCGTTTCACCGACTTGCCCGGCATCCAGCAGCAGGTCACCCTGCCGGCATCGACGTTCGACGCCGCCATGGTCGAGAGCGGAGTGGCTTTCGACGGCTCCTCGATCCGCGGATTCCAGACCATTGACCAGTCCGACATGGTGCTCTTCCCGGACGTCAAGACCGCGTACATCGATCCGTTCAAGGCGCGCAAGACCATCGCGATGGACTTCTTCGTGCACGACCCGATCACCGGCGAGGCGTACTCCCGCGATCCGCGCAACATCGCCCGCAAGGCCGAGGCCTACCTCGCGACCACCGGCATCGGTGACACTGCCTTCTTCGCGCCCGAGGCGGAGTTCTACATCTTCGACCGGGTCAACTACGGGACCGCCGCCAACAAGTCGTTCTACGAGATCCAGTCGAGCGAAGCCGCATGGTCCACCGGCGACGCGGTCGACGAGAACCGTGGCTACCAGGTCCGCTACAAGGGCGGCTACTTCCCGGTTGCACCGACGGACCGCACCGCGGACCTCCGCAACGACATGATGAGCAACCTCACCGACGCGGGGCTCACGCTCGAGCGCGGACACCACGAGGTCGGCACCGGCGGTCAGGCCGAGATCAACTACCGCTTCGACACGCTGCTCAAGGCTGCGGACGACGTCATGAAGTTCAAGTACATCGTGCGCAACACGGCGTGGGCCAACGACAAGACCGTCACGTTCATGCCGAAGCCGATCTTCGGTGACAACGGTTCGGGCATGCACGTGCACCAGTCGATCTGGAACGACGGCAAGCCGCTGTTCTACGACGAGACCGGCTACGGTGGACTGTCCGACATGGCGCGTCACTACATCGGTGGCATCCTCAAGCACGCGCCGTCGCTGCTGGCCTTCACCAACCCGTCGGTCAACTCGTACCGCCGCCTGGTGCCGGGCTTCGAGGCCCCCATCGCGCTCGTGTACTCGGCCCGCAACCGCTCGGCCTGCGTCCGCATCCCGATCACCGGCTCGAACCCCAAGGCCAAGCGCATCGAGTTCCGTTGCCCCGACCCGTCGGCCAACCCGTACCTCGCCTTCTCGGCGTTGCTGCTGGCCGGCATCGACGGCATCAAGAACAAGATCGAGCCGCCTGCCCCGATCGACAAGAACATCTACGAGCTGCCGCCCGAGGAGTACGAAGCCATCGACATGGTGCCGACCTCCCTCAACGACGTGCTCGACGCGCTCGAGGCCGATCACGAGTTCCTGACGGCCGGTGACGTATTCACGCCCGACCTGATCGAGACCTGGATCGAGTACAAGCGCACCGAGGAGATCCTGCCCGTGCAGCTGCGGCCGCACCCGCACGAGTTCGAGCTCTATTACGACATCTGATCAAAGGGGCAGAAACCTGCCCTGACCTGCGCAGACGCACAGCCCCTGTTGGTGGTTCCCCCGGGAATCCCCCAGCAGGGGCTGTTTCGTTGTGCACGATTGGCGTCTCCGCGCTGATCCACACCGTCCGGTCCATGAACATCGACCTGAACTCCCCCATCTGGACCATCGACCACGTCGCCACCGTCCTCCTCTTGAGCGTCGACCGCGCCCGCGAACACACCTACGGCACCACCTTCCCGAAGCCCAAGGCTGGCTTCTCGAGCAACCTCTGGCTCCGGGACGAGGTCCTCGCCTGGTTCAGCGCGCTACCCGTCGCCGACCGCAGCCGTCCGAGTCGTCGCAAGAACCCGACGGCGCGCCCCACGCCGTCGCCCATCCGCGCCGCCGACACGAAGGTGAAAGCCAGCACCTACAAGCCCCGCACGAAGAGGGCGGTGACAGCGTGAGCTCGCGCAACGCGCCGATCCAGACTGTCGGCCTCGTCGCCATCTACGCTCCGAGCGCGAAGGGCTATTACCGTCTCAAGTGGATTGAGCCCGACGGCTCCCGCGGAGACACCACGGCTGGCCGATCGATCGAAGAGGCGCGCGCCAAGGCCACAGAGCTGGCAGTCCGCCTGTCGCGGGCCGCGAGCCCGTTCGCGGTCGTGACGCTGCAGGACATCGTCGAGGAGTTCCTCACCGAGGGCCGAAGCCCCTACAGGAAGCGGCGGACCTGGCAGAAGGCACAGAAGAACCAAATCCGTCGCAGCCTCGCCAGAAGCATCGCCGGTGACGAGCACCTGCAAGCCATGGACATCACCCGTTCGGTCCTGGACCGCATGCGAGCACGGGGAGGCACCGACAACATGGTCCGGGCGAACACGACTGCTCTCCGCGGCCTCCTCTACTGGGGCTACCAGAGTCCAAAGCGGTACTTCTCCCCCGAGCAAGCCGAACTATTGCCCCGTGCCGGAGTGCGGCCGGCACCCAGCAAACCTTCTCGCATTCGCCCGCTGAGGGAGACCAGCGTTCACCGCAGCGGCGACGGCCTGGACTACATCAGCAACGAGGACGCACCCAGCGCCGATCTCGCCGTCGGGCTGGGAAACCGGCTGCACCGATGCTTCCCCGCCTGGGGCCGCCTATCGGTCGAGTTCGCCGCAAACGTCGGCGCCCGCTGGGGTGAGCAGTTTCAGCTCGACGTTCACGACATCCATCTGGACGGGTGTGCCGACCACAGCTTCTGCCATGTCCACATCGATTACCAGGTCGACGCAGGCGCGAACGCCGGCAGCCGGGCGTCCCGCCTCACCCTTCCCAAGGGCAAGAAGCGCCGCGTCGTGCCGATCGCGCGAACTTCCTTCACCGGCTACGCGCTGCGCGACGAGGTGCGGGCCCGACGCGACGCCGCCCTCGCCGAGCAGGCGACAGGCGAAAATTCCGATGCGTACGTACGTGGAACTGAGCACCTTCCCATCTTTCCGAGTCTCCTCCCATACGCACGCGAAATCGATAGACTCGGGACGCGGTTGGGCCGTACTCCTATGCCATCCGCCGACCGACTGGCCCAGGTAGTGAAGGACGATCAAATGGCACCGAACGGCTGCTCGCGTGACGGCCGCGATTTCTTGCCCTTGAGCGTGCAGCGGTTTGGCGTCTTGGTCCCGGTTCGATCCAGAAGGTGTCGGACCTCGCTGACAGACTTGCCTCCACATTCTGAGCGGGAGGCATCTTGAGTATCAACAGCGAGCAGTTGCGCGGGCTCGTTGATCGTGTCGATGGCATCTTGGCCACTCGCCGCAGTCTTCTCCCCGCCGTGCAGCGCGAGGTCGACGATGCAGCGCGCCGCAAGAGCGACGTCGAACGCTTGCTTTCTCTGCTCGCTGAACTCAAGGAGATCGAGAAGGACCAGGACGCCCTCCACCGGATCGACGGCGCAATCGACGACCTGAACCGACTACTCGTCTCGTTCGCTGCTCGCGAGGGCACGTTGGATGCACTTCGGGTTCGCTTCAGCCGAGAGACCGTCAACATCGGAGTCTCCGGCGAAGCCCGTGTGGGCAAGTCCTCAACACTACAGAAGTTCTCTGGCCTGACCGACACGCAAATACCCACCGGCAAGGGCCTCCCGGTGACGGCGGTGCGTTCGGAAATCTTCAACAGTTCAGACGAGAGCGCTGAGGTGAACTTCCGCGACCAGAAGACGTTCATTACTGAGTACGTCCAGCCGCTTCTTGCGATTGTCAACAAACACGTTGACATTCCCTTATCGATAGACACCTTGGCCGGACTGCGCTCGGCTGACTTCCCCGAAACTCTTGGGGCAAACGTCGACTCTGTCAGCACTGACAGCCTTGGCAGACTCCTCGACGCGCAGAAGAGCCTCAGCACGTACGAGTCGCTCCTCACTGGCACCGTAAGACAAGTACCCCTGGGTGACCTCCGCAGCTACGTCGCCTACCCGACCAAGGATGACCTCGACGCCGAGGAAGCCACGGGAGCACCAGCGAACCGCTCCTACATCGCGGTCAAATCTGTGAAGATCTTTTGCCCCTTCCCTGGGCTTGAGGGAGTCAAGGTTGGCCTCGTTGACCTGCCTGGATTGGGCGAGATCGGCGCTTCCGTCGCCGACATGCATCTGCACGGTCTCAACGACGGCGTCGACCAGATCTTCCCGATCATGCGACCCACCGACGCAGAGGGATACGCAAAGCAAGGTATTGCTAGCAACATCGATCACCTCCGACGCATTCAACCTGGCATCAAACGTCGAGGCGACTTGATCACGGCCGGCATCAACGTCACCGAAGGTCTTAGCGAGACTGTAGAAACTCTTAGGGATGATTTTGAGCGCAAAATCAATAGCGCTAGCTACGACCCCATCGACGTTCTCGAGTACACGGCCATCGACGACACATCAGTGGCAGAACTATTCGACACGCTCCTGCAACGAGTCAGCGACCGGTTGCCCACGATGGACCAAGAGGTTTTCGCCTACGCTCTGGCCAGCGAAGCCGGGGAAGCCGACGTAACAGGGACGCTGGAGGGGTTGAACCGCACACTAACCGAACTTCTCCGCCTGATCCCGATTCCGGAGGCTCTCCTCCTCCGGCAGATTAGCCGCATCGCCCGCGATCTCATCCATGAGTACAACGCCTTCCAGAAGAAGCTGGACGACCAGGCCGACGAGCACAGTGATTGGTACGCAGCCTTCGATGCGGACGTCGAACGAATTCATTCGCGGTCAGATGGCTGGATTCAGGACGGATTCTTTATGGGTCGCGACCAGTGGGAGGCCGGAGCACGCGGACAAAAGGACTACTACAACTGGTATCGAAACGAGACTCAACGGCTTCGCCGGGAGATCATCGCCCAATACAGCGGGCTCGACGTGTTCTACGACGATCAAGTCACGCAATTCAAGAACGACGTTATTCGCATTTTCTTCGACAACACAGGCGAGCTCCATAGAAAGCTCCACGTCAACCCCGATGAAAACCCTGACGTCGTGATCCACAGCATTGCGGTTGAGTTCGGCGGCACGGTTCAGGACGATGACTTGGATTCAGCCCTTGAACTGCTGAGCGACGTGAAATTCAGCTTCCGTAACAACGTGTTCTTGCAGATTTCTAATCACCTCAAGGAACTTGCTAACCCGAGCGAGGACTTTGAGCTGAAGCCGGGATCACCCAAGCACGGGGTGGAGAACATCCGCGAAGTCCTTGGAGTGGTTGGAAACTACGAGCATCAACTAGGACGCCTTCGGGACTACTTGACGCGAATCGCCACGGAAGCGAACAACGCCATCCGTAACTCACTCCTCGAGCACGACGACAGGTTCCATGAGTATCTGTCGGTGAGCATCTCCTTCTTCAACGACTTCCTATACCGCAAGGACGAAGAGAACTTCAAGCATCTCGTCATTCGCAGTCTCATCAAGGAATACCGCGACTACATCCTCGGCGAAGACACGGGCGTTGCCATCGACAGCAAAAAGAAGGACCTGATTGACCAAATCAAGGCTGCGGTCCAAGCGGTCGGTGGCGATCCATTAGACCAACCTGAGCAAGCGAGCGGGCTGGGGTCCCACAAGCCGCGCCAGTCGATGAAGACGCCAAAACCGCAGGCACCCCCAGTCTCCACGCCGCTCGTTGATGCAAAATCCGATACGCCCAAGTACGACTCGGCAGGAGGGAACGTCCTAGACGCGCCGTGGGCTACCCCATTGCCTGGAAACTCGCACTGAGCGTGCATCGAATGACAGAGGACAGCGATGAGTACGCGGTGTCACTTATCGACCCAACGGAGTACCTGCGAGGCAATCGCAGGATCGTCGTTGACACCTCGGCGCTCTTAGAAAATAGAGAGGGTTACGCAGGCGGCATGCCGCAGATGGTCGTGAACTGTGCGGAGGCGCTCGAGAGCAATCCATTGGTCATCCCAAGGGCAGTCCTCAACGAGTTGACGAACCAAACGTCCGATCGGCGCGCACTGCGGGACCCCGAGTTGGCAAAACGCGCGAAGCTCGCGAAGGACTTAGTTCAGGATCTCGTCTGCGATGGTCTCGCAACGACAGACTTCGGAGGCATCAAAGACTTTGGAGCTGACCCCGAATTCAGCACCATCGCCAAAATCGCAACCGAGATGGACTGGGAAGTCCTGTTCTTGTCTGCCGACATCACCGTGAAGCTTGAGGTTCGGCTCCTCGGCCAGAAAGAGAACACGACACACCTGGCCGGCGTCGCAACCGCCGATGGGCTCGTAGAGGTCGAGAATCCTGCGTTCATGTTTAGCAAGGGCATGAACAAGAAAAGGACTCTTGCCGACAAGCCGGGCAAGGCCGATGAATACGATCGGCTGTCTTCTACGCTCAAGGAGTGGCCCGATGCCTTTGATCTGCGTCCGCAATCCAAACAGACAACTCCGGCGAAGAAGGCACAGAATCGCAGGCGTCAACCGCCCGCAAACCCCTTCGCGCCATCTGCCGCGATCAAGCCGCCTGACCAGGCAATACAAGTAGAGAGTTTCCCCGGCGAAGGCGATGAGGCAAGTTTCCAACGACCCGGGTCGAACGGCAACCTAGTGCTCGGAGAACGTATCTCTAGGGGCAAGGAAGGAAGCGTCTACGAAGTCGACGGGGAGCCTCATCTTGTCGCAAAGATCTTCAAGAAGGGCAAGTTGACCACACACCGCAAGCAGAAGGTTGAGCTCATGGTTCAACACAAAGTGTGGCTACCTGGCATCTGCTTTCCCGAGTCGACCGTCAGTTACGAGGGCGAGTTCGTCGGTTTTACAATGCGCCGCGCCCAAGGTGCCAACGTGCTCAACGACACCATCTTCATCCCCCAAGAACTTGATCGTCTGTATCCGGATTGGACACGCCGCGACCTTGTTGACGTCTGCCTGTCCTTCCTCAAGCGGGTCAAGGCGCTGCACGATCTCAACATTCTCATCGGCGACATCAATCCGAACAACGTCATGCTGGGAAAACAGAAAGACGCATGGATAATCGACATCGACTCGGTCCAAGTAGAGGGCTACCCGTGCCCCGTGGGATGGGACGAGTTCACTGCACCAGAGATCCTAGGCGGCGTTCAAGGACTGCGGTCGATAGAGCACGAGTACTTCGCCATTGCGGTCTTACTTTTCATGATCATGATGACCGGTACTTTCCCTTACGAGAATAGCGGCTCGGACGACACGACCCAGAACATCAAGTCCGGGTTGTTCCCATACGGATTCGACGGCAAATCCGAACGGGATCTTCAACCGCCCTTGCGTTGGCTCTACGTCTGGAGCCACCTGTCCCGGGAACTGAAGGGGAACTTCTGGCACTCGTTCCACCGCGATGGCGATCGGTATAGCAACGGACACCGGAAAACTGTCGATGAATGGATCGAAGCGTTTGAGAAGTTCAAGACTACGCTCAGCGACCGTAGCGTCGATCCAGAGTCACTAAAGATCTTCCCCATCCGTCGAAAAGCTGAACTCGGTGCAGAACTGCTGGATTGCCCCCAGTGTGCAGGAGCGAAGCTCATTGCGCAGTACAGCATTGGCGAGGGCCCGGCGAAGGAGTTCAGAACTCCGTCGGCTTGCAATAAATGTCTTCCGAACTGCCAAACCTGTGGAGAACCCCGGGAGCCCGAAACACTTGAAGCTGGAATCTGCTGGCCTTGTCGCCGAGCCGACGTAGAAGAGGCCGATCGCGCCAAGCGAGCGGCCGATCGGGCCCAGCGGGAGGCAGACCGAGTCAGGCGGGTGGCGGAGCAATCCGCCAAGGACGCAGAGCGCGCTCGGCGGCACTCACTGGATCTCACCCGACTGTGCGAGCGGTGTGGGAAGCCATACATCACTCTGGGTGAGATCGATTGGCTCAATGAACGCGGGATTGCTATCCGCCCGGTACATAAGCATTCCGACCCTAGGTGCGTCTCCTCGCCTGGCAGCTCACGGCCTGCAACCCTGCCCAGGTCAGGCACAACCTCAATGCCGAAGAAGCCGGCCGACATAGGACGCCCCTCAGCGTCACAGACGGAGTCCCTCGGCCAGAGGATCACAAGATGGTTTAGAAACCCGTGACCGGGCACAAACATCGTCACTAGAGAAGGGAAAGCCGATGGCGCGCACCAAAATCCTCGATGAGGACATGGCGAACAATCGGTCGAAACTCATCCCCATCGCCATCTGCGTAGACCGCAGCGGGTCCATGAGCGAAGGCACGAAGAAGCCCGACCTTGAAGCAGCTCTCAAGAGGTTCTACGACGACATTGAAGCCGACCCACGTACTCGGTACGGCGCTGATTTGTGCTTGATTGCGTTCAGCGGCACAGCCGAGGTGGTTCAACCATTCGCCAGCATCGATTCGGTCGACCGGAACTTCCAGCTGGATTTGAAGGGAGACGGGACGAACATCAGCGGGGCAGTAAATGCTGCTCTTGAGTTGCTTGCAAAGAGGCGCAATTACTACAAGGCGGCCGCCGGCGGGCGGCGCGCTGCGCGCCCGACACTCGTTCTGATGACCGACGGGGGCTCCAACGTCGGGGTCAAGGACGAGCCTCGAGTCATCCAGCAAGTTCAGGAGATGGCTGACCAGAAGAAGTTGACCGTCATCACGATTGCAATCGGTGACGGTGTCGACGGGGAGCTCGACTGGGAGACGCTCGTCGACTTCAGCCCTGAGATTCCTCCGCTGCAACTGGAGGGCCTCTCGTCGTTCAAGGAGTTCTTCAAGGTTCTCTCGGATTCGATGTCCCGGTCGGCGTCCGAGGGGTCTGAGGCTGGCCCTGAGATCGAGCCAGAGGACATCGAGGAGTTGGTGCCTGTTGAGACCCTCAAGCAGGACGTCACCCCCAGCAAGCTCGACAAGTACAAGAACTACAAAGAGATGTTCCAAGGCTGAGACTGATGATGAGTAGGTGGCGCGAGTTTGCTTATCAGGTGCGTGGCAAGAGCCATGTGCTCGACGGCAAACCGGGCCAGGATCGGTTCAATTACGACGCCCGCCACGGCGTCCAGGTCCTCTGCCTGGCCGACGGTGCGGGCTCAGCACGATACTCGGAACATGGCGCTCAGACAGTGGTTTCGGCGGGGTGCAATTTCGTTCTCGACTTTCTCAGTCCGGGCCAGACGATGGTTGACATCCTCGATGGCAGCACTCTCCTGGAACACCTCATCGACCAGTTGAGGGTTGTTGCCGCCCGACTTGATTGCGAGCTGAAGGATCTAGCTTCGACATTCCTATGTGTGGCTTTGTCGGACGAATCATTCTTTGCTGCCCACATTGGCGATGGCGTCATAGGAGCGGAACGTGTCGGAGAACTTGAAGTCGTCACGTCGCCTGACAATGGCGAGTTCGCCAACGTGACCACGTTTGTGACATCGAGGGACGCCGCAGCATCCATGCAAGTTGTTCGCGGCAACCTCGAAGGCTATTCAGGCTTCGTGTTGATGTCGGACGGCACTGCCGACAGCCTGTTCAACTACGAGCGCCAGACGCTGGCCCGGGCGTGCAAGACACTGTTTCGGCTCGTGGCTGACGCGCCCACCTATGCGGTAGCCAACCCTGCATACAAGAAGAAGCTCAAACGAATCATGGACCACCAGATTCGGGAGGCGACGGACGACGACTGCTCCATCGGCCTCCTCGCCCGGTCGGTGTCGAGATAGCGACCTCGGCGTCCGTTCTCACCCTCGCGGGTCGAACGGACACGCCTCTGTCTCGAATAGATCGAGAGGGAGACTCCGGTGCCCACGTTCCTCGGCGGTGCCTCAGCCGCTCGGGCCTCTAGGACCTCGCAACGCTTATAGTCGAACGAGATGGGAGTACGACACCATCTCGATCAGCGACTGCGGCGCGTTGGCTCTGGACATTTTTGCCCGACTGAGCAGAGACTTGGCCATGCGCCCGTTCCCCCAGTTTTCCCCCAGCGGGGGGCCTAAACCACACCTATCTGACGCCCAGCGGCTAAGCTCGTCTCATCCTCGCAGCTCTCTGACCTGCAGAAACGTTGTAGCGACCTGCCGTTGCGTTGGAACTCCGGCTGTATTACGACATCTGATCCGAGGGTTTTCACCCTCTGCCAGTAGTTGTCGAAAACGGCGACTGACCTGCGGAAACGTCTTTCGATGCCTTCCGTTGTCAGTCGCCGTTTTCCGTTGCCTGCGTACCCAGTGCACCCCTAAAGCACTTCAACTGCTCGGCGAGGGCTCGCGCACCTCATAGGTATGGGCCTCTCCGTTCACTCCCCAGAAGAACTAACGGCCAACATCGGTATCGATACCGCACTGAAGTTGTCCGCCGACGAAACGCGCTGGCATGACCTCGACTACGACGGCGCAGCCTGAGGCACCAAACCGTCAGCCAACTCGAACGCCTCTGGTGATGAGGGCCAGGTACGAGTGCCGACTCGTGCGGCGCACGAGCGCCGCCCAGCGCGAGACCGAGGTCAGGGTGTGACGACCAGCTTGCCGACGAGGCCTCGCCCCTCCAGGTCGGCGTGCGCGGCGGCCAGATCGGCGAGGTCGTAGGTACGAGCCACCACGGGGCGCAGATCGCCGCGCCGGGCCAGGTCGACCAGGGTCTCGAAGTGGGCGGGCGTGTGCATGGTCGAGCCGACCAGGGCGACGCTGGCCAGGTAGAGGCGGCGCACGTCGAGCTCGAGCAGGTGCCCGCCGAGCGCCCCCGCGACCACCCACCGGCCACCGTCGCGCAGCAATCCCAGGGCCTGGGCGACAAATGGGCCGGCGACCACGTCGACGACCACGTCGACGCCCTCGGGGCAGGCCTCGGCGAGCGCGTCGCGCAGGTCCCCCCTGGTGCGGTCGACGGTGGCGTGAGCGCCAGCGGCGCGCACCGCCTCAGCGTGCACGCCGCTGGTGACCGCCACGACGCGAGCGCCCCGGGCCGCGGCGAGCTGCACGGCCGCGAGGCCCACCCCGCCGGAGGAGCCGGTGACCACCACGGTGTCGCCGCTCGCCGCGCGACCGCGCTCGAGCATGCCCAGGGCGGTGCCGTAGGCGATGGGCAGCGCGGCCAGCTCGACGTCGCTGAGCGGGGAGTCGTCGACGACGTGGGCCCGCGTGGCGTCGACGACCACGAACTCGGCGAACCCGCCGTCGTCCTCGCTGCCGAGAATGTGGGTCGGGTGCGCGTCAGGCCCGTTGCGGTCGTAGCGCGTCGCGGGGTCCACCAGCACCCTGCGACCCACCAGGTCCGCCGGTGCATCCGGACCGGCTGCGACCACGACGCCGGCTACGTCGCCGCCCTGGATGCGGGGGAAGTCGATCGGTCCGCGCCAGCCCGAGCGGGCGTCGGGGTCCTCGGCGCTGCTGCCGTAGGCGCCCTCGCGGGTCCACAGGTCGGTGTTGTTGAGCCCGGCGGCGCCCACGCGCACGAGCACCTCGCCGGGGCCCGGCTCAGGTGTGGGGACTTCCCGAAGCTCGACGGCCTCGGGCCCGCCGTGCCGGGTCAGCACCGCGGCATGCATCGTGCGGGGGATCTGCTGCTGGTCCACGATCTGCTCCTCACCTAGACTTCACTGATCTGTAAGTTCCACTGTAGGTATACCGATCTGTGAGGTCAATGTGGACGTGCCCGACCCCGACCAGCTGACTCCCGCTGCCCGTCGCATCCTCGACGCTGCTGCCGTGCTCTTCTACGAGCAGGGCATCACGTCGGTCGGCGTCGACCTGGTGGCGCAGCGCTCGGGCGTGACCAAGCGAACCCTCTACGACCGGTTCGGCTCGAAGCAGCAGCTCGTCGCGGCGTACCTGCTCGAGCGCGACCGGAGGTGGCGCTCGCTCGTGGAGGCGCGGCGCGACGACGCCGCGGACCCGGTGGCGCGGGTGCTAGCGCCCTTCGACGCTCTCGCGACCTGGTTGCAGGGGGCCGAGCGTGGGTGCGCCTTCGTCAACGCCCTCGCTGAGCTGCCCGAGCCCGAGCACCCCGGTCGAGGCGTCGTGCTGGCCGAGAAGCAGTGGCTCCTCGAGCTCTTCGCCGACTCGCTGCGCGCAGGCGGCTTCTCCGGCGAGGGCGCCCTGGCGGTCCAGCTGATGTGCCTGCACGAAGGGGTGCTCAGCCTGCGGGGCACGGCGCCCGGGCTCGACGCGGTCGCCGCCGCCCGATCTGCAGCCGCTCGGCTGCTGGAGGGATGAGGACGCCTCAGGACTGGTACCGGCCGACGAGGGGCAAGTGGTTCGACTCCTGGTCCGATGTGCTGCGGGTACGCCGGGGCCGGCCCCGGATTACCGTCAGCGACCCGAGGTTGTCGACCACTCCCCTATACCGGCCCTGACTTGCCGGCCGAGATTCTCAGTCGGCCTGGTTCGCAGTGCCGATGTCAGGCTCGATCCCCTGCATCGCTGACAAGATCGTTCCTGACGGGAAAGCCACGACCACATCGTTGCTGCTGGTGACGCGGGAGAGGAAGGCGCTGAACCGCAGCTACTTCAACACCTACATTTGGCGCCCTGCGCTGATGAGGGCCGGCATCCCCGACCTGCGCGAGAACAGCTGCCACGCACTGCGCCACTTCTTCGCCAGCGCGGCGCCTATGAGGGCGGGACGATCAGGGCCGTCAGCGAATATCTCGGGCACGCCGACCCCGGCTTCACCCTGCGGACCTACACGCATCTCATGGAGGGAAGTTCAGAGCGCACCAAGCGTGCCATCGACTCAGTCTTCGGCACCCACCCCGACACCTTGGCCGATGACGACGTCGCTGAGGATGACGATGAAGACGAGCCCGGCCATGACTAGAGGACAACATTTGTTCCCGGAAGTGGGTACAATCGTTGTCATGGCAGATTCGACGCTGGTAGCGCTCGGGTCCATCGCGGAACGGCGGTGGGGTCTGTTCACGACCGCTCAGGCCGAAGCTGCCGGCATTGCCCGCAAGCAACTCTCCCGGATGGCGAGCACCGGGGCCATCGAGCGCCTAGCCCAAGGGGTCTACCGGATGGCAGGATCGCCAGCCCAAGAGCACGAGTCGATCTATGCGACCTGGCTGGCACTCGGAGGCGCGTCCGCACCCCGTGCCGCTACCGGTGTCGCTGCGATCGTGGCCGCGGGTACGACCGCAGCCATCGCGCACGACATCGGCGACTTCTTCCCCTCCGGTTACGACTTCATCGTCCCCAGCCGCAAAGGCACCCGGCTGCCCGGTGTGCGTCTGCGCATCCGGACGCTGAGCCGTGACGACGTCATACCCGTCGCCGGACTACCCACCCTGACCGTCGAGCGGACCATCGCCGACCTGGTCGACATCGGCACCGATGCCTCGCTGGTGGCCGATGCTCTGCGCGACGCGGTCCGTGCCGACAAACTCGTGGCTCCGGACCGTCTGGTCGACCACCTCTCCCCCATTGCCAACCGACGCAAGACCACCGGCAGCGCGCTGGCCAACGACCTCTTCGAGCTCGCCGGGGTCCATCCGGAAGGCTGGGACCGTGACTGAGCCGGCTGAACCCTACGGCGACTGGCGTTCACTGGAGCTGGCCATCAAGGACGCCGCGAAGAAGGCCGCCGCTCAGGCTGGCCCAGGGGTCAGCGCCGCGTCGGTCAGCGCCCAGATCAAGCAGGCTCGCTTCGACAGATTCCTCTCCCGCGTCTTCGCTGACGGCGAGGAATCAGAGTGGCTGCTCAAAGGCGGCATGAGCATGCTCGCCCGAGTGCCTCGTTCGCGCACCACCAAGGACGTCGACCTGGCCACGCTGCACTCCACCGATCTCGCCGAGGCCGAACGCGCTCTCTCCGAACTGGTGGCCGTCGACCTCGGTGACCACCTCACCTTCCGGCTCATCCGCACTGCACCCACCGGCCAGGGTGACAACCAGCCTGGCGTCGCAACCCGCCGTTTTGTCTTCGCGTGCATTGAGACCGACGACGACGTCCAGGTCGAGACAATCACCGTCGACGTCGTCGTGGGGCCCACGCCGGTCGGTGAGGTCGAGGCCGTCGAGCCTGCCAACCGCCTGCATCTACGCCGCCCCTTGGTCACCCACCCCTACCGGCTCTACCCCGTCGTCGACCAGATCGGCGACAAGGTCTGCGCCACGGTCGACACCTACCCGGGCGGCAAGCGAAGCAGCCGTGTCAAGGACCTGGTCGACCTCGTCGTGCTCGCTCAGTTCCAGAGCGTGGAGCTGACCGAACTACACGCCGCGATCGAGGCCAAGCGACTGCTCAGCGGACTTGCACCGTTCGACCACATCGACATCCCCGAGGACTGGCACCGCACCTACCCAGGCACCGCGAAGGGCGTGCCGACCGCCGAGACCTACACAGCCGCAACAGCCGCCGAACTGGTCGCCGCATTCATCGACCCAGCCCTCGACAAAGGATCGGATGAAGCGCTCTGGGACCCCTCGAAACTGGTCTGGAGCACCACGCCGAGCGCACCCAGAGCGTACCCAGCACCCTGAGGATCAACGTTTGTGCAGGTCAGACGGGGTAAGTCGTCACTATTACGACATCTGATCCGAGGGCCTAGACCCTCTGTCAGTAGTTGCCGAAAACGGCCCCTGACCTGTGAAGACGTCTTCGGACGTGTTCCAGTGTCGGGGCCGTTCTTCGTTGTTCTGCGCCCGCGCGCGTCGGCCGGACAGCACGCAGCTTCGTCGAACCGCCTCGCGAGCGGTCCCCCTGGGCTAGCGTGGTTCGATGAATTCTCGCCCGTCCAATCGTTCTTTCCGACGCCTTGCTGGCTTGCCTGCGCTGGTGCTCGGCCTCGCCACGGTCGTCGCGGCCTGTGGGAGCTCAGATGATTCGGCCGCGACACCAACCGAGAGCGTGCAAGCACCAGACACCACCGATGGCGAAACGTCCGAACCTGAGCAGGCCAGTTCTGGTCGCGCGACCCTCACGATTGCCGACGGCACGGTGTACGAGTTCGTGATGTCCAGCTGCGATACCCAGGACACGGATCCCTCCGGCTTCCCTCTCAGCAACGGATACGACCTCTCGGGCCGCACGGCCGACGGACAGTTCGGCATGTCGATGGGCAGGGCCGGGCTCACCGATGACGAGCCCGTCATGTCCGGCCTGGTCGAGGGTGACTTCGACGACCAGGGCAAGAACGCGAAGATGATCTACAGCGTGCCCAGCGACACCGTCGACCTGACCGCCTCAGGCCGTCAGGTGAACGGAACGCTCGACCTACGTGCCATTGGCCCGACGAGAACCCACGGTGACCGGAGCTCGGCCACACTCGAGGCCAACTGCTGATCCGCAAGCTGACGGGCCCCGGACAGGCTTGGGACCAGCACCCGAGCGGATGGGCCCTTCGACCCTAGGAACCGCCCCTGCATCGGCCTAGCCTGAAACCGGAAGGTATGCCGAAACTTGGAGGAGAGCACATGTCCGATCCGATAGTCGTCGGCGTGGACGGCACGGGGCGAAGCGTGAGCGCGCTCGTCTGGGCGAGCCACGAAGCATCGTTGCGTGAGAGTCCTCTCCGCATCGTGCACACGCTGCCGCGGTACGAAGGAGACATCCCCTTCTTCCCGCCCGGCCGGTTCGAGATAGCGGAGGCCCGAGGGCACCAGATCATGGACGAGGCGGTGTCGCTCGCAGGTGAGGTCAACCCCGACGTCCAGATCTCCACGGATCTCCCGATGACGACACCAGCCGGAGCGATGATCGCCGAGTCCGAGCAAGCACAGATGATCGTCCTCGGCGCCAAGGGAGAGGACATCGGCAACGTGCTACTCGGCTCCACGGTCCTCCAGGTCGTCGGCCACTCCCCCTGCCCCGTCGTGGTGGTCTGCCACGTCACCACCGGGCACCACCGGGTCGCGGTGGGCACCGACGGGTCGCCCGACTCCGCGGCGGCGCTTGCCTTCGCATTCCACGAAGCACAGCTCCACGGTTCGCAGGTGATGGTCATCAGCGCCCTCGGACTACCGCAGGGGTGGCCGACGCATCTGCTGCTCCCCGTGCCGACCGACAACGAGGAGGTCGCCGCGCGTCGCCAGGACGTGGAGAAACAGATCGCTGCCCTGCGCGAGCAGTATCCCGACGTCGAGGTGGTGCTGGACGTGCACCGGATAGCGCCCCTCCACTCGTTGGTCGAAGCATCCCACCGCTCGGACCTGCTGGTTCTCGGCTCACGGGGACGCGGCGGCTTCCACGGGCTCGCGGTCGGATCAGTCACCCACAAGATGCTGCACCTCACCGGCTGCCCGGTCGCGGTTGTCCGCTCCGCACCCTAGGAGCGAGCGGTCGCCCCATCCGTCGACGGTTCTGCTCGTCACCGGGCGTGCGTCACTCCTCCATCGACCGTGATGGTCGAGCCCACGACGTAGTCACCGGCGCGCGATGCCAGGTAGATCGCGGCCGCCGCCATGTCCTCGGGCTCACCGATACGGCCGGAGGGAATGTCGTGCTTGATCTCCTCGGCGCTGTCACGTGCGTCCTTGTTCATGTCCGACGCAAAGGCGCCCGGCGCGATGCCGCTCACGACGATGCGGTCCTCGATCAGGCGAATCGCCATCCTTCGGGTCAGCTGGATCACACCCGCCTTGCTGGCGTGATAGGAGTACGTTTCCTGCGGGTTGAGCGAGATGCCGTCGATCGAGGCGATGTTGATGACCTTGGCGAGGTGGTCCTCGCTGGCCGCGACCAGATCGGACTTGAGCGCCTGGGTCAGGAAGAACAACGACTTGACGTTCAGGTCCATGACCTTGTCCCAGCCGCTCTCGGGGAACTCGTCGAACGGCGCGCCCCAGGCAGCTCCGGCGTTGTTGACCAGGATGTCCAGACCCGACTCGTGCTCCCGGTAGCGCGCGACCAGATCGGCGATGCCGTCCGCGGTCGACACATCGGCTGGCAGCGATACACAGGTGCCCAGCTCCGACATCTCCTCGGCAGCAGCATCACAGGCTTCGGCCTTGCGAGCCGAGATGTAGACGCGAGCGCCTTGCGACAGAAAGCCTTCGGCGATCATTCGGCCGATTCCCCGGGAGCCACCCGTGATCAGGGCGACTCGGCCTTCGAGGCTGAAAAGTGAGCTGGTGTCCATGTGTCGATACTCCTTGTTGGTGAACGGTCTGTGGTCAGGTGACGGGCAGGTCAACAAGCCCGGCGAGGTCGTGCCGGTGGGCTGCCGGAGTGCCCAGGGCCAATTGGTCGGACTTGGCCCGTTTCAGGTACAGGTGGATGCCGTGCTCCCACGTCATCCCGATCCCGCCGTGTAGCTGCAGAGCTTCCTCGGCCGCGTGCACTGCCACGTCGGAGCAGTAGGCCTGCGCCACGGCCTGCGCCACGGGTGCGTCGTCATCGCCGCGCGCCAACGTGTCGGCCGCATGGCGGGCGGCCGCCTGCGCCTGGGCCACTTCCAGATACAGGTCTGCCAATCGGTGCTTGATGGCCTGGAAAGAGCCGATGGGCCGCGCGAACTGGACCCGGTTCTTGGTGTACTCGACGGTTGTCTCGAGGCATCTCTGCGCCAGCCCCACCTGTTCGGATGCCAGCAGCGCTGCGCCAGCCGACAGCCCCGCATCGATCGCGGCCTGCGCCGCATCGCCCTCGGCGACGAGCTCGCCGGTTCCGAGCACCGTCACGGCACAGAGGGGACGACTCATGTCCAAGGACGTCAGCAGCTCCACGTCTGCGGAGTCGAAGCGTCGCAGCTCCAAACGGTCGCCGTCGTGAACCGGCACCAAGAAGACGTCAGCACGGTCAGCGCCAGCAACCGGCGCAACCCGCCCTTGTGGTGCCGTCCACTCCCCCGCCCGAGCCGACCACGGCAGCACCAGGACGGCCTGTCGACCCTCTGCCAGTCCGGGCAGGACGGCGTCGTCACCGGCAGCCAGCAGGGTGCACGTCGCGATCACCGCACTCGTGAGGAACGGGACCGGTGCGACGGCACGGCCGAGCTCTTCCAGGACGACACCGGCCTCACGGGCAGTCGCGCCCGCGCCGCCCAAGGACTCGGGGATCAGCAGGCCTGCCAGCCCGAGGTCGTTCGCGAGCGCACGCCACACCGCCGACACATCGGTGTCGGGGTCGTCGTAGAGCGCAGCGACGAGATCAGTCGTGACATGCCGGTCCAGGGCGCCCCGCACGCTGGCGCGCAAGGACTCCTCGACGTCGGAGTAGAGAAGATCGCTCATCGTGGCACTTCGTTGAAGGGGATCCCTTTGTCGGGTCGGTGGTCGGCCGGCAACCCGAGCACGCGCTCGGACACCACGTTGCGCATGATCTCGGAGGTTCCACCCTCGATCGAGTTGCCCTTGGCCCGCAGATAGCGAAACCCCGGCCCTCGACCGAGGAACGTCGCCGAGGCGGTCCGCACCATGGTCCAGTCGTCGTACAGCAGACCCGCGTCAGGATCCAGCTCCAGGGCGAAGCCAGAAACCTTCTGCGCCTGGCTCGCGAATGCCAGTTTCATGGCTGAGCTCTCCGGACCTGGTTGGCCGATGGCCAGCTGCTGCCGCAGTCGCTCACCGGCGAGTCGCGTGACTTCGGTCTCGACCCACCACCGCATGAGTCGGTCGTGCTCGGCCTCGGACCTGATGCTTGGATCCGTCCGCCAGCGTTGGGTGATGACGCCGATCTGTCCAGCTTCGCGATCGGCCCCGCTGCCGATCGCGACCCGTTCGTTGTTGAGCGTCGTCGTGGCAACGCGCCACCCTTCACCGATCTGGCCGATCCGGTCGGTGTCCGGAATCCGCACATCGTTGAGGAACACCTCGTTGAACTCGGCTTCACCGGTGATCTGCCGCAAGGCCCGAACCTCGACACCTGGATCACTCATGTCGACGACGAAGTAGCTCAGTCCGGCATGTTTGACGACCGTCGGATCCGTGCGCGCCAGCAGGATGGCACGCTGGGCGTTGTGAGCGCTGGAGGTCCAGACCTTCTGCCCGTTGACCGTCCAGGCCTCGCCGTCGGGAACTGCCTTGGTGGCCACCGCAGCAAGATCCGATCCCGCCCCCGGCTCGCTGAACAGCTGGCACCAGATCTCTTCGCCGGTGAAGAGGGGCCGCAGATACCGGTCCTGCTGCTCTGGGGTGCCGAACTCGACGAGTGTCGGAGCAGCCATTCCGAGGCCGATGCTGTTGCGTCCAAAATCTGGCGGCGGCGCGCCTGCCGCCCCCAGCAGCCGCTCGACCACGACCTGCTCGTTCCGCGGCAGGCCCAGTCCCCCGCGCCCGAGTGGGAAATGGACCCAGGCGAGCCCGGCATCGAATCGGGCACCCAGGAATTCCGCCCGATCGACGGTATCCAGATCAAAGCGTTGGACCAACGTGGCAACTTCTGCGTGCAGGTCGACCACGGTCAACCACCTTCCGGGACTGGTGTTCGATCGGGGCGCCTCACAGGGGGCCGCGCCTCCCGCACGAGCTCGCGAATTATCGAACGTGAACTCATCTTCACCTACGATACCCAACCCGTGTCGAAAGCAACAGTGCCCAACGGCACCGGCCGGACGGGGCCCTCTCGACGGCTCGACGAACGCGCGGGGATCATCGTGACCGGCCACCGACGGTCAGGAGCGGGATGCCTCGGCGCCCGAGAACCCCGTGCTCTCGGTCAAGGTCGACGACATCGAGGCTGCGTACGCCGAGGCGCGGGAGCGAGGCTTCGAGATCGTGCATCCCTGACCACCGAGGAGCGGAACGTCACGCGCTTCTTCGTCCGTGCGCCCGACGGCAACCTGCTCAACATCGTCCAGCATCACACCTGACATTGGGTCGTCTCGCCGACCGATCGACTCTGGGGGACGTTCCATCGGTATTGTCCGGACTACAGGCATCCAGCAGCGAGGGAGCATCCGCATGAGTATCGACAAGACAGTCGCGAGCGCGAGTGAAGCCGTGGCCGACATCGCGAGCGGCTCGTCCATCGCGGTCGGCGGGTTCGGCCTGAGCGGAAATCCCATGGTGCTGATCGAAGCCCTCCTGGCCCAGGGTGCCGACGACATGAGCGTCGTCAGCAACAACTGCGGAGTGGACGACTGGGGCCTGGGCGTACTGCTGCGGGCACAACGGATCCGCAAGATGACCTCGTCCTACGTGGGTGAGAACAAGGAGTTCGAACGTCAGTTCCTGACCGGCGAGCTCGAGGTCGAGCTGACCCCCCAGGGCACGTTGGCAGAAAAGCTGCGCGCGGGCGGCTCCGGCATCGCAGCGTTCTTCACACAGACTGGCGTGGGCACCCAGGTCTCCGAGGGCGGCCTGCCCCGGCGATATGCACCCAACGGATCGGTCGAGATGGCATCGCCGGCCAAAGAGGTGCGCAGCTTCGACGTCAACGGCACGGCGCACGACTTCGTCCTCGAGGACGCCATCTCCACCGACTTCGCACTGGTGCACGCGTGGCGCGGCGACCGCCACGGCAACCTCGTGTTCAACAAGGCGGCCCGCAACTTCTCCCCACTTGCTGCCATGGCCGGCCGGATCTGCATCGCCCAGGTCGAGGAGCTGGTCGAGCCCGGCGACATCGATCCGGACGACGTCCACCTCCCCGGGGTGTACGTCAACCGCATCGTCGAGGTCGGCACCGACATCGAAAAACGCATCGAGAAGCGCACCATCACCGAGGAGGCCTGACATGGCACTGACACGCACCGAGATGGCCGCCCGAGCGGCGCTGGAGCTTGCCGACGGGTCGTACGTCAACCTCGGCATCGGGCTCCCCACACTGGTCCCCAACTACGTCCCCGAGGGCCGCAGCGTCGTTCTGCAGTCCGAGAACGGGATCCTCGGTGTCGGCCCCTACCCCACCGAGGCCAACGTCGATCCTGACCTGATCAATGCCGGCAAGGAGACCGTGACCACGTTGCCCGGCACGGCCTTCTTCGACTCGGCCATGAGCTTCGGGATGATCCGCGGCGGCAAGATCGACGCCGCCATCCTCGGCGCCATGCAGGTGTCCGTGACCGGCGACATCGCCAACTGGATGATCCCCGGCAAAATGGTCAAGGGTCCGGGTGGAGCGATGGACCTCGTCCACGGCGCAGGACGAGTCATCGTGCTGATGGAGCACGTCGCTCGCGACGGCTCGGCCAAGATCGTCAACGAATGCTCGTTGCCGCTGACCGGGCGCGGCGTGGTCGACCGCATCATCACCGACCTGGCCGTCATCGACGTCACCGACGACGGGCTGGTGCTGCGCGAGCTGGCTCCCGATGTCAGCTACGACGAGGTCGTCGCCGCGACCGAACCCCCACTGACCGACGGCCGCTGAGCCCCGCCACCCGGAGCACCACTGCCGAGGCGAGCCCTGCGGTCGACGCGCGGTTCTTGGCACCCTGCTCCCACGCTAGGGTCCTCGCCATGAGTCTTCTCACCGAGCTGCGCGATTCGGCCCTCCAGATGCCCGCGAGGGTCCTGGTGTGGCTGTGCCTGGCCCTGGTGCCGGCGAATCTGGCCATCCTGCTGTTCCTCGATGAGCCGTTCGCGATCCCGATCGCCGCGCTGGTGTTCGCCGGTCTGCTACCCAACGTCGCGTTGCTGGTGCGCCACCGCCGCTTCACCAGCGTCATGGGTGTCCCCCACGTCCTCGCCTGGGTCCCCCTGATGCCTGTGGTCGTCTTTGCGCTGCTTCGCCACTCCGACGACATGTCGACGACCTACGAGATCTACCTCTACGTCCTGCTCGTGGTCAACGGCCTCTCGCTGGCGATGGACATCCCCGATGCCGCACGCTGGACCAAGGGCGAACGCACGGTCTTCTGACAGCCGCCGCGAGCGGCGCAGTCCTGGGTGCGGGCCAACCGCAGCTAGACGACGGGAAAGGCGCGAGCCAGTAGTTTGCGCACCTCGAGGTGCCGGAGCAGGAATGCGCTCTCGTCGTACTTCTTGCGCCGGAGCCAGCCGGTGACCTCGTCGTTGCACTTGCTCGCATTGCACGAGGCACATGCGGGGGCGATGTTGTCGAGGGTGTAGCGGCCGCCGCGTGAGATGGGCAGCACGCAGTCCCGCTGCAGGGGCTTGTCGGTCACGCCGCAGTAGGCGCACCCGCCCCACGCCTCCTGCACGGCACTCCACTGCTCCGGGCTCAGGTCGTGCTCGACGCTGTCCATCCGGCGCTTGCGCCGCTTGGCGTACCTCGCCTTGCGACTCCCGTTGGCCACCATGGGCCCAGCCTATGTTCCGATGCGCATCGCGGGCCCAGATGCTCCCGAAACAGGGAGGTGCACTGTGCTGGAGGCGGTCGACGGGCGATCCACGCCGAGCATCCCGCATGCGACGACAGCTGCGCCAACGCCGATCAGAGCAGCGACCGAGGACATCGGATGTAGCGGGTCCCCGAGCACTAGCACGCCAGCCACGACCGCTAGGACCAGTTCGGTGGTCCACATGACGGCGGCGACACGCGCTTCGAACCCTTGTGTGAGGGCACGGGCAAAGGCCAGCAGCCCGAGGCCTGAGAAGCCGAGCACCAGGCCGACGTCGAACAATGCGGCGAACGACATGTGCATCGACAGCTGAAGCAGCCCTCCGTACACGGCAGTACCGGTGAAGGCGGCGCCGGCCAGCACCGACAACAGCATCGCCGACCCGTTCCGGTATGCCCTCGCCGTCAGGAGGCCCACCACTGCGAGCACAGCGGCGGCAAGACCCAGCGAGGCAAGGGTCACGTGGCGGGCCGTGACCGGGCCCGCGGCGGATGCGATCAGGGTGGAGCCGAGCACGAACAGCCCCCCAGCGACCCAGGTTCTTCGCGCGACTCGCGTGCGCGAGCCGGACTCCACGATGACGGCCGTCACCGCGACCGACGATGCGAGCACTGCCTGTGCGGCGGCCAGCGACAGGTGCCGGAACGCCGCGAGCGACACCAGCCACGAGGCGCCGTCGACGACGACTCCCACCGCGAACAGGCGGCCGAGCACACGGCCGGGCGTGCCGGCCGGCGCCACTGCCTGCGACTGCAGGACTGTCGCCACGCCATAGCCGAGGGCTGCGAGAACCGCTGCCACGATCCCTGTCAGCATCGCGCCATCCCGGTCATGAACCGGCCGACGACCGGAAGCTCGCTGAGCCCTTCCGCCCCTGCCATCACGATGCTCTGGGCAGCCATCGCGTCCGCGCTTCCGAGCACGGCGTAGCGGGGAGTCCACTGCGGCGAGAACTTGGCGTTGAATCGCCACAAGGACTCGATCTGCGTCTGCGACGCGGCGCCCTGGATCGCGCGGCGGACCGTTCGTCCGAACCAGGTCGTGTTCTCACCACTGACGATGCTCCGGAACACGGCGAAGTTGAGGCCGATCCGGGCGAAGCCCTGCGCCCGGAACGCCTCGACCGACTCGACGATCAGGTAGTCGATGATCCCGTTCGTCAGGGTGGAGTCGGTGTTGCGACGCATGACGTCGAGCGACCACCCACCTTCGCAGGGGACCCATTGGATGAAGGCTTGCGGCGTCCCGTCCGTGTCGATCGCGATCGACATGACCAGCCCGGCATCCCGGGGGTCGAAGAGCCGCGAGAGCGTCATCGAGAAGCCGCGCTCGAAGGATCCGTGCCGACACAGGGTGGCGATCGACCCGAGCCGGTCGCGGAGGTCGACACTCATCAATGCAGGATCGACCAGGGTGACGGAGTAGCCGGCGCGTCGGACCCGGCTGTGGGCCTGCCGCACCGACCGCATCGCGCGTCCTTCCCGGCTGAAGCCCTGGCAGTCGATGATCGCCTCGTCGCCGAGGTAGACCGGGTGCAGCCCACTCGCCTCGTAGACGGGCAACCAGTCGGCCGAGGCGCCCAGGAGGCTCACGGTCCACCCGTGGGACTCGGCGAATGTCGTGAACGCCGTCCACGTCTGCTCCCGCTCGGCCACGGGACCGATCGGGTCGGGCGCGACGACGCAGACGCCACCCCGCACGGCATACGCCACCAGGCTCGATCCCTCGAAGAACCACTGCTTGTCGTCGCGGAGGGCGAAGTACGCCAGCGTGTCGCCACCGTAGGCGGCGACGATCTCGCGGGCCCGGGCCTCCGCCGTGTCCCGGTCGCCCACAGTCGCCGGGGCACTCTCCCGCGGTGACAGCAACGACCACAAGGCCATGGTGAGCACGCACAGTCCGACCGCGATGAGCGCAGGAGTGGCGAACCGTCCGCCGTAGCCGAGCGGGACGGCGCTCATGCCGCTGAGCCGCAGTGCCGCAGATCCGGTCGCCGTGACACCGCCCTGGTCGAGTGCCGCCGCCAGGACCGTGGACGCAGCGAGCGCCGAGAAGATCCCCCCTGCCGCGATGGCGATGGCCCGCCTGATCGCGGTGCCGGACTGAACGACCGGGAAGCAGGCACGACGGGTCGCGAGCCACAGTGCGGCCGCCGCCGGCGGAACGACCGAGAGTGTCACGTCCTCGTGCAGGACGTGGATGCTGACCGAGGCAACCAGCAGGACCAGGGTGGCCGTCCACGCCGCTCGAAGGCCGCGCCGGAGCCCGCGAGCCATCAGGACGAGGGCGAATGAGACGAACACCAGCGTGACGCCGGCCGAGTCCGGCGACAACGCAGGGACGACGTCGATGACGGACTGCAGGTGGTCACGTGCCGGCGCGAACACGGCCGACACCAGCCCGAGCCCGCCGACCGCGCAGGCGGCAGTAGCGGCCACCCGCCGGCTCCGGTCTCGGACCCCCCAGGACCGGCCCGAGGAGGTGCGAGGCATCAGATCGGCACCGGCGGTCCGACTGGCGGTCCGCCGCCTCATCTCAGGCTCGCAAAGATGTCATCGATCGGGTGCTCGGTCACGGGGCGACCTTGTTCGATGAACCACTCGTGACCCAGGACGCGGCGGCCCACGACGGTGGGCACTGCGAGCAGGAACCGGACCGTTCGGGTCTGCGCCCCCGTGGACTGGCTGAGGTGCGCCGCGAGCGCAGCGCGCTTGGCGCCGACCTGCGGGCGGACGTCGACGCGGTGGGTGATCTCCGACGGTGCGGAGTACGACTGGGCGAAGGACGCCGAGCTGACGGGCAGGCGTCCCGGGAGCATCCTCATCAAGGCGGTCGCCCGCATCAGCAGGGAGCGGTCGACCGTCGCCTCGAGCACGACCGGGGTGCAGGCGCGACGGGCCGCCGCTGCACCGACACGATGCACGTGAACGTGATCGGGATGCCCATAGCCGCCGGCGCGGTCGTAGGTCGTCAGAACGTCCGCGCCCTCCTCGCGCAGCACTGCGGCGAGGGCATCTGCTGCCTCGGCGACGGGGGTGTCGGAGAAAGCTCCGTCCGCATAGCCCAGGGCCACGACCCGGTGGACCCCCAGCGCCGAAGCAGCGGCCTCGAGCTCACGCAGCCGTATCGACCCGAGCTGTTCACGCGGATGGTCGTGCTCGTCAGCGAGGCCGGCCGCGCCGTCGGTCGCGGTGACGATGACGACACGGTGTCCCTCCGCCACGCAACGCGCCAGGGTGCCACCGGTGAGGAGCGCCTCGTCATCGGGGTGGGCGTGGAAGGAGACGACGGTGAAGGCCATGGGCTGAGCGTGGCATCCCTGCGCGGATCACGCTATCGGCTCTCAGCGGGCGCTCAGCAGTGAAGCCGCACGATGAAGAGCACCCGAGATCTGCCCAGGAAGGCCCTCCCATGAATTCGACGTCACGTCCGCTCAGGCACATCCTTTCCGCGGCAGCGGTGGTGGCTTCGGTCGGCCTCACGGCGTTGATTCCGGTCATGGTGGGAATGTCCTGGTCCGCCATCATTACCGTCCTGGCCGGCATCTCGGTGGTGACTCTCGTGGGTCTCGGTGTGCTGTGGGCGGCCGGCCTGCTGGTACACACCATCGTCCTACGGGCCGCGCTGCCGGGCCTGACGACCCGGCGAGCGCTGCTCCTGAACATCTCGGGCAGCGCAGTGTCGAATGTTGCCCCGTTCGGTGGAGCGGCCGGGGTGGGTCTCGGGTACGTGATGGCCCGATCCTGGAAGGTCTCCCCGGCGTCCTTCGCCTCGTTCACGGCGATCAGCAACCTGTGGAACGTCGTCGGGAAGCTGCTGGTCGGAACCGTGCTGATCAGCGCCGCCCTGATCCTGGGAGTCAACCTGCCGCCGGCCTTCCACGGTGTCCTCGCCTACGGGACCGCCGTGGTTCTGGCGGTGACGATCGCGTTGATCGTCGCGCTCTCGAGCAGGACGGTCGCAGACCGGCTGGGACGGAGTCTGGACATCGGCATCAACGCGGTGCTCAGACGCCTCGGGTCGCCCCGTCGGGTTGAGGCCCGGACGTGGGTCCACGAGACCCGCGCGGCCAACTCGGCAACCGTCTCCACCAGTTGGGCTCGTCTGACGCTGGGCGTGCTGGCCTATCTCTTCCTGCAGGCACTCCTGATGGCAGGCTGCCTGATCGCCGTCGGGGCTCACGTGCCGTGGACCTTCATCGCGGTCGCCTTCGCGGTCGAGCGCCTCATCACCGTCATCCCCTTCACACCCGGCGGCAGCGGCCTCGCCGAGCTCGGATCGGTCGCCGTCCTCGTCGCCCTGGGCGTGGATCCTGTCGGCGCGGCATCCGGGATCCTGCTGTACCGGCTCTTCACCTTCCTGCTGGAGATCCCTCTCGGTGGCATCAGCGCGCTGGTTTGGTTCCGCCACCACCGCGCGACGACCCATGAGCTGGTGGCGGCATGAGGATCCTCCATGTCACGGACTGCTTCCTGCCGAGGCTGGGAGGCATCGAGATGCACGTCAACGACCTGGCGACGCGTCAGGCAGCAGCAGGCCACGACGTGGCTGTACTCACCCGGACTTCAGGCACGGATTCAGATGACCAGCGCCCGTTCGCGGTCGAACGCCTGTCCTGCGGCCCGCTGGCACTGGGTACGCGGGGCCGCGTGCAGGACCTCCGGACGGAGCTGGGGATCGACGTCGTGCACGCGCACCTCTCGGTCGCCTCTCCCCTCGCGTGGACGGCTGTGCGGGCGGTCGGGGGGACGACCCCCACCCTCGCAACCGTCCACTCGGTCGTTCCGGACGTGCCCGCCCTGGTCCGGTCCGGGGTCGTGTTGACGGGGTTCCCCTCCAGCTCGGCCACGTTCACCGCCGTCAGTGAGGCCGCCGCTGCGCCGTGGCGTCGGGCGATGGGGGAACGGATGCCGGTCCACATCCTCCCGAACGGGATCGACCCCGAGGAATGGGCCTGCCGGCACGTCGGCCCGGACAACGTGTTCACGGTGGTCTCGGTCGGCCGGTTCGCGCGCCGCAAGCGGCAGCGCTCGCTCGTGGCGACCCTTGCCCGGGTGAGGGCAGAGCTCCCTGCCTCCCAACGGCTTCGCGCAGTGATCGTGGGCGACGGCGACCAGATGCACGCCGTGCGCGACGACGCGCGCCGACTGGGCCTGGCCGACGTGATCGAGCTTCCTGGCGCCCTGACCCGCGACCAGATCAAGACCGTCCTGGCTCAGGCCGACACCTTCGCCGCACCCGCGACACTGGAGTCGTTCGGCATCGCCGCGCTGGAGGCGCGGTGCGCGGGGGTCCCGGTAGTGGCGATGCGTCAAGGTGGGACGGGTGAGTTCGTCCGCGACGACCGCGAGGGACTTCTGGTCCGCAATGACGACGAGATGGCCGACGCGCTCCTACGGCTCGCCACCGATCGGCCGCTTCGCCACAGAATCGCCGAGCACAACCGCTCGACGCTCCCGGACATGGCGTGGCCAGCGGTGCTGGCCAGGCACGAGGTGCTCTACCAGCGCGCCGTCTCGCGCATCGATCGTGAGCGGGTGCCACGCCGACTAGGATCGATGATCAGTACCTGATGGAGGGCGTCTGCTCATGGCCGTGACCCGCAGGGCGCCCTCGGCCGTCCGGCGCCTGACGGCGAGCGTGCGCGCTCGTTCTGCCATCGCCGCGACCGTCGTGGTGCTGATCGGGACGTCCGTCGGCTCGACCCTTCTGCTGATCGTGCTCCAGCGCACCCTGATCTCGACCGTCGAGGCGAACGCGGCATCGCGCGCGGAATCGGTGTCACGGGTCGCTGCCACCGCCGATCTCGCCACCATCCAGAAGGACCTCACCGACAACACCGTCGAGAGCCAGGTGGCGCAGCTGATCGACCCGGCCGGGCGGGTCGTGGCGAGTTCCTCGATACGCGCATCGGATCGTTTGCTGTCGAAGCTGCGCCCGGCGCCCGGGCAGGTCGTTCGCGAGCAACGCGACACCTTGGACGTCCTGCACACCAAGGACGCCTACCTCGTGACGGCCCAGGGCGTCAGCCGCGACGGCCAGACCTACACCGTCATCGTTGCCACGTCGATCGCTCCCCAGAGCGAGTCCATCGAGATCCTCATCACCTACCTGTTGGTGCTGGTGCCAGTCGCGGGCCTGCTGGTCGGGGCCGGCACGTGCATCGTCGTCGGACGGGCCCTGCAGCCGGTCGAGGCGATTCGACGTCGGGTGTCGGCGATCCGAGCCGGCGACCTGGCCGACTCCGTCCCGGTTCCGGAGTCTCACGACGAGGTCGCTCGGCTGGCCACCACGATGAACGACATGCTCCGGAGGCTGGAGACCGCAGAGCGGATCCAGCGTGCATTCGTCTCCGATGCCAGCCATGAGCTGCGCAGCCCCATCGCCACACTCTCGGCGTCCCTGGAGATTGCCGATGCCCACCCGAATGCCTCGGACTGGTCCGAGATGCGCACCGTGATGTCGCTGGAGGTCGAGCGGATGAGGCGGCTCGTGGATGATCTGCTCCTCCTTGCGAAGGCCGACGACCGCGGTCTCCTGCTGAGCCAGGAGCAGGTCGACCTCGACGACATCGTGGATCAGGAGGTGCGACGACTCCGCTCGGCCGGCTCCGTGCAGGTGACCGCGTCGATCGAGATCGTGCGAGTGATCGGCGACGGGCAGAGCCTTTCGCAGGCGGTGCGCAACCTGGTCGAGAACGCGGCACAGGCCAGTCGGGGGCGGGTCATGGTCAGCATCGCGGCCGAGGGCGATACTGCCGTCCTCACGGTCGAGGACGACGGACCCGGCGTTCCGGAGGCCGAGCGTGGCCGCATCTTCGAGCGATTCGTCCGACTCGACTCGAGCAGGAACCGTGACGAGGGTGGAACCGGTCTGGGCCTGGCGATCGTGCGGGAGATCATCGCCGGCCACGGTGGCTCGGTCGTCGTCGAGACGTCGCAGTGGGGTGGAGCGCGCTTCGTCGTGCGCCTGCCGCGAGACGGTTCGGCGGACCCGACCGACGCCTGACTCAACCCCCGGCCGGGTCCAGCCGATAGCCGACGCCGCGGATGGTCTCGAGTGCATGGCGGCCGAACGGGACGTCGAGCTTGAGCCGGAGGTATCGCACGTAGACCTCGACGACGTTGAGGTCGCCGTCGTACGCGGCGTCCCACACGTTGTCGAGGATGTGCGACTTGGTCATCGCTTCTCCGGGATGCTGCATGAAGAACTGGAGCAGGGCGAACTCCTTGGGTGTCAACGTCACGTCGGCCCCGGCGCGTGTCACGCGATGTGTCGTCGGATCGAGGCTCAGATCGCCCGCTTGCATGATCATCGGACGCTCGGGTGCTCCACGACGTATCAGCGCGCGAACCCGAGCCAGCAGGACGATGAAGCTGAACGGTTTGGTCAGGTAGTCGTCGGCGCCGAGATCGAAGGCGTCGACCTGGTCGAACTCGCCGTCCTTCGCCGTGAGCATCAGCACGGGAGCCCACACCCGGTGCTGCCGGATGCCCTTGAGCACGTCGTACCCGTTCATCCCCGGCAGCATGATGTCCAGGATGATCGCGTCGAACGTCTTCTCGGTCGCCAACCAGAGACCTTCATTGCCATCATGGGCGACGTCGACCACGAAGCCGTGGTCGACGAGTCCACGCTTGATGGTGTCGGCGAGACGAACCTCGTCCTCGACGAGCAGCACTCTCATCGGCCCTCCTCCGGGTCGTCCCCCATCGTGCCCTGTGCGGAGCGGACTCGAGGCGGCGGCGCGGTACACCTCGTGCAGTCAGGTCCTTGGCAGGTCAGGCGAGTCACGCTGATGCCATGACAGCCACTACGGGGCCCACGGCGCGGACGATCGTCATCATTCCCACGTTCAACGAGGCCGATGGCATCGAGATCGTGCTCGACGCGGTGCTGCGCGCCGAGCCCTCGGCCGACATCTTGGTCGTCGACGACAACAGCCCCGACGGCACAGCAGCCCTCGTCACCGCTCACCCCTCCTATCCCGCCCAGGTCTTCTTGCTCAACCGTCCCGACAAGGACGGACTCGGCGCCGCCTACCGAGCCGGGTTCGCCTGGGCCCAGGATCGTGACTACGACGTCATCGTCCAGATGGACGCGGACCTCTCCCACCCTCCAGCCAAGATTCCCGAGCTGATCGCCGCGCTGCAGACCAGTGACATCGCGATCGGCTCCCGGTATGTCACCGGTGGTGGTGTGAGCAACTGGAGCCGCCGTCGACGCCTGATCTCGTGGGCGGGAAACGCCTACGTCCGAGCCGTGCTCGGCCTGACGATCCACGACGCGACTGCCGGCTTTCGTGCCTTCCGGCGCGAGTCGTTGGAGCGCCTGGATGTCCTGGACTCACGCTCGAACGGATACTCCTTCCAGATCGAGAACAGCTGGCGGTCAAGCCGGCTCGGGCTCACCACCACGGAGGTCCCCATCACGTTCACGGACCGCACCACTGGCACGTCGAAGATGTCGGCAGCAATCGTCAGGGAAGCGATCGCCCTCGTCCTGGTGTGGCGATGGAACGAGATCAGGCACGGTCTGCACCTGGGCGCCTCCCCCGCACGGCAGAGCTTCATCGCCACCAGGTGACCGGGCAGTCGAACACTGACATCGCACGAGACAGCCCGTGTCGTCGCGCAGGTGGTCGCGGGTCGGCTCGGCGAATTCACCTGCCCGACCGGACGAGGCTCGGTTCTTTGCTACCGAAGGGTTCTATTTGAGGGCCAGGACCGTAGACTCGAAAACCGTCGACTTCTGATGACCTCACCACAACCTCCGCCAACCACGATGATGGGAACCCCATGACCGACCAAGCCGAGCCGGACGTCCGCTTCTGGTTCGATCCTGTGTGCCCGTTCGCCTGGATGACCAGCAAGTGGGTGCGCAAGGTCCAGGAGCAGCGCGACTACACCGTCGAGTGGCGGTTCATCTCGCTGCGCCTGCTCAACAAACACATCGACTACGACGCGCACTTCCCACCGGAGTACGAAGCCGGGCACACCGCCGGGCTCCGGATGCTGCGGGTGTGCGCCCACGTCCTGGACGCCCACGGACCCGAGGCGGTCGCTCGCCTGTACCCCGCCCTCAGCTCGCGGATCTTCGACGTCGCCCCCGAGGCAGCGCGGGACATCCCGGGCCAGACCCGAGAGCTCGTCGAGGCAGCCCTGGCCGAGACTGGCCTGTCCCCTGACTTCGCGGACTTCCTCGACGACGACAGCCGCGACGAGCAGATCCAGGCGTCCACGGACGAGGCCCTGGCTTTGACCGGCAAGGACGTGGGCACCCCGATCCTGCACATCGCTCCCCCGGACGGCTCGGCATTCTTCGGCCCGGTCATCAGCCGGCTGCCGTCGGACGAAGAGGCCACCGAGCTGTGGGACCACGTCGTGGGCCTCGCGAAGTTCAGCGGGTTCTCCGAGCTCAAGCGCAGCCTGCGCGAGCTGCCGCAGCTCCAGGCGCTGGGCGTGGCCGAAGACGAGGCCGGAACCCAGGAGGACTGGCACGGCGGAAGCCGGCGCCAGAAGAAGTAGCTCGCCCGCACGAGAGTCTTTGCCGCACGATTCCCCACCGACAACGTCAGGACATGATCCATGGATCTCTACCGCACCCCCGATGACCAGTTCGCCAACCTCCCCGACTTCCCCTGGGAGCCCTCCTACGCCGAGGTCACCCTGCCCGACGGTGAGTCGGGCACGCCCCTGCGCATGGCGTACATCGACGCGGGTCCAGCGGACGGCCCCGTCGCGCTGCTGCTGCACGGCGAGCCGACGTGGTCCTTCCTCTACCGGCACGTCATCGACGCCCTGGTGCAGGCAGGCGTCCGCTGTATCGCCCCGGACCTGGTCGGGTTCGGGCGCTCCGACAAGCCGCTGGCCACAGCCGACCACACCTACGCGCGTCACGTCGAGTGGGTTCGCGAGCTGGCGTTCGACCGCCTCGACCTGCAGGACGTCACGCTGGTCGGCCAGGACTGGGGCGGGCTGATCGGCCTGCGGCTGGCGGCCGAGAACCCCGAGCGCTTCGCCAAGATCGTTGCGGCCAACACCGGCCTCCCGACCGGCGACCACCGGATGCCCGACATCTGGTGGGGCTTCCGCGAAGCAGTCGAGAAGGCCGAGGTCCTGCAGGTCGGGCGCTTCGTCGAGTCCGGCTGCGTCCGTGGCATGAGCACCGAGGTGCGAGAGGCCTACGACGCACCTTTCCCGGTCGAGGAGTCCAAGGCCGGGCCGCGCGTCATGCCGAGCCTCGTGCCGAACACGCCGGACGATCCCGCATCCGACGCCAACCGCGCGGCGTGGGCCCAGCTGACCCAGTGGGAGAAGCCCTTCCTCACGCCGTTCAGCGACAGCGACCCCATCACCGGCGCGATGGCGCCGATCCTGCGCAAGCTCGTGCCCGGGACCCGTGGACTGGAGCACCCCGTGGTCACCAATGCCGGTCACTTCCTGCAGGAGGATGCCGGGACCGAGCTCGGCCACATCGTGGCGGAGTTCGTCACCGGCGCGCCCTGACCCGAAGCGCCGGGACACGCGGGGCACAACGCCCCACGTCCCGGCGCACCGGTCGGCTCGCGACCCGGCTAGATGACACCGAGAGCGAGGACCGCGTCGGCGACGTGGGTGAACGCGCTGATGTTGGCACCCGCGACGTAGTTGCCGGGCGTTCCGTACTCGTCCGCCGTCTCCAGGCAACGGTCATGGATGTTGCGCATGATGTCGTTCAGTCGCTGCTCGGTGTGCTCGAACGACCACGAGTCCCGTGACGCGTTCTGCTGCATCTCCAGGGCGCTGGTGGCAACGCCACCGGCATTCGCGGCCTTGCCGGGCGCGAAACTGACCCCGGCCTCGACGAAGACCTTGACCGCGTCCGGGGTGGTGGGCATGTTGGCGCCCTCCGCCACGATCCGGCAGCCGTTCTTGACGAGTGCCAACGCATGATCGCGATCCAGCTCGTTCTGGGTGGCGCACGGCAGTGCGATGTCGCACGGAACGTCCCATATCGACTGGCCCGCGATGAACCGTACGTCGCTGCCACGCTCCTCCGCGTAGTCCTGGATGCGTCCACGGCGCACCGACTTGATCTCCTTGAGGAGATCCACGTCGATGCCCTTGCTGTCCACGACGTAGCCCGAGGAGTCCGAGCAGGCGACGACGGTGCCGCCGAGCTGGTGGACCTTCTCGATCGCGAAGATCGCGACGTTGCCAGATCCCGAGACGACGACCTGCTTGCCGTCGAAGGAGTCGCCGGTGGTCTTGAGGATCTCGTCGACGAAGAACGCCACGCCGTAGCCGGTCGCCTCGGTGCGTACCTGGGATCCGCCCCAGTTGATCCCCTTGCCGGTGAGGACACCGGACTCGTATCGATTGGTGATGCGCTTGTACTGGCCGAACAGGTAGCCGATCTCCCGGCCGCCGACGCCGATGTCGCCAGCCGGCACGTCGGTGTACTCGCCGATGTGTCGGTAGAGCTCGGTCATGAACGACTGGCAGAACCGCATGACCTCACCATCGGATCGACCCTTGGGATCGAAGTCCGAGCCGCCCTTGCCGCCGCCGATGGGCAGGCCGGTCAGTGCGTTCTTGAAGATCTGCTCGAAGCCGAGGAACTTGACGATGCCCAGGTTGACGCTGGGGTGGAACCGCAGGCCGCCCTTGTACGGCCCCAGCGCGGAGTTGAACTCGACCCTGAAGCCGCGGTTGATCTGCACCTGCCCTTCGTCGTCGACCCACGGGACGCGAAAGATGATCTGGCGCTCGGGCTCGCACAAGCGGCGCAGGACGGCAGCGTCCGTGTACTGCGGATGCTTGGCGACGACCGGACCCAGAGTGTCCAGGACCTCGCGCACCGCTTGATGGAACTCGGTCTCACCGGCGTTGCGGCCAAGGACCTCGTGGTAGATGTCGCGCAGCGCCTCATCAAGATTCGACAAACCGGACACTCCTTCGATGGGTGGGGTACTGGCGCAGGCTATCCGCGCGCCTCACCACGCCGCGCAGCAGGCGGGCAACAACTGCGCCCACCACCGACACCGCGATACCCCGACGGGTATCCTCGGTCTCAAGGACGAGGAGACACCATGACCGCCACCACCAGCACCGCGAGCACCACCGAGGTGCTCAACCGCCTGCGCCGCGCCAATGGTCAACTGGCCGCCGTGATCGGCATGATCGAGGCCGGCCGCGACTGCAAGGACGTCGTGACACAACTCGCCGCCGTGTCCAAGGCCCTCGACCGGGCCGGCTTCAAGATCATCGCGACCAGCATGCGCGAGTGCGTACTGGGCGAGGGCGGCAGCGACTCGCCGCTCACCGAGGAACAGCTCGAGAAGCTCTTCCTGTCGCTCGCCTGACCTGAGTCGGTCAGCGGCGACGCAGGCGGGACAGGAACCCGCCACTGGTCGACTCGCTCTGGCTCGCGGCCTTGGTGTGCCCGGGGCAACGGTCGCTCTTGGCGACGCCCGCCATGACGGCATCGACGTGCTGGCCACATCCGGACCAGGTGGTCTTCCCGCACTGGCGGCACTTCACGGCTTGGCACATGACAACTCCTTCGATTGGATACCCCTAGGGGTATCAGAATAGCGTATGCCCGGTTATCCCCCGGGTCCGGGCGATCCCCGTCCCGTACGCCTCGCACCACCGGGTGGATGATTGGCTGGACGATGTGTCGAGCCAGGAGGTGACGCACGGTGTTGGATGTGCAGATCGGCCGCGTCTATGACGAGCTCGACACCGCTCACGGCGCTCGGCTGCTCGTGGATCGTCTGTGGCCGCGCGGAATGCGGCGCGACGACCCCCGGGTCGGAGCCTGGCACCCCCAGGTCGCCCCGTCGAACGAGCTGCGCCGGTGGTACGGACACCAGCCGGAGCGCCACGCGGAGTTCACGACGCGATATGAGCACGAGCTGGCCGATCCCGCGATGGCCGATGCTCTGGACGCGATGGTCCGGGCGATCGGCACGGGCCCGGCCCAACTGGTGACCGCGACCCGTGACGTCGAGCTGAGTCACCTACCCGCACTGGCGCGCCACCTGGCGAACCTCGGTCACTGAGGCCAGCCACCGGGCCGCGCTTCCCCGAGCTGGAATGAACCGACGACCCCGCAGGGTTACCCTCACGGCAGCCGGAGCTTCCCGCCGCCGAGAGGACTCGGACCCATGCACAGCGAGCACGTCACCTTCCCGGGCACGAACGGCGCCCAGCTGGCCGGCCGTCTGGACCTTCCTGACGCCCCACCGCGGGCGTACGCACTTTTCGCACACTGCTTCACGTGTGGCAAGGACGTCGTGGCCGCCTCGCGGATCGCGAAGGCGCTGGCGGGTCTGGACATCGCCGTGCTGCGCTTCGACTTCACCGGGCTCGGCGGATCTGACGGCGACTTCGCCAACACCAACTTCAGCTCCAACGTCGCAGACCTGGTCAATGCCGCGGACTACCTGCGCGCCGAGCACACCGCACCGACGATCCTCCTGGGCCACTCGCTCGGCGGCGCAGCGGTCATCGCCGCCACCGAGCACATCCCCGAGGTCCGCGCGGTCGCGACGATCGGAGCTCCGGCGGGCACCGAGCACCTGAAGCACCTGCTCAGCCAGAGCCGCGAGGAGATCGAGACGAATGGCGAGGCCGAGGTCTGCCTGGCTTCCCGACCGTTCCGCATCCGCAAGCAGTTCCTTGACGACATCTCCGATCAACCCCAGGCGGAGCGCATCCGAGCGCTGGATGCGGCGCTCCTGGTCATGCACTCACCCACCGACGAGACGGTCGGTGTCGACAACGCGCGCCGCATCTTCGACGCTGCGGTGCACCCGAAGTCGTTCGTGTCTCTCGACGGCGCGGACCACCTGCTCACCCGACCGGCAGACGCGCGGTTCGCCGCCTCCGTGCTCGCGGCATGGGTGAATCGCTATCTCGATGCCCCGCCGCCGAGCCCGCAGCCCGCTGAAGTCCTCGACGCCACGCTGGTCACGGTGTCGGAAAACGGACGCGGGCCGTACGGGCAACAGATCACGGTCGGTCAGCACGTCCTGAGCGCCGACGAGCCGACCCCGGTCGGGCACGACACGGGGCCCTCACCGTACGACTTGCTGCTCGCCGGGCTGGGAGCGTGCACCTCGATGACGGTGAGGATGTACGCCGCCCGCAAGAAGTGGCCCCTGGACAAGGTGGAGGTCGCGCTGCGCCACTCCCGGATCCACGCCAAGGACTGCGCGGAGTGCGAGACTGAGGCTGGCCAGCTCGACCGCGTGGAGCGCGAGATCACCTTGACCGGGGACCTCGACGACGAGCAGCGACAGAGGCTCCTCGAGATCGCCGATCGGTGCCCCGTGCACCGCACCCTGCACTCCGAGATCAACGTGCGCACCTCGCTACGATGACCGCCGACCCGAATCCGAAGGACACTCCATGACCCACCCCGGCACGCCCCCCGTCGAGGTCATGTGGCGCCCCGGCTGCCCGTTCTGCAGCTCACTGCGCCGTGGGCTGAGGCGAGCCGGAGTCGCCACCGTCGAGCACGACATCTGGTCGTCCACGCAGGCTTCGGCCCGGGTCCGGAAGGCCACGGGCGGTGACGAGACCGTGCCGACGGTGTTCGTCGGCGGCCAGGCCCTGGTCAACCCCTCGGTCCGGCAGGTGGTCGATGCGATCAGGGTCATCGCCCCCGACTATCAGCCCGAGCCGCCGGCCTCCAACGGGATAGTCCGCAGGCTTCGCGCGATGCGCAAATCGTCCTGAGCGTCGGTGTGCCCGCGGACCCAACCGGGGGTATTGCACCACGTAAGGAGGTCGACCATCCCCCCGCGGGGCGATGGCTCAAGCCCGAGCGCGGCTCTATACGCTCGGCGGCGCCGGCATCTGTCTGACTCGGTCACGATACTGAGTTTGCTGCTCTCGGATCCGGTTGTTCGACTACAGATTTGGGGATTCCATGTTCAGCACTCGTACGCCTACGAGCCGGGCCGCCGTGGCACTGGTCGCATCACTTGCCCTCTTCGGTCTCGCCGCTTGCGGCGGGGGTTCCGATGACGCCAAGACCGAGAAGACGGCCTCAGCCACGCCGGCTCCCGCCGAGACCACGGCCGACAGCGCCGCCGCATCGGGTGACCTGCCCGACTGGGCAAAGCCCGCCACGCAGGTCGGAGACAAGATCGCCACGGTCAAGGCTGGCGACATCACGGTCGACGTCTACCAGGTCGGCGTCACGCAGGCGACCAAGACAGGTCAGTTCGTCGACCCCGAAACGAACAAGCCGATTATCGACGAGGGCGACGACATCGTGTTCGTCAACTACGTGATCACCAACACAGGTGCGCCGATCGACCTCGGCGCCTCGTTGGTCGATGTCCAGGCCCGCTACAAGGACTGGAAGTTCATGCAGGGCATGGACTCGATCGTCGACTCCGCTCTGTTCGAGCAGGAGAACGTCAACACAGAGGGCTTTGCGCCGGGCAAGTTCAAGGAGCCGGCGATCTTCACGTTCGGCAAGGGCCAGTCCTACTCCGTGGGCGAGAACTTCCGCTACCAGAAGAACTCGCCGATCACGTTCAAGGTCGGGGCCGTCCCCGTCGATGACAAGGCCGATCTTCTGCACGACGACAAGGTCGAGGGCGAAGGCAGCGGCACCATCAAGTAGCCCGTTCGCAGGGTGGTTCCCGGTTGCCTCGGCGGCTCGGAACCACCCGTGCGTTCGACCGTGGCGCGACGATGGAGGCCGAGTAGGCGCTGTCGTGTTCCTCGCGTAGGCTTGGCCATGGTTTCGGTCCTCCCTATCTAGAGGCTCGAGCCCAACGCCCCCGGCCGCACCAACGGCGCGGGGGCACTTTCAACTCTTTCGCAGCTCACCGAGGGCGACCCGATAGGCCGGGTCCAGCCAGTAGCCGCTGTGACCCCACAGCCGCGTCGACGGTCCATGCTGCTCGTCGGTCGTGATCGGCGCCGGGTCGAGCAGCCGCCAGTCGTCACCGCTGCGGCGCACTCCCGAACCCACGACGTACGCATCACGGGTTGTCACCGCAGTGCCTTGCACGAGACGTGTCGATGTCGCCAGGCCCGCACCCTCCCCCAGGTGATTCCACGACAGAACTGGCCCGGCGAGCGGGTCGGTCTCGCGATAAAGATTGATCCATGCGCCGTCGAGGTCGCGTTGCAACCGCGATATCGCGTCATAGTTGACGTACGCAGGGAACGCCCGCGGGAAGATCTGCCGGAGCTGGGAGCCGTACGTCAGCAGGGCCACCCGGGCTCGCTCCGCATCCGTCAGCAGGTGCAGCGAGGCGAAAGCGATCAGGCTCCCCTGGCTGTGCGCGCTGACGACGACGGCCGGACCGTCGGTCTCGCGGGTCGCGAGATGCTGGACGATCCGACGCTGCAGGTGCATCACGGCATGCTGGGAATAGGGCTTCGGCACGAACGGATGGACGGCGTGCGGCCAGAAGGAGACGACGTCCCAGACGACGTTGACGCCGCGCCGGGACGTATCGGTCCGAAAGCCGCGACGGGCCAGGAGGACCAACAGCGCCGCGAACCCGAGCAGCATCCACGCACCACCGACCATCGTGACGTTGGCGAACGACGACTCGAACGGAGCCCCGATCCTGGCTCGGCCGGCCGACAGCTGGTCGAACCAGCCCCAAGCACGCTGTGGCCGCCAGGCGACTGGATCCTTCCACGCCGGATGCAGCTCATAGACGATCGCGAGCGACATCGCGACCCCGGCGGCAACGAAGGTCAGTGCGATGGCGGGGACGAAGTTCTTAACTCGTCCGACCCAGAGTCCGGTCGCGCTCGCCTCAGGCTGCCAGGCCGGCACGGCGTAGTCGCCCGGGTCGACAGGAGCGGCACCCTCGAACATCGTGGCGGAGCGGACCTTCAGGTGTGCCCGACGGGCGACGTACTGCGCCGCGAGGGCCGCCGCGATCGCGAGCAGGACGAAGAACGTGAGGCCCCAGGCGTAGGCCACCCGGTCGAGCATCGGCGTGACGCCGACCTTGCTGCTCGACAGTCGCAGCGCCGACGAGACCGTGGTGGGCACCGAGGCCGACAGCCCCACGCCGATGAAGACCGCGAGCGCCGCGACGACGCTGGCTGCGTAGCCACCCGCGTACGGCCGGAAGTACCACGCAGGGTCATCGGGCGAAGGGTGACTCGTCGGGGTGGTCACGACGATCCGCGCATTGACCAGCACCAGCGCCGCAACCGTGACGACGCCGACCAGGAGCAGGACGACGGAGATGCGCTCGTAGCCGGCAATCGGGGTGCGCAGGCTCGACTCGGTCGGAGGGGTGAATCCCGGCATTGCCCACACCGCCAGTGCGATCAGCGCGACACCGGCGCCGCAGACGATCCACGAGCCCAACGCGGCCGCCTCGTGCCACGTAGCCCGCATCCGTAGGCCAGCCTCACCCAGGTCTGCGGTCGCGATCGACTCCGGATCACCCAGCACCGTGACGGCCGCCGCGACGACCAGCAGCAGCACCACGGACGTCCACAACAGCACCCCGTGGCCGTCCGGCTCACGCACCCACCGCGCCATCGCGGCGACGAGGAGCAACCCGGCGGCGAGGTGCAGGCGGCTGAGGGTCGGCGAGTCCGACGTCCCCTGGTAGAAGTGCGGGTCCGCGAGCGGGGTGTGCCTTTCCTCGGCGTGGGCGCGGGCCTCGTTCGGGGACAGTCCACCGGCCATCAACGGCGTGGAGGTTGCGGTCAGGCGGCCGAGCAACCACAGTCCGACGACCAGCATCGCGGTGAGGAGCGTCGCCAACATCAGCACCGCGGACGCGTCCCACGAGGCCAGGCTCTTCGCGCCCGGTGCCCAGCGCCACGCCACGAGATCCATCAGCGTGAGTCCGGCAGCAAACACCAGCAGCAGGGTCAGCAGCAGCGCGAGAAGGCGCAGCAGGGCACTGGCCGTGGCCTGCGCCGTCAACGATCGGGTGGGGCGCTCGGGCGGTGCGGGCAGCATGAACTGGGCGGCGTTGATCAGGCCGAAGGGCACCAGCAGCAACCACAGCGCCTGCAACGACGAGCCGGACGTGTAGTGCCCCCAGTGGTACGCCTCGAGCACCTGTCCATCGCGTCCGGGAAGCTCCCGTCCGCCTGCATCGACCGGGCGAAAGAACCGTGAGGCTCCGCCACCGTCGACCTGCGCGACGTGTGGGTGGTCCAGGAGCGCTTCGGGCGGAGTTCCGCTCACGCCGTGCACCCGCAGCTCGACCCAATTGGCATGGTCGGTCATCAGGACCCCCTCCGTCGCCGTGTCCCCATGATGGCCGACAGTGACCCCCAAGGCGAGGGGTCGGGTCCGGCGACTGTCCCAGGGCGCTGCGAAGATCTGCACATGACCCACGAACGCCTCGTCCAGAGATGGATCGACGCATGGGCGCACGTGCGCGAGCTCGAGGTCTCCGACGTCGAGGGCTGGCCGCTGGTCCACGTGGAGTCGCCCAGCCGGGAGTCCGAGATCGTCTGCGCCCAACCCGACCGCTCGACCTTCGCCGACATGCTGCAGCACATCGAGGGCGATCCTCGCGCGATGCTCACGGTCATCGCGGCCGACACGGACCCCTACCGGTCACTCACGCTGCCCACCGGAGTGCGCGTCGATCGCGAAGACGAGGTGCTGATGGCAACCCACCTCGTCCCCCAACCCGTCCCGGCGATCGACGAGGTCTTCACGACCCGCTGGGACGTCGAGAAACGCCGTCACACCTACTCGGTCGAGCACGATGGACGCGTCGCCGCCTCCGGCGTGGTCGGAGTGCTGGCAGCCGATGCGGTCTACGACGCGGTCGAGACGATGCCGGCCTACCGGCGACGGGGGCTGGCGCGTCACGTCATGATCTCGTTGAGCAACCGCGCGGCCGATGAGGGCGCCACCTCGGGCATTCTCGCGGCCAGCGCTGACGGCCGGGGCCTCTACGAAGCGATCGGCTGGGAGACCTGCCTCGACATGTGGTCACTGATGGGCAACGCCTGACCTATTGCACCGCAGTGCGCCGGCACACCTCGTCCCATGGCGTGGGCTCCATCGCGAAGTGCTGGCGCGCGGCGCTGTCGTCCAGAACGTAGGGCCGGGTCCACTGGTATGACAGCTCGCGAAGCTCCCGCAGCATCGGCACGAACCGCGAGGCAGCGGCAAGAACGGGTGCCGGCATGGCTGTGACCCCGACCGGCGGCCTCCTGACGCTGGCCAGCACATCGGTGATCGCCTCCTGCTGCGTCCGGGGCACGTTGCTGGGCACGTGCCAGACCCGGCCGTGGGCGGTGCCGTCCTCGGCTGCCGCGACCAGCAGTCGTGCGGTGTCGAGCACATCGGTGAAGGTGTGCGGCTGGTCTTTGCGGCCGATGACCCAGGCTCGCTTGCCTTGCATGGCACCGGGCACCTGCCGGCTCACATGGCCGTTGTCACCGACACCTGTGCCGACGTAGTCCGAGCTGCGGATCTCGATGGCCCGGATCCGGCCGGCATCGTGGAGCGCCTTGGCATCGGCCCACATCTGTGCACGTAGCGCACCCTTGTGGTCCGTCGCGGCGTCCGGCAGTCCTTCGTGCATCGGCTCGTCGACCGGGCCGTACGGATAGAGATTGCCGGTGATGGCGAGCACCGCACCGGAACGCTCCGCGGCGGTCAGAAGCGCGGACGCCAGGGGCGGCCAGAATTGATCCCACGCCGTGTAGTCCCCCGGATTGGCGCAGTTGTAGAGCACCGCAGCACCCTCGGCCTCTGCGCTCAACGCGTCCGAATCGGACGCGTCCAGCCGCTTGTGGGTGATGCCGGCGAATCCGGTGTCGGTGCCCGAGCGGGTCGCCACGACGACCTCCGACCCGCGTGCGGCCAGCATCTGGGCGACGTGCCGGCCGACAGGTCCGGCTCCGACAACGAGGTGACGATCGGTCATGATGCTCCTTCAAGCCGTTGGAGAGCGCTGCTCTCAATCAGAGCGTCCCACATGGAGGGGCGCCGATCAAGAGCAGTGCTCTCTTTTGTTGCACCCGCTCTCGGTATGGTCCACAGTGGTGCCATGACGGCAACCAGGACCGCCCGCGAGCGCGCCCGCGAAGAGATCACCGCCGAGATCCTGTCGGCAGCCCGCGCACAGCTGCGCGAGACCGGACCCGCCGCACTCTCGCTGCGCGCCGTCGCCCGTGACGTCGGCATGGTCTCGTCCGCGGTCTACCGCTACTTCGCGAGCCGCGACGAACTGCTCACCGCCCTCCTGATCGCCGCGTACGACGACCTGGGCGCCGCAGCCGAGGCAGCCGACGACGCGGTGACCGATCGTCGCGACTACCCGGGCCGCTGGATGGCGACCTGCCGGGCGGTCCGCGCCTGGTCCGTCGCGCACCCGCACGACTACGCCCTCCTCTACGGCTCGCCCGTCCCCGGCTATGCGGCGCCGCAGGACACCGTCGGCCCGGCCACCCGGGTCATCGTGCGGCTCGTCGAGATCATCACCGATGCACATGCCGCCGGTGCGACCGAGCCGGTCGCCGCTCGCGGGTCAGAGGACCCGTCGATGTTCGTGGCCGGCGCCATCGCATACATGCGCGATCGTCAGGTCGCGGCCGACGACGTCCCACCCGAGGTCGTGGTCCGCACACTGATCGCGTGGTCGTCACTTTTCGGCACCCTGTCGTTCGAACTCTTCGGCCACCTCAAAGGATCGGTGAGCGACTTCGAGGCCTACTTCGAGGCGGTCTCGCTTCGTCTCGCGGGTGATATCGGGCTCGCGTGACAAATGCCTCACTCCCCGAACGAGACCTGCGGGAGGCCGGCAAGGGACAATGTGTCAACGTGTCCCCGCTGTGCCGAAGGAAACCATGCCTCGCATCACCCGTCGTACATTCGTAGCCGCCCCCGCCAGCCACGTGTGGCCCTTGGCCGGCGACTTCGCCCAGTGGCACCCCAAGCTCCGCATCTACGCCGACGGCCCAGAGGCCTCGCCCGAGCTCGTGGTCTCGGTCATATCTCGTGACGACGAGGCCATGACGCTGTCGTATCACATGCCCGACCCGCCGTTCCCGATCGCGAACCACCGCGCAACGGTGCTCGTCGAGGACGCCGGCCACTCGTGCTCGTACGTCACCTGGCAGGCGGAGTTCACCGCCGACGAGACGCTCCTGCAGCAGCTCGAGGACTCGATCGGTGATGACGTCTTCGCCCTCGCACTCGACCGGCTCGCCACGAGTGCGCAGGACGCCTTCGGCACGTCGCAGCAGGCCTGACCCGCAGCAATGCGGGCCGGCCGGCACAGTTCTAGCTGCGCCAGTCCTTGAAGCCGACGACGATCAGACGCATCTGACGTCGCGCGCCTTCCTTGATCCGCTCCTCGAGATCCGGACGCCCGTCCGGCATCTCGACGACCTCCTCGGCATTCGTCACCATGTTGCGGACGAAGAGACGCGAGACCATCTGCACGTCATCGCTCGACCAGTCCTCGATGTTGGGCAACCGGGCCAGCACGACGGCAAGCTCACTGACGAACAGGTCGAGCTCGTGCCGGATCGCGGTGCGCACGACGTCGGGGCCGCCCATGCGCTCACGGGAGACGAAACCGAAGTGCGTCTTGCGCTGCTTGACGGTCTCGACGAGCACATCGGCCGCCGCATCGATGATGTTCTCGAAGACCTCCGGATCGCGCTGCGCATCCCGGACCATCTGGCGCAACGTCGAGAATGACTCCTCCACCAGCGCCAGCCCGAGCTGGTCCATCGACTCGAAGTGCCGATAGAACGCCGTCGGGACGATGCCCGCGTGGCGGGACACCTGCCGCAGGCTGACCTGCGCAAACCCCTGTTTCAGGCTCAGCTCGAGCGCCGAGCTCAAGATCGACTGCCGGGTGCGCTCCTTCTGCTCCTGGCGCGATGCGGATGGGGCAGGGTCGGGCATCCTCACAGCGTAGTCACCACCCTTTCGGTGCACACCCGTACCCATCGTGGCCAAGGTCACTCGGCGCGTCGGTTGCGCCTGCAACGTGGGTGATGCACACTTTGAGTGTACGCATGTTCACTGATTTTGAGGAGGTTCCGGGATGGGCATCATCCGCCGAGCGCTTCGCTCGCGTCCCGTCGCGTCGCTGACCTCGCCCCTCACGATCGACCACTACCTGGATCAGATCCACCCCATGCTGGCCGCCGAAAATGTTCGCGCCCGCGTCGTCGAGGTGATCCGGGAGACCGGCGATGCCAGCACGGTCGTCCTGCGACCCAATGGCACGTGGACCGGCTTCATCCCGGGCCAGCACGTGCAGTTCGGTGTCGAGGTCGAGGGCAAGCGCCGGATCCGGTGCTTCTCGGTCTCCAGCTCGCGGGCCGCCAAGGACGGGACGTTCAGCGTCTCGGTCAAGGCCCACCCCGACGGCTACGTCTCCCAGTTCCTGCACCACCAGCTCAAGCCCAAGACCATTGTCTACCTGTCGCAGGCCGAAGGTGAGTTCGTCCTGCCGAAGGACGTCCCCGACAACCTGCTGCTGATGAGCGGCGGATCGGGCGTCACCCCGGTCATGTCGATGATCCGCACGCTGCGCGACTCCGGCCACCGTGGCGCTGTCACGTTCCTGCACTACGCCCGGTCGCGGTCCGACGAGATGTTCTCCGCCGACCTCGACGAGCTCGCCGCGGAACCCAATGTCACCGTCAAGCGCATCTACACCCGTGAGCCCGCCGCGAACGTCGACCTCCAGGGTCGGTTCGACATCGATCACCTAGAGCACCTCGGCATCGATCCGACCTCGACGCTGACGTACGTGTGTGGTCCGGCCGGCCTCATCGCCGGGGTGCGCGACACGTACGCCGAGCTGGGTGCGGCCGACCAGCTCCGCATGGAGTACTTCAAGGTGCCGTCGGTCGACCTCGACGCTGCGGACGCCACGGGGACGTTGAGCTTCGACGGCGCCGGGATCGAGGCCGCCAACTCCGGCGCCACGATCCTCGAGCAGGCCGAGGCCGCCGGCCTCAAGCCGGAGTTCGGCTGCCGCATGGGCGTGTGCAACACCTGCGCCATCAAGAAGAACAGTGGCGCCGTGCGCCATGTCGTGAGTGGCGAGATCCGCGCCAACACCGACGAGACCATCAAGATCTGTGTTCAGGTCCCCATCGGCGACGTCAACGTCGCGCTCTAGGCAGAGGGAGAACCCACCACCATGGCCAAGAAGAAGCTCGCACCGATCAAGCCACACAGCGCCAGCAACCACAATGCGGCACCGCTGAGCCTGATCAACAAGCACTCAGACAAGCCTGCCACGATCGGCCTGGAGTACATGACGTACGACCAGCTCGACGACTTCGGCCGCGAGCTCGACACGGTGCGCCAGCGCGTGCTGGACGACCTCGGCCAGAAGGACGCCGACTACATCCGCCGCGTCATCAAGGTCCAGAAGGCCAGCGAGGTCCTCGGACGCGTCGGGATCCTGTTCCCGTTCTTCCTGCCCGTCTTCATCGTCGGCATCGCGCTGCTCGCGGTGGCCAAGATCCTCGACAACATGGAGATCGGCCACAACGTCATGCACGGCCAGTACGACTGGATGAACGACCCGATGGTCGACGGCGCACGCTACGAGTGGGACAACATCGCCCCGTCGCAGGACTGGAAGCACGGCCACAACTACATCCACCACACGTACACCAACATCCACGGTATGGACCGCGACATCGGCTACAACTTGTTCCGGATCGACGACGACCAGCCGTGGTACGGCAGCCACCGCTTCAACCTGCCGCTGGCTTTCCTCCTGATGCTCGTCTTCGAGTGGGGCATCATGTACCACGGTGTCGAGCTCGACCAGTACCTCCACGGCAAGATCACCAAGGAAGACTTCCAGGGTCGCAAGAAGCGTGCGATGCAGAAGATCCGCCGCCAGGTCTTCAAGGACTACATCGCGTGGCCCGTCGTCGGTCTCGCCCTCGTGCCGTTCGTCGGCTGGTGGGCCCCGCTGGCCATCCTGGGCGCCAACATCGCGGCCAACATCATCCGCAACGTCTGGACGTTCTGCATCATCTTCTGCGGACACTTCCCGGCCGAGGTCCAGACCTTCGCCGAGGAGGACGCGCAGAACGAGTCCCGCGGCCAGTGGTACCTGCGCCAACTGCTCGGCTCGGCCAACATCTCCGGTCATGCCCCGTTCCACCTGATGACGGGCAACCTGAGCTACCAGATCGAGCACCACCTGTTCCCCGACATCCCGGCGCGCCGCTACCCCCAGGTCGCCGAGGACGTGAAGCGCCTCGTCGAGCAGTACGGCCTGAGCTACAACTCCGGCCGGCTGTCCAAGCAGATGCTCAGCGTGGTCCGCCAGCTCGCCAAGTTCGGCATCAAGCCCTCGGATCCGTACAAGATTGGCAACAGCCCCGAGTCCAAGGCGCTGCGCCGCGCCAAGCGCGAAGAGGCTGCACGTCGCACCGAGGACGCTCGTACGCCACACTTGACCTCGTAGTCCGCCCCGACCGAGAGGGACAACGATGGCGCTGAGCCGACGAGAGATCGTCAAGGACGTCATGCAGCAGTCGACCGAGGCCGCCATTGCGACTGCGGGGCATGTCGCGGCCATCATTTTCGAGTCTGCGCGCAAGATCACGACCGAGATCGGCGCGTTCGGCACCGAGATCTTCGAGATCAGCGAAGCCAGCAGACGGGCTGGTGAGGACGCCGAAAGCACCAATCCGGCGACCGACTAGCAACGAACCACCAGCATGACCAACACTGCTGCCAAGAGAACCGTCGCCGTCATCGGATCGGGCGTCTCCGGACTCACCGCGGCCTACGTCCTGCGCCAGGACTGGGACGTCACGGTGTTCGAGTCTGCCGACCGTATCGGTGGCCACGCACACACCCACACCGTCGAGGACACCGACCAGACGCATCGCGTCGACAGCGGCTTCATCGTCCACAACGACCGCACCTATCCCCTGCTGCGCCGCCTGTTCGGCGAGCTCGACGTCGAGGTCCACGCGACCGAGATGAGCATGAGCATCCACTGCGACGGCTGCGGGCTCGAGTACGCCGGCGGTCGGGGCGGCAAGGGCATCTTCGCCCAGAAGCGTCGAGTCGCGGATCCGCGCTATCTCGCGATGCTCGTCGGGGTGAAGCGCTTCGGCCGACTCGCCCAGGCCCTGCTGGACTCCGTCGAGTCCGCTGACGAGCCGCAGACGTACGGCGACTTCCTGCGCATTCACGGCTTCTCGGAGTACTTCATCTCGCACTACGCGATCCCGGTCGTGTCGTGCGTGTGGTCCTCGGGTCACGAGACAGCGCTGTCCTACCCCGCGCGCTACCTGTTCGAGTTCCTCAAGCACCACGGCTTTCTGTCCATCAAGGGCTCGCCGCAGTGGTACACCGTCGTCGGCGGCTCGGGCACCTACATCGACAAGGTCACCGCCGCCGTCGGTGACGTGCGCGCCTCCCGCGGCATCTCCGCGATCACCCGCAAGCCCGACGGTGTCGAGCTGGTCGACTCGGTCGGCGACCGGCACCAGTTCGACGCGATCGTGATCGCGACCCATGCCGATGACGCACTGGCCCTCCTGACCGACCCGAGCGACGACGAGCGCCGGGTCCTCGGCGCCTTCGAGTACTCGCACAACGAGACGCTGCTGCACCGCGACGACTCGCAGCTGCCAAACGCCACGGCGGCGCAGTCGGCATGGAACTATCGAATGGACGATTGTGCACAACGCAGCGATCTGACGGCGGTGACGTACTGGATGAACCGACTCCAAGGCATCGAGAGCAGTGAGCCTTTCCTGGTCACGCTCAACGCATCCGAGCGGATCGATCCCACCAAGGTCGTGGCCCGCATGGACTACACCCACCCGATCTACACCCCCGCATCCGTCGCGGCGCAGGGCGAGTTGTCGAGCCTGTTCACCGAGCAGACCGTGTTTGCCGGCGCCTACCACGGTTGGGGATTTCACGAGGACGGCTGCCGCTCGGGCGTCGACGCCGCGGCCGCCCTGGGGACGCCATGGTGACTCCGGCGCTCCCGGTCCTGCCCGCCCTCGTCGAGGGCACAGTTGGCCACACGCGTCGGACTCCCCTGCGTCACCGTTTCACCAACCGTGTCTACCAGTGGCTCGTCGACGTCGACGACCTCCCGCGCATGTCCCGCGTGCTGCGACCATTCTCGACGTTCAGCGCGGCCGACCACATCGGCGACCCGAAGGACTCGATCCACGCCAATATCGAACGCTTCTGCCAGGCGCAGGGCGTCGACATCAGCGGACACCGGGTGCTGATGCTCGCGAACGCCCGGATCCTCGGTCACACCTTCGATCCGCTGAGCGTGTTCTGGGCCATCGCTCCGGACGGATCGCTGACCTGCATCGTCGCGGAGGTCCACAACACCTACGGCGAACGCCACGCCTACCTGCTGCAGACCGATGACGCGGGCCGCAGCCAGGTCGACAAGGCGTTCTACGTCTCGCCGTTCTTCAACGTCGACGGCAAGTACGACCTGCAGTTCACGCTGAGCCCCGAGAAGGTGTCCTCGACCGTGATCCTGCGACAGGGCGGTGAAGCTGTTTTCACCGCGACCTTCCGGGGTACGCCTCGGCAGGCCACACCTGGGCGGCTGGCAAGAATTCTCATCAAAATGCCTCTCATGACCCATCGCACCAGCCTGCTGATCCGAATACAGGGTGTATGGCTCTGGATCCGCAAGCTGCCGGTCATTCCCCGTCCGGCACACGAACCGCAGGAAGGCACGCAATGACGCAGCTCGCCACCGCCCGTTGGCCGGGTATCGCCCACACTCCCCGCACCCCTTTGAAGGCGCGCGCTGCCAAGGCGATCCTTCGCCCCACCGCCAATCGCGTCCCGGTGCGCCTGACCTTCGCCGACGGCACCGTCTGGGGCGCCGGCGACGCCGACTCCCCCGAGATGCGCGTCATCCGCCCCAAGGCGTTCTTCGCCCGGCTCGGCGCCGAGACCAAGATCGGCTTCGGTGAGGCCTACATGGCCGGCGACTGGACCGCTGGGCACGGCACCGACCTGGCCGACCTCCTGACGCCATTCGCCGAGCGGATGTCCTCGATCGTCCCCGAGCCGTTGCAAAAATTCCGCGGCTTCGTCGACAAGAAACTGCCGCACCACCAGCGCAACTCGGTGCAGGGCTCCCGCAAGAACATCGAGGCCCACTACGACCTGTCCAACGACCTGTTCGCTCAGTTCCTGGATCCGTCGATGAGCTACTCGGCGGCGTACTTCGCATCACCCGAGCAGGATCTGGCGGCCGCGCAGCTGCGCAAGATCGACGCGATCCTCGACGACGCCAAGGTCACCGAGGGCACCCGTGTCCTCGAGATCGGCAGCGGCTGGGGCGCCCTCGCGATCCGCGCCGCCCAGCGCGGCGCCAAGGTCACGACGATCACGATCTCGACCGAGCAGGCCGCCCTCGCGGAGGAACGGTTCGCCGAGGCCGGGGTCGACGTCGATCTCCAGCTCGTCGACTATCGCGAGGTCACCGGTGAGTATGACGCGATCGTCAGCGTCGAGATGATCGAGGCGGTCGGCGAAGAGTACTGGCCGACATACTTCGCCACGATCGACAAGCTGCTGGCTCCCGGGGGTCGCGTCGCGATCCAGGCGATCACGATGGCGCACCACCGCTACCTGGCTACGCGCAACTCGTACGGCTGGATCCAGAAGTACATCTTCCCGGGTGGACTGATCCCCTCGCTCGACGCAATCGACCAGACCCTCGACGAGCACACCACGCTCGCCGTGACCAACCACCGCACGCTGGGTCAGGACTACGCCCGCACGCTGCACGAGTGGCGCGAAACCTTCAATGCCAACTGGGACACGATCAACGCCCAAGGATTCGACGAGACGTTCCGCCGCATGTGGGAGTTCTACCTCGCGTACTGCGAGGCCGGGTTCCGCACGGGCTACCTCGACGTATTCCAGATCACGATGTCACGTCCGGCGGAGGTCTGATCATGGCCAGCATCGCTCGCCTGCCAATGCCACTGCAGGACGTCTGGGAGTGGCAGTACGACGCAGCCTGCAAGGGCATCGATCCCGAGACGTTCTTCTCCCCCGACGCCGAGCGGGGACCCCGTCGGCGCAATCGTGAGGCGTCCGCCAAGGCACTGTGCGCCGTCTGTCCCGTCGTGCAGCAGTGTCTCGACCACGCGCTCGCCGTGCGCGAGCCGTACGGCGTGTGGGGCGGGCTCAACATCAACGAGCGCGAGAACGTCCTGCAGCACCAGCGGACCGGCTGACCCTCGGCTGTCCTAGCGTGTGATGGTCGGCGGTTGGCTGCTGCGAGGAGAGCCAACCGTCGGCGTTCGTGCGTTAGGACGGCCCTCAAGCGAACAGGTCGCCGCCGAGGTACTTCATCTCCGAGTGGGACCGGCCCCCAGACATCACACTCAGCGGGGTGGTTGGCTATTCGTAGAAGATGCGCTCGACGACCTTGCGCGCCTGGCGCGTCGTGCGCAGGTAGTCATCGACCATCCGCTCGCTCTCCTCCATGCCGTAGCCCAACAGGTGGGCGACACCGGCCCGTTCGTTGGCCTGCTCGACCATCGACTCGGCGGGCTTGCCGCGCATAAGGACGACCGCATTGCGAATGCGGCTCACGAGCCGCCAGGCGGCTTCCAGCGCCTGCGCGTCGAACTGGGTCACGAGGTCGGCCTCGGCGGCGGCGTGCAACGCGTCGAGCGTGCGGGTCGTCCGCATTGCGGGGACGGCGTGGGCGTGCTGCATCTGCAGGAGCTGCACGGTCCACTCGACATCGGCGAGGCCGCCGCGGCCCAGCTTGAGGTGGGTGTTGGGGTTGGCGCCGCGCGGCAGCCGCTCGGAGTCGACCCGCGCCTTGATCCGTCGGATCTCCCGGACCTCGGCCGGGGTCGCGCCGCCCTCGGGCCAGCGCAGCGGATCGATCAACGTCGTGAATCGCTCGTTGAGCTGGGTGTCGCCGACCGTCGCGCTGGCGCGCAGCAACGCCTGGGCCTCCCACACCGACGACCACTTCTCGTAGTACGCCTGGTAGGCCCCGAACGTACGCACGAGGGGGCCGTTCTTGCCCTCGGGGCGCAGGTCCGCGTCGACGTCCAGCGGCGGATCGTCGGCCGGGGCCGCAAGCATCTTGCGCAAGCCCTGTGCAACCGCCATGGCAGCCTCTGCGGCCTCGGTCCCGTCCGCACCCTCGATCGGGTCATGCACGAACATCACGTCGGCATCGGACCCGTATCCGGCCTCCCCGCCGCCGAGCCGGCCCATCAGCACGATCGACATCCGGGTCGGCATCACGCCACGCTCGGCCTCGACCGCCGACGTTGCCGCCGTCAGCGCACCCGCGAGGGTCGCGGTCGACACGTCCGTCAGAGCCTCGCCGACCTGGAGGATGTCGAGCCGGCCGAGCACGTCAGCGATGCCGATCCGGGACAGCTCACGGCGACGAACCCGTCGCACGGCGCGGATCGCGTCCTGTGGGTCCTTGTGCCGACCGGCCGCGAGCTCGACCTCGGTGCGCAGACGCGCGCGCTCCAGCGGACGGAGCTCGTTGTTGTCGCCGAGCAGGGCGACCGAGTCGGGTGCACGCAGGATCAGGTCAGTGACGTAGCGGCTGGACGAGAGCACATGGGCAAGCTGCTCCGCCCCCTCACCCTCGTCGCGGAGCTTGCGGAGATACCAGTGCGTCTCCCCGAGCCCCTCGGAGATCTTGCGGAACGCCAACAGCCCGGCGTCCGGATCAGGTGACTCCGCGAACCACGCGAGCATGGCCGGCAGCAGCGACTTCTGGATCGCCGCGCGTCGCGACAGGCCAGAGGTGAGCGCCTGGATGTGGGCCAGGGCGCCCTTGGGGTCGATGAAGCCAAGAGCCGTGAGCCTCTGCTCGGCCGCCAGCGGGGTGAGCCGCAGACCGGCCGACGGCAGCGAGGCAACCGCCTCGAGCAGCGGTTGGTAGAAGAGCTTCTCGTGCAGCCGTCGCACGATGCGTCGGTGCGCCTGCCACTCCTTGGTCAGGCTGTCGGCGGGGTTCTGCCGGAATCCCATGCTGCGGCCGATACGCCGCAGGTCCTCGACGTCCTCAGGGACGATGTGGCTGCGTCGCAGCTTGAACAGCTGGATCCGGTGCTCGAGGGTCCGGAGGAACTCGTACGCGTCCTCCATCGCGGCACCGTCGCGGCGTCCGACGTATCCACCCTCGATCAATGCCGTGAGCGCCTCGACCGTCGTGGGGCTGCGCAGTGACACGTCCGCGCGGCCGTGCACGAGCTGCAGCAGCTGCACCGCGAACTCGACGTCGCGCAGACCGCCCGCACCGAGCTTGAGCTGCCGGTCGCGGTGGCTGGCAGGGATGTTGTCGATGACGCGTCGGCGCATCGCCCGGACGTCGGTGACGAAGTTGTCGCGGGTGCTGGCGGTCCAGATCATCGGGGACAACGCATCGAGATACGCCTGGCCCAGCTCCTCGTCGCCCGCGGCGAAGCGCGCCTTGAGCAGCGCCTGGAACTCCCACGTCGTGGCCCACCGCTCGTAGTACGCGATGTGGCTCGGCAGCGAGCGGACCAGTGGGCCGTTCTTGCCCTCCGGGCGCAGGTTGGCGTCGACCTCCCAGATCGTGCCCTCGCCGGTGTGCTCGTGGCACAGCCGCATCACCGAGGCAGCCAGGCGCGTCGCGGCCGCGATCGCGGCCCCGTCGTCGGCGCCATCGCACGAGTCGTACACGAAGATCACATCGACGTCGCTGACGTAGTTGAGCTCGTGCCCGCCGGTCTTGCCCATCGCCATGATCGTGAACCGGCACAGCGCCGCATCACCCTCGCCAGCCTTGGCGATCCGAAGGGCCGCACCGAGGGTCGCGACCGCGAGATCGGACAGCTCGGCGGAGGACTGCTCGAACGACGTCAGAGCCGTGAGGTCGCGGGCCGCGATGTGCAACAGCTTGCGGTAGTAGGCGACCCGGAGCTCATCGGCGTTGTTCGCCTCCTCCATCTGGCTGCGACGTACGTCGAGCCGGATCGGGGTCACTGCGAGGTTGTCGGTCGCCAGATCGAGGACGTGCTCGGGGTGGCGGGTCAGGAAGTCGCCCAGCGCCTCGCTGGTGCCGAGCACGACGAGCAGTCGCTGGCGCAGCTGATCGTCCTTGGCAACCAGGTCAAGCAGCGTCGAGCCACCCAGCCGCTCGGCGATCGACGTCAGAGACGCCAGGGCCGAGTCAGGACTCGCCACTCCGGCGATCTGGTCGACCAGGGAGCTGGGGACGTCGCCCATCCGCATCAGGTCCGCGACAGCACCTTCGCCATTGCGGAAGCCCTTGCGAGCCAGTGTCAGGGCCAGCTCACGCGCATCAGTTGCCACGTGTGCAGGCTACCCGGCTGTGGGATCGCTGGATCAGACCATCGGCATGAGGCGGTCGAGCTCGAACTGCGTGACCTGCGAGCGATAGTCCTGCCACTCCGCACGCTTGTTGCGCAGGAAGAAGTCGAAGACGTGCTCCCCGAGCGTCTCGGCCACGAGCTCGCTGCTCTCCATCGTGCGGATCGCCTCGTCGAGGTTGCGCGGGAGCGGTGCGATGCCCATCGCCTTGCGCTCGTTCTCGCTCAGGCTCCAGACGTTGTCCTCGGCCTCGGGCGGCAGCTCGTACGAGCCCTCGATGCCCTTGAGCCCGGCCGCCAGCACCAGCGCGAAGGTCAGGTACGGGTTGGAGGCGGAGTCGATGCCGCGGTGCTCGATCCGTGCGGACCCGCCCTTGTGCGGCTTGTACATCGGGACGCGGACGAGGGCCGAGCGGTTGTTGTGACCCCAGCAGACGTAGTTGGGCGCCTCTCCCCCGCCGGCGAGCCGCTTGTAGGAGTTGACCCACTGGTTGGTGACCGCGGTGATCTCCGGCGTGTGCTCGAGGACCCCGGCGATGAACGCGCGGCCCGTCCGCGACAGCTGGTACTCGGCGCCGGCCTCGTAGAAGGCGTTCTCGTCACCCTCGAACAGCGACACGTGGGTGTGCATGCCCGAGCCCGCGTGCTCGGTGAACGGCTTGGGCATGAACGACGCCCACTTGGACTGGCTCAGCGCGACCTCTCGGACGACAGTGCGGAACGTCATGATGTTGTCGGCGGTCGACAGCGCGTCGGCGTAGCGGAGGTCGATCTCCTGCTGACCGGGGCCGTTCTCGTGGTGACTGAACTCGACCGAGATGCCCATGTTCTCGAGCATCGTGATGACCTCGCGGCGGAAGTCCTGGCCGCCGCCCTGCGCGGTGTGGTCGAAGTAGCCGCTGTCGTCGACCGGGACGGGCTGCTCGCCCAGACCTGGCTTGCCCTTGAACAGGTAGAACTCGATCTCGGGGTGCGTGTAGAAGGTGAAACCCGCCTCGGCGGCCTTCTGCAGCGTCCGCTTGAGGACATGCCGCGGATCGGCGTACGACGGGGTGCCGTCGGGCATCAGGATGTCGCAGAACATCCGGGCCGTCGCGGGCGTCTCACCGCGCCACGGGAGGATCTGGAACGTCGACGGATCCGGCATCGCGAGCATGTCCGACTCATGGACCCGGGCGAAGCCCTCGATCGCGGATCCGTCGAAGCCGATGCCCTCGGCGAAGGCGCCCTCGAGCTCGGCCGGCGCGATCGCGACCGACTTCAGGGATCCCAGCACGTCGGTGAACCACAGACGCACGAACCGGACGTCACGCTCCTCGAGGGCGCGCAGTACGAAGTCTTCCTGTTTTCCCATGCCGCCAGTGTGACGAAGCCGTGTTACGGCCGTGTTTCGGGGTCCATCCGCGAGCGCCGACACGGAGTTTCGGCCGGACGCGGCCACTCCCGACATGGCGATAGTCTCGTGCCGTGCCCCAGATCCGTCTCGCCCTCGCCCAGGTCAATGCCACGGTCGGTGACCTGGCCGGCAATGCCGACATCGTCGTCGAGCGTTGCAAGGAAGCCGTCGCCCAGGGGGTCCACCTCGTGGTGTTCCCCGAGATGATGCTGACCGGCTACCCGATCGAAGACCTCGCGATGCGTGCGTCGCTGATCCGGGCCTCGCGCGCGGCTGCCGAAGCGCTCGCCGTACGGCTGCAGGACGAGGGCTGCGGCGACCTCGCCGTCGTCGTCGGGTTCCTCGACCAGGCCGAGGGGGTCACCGAGGGGCTCGGCATCCCCAAGAACGCACCCACCAACTCGGTCGGCGTCATGCACGGCGGCCGGATCGTCGCCCGGCAGGCCAAGCACCACCTCTGGAACTACGGCGTCGGTGACGAGATCCGCAACTTCGTTCCCGGCGACACGATCAACATCGTGCAGATCGGCGGCATCGACGTCGCGCTCGCGATCTGCGAGGACTTGTGGCGCGACGGACCCTCTGCAGCGGCGAAGGCTGCCGATGCGGCCCTGCTGGTCGTGCCGAACGGCTCCCCCTACGAGGCCGACAAGGACGACGTACGCCTCGAGCTGTGCGCCCGACGTGCCGCCGAGGGCGACTGCGTCCTGGCGTACGTCAACCTGGTCGGCGGGCAGGACGAGCTGGTCTTCGACGGCGACTCGATCGTCGTCGACGCAGCCGGCTCGGTGCTGGGCCGGTCCGGACAGTTCCAGTCAGAGCTGCTCGTCGTCGATCTCGACCTGCCGGCCGCGACTCCCACGATGCCCGACGTCAACGAGCGCTTCGGCGGACTGGCCATCAAGCGAACCATCGTGACGTCCGAGCCGTTCGCCGCATACGAGCCGCTGCCGACGATCCACCACGAGCGCATCTCCCGGCACGAGGAGATCTGGACCGCGCTGGTCACGGGGCTACGCGACTACGTGCACAAGAACGGCTTCGCCTCGGTGCTGTTCGGCATGTCCGGCGGGATCGACTCGACACTGGTGGCGGCGATCGCGGTCGACGCGCTCGGCCCCGAGAACGTGTTCGGGGTGTCCAACCCCAGCGCCTGGTCGACCGATCACTCCAAGTCCGACGCTGCCGAGCAAGCCCAACGCACCGGGCTGTCGCTCGACACGATCCCGATCGCGCCGATGTTCGACGCATACCAGGAGTCGCTGCACCTGGACGGCCTCGCCGAGGAGAACCTGCAGGCCCGTATCCGTGCGGTGATCTGGATGGGGCTTTCCAACCAGCACGGCCACCTGGTTCTGGCGTGCGGCAACAAGTCCGAGCTCGCGACCGGCTACTCGACGATCTACGGCGACGCCGTCGGCGCGTACGCACCGATCAAGGACGTGCCCAAGACCCTGGTGTGGGAGCTGGCCCGCTGGCGCAACCAGGCCGCGACCGATCGCGGCGAGGTTCCGCCGATCCCCGAGGGCACGATCACCAAGGAGCCTTCGGCCGAGCTCCGTCCCGGTCAGCTCGACTCGGACTCCCTGCCGCCGTACGACCTGCTCGACGCGGTTCTCGACGCCTACGTCGAGCGCGATCTCGGCTCGGCTGCTGTCATCGCCGAGGGCTTCGAGCCCGCCCTCGTCGAGCGCGTCATCATGCTGGTCGACCGCGCGGAGTACAAGCGCCGTCAGTATCCGCCGGGACCCAAGGTCTCGCGCCGCAACTTCGGCCGCGACCGGCGCGTGCCGATCACACATCGCTGGCGAGAGAAGCTGTAGCCGGGTCTTGCTGGCGATTCTTCCAATCGGTGCTGACACGCACTTTTTCTCTCTGATTGCAGCGAATGCCTCTTGCACTCGAACGCGTGTTCGAGTACGATGGAGGTATGAATCCGGAACCCACGATCGCGGCGATGCGCACTGCCGCTCAGGCGCTGCGCACAGGGGATGCCAGGGACCGGGCGCGCGCGATCCAGGTGGCGCAAGACGCCCTTGATGCTGCCAAGGCGGTCGCTCTGGCCGAGATCGACGCAACGAAGGACTACGAGATCGACGGTGCCTCGACGTTGAATGCCTGGGTCCGCAACCAGTTGCGGCTCAACTCGGGCCAGGCCACCTCGCTGGTCAAGAACGTGGTCGCTCTGCGTGACCTGCCGCTGATGGCCGGCGCAGCCCTGTCGGGGCAGATCAGCGCCGCCCATGTGCGGGTGTTCGTCTATGGGTTGGCGCATGTGGGGTTGGAGCCGATGCGCCAGTTCGAGGACGTGTTCGTCGACGTCGCCCGCAACCATGATCCGGCTGAACTGTTCGAGACGGTCAAGCATTTGAAGGACACGATCCATCCCGAGGATCTGGACGATGCGTGGGAACGGGGCATGGACAAAGAAGACATCGCCGTCGACGCTTTGCCCGACGGCTGGCACGTGACTGGTTTCCTCAACACGGTCACCGGGGCGAAGTTGAAGAAGGTCCTGGACTCTGTCTCGGCACCGCACGATGCCGAGGACACCCGCACCGGTGCGCAGCGTCGGGTCCAAGGTCTGGATGACCTGTTGACCGACATCCTGGGCGACGGGCTCCCCTCCGACAAGGGCGTCAAACCGCACCTGTCGGTGTTCGTGGACGCCGACACCTTGGAAGCGGCTGCTTCGCATGTGAAGGCCACGACCGAGAACCCACACCTGATCCCGACCACATGCCGCCAACACGGCCGGCGAAGCTCGCCGGCCACGGTGCGATCGGACCAAACCTGTTGATGTACTTCTTGTGTGTCAGTGACTTCACCGCATTCCTGATGAAGGACGGCGGCAGCGACCGCCAGGCTCAGATCCTCAACGCCGGGACCGCGAAGTACCAACCGAACCTGCTGCAACGCAGGTCGGTCATCGCCCGCCAGCACGGTGTGTGCGCGACGCCGGGCTGCCACCACACCCACCTGGAGATCCATCACAGCATCTGGTGGTCGTTGGGCGGACCGACAGACCTCGACCTCCTGGTCGGACTCTGCACCAGATGCCATCATCTGCTGCACCGTGGTCGTCTCAACATCACCGGCAACGCCGTCGACGGATTCACCTTCACCACCAAAGCCGGCCGCACCCTGCGCCGACGCCGACGACGAAGCAACTACCGCCAAGCCGCCTGACCACACGCCCGGCGGCCCACCGGCACGCCCGAACCGGCAGCATGGACACACAAGCGGGCTTGGCCGCTCGAACTCGTCGGGCGGTGACTCAGTTGGCCATCCCGCGGCTGCGCGGTGAGCTGCTAGGGCATCCGAGCTCGGATGGGCGAGAGATCCACCGATCCATGACGTCGGCTCGACGCAGCGGCCCGCATCGCCATCCGCTGGATCCACGACACCGGCAGGCCCAGACGGGTCGGCCCAGCCCTATGAGTTCCTTCACACTCCCGGCCACAGGACGGCGGATCTGGCAGGCTGGAGGCCATCCGTGGACTCCGTGAGGAGCTGCGAGACGACAAGGAGATCTGCCATGGCCGATGCCACCCCCGAAGAGACTGCGCCCTACGGCACTGGATCTACCGCCGCAAAGCCCGCGACCCGCAAGCGCATCCGCACTCACCACCTGCAGCAGATGAAGCAACAAGGCGAGAAGTGGACGATGCTGACGGCGTACGAGCAGAACACCGCCGCGATCTTCGACGACGCCGGCGTCGAGGTGCTGCTGGTGGGCGACTCAGCGTCCAACGTCGTGTTCGCCAACGGGACGTCGCTGCCGGTCACGGTCGACGAGCTGATCCCGCTGGTGCGGGCGGTGTCGCGCTCGGCCAAGTACGCCCTCGTCCTCGCCGACCTGCCGTTCGGCTCCTACCAAGGCTCGCCCGAGCAGGCATTCCACACCGCGGTCCGGTTCATGAAGGAGGCGGGCGCACACGCCGTCAAGCTCGAGGGCGGGCTGGCGATGGTGCCGCAGGTCAAGCTGCTGACGGACGCCGGCATCCCGGTCTGTGCCCACATCGGGTTCACCCCGCAGGCCGAGCACAACCTGGGCGGCTACCGCGTACAGGGCCGCGGAGACGGCGCGAGCAGGCTGATCGAGGAGGCCAGGGCACTCGAGGACGCAGGAGCGTTTGCGATCGTCATGGAGATGGTCCCTGCGCCGGTTGCCGCCGAGGTCACCGCTGCACTGCGCATCCCGACGATCGGCATCGGCGCCGGAGTCGACTGCGACGCCCAGGTGCTGGTCTGGACCGACATGCTCGGCATCACGACCGGCAGGGTGCCGCGGTTCGTCAAGAAGTACGCCGACCTGCACTCGGTGATGCTCGACGCGACCCGGGCCTACGTCGCAGACGTCAAGGACGGCGCGTTCCCGGCGGACGAGCACAGCTTCGAGAGCTGAATCAGACGCTCCAGCCCCACTGGGTCGCACCGATCCAGGCGAGTGCGATCCACAGCAGGAGACCTCCGACCGGCACGGCCACGGTCAGTCGCGGTCGCGTACGTGCCCACTTCGCGACGAGCCAGACCTGTGGCACCAGCAGCAGCAGCGCAAGGACGACTCCCCACCACGGGGCGAACAGCACCGTCGAGACCGAGCACCACAGCACCATGAAGAGCCCGACGATCGCGATCCACGGGCCGGAACGCTCGAGCTGGACGCGCCGGCGGCTCATTCCTTCGGCGCGTCGGTGGAGCCGTCGTTCCAGTCCGGGTCGTTGTCCCACTCCTTGGTGCGCTCGGCGGCGATCTCCAGCGCCCGCGCGGCCTCGGCCTCGGTGTCGTAGGGGCCCAGCCGGTCTGCAGCGCGGCAGCCCTCTTCGCCCTCGACCCGGTCGTGCTTGGTGCAGTAGTAGAACTTCGCGTCGGTCATGCCCCCATCCTGCCCCAGCGACGGCTGGCGTGCGGCCCCTAGACTCACCGGGTGACTGTCCTGACTGCTGGCCGAGTGTCCGCCGAACGTGCCGTGCCCGCCTCGATCGAGCGTCCCGAGTACGTCGGACAGATCGCTCCCCTGCCCTACCGCGGGCCCTCGGTCCGCGATGAGGAGATGATCACCGCGATGCGCGTCGCGGGTCGCATCGCAGCCCAGGCCCTCGACGCGGTCGAGGCCGCGATCGCGCCCGGCGTCACGACCGATGAGCTCGATCGCGTCGGTCATGAGTTCCTCGTCGCCAACGGCGCCTACCCCTCGACGCTGGGCTATCGCGGCTACCCCAAGTCCCTGTGCAGCAGCGTCAACGAGGTCATCTGCCACGGAATTCCCGACGACCGCCGACTCGAGGACGGCGACATCGTCAACATCGACATCACGGCCTTCATCGGCGAGGTGCACGGCGACACCAACAAGACCTATCTCGTCGGCGATGTCGACCAGGAATCACGACTGCTTGTCGAGCGCACCCGCGAGGCCACCATGCGGGCGATCCGCGCGGTTAAGCCCGGACGTGAGATCAACGTGATCGGCCGGGTCATCGAGTCCTACGCCAAACGTTTCGGCTACGGCGTCGTGCGCGACTTCACGGGTCACGGAGTCGGACCAGCATTCCACGACAGCCTCGTGATCCCCCACTACGACGACCCGTCGTTCGACACCGTGATCGAGAAGGGGATGACGTTCACGATCGAGCCGATGCTGACGCTCGGCTCGATCGAGTGGGACATGTGGGACGACGGCTGGACCGCGACGACGCAGGACAAGTCGCGCACCGCGCAGTTCGAGCACACGCTGCTCGTCACGGCGCAGGGCGCGGAGATCCTGACCCTGTCCTAGCGCTTCAGCGCAGGAATGCCCTGACGAAGAACGACACGACGATGCCGATGCCGGCGCCGAGGAGCGCCGCGGCCAGGAAGTAGCCGTCTCCCAGGAAGAGCCCGACGGCTCCACCAATCAGGACGCCCAGTCCGGCACCGACCGCGTACGTGAAGGTCGACGGCGGCTCGGGGCTGTGATGTTCAGTCATGGCCCGAAGCGTAGCCGTCAGCGCGGCGGGGTGTAACTGTTTGTGACAGCGTGCCGGACCCGGCTTATGGGATGTAGTTGAACGTGTCGGGATCGGGGCCAAGACGCTGGCCCTTGTCGAGGGCCGTGATCAGGCCCATGTCGCCATCGGAGAGCTCGAAGTCGAACAGGTCGAAGTTCTCCTCGATCCGGCTACGGGTCACCGACTTGGGGAACACGATGTCGCCGCGCTGGATGTGCCAGCGAAGCACGACCTGCGCGGCGGTCTTGCCCTGCTCGGACGCGATGCCGGTGATCGTCGGGTTGTCGAGCACCAGGCCCTGCGCGATGGGCGACCATGCCTCGGTCGCGACGCCGTGCTCGGCGTCGACCGCGCGGAGATCCTCCTGTGCCAGGTAGGGGTGGACCTCGATCTGGTTGACCGCGGGAACGATCTGGGTCTCCTGAATCAGCCGACGCAGGTGGCTCGGCTGGAAGTTGGACACGCCGATCGACTTGGCGCGACCCGTGCGGTAGATCTCCTCGAGGGCCTGCCACGTCTCGACGAAGTCGACGTCGATGCCCGGGAGCGGCCAGTGGATGAGGAACAGGTCGAGGTGGTCGAATCCCAGCGTCTCCAGTGACGTGTCGAACGCCTTGATCGCGTCGTCGTGGGCATGGAAGCCGTTGTTGAGCTTGCTCGTGACGAACACGTCAGAGCGGTCCAGGCCGGATGCACGGACGGCCTCGCCGACGCCCTGCTCGTTGCCGTACATCTGTGCGGTGTCGATGTGCCGGTAGCCGACCTCGAGGGCTGCCAGGGTCGTCTCCTTGGTCTCCTCCGGCGGGATCTGGTAGACGCCGAAGCCGAGCTGCGGGATCGAGACGCCGTTGTTCAGGGCGATCGTGGGGACAGTGCTCATGGGTCGGCTCCTGTAGTTCGAGGGAGGATTCTGTCGGTCTGGCGGCCGCGGCCGTCGCCGGCGGGCCTGCCGTTCAAGAATACGTCGCAGACTGGAACGCGCATCCGCTAACTTATTGCCGTCGAGATCGTTCTAAAATAAAGGGACCAGCGGAAGGGAATCCCATGCACCGAGTCGTACTCAACATGCAGATGAGCAGCGACGACGCATTTTCGACCGTTTCGCTTGCACTTGGCGCCCTTCCGGACGTCTCGATCGATGCCCCCGCCTGGAACAACAACCGCCACCTGATCGTCACGATCGAGTCCGATGACCCTGATGTCGTCGACATCGTTCGCGAGGTCACATGGCAGTTCGACGCGCTGGCGATCCAGCACTCTTTGCACCTCGCCGACGCCGGCTGAATCGAGCGCGGCGGGCCGACAGGGGCGAATGAGCCGGCCTGTAAGCCGGATCCTGTCGGGCCGAAGCCCGGGCGACCATCCATCTGGGACGCCCATTGCTGGACGCCTCGTGCGACCTACCCGCTGACATTGGACGAGCAGCCCGTCAGCGCAGACCCGAAGGTCCTCTTGGTCTTGCTCCCGGTGGGGTTTACCTAGCCGCTCCGGTCACCCGGAACGCTGGTGAGCTCTTACCTCACCGTTTCACCCTTACCCGCACCTTCGACTTCTCCGTCGGCGAGACAAGCTCGCTGCCGGTCGGCCGAAGGCCGCTGGCGGTTTGTTTTCTGTGGCACTGTCCCGCACGTCGCCGTGGGTGGCTGTTGGCCACCACCGTCGCTCTACGGAGTCCGGACTTTCCTCGACGCCACACCTCGCGGTGGACGCCGCGGCCGCCCGGCCGACTCATTCGCGTCGCCGATCCTACCGCTCCCCCAACTCGCCCGGACCTCCGCTAGGCTGGAGGCACGAAAGGGAGTAGTCCCCAACGGCTGTGTCGACATACTGACTCCACGCAACCTGTGGATTCCGGTGCAGCAGGCCAAGACGTCCGGGTTGTCTCGGGCTCGTGGCGGACGAGACTTTCGACCAGAATTTGTCATTGGCAATGCCTGGTCGGAGGCTTGTCATCCTAGGCTCTTCGTCCAGGCGGACGAAGGGCCTTTCCCATGTACGCGTTCCTCCTGAGCACCGCGGTGATCTTCGTCGCCGAGCTCGGCGACAAGAGCCAGCTCATGGCCATGACGTTCGCGACCCGCCACCGCATGCGCGATGTGCTGCTCGGCATCACCGTGGCGACCGCCATCGTGCACCTCGCCTCGGTCGGCATCGGCGCCCTGATCGGCGACAGCTTCGCCAACAGCCAGCACGTCATCTCGATCATCGCGGGGTTCGCCTTCCTGCTCTTCGCAGCCTGGACGTGGCGGGGTGACGAGCTCAGCGAGGAGGAAGCCAGCCGGGCCGGAGCGCGCAAGGGAGCCGCGATCGTCGCGATCGGGATCGCCTTCTTCCTGGCCGAGCTCGGCGACAAGACCATGCTCGCAACGATCACCCTGGCGACGCAGGAAGGGTGGCTGGGGACCTGGATCGGCAGCACACTCGGGATGGTCCTCGCGGACGCCATGGCCATCGTGGTCGGCGCGGTCCTGGGTCGGCACCTCCCGGATCGGGCCATCAAGATCGGCGCAACGCTGGCGTTCATCGTGTTCGGCGTCCTACTGATCGTCGACGGCGCCGGCTGGCTGTGATCGGCGCCCGCACGACCCCGGATAGGGTCGTCCCGTGCTGATCCTGCTCCCGCCGTCCGAAGGCAAGACCCGGCCGGTATCGGGAGCTCCGTTGGATCTGGACTCGTTGTCCTTCTCCCGCCTCAACCCCGTCCGTGCGCAGCTCCTGCGGGCACTGGTCAAGCTGTGCAACGGCGCGCCTCAGCGGGCCATGGACGTGCTCGGGCTGGGCGCGACCCAGGGCGAGGCGGTCGCGGTCAACCGTGTGTTGCTGGACGAGCCGACAGCTCGTGCCGACGAGATCTACACCGGGGTGCTGTTCGGAGAGCTGGAGCTGACCAGCCTGGACGACGCCGCTCGCAAACGCGCTGACGAGTCACTCGCGATCGCGAGCGGGCTGTTCGGTCTGCTGCGACCCGACGATGCCATCCCCGCCTACCGACTCTCGGGCAACGTCACACTCCCCCGGCTCGGGACGGTGCCGGGACGTTGGCGGACGACCTTGCCGCACGTCATCGCCGAGCAGACCGGCGATGGTCTCCTGGTCGACCTGCGCTCCGGCACGTACGCGGCGCTGGGCAAACCGCCGGTCGGGCTGGCCGACCGTACCGCCACGATGCGCGTGCTTCACGAGCACAACGGCACCCGCAAGGTCGTCAGCCACTTCAACAAGGCGACCAAGGGCCGGATCGTCCGGGGACTGCTCGAGTCCGGCGCCGATCCGACCAGCATCGAGGAGCTGCAGACGATCCTCGCGGACCTCGGTTGGAACGTCGAGCGCGATGGTCAACGGCTCGACGTCGTCGTCGCCGAGGTCTAGTCCGGAACGATGTTGAAATTGCGCAGCGATGCCGCGCCATCGGGCCACCACTGGATCGTGGTGATCGACGCCGGCGCCAGCTCCATCTTGTAGATGACCTGCATCGGTGCGTCGAGAGCCAGCCGCACCAACAGCTTGATCGGCGTCACGTGGCTGACCGCGACGATCGTCTGTCCGGCGTATGACTCGACCAGACGGTCGCGTGCTGCCGACACCCGGGCGTGGACTGCGTCGAACGTCTCGCCACCGGGCGGTGCAACGGCAGTCGAGCCGAGCCATTCCTCGAGCTCGGTGGGCCAACGCTGCATGATCTGGGCGAAGCTGTGGCCGTCCCAGTCGCCGAACGAGGCCTCAGCCAGACCCGGTTCGACCTGGACCTCCAGGCTCAGCGCTCGGGCGACGGACCCGGCGGTCTCCTGCGTGCGGCGCAGCGGCGAAGAGACAACTGCGTCGATCCCACCGAGACGCTCGATCCACGTCGCCGCAGCTTCGGCCTGCTGTCGACCGGCCTCAGTGAGTCCCGGATCGGATCCGCCGCTGCCGCAGAACAGCTTGCGCTCGGTGGACGTCGTCACACCGTGACGCAGCAGCACCACGGTGGTGGGGCGGGCGTCCGAGCGAGCCCGCCAGCTGGCCACGGGGCTCTTGGCGGCAGAGGCGGACGGCCCGGCGCCAGCCCCGGCCAGATCGCCGATCCTGCCGGTGCCGCCAGCCGCCGCGTCGTCGAGCGCGGCATTGGCCAACGCATCGGCGGCCTGGTTGCGCTCCCGCGGGATCCAGGTCCAGACGACCCCGGGAGGTGCGAGCTGTTGCGCCTGACGCGCGAGCGGCTTCATGCTCTCGTGCTTGATCTTCCACCGGCCAGCCATCTGCTCGACGACCAGCTTGGAGTCCATCCGCACCTCGACCTCGCTGGCGTCGGGCGCATGCTCACGGGCCAGCTCGAGTCCGGCGATCAGACCCGAGTACTCCGCGACGTTGTTGGTCGCGATCCCGATCGTCTCGCCACGCTGAGCCATGACCTGGCCGGTCTCGGCGTCGCGAACCAAGGCACCGTAGGACGCCGGGCCCGGGTTGCCGCGGGACCCGCCATCGGCCTCGATGATGATCCGCGAGGTCACAGACCTGACTCAGGCGTGCGGACGAGGATCCGGCCGCACTCGGGGCAGCGCAGGACCTCGTCCTCAGGTGCCGCGGCGATCTCCCTCAGGTCGGCACCATTGATCTCGAGCCGGCAGCCCTCGCAGCGCTTCGCGCGCAGGGCAGCCGCGCCGAGTCCGCCGTACTGCGCACGGGACTTGTCGTACTGGGCGACGAGATCGTCCGGCACGCCGGTCGCGGCCTGGGCGCGATCGGCCTGGGCACCCGCGGCCTGCTCGTCGAGCACGCGGATCGCGGCATCACGGGCATCTGTCGTCTGGTTGAGGTCCTCGGTGACCTCACCGAGGTCGGCCTCGGCGGCGAGCAGCCGTCCCTGGGCCTCCTCGAGCGATTCCATGACCTCGAGCTCGTCGTCCTCAAGTGAAGAGATGCGACGCTCGAGCGCGCCGAGCTCGTGCTGGAGGCTTTCCAGGTCCTTGGGGTTGCTGATCGCGCCCGAGTTGAGCCGCTCCTCGTCGCGGGTGCGGCGGGCCTTGACCTGCTCCACCTCGGCGTCGGCCTTGCGCTGCGCGGCGCTCAGGTCGGACACCTGGGTGTCGGCCTCGATGCGCAGACCGTCGATCTCTCGAGCCCGCGCCTGCAGCTCCTCGATCCGGGCGTGCTCTGGGAGCGACTTCCGGCGATGCTCGAGCTGGGCGAGGAGCGAGTCCTGTGCCTGCAGGTCAAGCAGCGCGGACTGGGCGGTGGGGTCGGCTTTCACAAGGGCTACCGTACCCTTTTGACCTTCCCCGTCGCCGTGCGCTCGAGCGTCTTGGCGTACTCGACGTCCCGGGGCACCTTGTAACGCGCCAGGCGTTCGCGCACGTACGACCTGACATCGGTCACCGACAGCTGACGACCGGGCCTCAGCACGATCACCGCGCGCAGCCGTTGACCGAACTCCTCATCGTCGACACCGTGGACGTACGCCTCCTGGACGTCGGGGTGCGAATCGAGCAGGTCCTCGACCTCGCCCGGGAACACATTCTCCCCGCCGGAGACGATCATGTCGTCCTCTCGCCCGTCGACGAAGAGCCGACCGGAAGCGTCCAGGTGGCCCAGGTCGCCGGTGCTGACGTGACGGTCGACAACTCGCTTGCTACCTCCGCCGGTGTAGGCCGGAGCCGTCATGCCACTGGAGATGAAGATGCCACCCACCTCCCCCGCCGGCAGTCGACGGTCGTCGGTGTCGAGAATCCGCACCGACACCCCTCTGAGGGGACGACCGACAGTGCCGGTCGCGGCCCGCAGGTCGGCCGGGGTGGCCAACGTCGACCAGCCGGTCTCGGTCGATCCGTAGACGTCGTGCAGGACGTCACCGAAGGCATCCATGAACCGGGTCGCGAGCGCCGGCGACAGCGGCGCGGCCCCGGACTGGACGGCACGCAGTGCTGACACGTCGATCGCCGTTCGGACGTCCGTCGGCACGTCGAGCAGGCGGCCGAGCATGACCGGCACCGCGAACATCACCGTGACCCGGTCACGCTCGATGCGGCGCAGCATGTCCTCGGCGTCGAACCGTCGGGTCAGTACGACGGGACAGCCGAAGGCCAGGCTCATCAACAGGTAGGCCAACCCGAATCCGTGGAACACCGGCGGTGCGATCAGCACCGGGTCGCCGCTGTGCAGACCGATGCCGCGCAGCAGGGAGCTGACCGGTGCGAGCGCCCCGAGCAGGTCCGCGTCCCGACGCGAGCCCTTGGGAGCGCCTGTCGTGCCGGACGTCAGGATCACCAGGCGTCCGTGGCTGCCGCCGGTGCGCGGCGGCGGGAGCGACAGCGCCTCGAGCGCCTCGATGGAGCCGGAGCCTGCCCGGTCCGCGGTCACCGCGATGCCCTCCAGGCCCGCGGTCGCGACTCGATCGGCGAACTCGACGTCATGCACGAGCAGGTCGAGCCCCTGGTCGCCCGCGACTGCGCCGAGCTGCGGACCGCTGAAGTCGGTGTTGACCAGCACCAGATCGGCATCAGCCCAGAGGATCGCGAAGCTGGCCACGACGAAGCCGACGTGGTTGCGGGACATCACCCCCACCCGGCTCCGGCGGGTCACTCCCTGGGCCCGCAGAGCACCGGCGAGGCGACCGGTGCGCGCATAGACGTCGGAGTAGGAGGTCGGGCCGTCATCGTCGATGACGCAAGCACGATCGGGCCACTGCGCCGCGCTCAACGCCAGCAGCGCGGATGCCGAGACCTGGTGCCGCAACCCGGCGCCGGCCAGCCTCCAGACTGTCCTGGGCCCGACCGGTCGGGCCAGGCCTCCCTCCACGGCGAGAGTCGCGCCGGCGTGCAACGCCTCGATCAGCGGGAGTGGACGCATCATTCGGCAGAGACGATCGCTGCGGTCCACGGGTCGGTGACGATGGTCGACACGGCGACCTCGATCCCCGCCAGGCGCTCCGCGAGCGCCGCCGAGGCAACTGGCAGCCAGGTCCATTCCGCGGCCCAGTGGGGCACGTCGATGACAGCACAGGCAGCCGGTTTCTCGAGGTGCTCGCTCACCGGGTGGTGACGCAGGTCAGACGTGACATAGACATCGGCTCCGACGCCGCTCGCCGTCGAGAGCAGGAAATCACCAGATCCACCGCACAGGGCAACCGTGCGGATCGGGCGGGCCGGGTCCCCCGCGACCCGGGTCGCGCTGCGGTGCGACGGCAGACGCTCGGCGACCAGCGCGGCGAACTCCGCGAGTGTCGTCGGCTCGGCCAGCGTGCCGATCCGCCCACTCCCCCGGTCCGATGCCCGGTCAGCAATCTCGAGCACCTCGTAGGCGATCTCCTCGTACGGATGGGCGGCCAGCACGGCCGCGCGCACATCCTCCCGCAGTCGTCGGGCCGCCACCATCGCGATCCGGGTCTCGGGCACCTGCTCGACGGCTCCGACCTCGCCGATCGCCGGGTTGGCTCCCTCGCGCGGTCGGAACGAGCCGGTCCCGGTGGACTGGAACTGGGCCAGGTCGTAGTCACCGATCGCGCCGGCGCCCGCATCGTGCATCGCCGCGGCGATGGCGTCTGCGTCGGCCCGGGGCACGTAGACGACCCAGGCGTCGACCGGATCGGCCGGATCCGGCTCCAGCGGGCGTACGTCGGTCAGCCCCAGCGCGAACGCCATCGACTCCGAGACACCCAGCGGCGGACAATCGGCATTGGTGTGGCACGTGTGCAGAGCGATCCCGTGGCTGATCAGGTCGTGCACGACCCGGCCCTTCGGGGATCCGGCGGCGACCGAAGTGACGCCCTTGAGCCACAACGGGTGGTGGGTCACGATCAGGTCGGCGCCCCAGACGATCGCCTCGTCGACGACCGCTTGCACCGGGTCGACCGCAAACAACACCCGTCCGATCTCGGCGTCGGGGTCGCCGGCGACGGTGCCCACGGCATCCCAGTCATCGGCCCAGCGTGGGTCGTAGAGGCTGTCGAGGACGCCGACGACGTCGCGCAGAGAAGGCATGGCCGCACTCTAGCGAGGCTCTGCGACTTTGCCCGTCAGGCGATGACGGCCAGCGAGAGCGGAAGCACCGCACCGGCACCGTGGCGACGCAGCTCACGAGCCGCGACGGTCATGGTCCAGCGGCTGTCGACCCGGTCGTCGATCAGCAGCACGGGCCGACCGCCCAACCCGGACAGCCCGGCGGCCAGCTCGGCGCCGACGCCGAACGTGCCCCACACGTCGGCAAGCCGGTAGGCGCTGTTGCCACCCGGCCCGTTGCGCGATCCCTCGCCGAGCTGGTCCATCGTGCCGAGGTCCTCGAGCCGACCGATGCGAGCGATCCCGCGCGCCATCGAGTCGACGAGGAGGGGGCGCGATCGCGAAGGGATGCTGACGACGGCTGCGGGTCGTTCGGACCAGCCCCAGTCCTTGAGCACCCGCACACATGCCCCGAGCAGCTCGTCGGTGATCGTTGCGTCAGGCACACCGGGCGCGAACAGCTCGCGCAGGACGCCACCCCAGCCGAGGTCGGTCAGGCGGGCAACGGCGCGTCCGGGCTCGGCCCGCTCGTCAACCGCGATCTTGCCCTTGGCCTCGACGCCGAGCCGGGTCGCGCCCGTGGGCCACTGCGCTCGTGGCTCGATCTCGACGCCGACCCGGTCGAGCGTGCTCGATGCGACCTCGACGGCGTCGGCCCTGACGTCGGTGGGGAACCATGCTCCGGCGCAGTTGTCGCAACGGCCGCACGGTGCCGCGGTCGGATCGTCGAGATCGCGCTGCAGCATCTCCATGCGGCACGTCGTCGAGCTCTCGTAGGCGACCATCGAGGCCTGTTCAGCCAGGCGGGCCTCGGAGATGCGTCCATAGCGCTCCTGGTCGTACGTCCACGGCTGCCCGGTCGCGACCCACCCGCCGGTGACCCGCCGCACCGCACCGTCGACGTCGAGCACCTTGAGCAGCAGCTCCAAGGGGGTGCGGCGCAGGTTGACCAGCGCCTCGAGCGCCGGCGTCGACAGTGGCTTGTCGCTGAGCTCTCCGATGACGGCTGCGGCGCGCTCGGGACTCGGCATCGACGAGGTCGCGAAGTAGTGCCAGATCTCGGCGTCCTCACGCCCCGGCAGCAACAGCACGTCGGCGTTGTCGGTCGCGCGGCCCGCCCTGCCGACCTGCTGGTAGTAGGCGACCGGGGACGACGGGGCGCCGAGGTGGATCACGAAGCCGAGATCGGGCTTGTCGAAACCCATCCCGAGCGCGCTGGTGGCAACCAGGGCCTTGAGCTCGTTGTCCTTGAGCTGGCGTTCGAGCTCTTCGCGCTGCTCGGGGTCGGTGCGCCCCGTGTAGGCCCTGACCTCGTGGCCACCCTCGCGCAGCAGCCTGGCGGTGTCCTCGGCCGCTGACACCGTGAGCGAGTAGATGATGCCGCTGCCGGGCAGCTCGGCCAGGTGGCTGAGCAGCCAGCCGAGCCGGTCGCGCGATCCGGGCAGCGTCAGCACACCGAGCCGCAGGGACGTGCGCGCGAGCGAGCCCCGGATCGTCAGGACCTGGTCGGCCGCGCCGAGCTGCTCGGCGACATCGGTCACGACGCGCTCGTTGGCGGTCGCTGTCGTCGCCAGCACCGGCAGGTCCGCAGGCAGCTGGCCGATCAGCTCGGCCAGGCGGCGGTAGTCGGGGCGGAAGTCGTGCCCCCAGTCCGAGATGCAGTGGGCCTCGTCGACCACCAGCATGCCCATGCGTCCGATCAGGTCGGGCAGCTGCTCGTCCCGGAATCGGGGGTTGTTGAGCCGCTCCGGCGAGACCAGCAGGATGTCGACCTCGTCGGCGGCCAGCATGGCCCGGGTCTGCTCCCACTCGTGCGGATTGGCCGAGTTGATCGCGACGGCTCGCACACCCGCACGTGCGGCGGCGGCGACCTGGTCGCGCATCAGCGCCAGCAGCGGCGACACGAGGAGGGTCGGACCCGCTCCGCGCTGCCGCAACAGGAGGGTCGCGATGAAGTAGACCGCCGACTTGCCCCAACCCGTGCGCTGCACCACGAGGGCGCGGCGACGGTCGTCGACCAACGCCTGGATCGCCTCGAGCTGACCGTCGTGGAAGACCGCGTCGTTGCGGCCGGTCAGCTGACGCAGGGCTGTGGTGGCGTCCAGTGCGGTGGTCGTCGACGAAGGCATGGCACCACTGTGTCAGTCGCTGGTGACAGCGCCTCCGCGCCTGGCGGGCCCGATCGCCGAACCGACCACGACGGTCCCGTCGACGTCCTCGGCGCGCTGCACCTGCGCCGAGAGTCCACCGGCCACGAATGCCTCGACCGTACGGCCGGCCTGCCCCCGACTCGTCTCGATCAGGAGGTGTCCGCCGGGCGCGAGCCAGCGCCCTGCTCCGGCAGCGACGCGGCGCTGCACCTCGACGCCGTCCGCTCCCCCGTCCAACGTCACACGGGGCTCGTGCTCGCGAGCCTCCGGCGGCATCAGCGCGATGGCATCGGTCGGCACGTACGGCGCATTGACCACCAGCAGGTCGACCCGGCCGACCAGCGTCGCGGGCAGCGGTGCGAACAGGTCACCCTCGAGCACCCGCCCGCCGAGCGGTTCGAGGGTGCGACGGGCGCAGGCCACGGCCGCCGGCTCGATGTCCACGGCGTACAGCTCGACCGCTTCCACCACGGCGTGGATCGCCGCCCCGACGGCTCCCGTCCCGCAGCACAGGTCGACCACGACTGCCCCCGCCCGGGCGCGGGCGACTGCCTCGCGCACCACGACCTCGGTGCGGCGCCGAGGCACGAACACGCCGGGCTCGACCGCGACGCGCAGGCCGCAGAACTCGGCCCAGCCGACGATGACCTCCAGCGGTCGTCCTTCGATCCGCTGCCGGACCATCGACGCGACCTGATCGGGCCCCTCCGCGGCCTGCACGATCAGCGTCGCCTCGTCCTCGGCGAAGACACAGCCGGCTCCGCGCAACGCCGCGACGATCTGGTCGTACGCGAGGTTGCCCGGAGCCATGCGGTCATCGTGGCAGATTCAGCCCGAAGTCCGGCTCAGCCGTGCGAGAAGGTGATGCGAGGCAGCACCTTGGTCAGCCAGGCCGGGGAGTACCAGGCGGCCTTGCCGGTCAGCCGGAGCATGACCGGCAGCAGCACGAGCCGCACCAGGAACGCGTCCAGCAGCACCGCGACACCCAGCACGATGCCCATCTCCTTGGGTGGGATCGGCCCGGAGAGCGCGAAGGTGAAGAACACCGCGACCATCACGGCACCGGCGGCGAAGATGACCCGGCCGGAGTGCGCGAGCGCACCGACCATGGCCTCCTTGGGATCACCGGAGATCTCGTAGTGCTCCTTGGCCGAGGCCAGCAGGAAGACCGTGTAGTCCATCGCGATCGCGAAGATCATCGCAAAGAAGAACACCGGGGCCCAGGCATCCAGGAAGCCCTGCGACTCGAACCCGAGCAGGCTCGCGCCGATGCCTTCCTGGAAGATCAGCCGGGCCACGCCGAACGCCGCGGCGGTCGACAGCAGGCTCGCGAGCGTGCCGAGCAACGAGATCAACGGAGCCTGCAGCGCGATCAGGAGCAGCAGGAAGCCCAGGACCAGGACCACGCCGATGACCAGCGGTGTCGAGGTGTCGAGCTGGGACTTCAGGTCGAGATTCTCCACCGCAGCACCACCGACCTGGGCCGAGGCGGGCAGATCGGCGCGGAGCCGGTCGATCGTGTCGCCCAGGGCGGGATCGGACGGATCCACGGTCGGGACGGCCTGGATCATGTCGTAGCCGCTGCTGTCGCCGGCCTCGACCGCCGGCATGGCACCAGCGATCCCCTGGTCAGCGGCGAGCACTGCGGTGGCCGCGGATGCATCAGCGTGATCCACGACGATCTGCAGCGTTCCGGGTGCGCCCTCACCGAAGGCGTCCTTCACGACGTCATAGCCGATCCGGGCGGACGCGTCCTCGGGGAGGACGTTGATCGACGGCATCGCCGTCTTGAGCCCGACGATCGGAGCCGCGAGGACCAACAGGATCACGAGAGATCCCAGGCCCCACGCGAAGGGACGCTTCCAGAGCCGTTCACCCCACGCAGCAAACTTCGCGGAGCGGTGCTCACCGGTCTTGACCCACGGCAGCGCCAGCTTGTTGATGCGGTGGTCGAGCTTGAACAGCACGACCGGCAACAGCGTCAGCGTGGCGCCGAGCACGAAGAGGACCGAGAGCATGATCCCGCCAGCCATCGACCGGAACGCCGGGGATGGCACCAGCATGACTGCCGACAGCGAGACCAGCACCGTCGCGCCGGAGAGCAGGACGGCCTTGCCGGCCGTGTCCATCATCTGCGCGACAGCATCACGGGCGGAGAGCCCCGAGCCCATGCGCGCGGCCCGGAATCGGACCACGAGGAACAGGGCGTAGTCGATGCCCAGAGCCAAGGCGAACATCATGGCGAAGTTCATCGCCCAGATCGAGACCGGGACGACCTCGCTGATCAGCACGAGCGAGCCTGCCGAGGCCACCAGCCCGGCGAGGGTCAGCAGCAGCGGAAGACCTGCGGCGACGAGCGCGCCGAAGGCCAGGACCAAGATCGCCATCGTCACGGGCCACGACATCAGCTCGGACTTCAGCATCGCCTCGAGGTTCGCGTCGTTGAAGTCCGACCACAGCAGCGAAGAACCGGTCGGGTTGACCTGCACCCCGTCGACCGACATGTCCTGCAGCTCACCCTTGAGATCCGTGGCGACACGAACCATCTCGTTGGTGTCGACGCCAGCACCTGCCAGGACGATCGCGGTGCTGCCGTCCTGGCTCAGGGTCGCGCCGGGTGTCGGCTGGACGACGTCGGCGATCCGGGGCTCATTCTCGAGCACCGCGGTCACCTTGGCGAGGACGGCCTTGCCCGCGCCCTCCGTGACTGGTCCGTCGGTGGAGCGGACCACGACCTGGATCGCCGAGGACGCGTTGCCACCGAAGTGCTCGCGCGCGATCTCGCGGGCGGCGACGGACTCAGAACCGTTGGCCTGCCATCCGGCGCCCGAGAGGCTGCTCTCGACCCTGGGCGCAAAGACGCCGAGGCCGACGATCAGGAGAGCCCAGACGACCAGGACCAGACGTGCGTGGTCGGTGACCCAGTGGCCGAGGCGGCCCAGCGGCCCAGGTCGGGACTCGTGCGGCGCTGGCGCTGCAGCGCGGTGCTGCGTGGTGGTGCTGGACATGGTGATTTCCGTTCGACGAAGTGTCAGGTGTGGATGGATGGTGTGGTCAGAAGAGAGCAGGGATGGCGCGGGCGGCGGTGTAGACCGCGACCGAGAGAACCAGGACTGTGAAGCCGAGCGTGAGTCGCTTGGCGTCGATCCGCGTGGCAAGCCTGGCGCCGACAAAGCCACCGATCGCGGACGTGGCAGTGAGGGCGAGCACGATGGTCCAGTCCGGCTGGATGCCAGCGCCGACGCGGAGCGCGAGAGCGGCCGTGCTGGTGATCGCGATCGCGACCAGCGCAGTGCCGACGGCGTACCGCATCGGCAGGGCCAGGACCAGCAACAGGGCAGGTACGACCAGGAATCCGCCTCCGACACCGAGGAAGCCGGTCAGCAGACCCACCACCGTCGCGGTCAGCAGGACACCAGCCGCCTGCCGGAGGCGAGCCGCCGACATCGCACCCGTCGCCGACTCGTCGACAGCGCGCCGGCGTGGCGCCTTGGGTGCGATCCGGCCGGGACGCTGTCGCCAGGCCATCGTGGCGCCGACGAGGAGCAGGAGCGCGGCAAAGCTCACCATGAGAACGTCTTCGTCGACGTGCACTGCTGCCCTCGCTCCGACCGCGGTCCCTCCGATCGCGACGACGCCGAACACGGCGCCGCGGGCGAGTAGCACGTTCCCCGCACGCGCAGCCGTCAACGCGGCAATCACCGAGGTCACGGCAACGACAACCAGGGAACCGGTCGTGGCCTGCGCCGGGGACTCACCCAGCAGGTAGACCAGCACCGGGACGGCCAGAATCGAACCGCCACCGCCGAGCGCGCCGACCGAGAGTCCGATCAGGGCGCCGAGGAACAGAGCCAGTAGGACCGCTGTCACTCCGCTGGCTCGGCAAGCTGCAGACCGGCGTCCGCAGCCTGCGTGAAGTCGTCATCGATCGCCACGACCTTGCGGCCCGCGGCATCCAGGATCGAGGCGCCCACCGACGCGCGGTAGCCACTGGCGCAATGCACCCAGATCTCACCACCAGGCAGTTCGTCAAGGCGGCCCGAGAGCTCGTGAAGAGGCACGCCGAGCGCACCGACGATCGAGACCGACTCGTGCTCGTCGGCACGACGGACGTCCAGGATGACGACCTCGCGGTGGTGCCGGACCTGGTTGAGATCGGCGAAGGTCGCGGTCGGGAAGCTCGCCAGCTCGTCGCGGGTCCAGTCCTGCGGCCCGCCGGTCGAGTGCGCGGCCGGACGGTCGATGCCGATGCGTACGAGCTCGCGCTGCGCCTCCGCGACGTCCTCTGCCGTCTCGCCGAGCAGCGTCACGGGGGTGCCCCACGCGATGAGCCAGCCAAGGTACGTCACAAATCCGCCGTCGAGACCGAAGTTGAGGGTGCCACGCACGTGGCCGGCGGCAAACGCCGTCCGGTTCCGCAGGTCGACGACCCACTCCCCGGCCTCGATACGGGTGCGGAGCTCGTCGGCGTCGGCACGAGCCGGGGTGCTGAGATCGGGCGCGTCCGGGCCTGCGGCGTTGGCCGGGCTCATGTGGGCGTAGTACGCCGGCCATGCGCCCAGGCCGTCGAGCAACTCACGGACGTACGTCTCCTCGTCCTGCGTGAGGACGGGGTTCGATGTTTTCTCCTGCCCGATCGTGGACTCCGTGGCATCGGACTGGGTCGCGGCGCAGAAGCTGCCGAAGCCGTGGGTCGGGAAGACACCCGTGTCGTCGGGGAGCTCCTCGGCCAGGCGCTGCGCCGAGGCGTGCTGGTGACGGGCGAGCTCGTCGGCGTGCTCATCACCGAGAAGGTCAGGACGGCCGGTCGCGCCGAACAGCAGCGATCCACCGGTGAAGACCCCGACGTCGGCGTCGGTGCCCTCGTCGCGCAGGGCATAGGACAGGTGCGTGAAGGTGTGCCCGGGGGTGGCGAGGGCGGTGATCCGCATCCGGTCACCCACCGCGATGATCTGGCGGTCGTCGATCGGCGTGCGTTCGAAGGACACGTCATCGGCGCGATTGACCAGGTAGGCCGCGCCCGTCTCGCGGGCGAGCGCGAGGCCGCCGGTGACGTAGTCGTTGTGGATGTGCGTCTCGAAGACGTGGGTGATCCGAACGCCCTCCGTCGCTGCGAGCTCGAGCACCCGGTCGATGTCGCGCTGCGGGTCGATCACGAGGGCCACCTCCCCGTCATGGACGAGATAGGTGCGGTCGCCCAGCGACGCGGTTTCGAGCGTACGAATAGCCAGATCTGTCATGGTCAACCCTCTCTCGCAAAAATCCCCCCTGGGGGTTACGGTCCGACGTTAACATATCCCCCCGGGGGGATGTATTGTCGAGGTGTCGGACACCCCCGACAATCCCTCGAACCGAGGCAACGGAGACTGCGCAGATGACTGACTACACGATCCAGATCACCACAGACCGCCCCTACGCGGCCACCGTCCAGGCCGTACGTGAGCAGCTCGCCGAGGCCGGCTTCGGCGTCCTGACCGAGATCGACCTCAAGACGACGCTCAAGAACAAGCTCGACGTCGACATCGAGCCGCAGATCATCCTCGGCGCGTGCCGGCCGCAGCTGGCACACCTGGCCATCCAGGCGGATCCCTCGATCGCCGCCCTGCTGCCGTGCAACGTCGTCGTTCGAAGCGTCGGAGAGGATCGGACCGTCGTCGAGGCGTTCGACCCGCAGATCATGATGTCGATGGCTGGCGAAGCGGCCGGCGCCGTCCGCGAGGTCGCCGAAGACGCTCGTACCCGACTGACCGCGGCGCTCACCGCCGTCGCAACTCCCTGACCCGAACCAGCAGAACAAAGGAATCCCATGGAGCTCGAGCCCACCGAGATCAAGGCGATCATCACCAGGATGAAGCGCGCCAACGGCCACCTCGGCAGCGTCATCCGCATGATGGAGGACGGCGCCGACTGCGAGTCGGTCCTGACACAGCTGGCGGCGGTCAACAAGGCGCTGTCCCGCGCCGGCTACGCGATCGTCGCAACAGGACTGCAGCAGTGCCTCGCTGACGGCGACGGTCTGGACGGCGTGGACGTCAAGAAGATGGAAAAGCTCTTCCTCGCCCTGGCCTGATCTTCCCGACCCCTGTTGCGGGAGCGGGATGCGCAGGGTGAGGCTGGACTTGTGCGTCCACGGTTCGGGGCTTGCACCCTCATCTTGACCGTCGCCCTTCTCGGCGGGGCTGCCGCCTGCTCGACCGGCCACACCTCCCCCGCGGTGCTCGTCGCGCCGGACCTGGTCTGCAGCCGTGACCGAACCACGATCGACGCCAAGAACACGATCGAGCGGGTCGGCGGGCTCGTCGGCGACGGCTTCACTGTCCGTTTCGCCGAGAGCACCCGGCTGGGCGTCGTGGCGCTCGTCGACGGTGGCACCTCCGCGGCGTACCGCGAGCTGCACCGCGACTAAGGCGTCGCGCTCATCGCCCGCATCCATCGCGACGACTCCGCCCGAGTCACCGGATTCGCACAGGTGCACGACCTGGTCGTGTCCGCCTGTTCCTAGAAACTGTCGGCTCGCGTGCCTACTGTCGGACGGAACCGGCAGAAGCCCGACATGACGACCTTGACCGACCGCACCAGCACTGCACTACTCGTCATCGACGTCCGGAACGACGTCGTGAGCGACGCCCACGACCGAGATCGAGTCGTCGCAAACATCGCGCGCCTGGTCGAGCGAGCCCGCGCCGAGCAGGTGCCGGTCATCTGGGTGCAGCACTCCTCGGAGTCGATGCCGCAGGGCAGCGACGGCTGGGTGTACGTGCCCGAGCTGGTCCGCGACGAGTCCGAGCCTTTGGTCCACAAGACCTACCCCGACTCCTTCGAGGAGACCGACCTCGAGGCGGTTCTGGCCGAACGGCAGGTCGGCCGCCTGGTCGTCGCCGGCGCCCAGACCGACGAGTGCGATAGGCTCGACGCTTCACGGAGCGATCGTCCGCGGCCGCGACGCCGCTCTGGTGTCCGACTCCCACACGACCCAGGACCTGAGCGAGCGGGGCGCACCGACTCCCGACCTCGTCGTGGCGCACACCAACCTCTACTGGCACGAGCACCAGGCGCCCGGGCTTCAGGCCGGCACTGCGCCGGCCGGGTCAGTCAGCTTCGCCTGACCGGCGTCTGGACAGCACTCACTGGGCCAGCACTACGGTGAGCGTCATGTCGAACTTCGAGGCTGCGGCCCGCGCGAGCATCCACGACCACTCGATGGCCCACCTGCGCCGGGCATGGTGGACATTGGACGAACCACGCCTCACCGACCTCTGCGGCACCTTCGAGGCGACGTACGTCGGCAGGACGCTGCAGACCGTCGCGCCCCGCGGCTTGGCTCTCGTTGGGCTGCCGAGATGGTTCGGGAAGCACTTCGACTCCCCTGACGGGGAATCGACCGCCCTCGAAGGCAGGAACCTCCTGCGCACGGTCGACGGATCCGCCCTGACCGCAACCCTCCCCATGCGGGCGACCCTCGCGGCGTCGCTCGCCGACGGCGGCCCCGCACTGGTCGTGACCTACCCTGCCGACGCCCCCCGTCCGTGGCGATGGGTGCGCGATGAGTTCCGCCCGTGGGAGGACAGCGTGCTCCTCGGCCTGACCTTCGTCGACCGGGTCGGCCTGCGCCACGCTCCGGGCACCCCGTTCGTGCTGCGCCGAGTGACCAGCCACCCTCCGGAGGCGGACGTCTGAGGGACGCACGCCGGGCGAGTGATCGCCCCCCTTGTTAATTGAGAGAGGCTGGTGCAAAGTCCCTCTATGACACCGACGAGAAGCATGTTCGCCTTGGGCATCGCGGCGACCGTCGCAGCGCTGGCTGCGCCGCTGGCGCTGGCGGGCCCGGCCGACGCCGCGACCGAGCCGTGCGACTCCTCGCGCCCATACCGCGACCTGAACGGCGACGGATTCGAGGATGTCGTCGTCGGCGACCCGGAGGCGACCGTCGCGGGTCAGCCCGAGGCGGGCACCGTGACGATCCTGTTCGGCGACGCCGAAGGTGTCATGGGCGGGGGCAGCCGCCGGGTGCTCACCCAGACAGATCTCGGCGAGACCCCCGAGGCCGGTGATCACTTCGGCTGGGCCGTCGCCGCCAATCGGACCAGCATCGACGGCTGCTACGGCATCATCATCGGCTCGCCGGGAGAGGACGTCGACGGGAAGGTCGACGCCGGGATGGGGCACGTCCTGACCATCAACGGTGGCCCCAACGACGACATCGAGCAGGAGCTCATCGACAACGTCGACCAGGGCGACGTGGGCGGAAACGTCGAGGCCGGCGACGAGTTCGGCTACTCGGTCGCGGCTCTCGGCGGTAGCGACGAGTACCCGGTCACATTCGCCTTCGGCGCTCCGGGAGAGAACAACGACGGAGGTGTCGTCAACCGAACCGATGACCTCGGTCGGCCTTCGGCGGCCGTCCAGGAGCGACAGGGCTCGCGTGGTCTTCCCGGAACCCTGCAGGCGGGAGACCGCTTCGGTGAGGTGATCCAGTTCCTCAACTACCTGCCAGTGGCAGATGCCGAGGACTTCTACCTCTACGTCGGCGCCCCCGGCGACCGGGTCGACGGTCACACCGCGGCAGGGTCCGTGACAGCCATCAGCAAGTACGCGAGGTCCAGGCTGATCACCGAGAACACGTCCGGCGTCCCCGGCAAGGCCGAGGCCGGCGATCGCTTCGGGTCGAGCCTCAGCGGCAGCGAGCTGCCTCCCTTGTCATCCCTGCGTCAGTTCGCCATCGGCGTGCCCGGCGAGGACGTGGGCAAGGTCAAGGACGCCGGCAGCGTCACGGTCCTCAAGCGCTACGGCCCCACCAGTATCCTGAAGGCCATCACGCTGACCCAGTCGACCTCCGGCGTGGCCGGCATCGTGGAGTCCGGCGACCAGTTCGGCTCGGCCGTCGCGTACCGCGACGACCGCACGCTGGTGATCGGCATACCCGGCGAGGACGTCGGCCGGGTCCCCGATGCGGGAGGCGCCCAGATCCTGCGGATCGGGATCTCCCAGCTCTCATTCCCCTCCCCCTTCATCACCGAGGACTCCCCCGGCACTCCGGGTGCGGTCCGCGTGGGCAACAGGTTCGGAGCAGCGGTCGCCGGGCTTCCGTCCAACGACAGCGTCTCGGTGAACCAGCCGAGGGACTATGGCGAGGCGGTGTTCGCCATCACGAGCCCGAACCAGGATGGCGGCTCCGTCTACGTGCTGTCGAGCACCGAGGAGTCGCGCGCCTGGCAGCCCGGCCCCGAACAGACCGGGGCCCGATTCGGCCAGTCCGTCGGCTGACACCCGACGCCGCTAGACAACGATCCACCGCTCAGTCGGTCGGAAGCGCACCCCGGCACAGCGCCTCAGGCTCACCGAACCCAACGACGGTCGACTCGTCGGGGTTCCCGCGCGATGACTTGATCGTCAACTTGTCCGTCAGGTTGATGATGACCACGATGTCCTCGGCGTCACCGCCGTCGTAGACCCCGAGGAAGTCCCCCGAGCCGTCGAAGTTGATCCTGAGCCGTCCGATCGCGCCTGTGTCGGAGGAATCGTCGATGCCGGCCCGACCACGAACCCGGCGGCACAGTCCCCGACGATCCCAGACGCTCTCGCCCGACCCGAATCCGCCGATGACGTCGTCGTTGGCCATGCATCGTCCCCGGACTCCACGCCGTCCTGCACCAGGGTGAAATCGCTGCCGCCCGCCGTCTCATGGTCGATTCCTTCGTTTGGAGAGTCGACCTGGAAGTACGAAGCATTCATGCCGTGGCGGGGCAGTTTGCCCGGAGACCAGGGTTTTCCCTACCTACTTGGCGACGCCCACGCGTTGAAGCATCCCCGCGAGAGTCTCGGTGATGTCCTCCTTCCCCGGGGTGCGGCGGACGAAGTTGTGAAGGTCACGAATCTGGTTCACGGCATTGCCCCGGCGCAGCTCGTACGAGCCCAGCCGCTGGAGGTCGAGCGGCTCGTGAAACGTCGGGAAGCTGTCCAGCCGGTCCACCGCGGCGAGATTCGCCATCGTGCGCAGGCATTTGAGGCAGCGACAGCAATTCATCGTGGCGAATTCCATGTAGCAGACACGAAGGTGCCGCTGAGCAACCGGGTTGTCAGCGATCAGCGACGTCTTCAGTGCACGGCCAGCCTCGGCGCCGTCATGTTCGACGATGAGTCGGCGGGTGGACCAGAGATCGTCGAGCAGGGGATGCGAACCCCACTTCTGGCCGGTCGCGTAGCTGTGGGTCGCGGGCACCAGAATCCGATCGATGACGGGAGAGAACAGGGTCCCGAGGCTGGCGAGGGCCGCGCCGTGGGCTTCGCTGCCCCAGCGGGTGTCTGGCGCCAGGAACTTTCGGATCGTCGTCCTGGCGGTGAGGAGCTGCTTGCCGCTCTCTGCGGCGACCTGCTCAAGCAGTGAAGTAGTGCGCTCGATGGCCGCAGTCTCACGCAACGGCACGTCTAGACCGAACCCATAGACGATCGCTCCGACGCGGTCCTGGTTCTTGGTCAAGCTGTAGAAGGAGTCCACGCCGCCGGTGAAGCACGTCCCCGTCAACCGCTCGGGAGATGCGAGCAGCCGCCGGCGGTTGCTCTGAGCGGGAGGTGCCTGCACCTCCACGCGCTTCATACGCCGCGAGTACCACGTCGTCAGGATGTCCTGAACACGGTTGATCGCGACGGCACGCTCGGAAATCGGATCAGTGAGCTCAAGGTCCTCACCACGGCGCATCGCCACCACCAGCATGGTCGGCAACCAGATGTCGCCCTTGTTGGTCTTCACGAAGGGGATGTTGTCCCGAGTCACGAACGTGAGATCGCGATGAGTGCCGTCGGAGAACGTCGCGCGCACCCGGGTGCGGTGGCGGCCGTCCTTGAGAACGTCCTGCTGCGTTGCTCCTACCTTCATGGTCACGGGCCAAAGATAGAGCAGCAGATGTCCCGTTTGTTGGGAATTTGGAACGCCGCCCCATCGGCAAGCTGGGCGCAGGCCAGGAAGGACTCACCCTTCTGCGGTCGACCAGGACAGCCATGGTTGCGACCGACGAAAGCAAGTGGGCGAAGAGGGACTCGAACCCCCGACCTTCCGGGTGTAAACCGGATGCTCTAACCAACTGAGCTATTCGCCCTCAGGACCAGCGGAACGATACCGCAAGCGCCGGCAACCACCCTCATCCACAGGGAGCCGGGACAAAAAGAACCGCAGCTGCCAAGGTCTCGGGTCCCTGGCAGCCGCGTGGGCTTAATCAAACCTCACGGGCCGTCGAGCGCGCAGGTTATTGCGGAAGATTTCAGGAAATCTCAGCCAACGCCGCGCGATAGGCCGACAGGTCGCGCGCATCGGGGATGCCGTTCTCGATTTTCCAGCGCAGGATGCCCTCGCGATCGATCACATACGTGCCGCGATTGGGGGCTCCGGCACCCTCGTTGAACGTGCCGTACACACGAGAGACCTCCCCGTGCGGCCAGAAGTCGCTGAGGATCGAGAACTTGTATCCGTCACGATCCGCGAATGCGCGGTTGGAGAAGAAGTGGTCGCACGAGATCGCCAGGATCTCGGCGCCATCGGACTCGAAGTCGCCGAGGTTGTCGCGGAGCTCGCAGAGCTCACCAGTGCAGATGCCGCTGAACGCGAACGGGAAGAACACCAGGACGACGTTCTTGTCACCTCGGAATGACGAGAGCGAGACGTCCTCGCCGTGCTGGTTCTTGAGGGTGAAATCAGGGGCGGCAGAGCCGATGTCGAGAGTCATGCGATCAGCCTAGGTGCGACCACCCGAGGCGGCTTGCCGGAGGCTGCGCGCAGGATCGAGCCACTGGAGGCGCGCCTCATATCGCACTGGAATAGCAACATATTTCAGACTATTACTCCTTGACGCCGCCGCTCCTTCGATGCTAGAATCGAACATACGTTCTAGTCGCTGCGAGGATCATGTCTGCCGCTCTCGCCACCCCCCTCCCCCACCCGCTAACGCGTGGTGTCGAAGACATCGGCGGCGCGCTCGACCGCATGCCGATCGACGCGTGGGAAAACCTCGAGCCGGCCACGATCGCCGCGCTGAGCGAACGACTGATGCGGATCGAGGCCCGGGTCAGGGCGCAGCTCGTGGCTGCTGCCCGATCGCTCGACCACTCCGACTACGCGAAGCGCAAGGGCGCAACCTCGACCGGAGCGATGCTCGCCGGGGCATTCGGCGGTGACCGTCGTTCGGCCGAGTCGGCTGTGCGCATGGGCGAGACGCTGCGGGCAGCGGGCCGCACCGAGGACGCGTTGGCGCGCGGAGACATTGGTGCCGCTCAAGCTGCGATCATCGCCGGAGCCATCTCCGACCTGCCGGACGACACCCTCGACGAGCACAAGCACCGGTGCGAGGACCGGCTGATCGGTGATGCCTCCCGGCTCAGCCTCAAGGACCTGCGGTCGAGGTCATTGCGAATCACCGATCAGTTCAAGCCCAAGCCTGAGGTCGACGCTCACGAAAACGAGTCGCTCGAGTCCCGGGAGAAGTCAGCTTGGAAACGGTCGGAATTCTGGATGGTCGACAACCGCGACGGCACCCACCGGGGCAGCTTCGTCCTACCCGATGCCCAGGCCGACATGCTCCGCACCGCTATCGAGGCGATCTCCGCCCCACGGCGCGATCATCTTCACGACGCGACTCCAGCCGCGGCGTCCTACTACGACCGCGACCTCATCGCGCGCACCCGCCAGGGCCTCGGATTCGCCGAGCTCTGCGGCCACCTGCCGGCCGACCAGCTGCCAGGGCGTGGCGGTGTCGGCGCCACCCTCATGGTGGCGCTCGACTATGAAACCCTCGTCAACGGTGTTCGAGCCGCAACCCTCTCGACCGGCACCCGCATCTCTGCCGGGCAGGCCCGTCAGATGGCCTGCAACCTCGGACTCATCCCGCAAGTCTTCGGAGGGGCGTCGCTCCCCCTCGATCACGGCGCCGAGAAGCGTGCGTTCACGGTCGTCCAGCGGCGCGCCATGGAGCGTCGCGATGGCGGCTGCTCGTTCCCGGGCTGCGACCGCCCACCCGGATGGTGCGAGGCACACCACGCCAGGACGCCGTTCGCAGTCGGGCAGACCACAATCCTGGCCGAAGGCGTGCTGATCTGCGCACACCACCATCGCACCGTCCATCAGGACGGATGGGCGATCCGATTCTCGGATCGCGACGGTCACCCCGAATATCGCGCACCGAGATCAACGATCTGGCGGCGCAATCACCGGTGGCGACCCTAGGTCATTAGCCGAGCTCAGCGCTTGTGCGCGGTCAGCCTCGTCGATGCCCACTCGTCGGAGGCCGACGCCGTCGTGGTCGTCGACAGACCCGCGATGGGTGCTGCCTCCACCACGTCAGCGCCCGGGACGTATCCCTCGCGGCCAACCTTGGGCGTGAACAACCACACCGATCCCCCCTCGGCGAGATCCTGCAACGAGTCGACCAAGGAGTCGATCAGATCGCCATCCTTGTCTCGCCACCAGACGATCACGCCATCGACGACATCACCATGGTCACCATCGACCAGGTTGTTGCCGGTGACGCGCTCGATCTCGACACGGAGCTCCTCGTCGACGTCCTCATCCCAGCCAAGCTCCTGGATGACGGTGTCAGGACCGAAGCCCAACTTGCCCGCGTCCACCGCGATGTCTCCCTACGTTCGTTGAAAACCTACTGAAAAGTAGGTACGTCGGCACTGTTGCCGCTATCACAGTAGCGAACCCGAGGTGGAATGATGGACACGTCCACAAGACGCAAGGGAGCAAGCATGCCGCAATCCGGTCACGAACGTCCGCCAGTCATTCACGAGGGTCTGCCGACCCAGCTACCCGATATCGACCCCGATGAGACGGCAGAATGGGTCAGCTCGCTCGACGACATGATCGACAGCCGGGGGCGCAGCCGTGCCCGCTACGTGATGCTCAGGCTCCTTGAACGCGCCCGCGAACAAAACGTCGGCGTCCCGGCGCTCCGCAGCACCGACTTCATCAACACGATTCCACCAGAGCGCGAGCCGTGGTTCCCCGGCAATGAGGCGATCGAGCGTCGCATCCGTTCCTACATCCGCTGGAATGCCGCCGTCATGGTGTCGCGTGCCAACCGCCCGGGTCTGGGCGTCGGCGGACACATTGCGTCGTACCAGTCGGCCGCGAGTCTGTACGAAGTCGGCTTCAACCACTTCTTCCGCGGCAAGGACCACCCCGGCGGCGGTGACCACATTTATTTCCAGGGTCACGCTGCACCAGGCATCTACGCACGCTCATACCTCGAGGGCGGTCTGTCCGAGACACAGCTGGACCGGTTCCGTCAGGAGCACTCTCACGGTGCCGGCAACGGCCTGTCGTCGTATCCGCACCCCCGTCTCATGAACGACTACTGGGAGTTCCCCACGGTCTCGATGGGCCTGGGCGCGATCAACTCGATCTACCAGGCACGTTTCAACCGCTACCTGCACAACCGTGGCATCAAGGACACCAGCCAGCAGCACGTCTGGACGTTCCTCGGTGACGGCGAGATGGGTGAGCCCGAGTCGCTCGGCGCGATCGGCATCGCTGCGCGCGAAGAGCTCGACAACCTGACGTTCGTCGTCAACTGCAACCTGCAGCAGCTCGACGGCCCCGTGCGTGGCAACGGCAAGATCATCCAGGAGCTCGAGTCGACCTTCCGGGGCGCCGGGTGGAATGTCATCAAGGTCGTGTGGGGACGCGAGTGGGACGACCTGCTGGCCCGCGACACCGACGGCGCACTGGTCAACCAGATGAACCGCACCCCGGACGGTGAGTTCCAGACGTTGTCGGTGGAGTCCGGCGCGTACAACCGGGAGAAGTTCTTCGGTGCCGATCCGCGGCTGCAGAAGATGGTCGAGCACCTGACCGACGGTCAGATCGAGCGGCTCCCCCGAGGCGGTCATGACTACCGCAAGGTCTACGCCGCGTTCGAGGCTGCCCAGAAGCACACCGGCCAGCCGACCGTGATCCTCGCGCACACCGTCAAGGGTTGGCTGCTCGAGTCGTTTGCCGGACGCAATGCGACGCACCAGATGAAGAAGCTGACCAAGGACGACCTCAAGGGCTTCCGCGACCGGCTCAACATCCCGGTCTCCGACGAGCAGATCGACGGCAGTGACATCGCGCCGTTCTACCACCCCGGTCCGGACAGCGAAGAGATCCAGTACATGAAGGCGCGCCGCCATGCGTTGGGCGGTTCGCTGCCCAAGCGCGTGGTCAACCCGGTCAGTGTCAAGCTGCCCGAGGACAAGACCTTCGACGAGCTCAAGAAGGGCTCGGGCAAGCAGCAGATCGCAACGACGATGGCCTTCGTCCGCCTGCTGCGCGATCTGATGAAGGATCCCGAGATCGGTCGGCGCATCGTGCCGATCGCTCCCGACGAGTACCGCACATTCGGCATGGACTCGATGTTCCCCTCGGCCAAGATCTACAACCCGGCCGGTCAGACCTACGACTCGGTCGACCGCAAGCTGCTGCTCGCGTACAAGGAGTCCGCCCAGGGCCAGCTCCTGCACGAGGGCATCAGCGAGGCAGGCGCGATGGCGTCGGCGATCGCCGCTGGCAGCTCGTACTCGACGCACGGCGAGCCGATGATCCCGGTCTACATGTTCTACTCGATGTTCGGTTTCCAGCGCACCGCCGACTCGATCTGGGCCATGGCCGACCAGCTGGCCCGTGGCTTCCTGATCGGTGCCACCGCAGGTCGTACGACCCTGACGGGCGAGGGCCTGCAGCACGCCGACGGCCACTCGCCGCTGATTGCGCAGACCAATCCGGCGGTCGTGCACTACGACCCCGCATTCGGCTTCGAGATCAGCCACATCATGAAGTACGGCCTCGAGCGGATGTACGGATCGACCGAGACGTTCCCCCACGGCGAAGACATCATCTTCTATCTGACGGTCTACAACGAGGCCATCAACCAGCCGGTCGAGCCGGAAGACGTAGACGTCGAGGGCATCCTCAAGGGCGCCTACATCTACCGCAAGGCTGCGGACGGCGATGTCACTGCTCGCATCATGGCGTCCGGAGTCGCGGTCCCCTGGGCGCTCAAGGCGCAGGAGATCCTCGCCGCCGACTACGGAGTCGCGGCCGACGTGTGGTCCGTGACGTCGTGGAACGAGCTGGCCCGCGACGGTGTCGCTGCCGAAAAGTGGAACCTCAACCACCCGGGCGAGTACAGCCGGATGCCCTACATCACGGTCAAGCTCATGGACACCTCTGCGGTGACGGTCGCGGTGAGCGACTACATGCGCGCAGTGCCCGACCAGATCGCCCGATGGGTGCCCGGAGCATGGCAGTCGTTGGGCACCGACGGCTTCGGCTTCGCGGACACCCGCGCGGCCGCACGTCGCACGTTCCAGGTCGACACCGAGTCGATCGTCGTGTCGGTTCTGCAGACACTCGCCCAACGCGGCTCGGTCCGACCCGAGACCGTTCGCGAGGCCTTCAACCGATTCCAGATCGATGATCCGACCGCCGTCGCGGGGGTTGCACAGGAGGGCGGAGACGCCTGAGCCGCCCTCACAACTGAATCTCAGGGTCACCTAATAGGATGGCGCCTATGCGTCGTCGGCCCTATACCTTTGCCGTGTGTCTCTCGGTGGCCGTGGGGTTGGCCGCGATCATCGCGTCCAACCGCTATGACGTGCCTCTGCGCGACCCTGACGGGTTCCTCGGACCGGCCTACATCCGGCTTCCGCTGATCGGTCTGCTGTTCTTTGCCGCGGGCATCGTGCCCCCCGCATTCAACCGCTCACGCCGCTCGTTCACGCACACCGTGGAGTGGCGGCGCTCGCTCGAGCACGGCTCATCGGTCGTGAGTCGCCTGCTTGACGGGTTCGTCTCGACGTTCTTCTGGGGCTTGGCCGCCGGAATCGTCGCGATCGCCTGGGCCGCGGCGAACGGCTCCACCGCGGGACACGTGGCGGTGGGTGTCGTGGCGGTTGCGGTCATCGGCCCGTTCGCCCTCTACGAGCTGCGCAGCCAGACTCGGACCGGCATCACCACGATCTCGCGCCTGACCGAGATCGTGGTGCTCGACGAGTCGACGCTGCGCCCGCTGACGTGGAGACGCGCGATCGCCCGGCAGATGCTGCGGATCGTCCTTCCGCTCTTCCTGGTCAGCTCCGTGGCAAGCAGCCTGCACCCGCGGATCGGCGACTGGGCCTGGCTCGGGCTCCTCGCGATTCCGCTGTGGCTTGTCTCCAACGGCGCCGACCGCTTGGTTGCCGCCCGCCGTTTCGAGGCTGGCAGTGTCCCGGCTGACCTGACGCCGTTGCGCTCCCTGGACCAGACTCCGCGGCTCTTCCAGTTCATGGAGATCATCCGTGCGGAGTGGACCTGGAAGCGCGTCACGTACATCGCGCTGGGCCTGATCTCGTTCTATGTCTGCTACGTGAGCTATCGCAACCTCAAGAGCGATCTGCCGCTGGCTCGTGAAGGCGTGCACTTCGACAAGCAGATGCTCGACATCGACTACTTCTTGTTCTTCAACCACAACCCGGCACCGGTCCTGCACGACCTGTTGGGCGTGGGCTTCTCGGCGCAGCTCCTGTCGGTCATCTACGTCGCCTACCTCCCGCTGATCCCGTTGTCCCTCGGCGCCTTCCTGGTGTGGGGCAAGGACCTGTCGCTCGGCGCGTGGTACGCAACCGCGCTGAGTCTCAACTGGGTGCTCGGGGTCATCAGCTACTACATCTTCCCGACGTTCGGCCCGGCGTTCGTGCAGCCGGCCATGTTCGCGAATCTGCCCGAGACCAGCGCAGCCCAGTTGCAAGGGAGCTTGTTCCGTGCTGCCACGAGGTTCTACGAGGATCCGACCGGCGGCACGACGTACGGCATCGCCGGCTTCGCTTCCTTGCATGTGTCCGTGGTGGTCTCGGCGGCGTTGTTCCTGCGCGCGACCAACCAGCGCAAGGTCGTGCAGATGATCGGTTGGGTCTACCTGGGACTGGTCGTGCTGGCCACGATCTACTTCGGCTGGCACTACCTCGCCGACGATGTCGCGGGGGCCTTCATCGGCTGGATCGCAGTCGTGATCGGAGCATGGGCCACGGGCAACACCAAACGACAACGGCGCAAGGCCGAGGCCGAGGCCGAGGCCGAGGCCGGGACCGAGGCCGAGGCCATCGTGGCGCCCCCGCCGCTTGAGGTCCGGCCCGCGTCCTAGACGACCGCGGGCGTGACGTCGTCGCCGCCGAGCACCGGCACGGGCTCGAGAGCGTACTGATCGCCGCGGCGGAGCAGTGCCCGCCAGCGACCACGGTGATACTGCGCGGGCGGATTGTCCTCGATGAACTCCGTCACGAGACGACTGAACTCCTCGGGGTGGTCCTTGTGCGGGAAGTGCCCTGAGTCGTCGAACACGTGCACGTCCGATGATCCGTGCGTCGGCGCGGCCTCGGAGTGGGCCGAGGGGATGACCATGTCGTCTCGACCCCAGACGACCAGGACTGGCATCAGCCGGGCCAGGTAGCTGCGGTCTGTCATCGTGACGAACTGACCCTTCCAGTTCAGCACGTGGCTCGTCACCCGCTGGACGGCTGTTCGCGCCGCCGGGTCGGCGAGAGACTCATAGATCCGGGCAACCTCGTCGAGGTCGCGTGTCACACGCAATGGTGTCTTGGCCAGCGCCCGCATGCCTCCTGCGACGAGTGGCCGCCACGGTCGAAAGGTGGCGACGGCCAGCGCAGCGCTGCTTCCGGGCACTGTCAGCAACCTGATCAGCGGAGTGACCTCGCGGCCGAGGCCGCCGGTCGAGACCAGGACGACCCGCTCGGTCCGGTCGGGGAACTGATAGGCGAACTGCATCGCGACTCCGCCGCCAAAGCTGTGGCCGACGACCGTCACCTTGTCGATGCCCAGCACCGTCAGGAGGTCCCTCATGCCGTTGGCATAGCCGCCGAGCGAGTAGTCGGCATCGGGCTTGTCGGACTCGCCGTGGCCCAGCAGATCAGGCGCGATCACAGTGAAGTGCTCGGACAGCTTCGGGATGACGTCGAGCCACGTTGATGAGTCGCAGGCGAGCCCGTGGATGAGGAGAACGGCAGGACCGGAACCGGAGATGCGGAATGCTCGACGATAGCCGTGGACCACCAGATACTGGATGTCTTCGACCTTTTCCATCAAATCATCCTAGGCCGAGGAGGGTCAGGCACCGCCGATTCGCTGCACGGATGCGCGTGATCCTCCGCACCCTCGTTAGACTCGCCTCGTGTCTCAACCCGCCGCAGTCCATGAGCAGCTCACGGACATTCTCGTTCGCCTGGTCGGATGCACGAACGATGCCGTCGTGCCCGAGGCGGTCCTCAAGGACCTCGGCACCGACTCGCTCACGATCATCGAGCTGGCCGAGGAACTGGGCAAGCGGTTCGACGTCTACCTGTCCGACGACACCGTCGACGCGCTGGTGACGGTCCAGGACGCCATCGACGCCGTCGCATTGCACGACGGCAGTCGGTCGCCCGGTCACGCTGAAAAGCTGCCGATCGGGCTGGAGTCCCCCGCCCCGCCTGTCCGAGACGAGGATGACGAGAATGCGGAACGCCGCAGTCTGGCCCGTCGCCTGGCGTTCTGGTTCGTCCTCGTCGGCGCGGCGCTCGGTCTCGTGCTCGGCCTGGGCGGTTCGGCTCTCGTCAGCGCAACAGGCATCAGCTCAGTCGATCTGCCCCCGATCTCCGCGCCGTCAACCGCCGCACCCACACCCACGGACGAACCGACCCCCGAGCCGACTCCGGAGGCGACGACATCCGAGCCCGAGACCCCCGACCCGGAGCTCAACGTGTCGAGCAAGCAGGTCGCACCCGGTGAGCGCTTCACGTTGTCGGGCACCTTCCCGTCGGCCGGCGTCGGAACATCGCTCCAGGTGCAGGTCAAGGACGCGGGCAGTGAGTGGGACGACTTCCCGATCGCGACCACGACCACAAAGGGAGCGAAGTTCAAGACCCAGATCTACACCTCGCGCCAGGGCGAGCGGCAGTTCCGGCTGACCGACAAGAAGGCCGGCAAGTCCACTCCGGCCGTGACGGTCCAGATCGGCTAGATCACCTGGTGCAGCCAGCGCACCGGTGCACCCTCGCCGGCGTGCCGGAAGGGCTCCAGCTCGGCATCCCATGCCACGCCGAGAAGCCCGTCAAGTGCGGAGTCCATGTCGACCTCGCCGAGAGCGACCTTGACCCGGAACGCCTTGATGCGGTCCTCGGGTATCACGATGTCCCCGTGCAGGCCGGTCATTGAGTGGAAGATCCCCAGAGACGGCGTGTACGAGTAGCGGGCACCCTCCGACGTCGCCGTCGGCTCCTCGGTGACCTCGAAGCGCAAGCGTTCCCAACCGCGCATCGCCGAGGCCAACGCTGCGGCCGTGCCGGATCCGGCTTGCCACGACAACTCGGCTCGATACGTGCCGGGCTCGGCCTGCTGCGGCACCCAGGCAAGGTCGGCGGTACCTCCGAGCACGCCAGCAGCAGCCCACTCCACGTGTGCGCACAGCGCAGATGGAGCGGAGTGCACAAAGAGCACACCCCTGGTCGGGGTCGTCGGCGAAGACATGTTCATCGGTGCCTCCCTAGTGTCGCCTTCCCCAGCGTCTTGGATGCACCTGAGACCATTGTGACGCATCCACGCGTCTAGGGACAACATCCGGCCCGAAGGGAATGTCGAATGACGACCACAGTGCAGGACAATCCCAGCTCGTCAAGGTTCGAGATCACGGTCGACGGTGAGCTCGCCGGCTATGTGGACTACCGCAAGGACGGCACCGAGTACGCGCTGCCGCACACCCGGATCTTCACCGATTTCGAAGGTCGCGGCCTCGGCGGCCAGCTGATCAGCGGCGCCCTCGCCGAGATCGCCTCCCGAGGCGGCTCGGTGCTGCCGTTCTGCCCGTTCGTCCCGAAGGTCATCCGGGACAACCCGGAATTCCTCGACCTGGTCCCGGAGGACCAGCGGAGCACCTTCGGGCTCTGAGGGCTACCCGACCGTCGTGACTTCGATGCCGTTGTCACGCCACAGGTCGATGACGGCCGGCTTGTCGTCCCATGCAGCACGCACGGTGAATCCGTCGGCGCAGATCTGCGCCAGGATGTCCTGCTTGACCTGTACGTCCCTGCGGTAGTCGCCAACGATCCGCATGTAGAGCGCGTCGTACAGGATGTCCTGGCCGACCAACCAGTCCAGGGTCAGGTCACGCCAGATGAACTCGCGGGACGTCACCACCAGGACGGCGTGCCCTTGACGGCTCTGCTCGCGGGCTGCTTCGACGATCTCAGGCCGCGGCGGGCAGTCGGCCGACGCCGCGTGGAAGGCCGCGAAGTCCTTGTCCTCCCCCGCGATCAGGTGCTCGATCGCCGAGGTGTCACAGAGCGTGCCGTCCATGTCGAAGATCACCGCGTCGCGCATGTCTCATTGTCTCGCACCGCGGGATTCCGGGAGCCAGGAAAGTGCATAAGTTTGTGGCCCGAAATATCTTGTCCGGCTATGTCTGTTGTTCTAATCTCTGGATCGCAACCAACCCGCGAGACGGAGGATCGACATGGCGAAAAGGACTAGTCACCGTGGATACGTCTCCCCGGTGCCGGAGGAGGAGCTCTCGTGGCGGATGGGCTCGAGCGCGGGTCGCAAGCTCGAAGCCCGGCTCGTGGAGCAGGGGTGGAGCTGGATCACCGAGCCCGTGGACGCGGCGATTGTCGACGCCTGATCCAGCGCCGCGTCACACCAGGGTGTTGGCGAATATTTGCCACGCCAGAACACTCTTGGCGGTCAGGCTCAGCCAGGCGTACACCCGCTCGCCGAACAGGTAGCTGGCCCACCGTCCACGGCCGCGATATTGCAGCCACTGGTTGATCGCGAAGCAGTTGAACAGCACGAAAATGCTGACGAAGATGCCGTAGACGAAGTTGGGGACGTTCGAGCCGCCACCGATCAGGTAGATCGTGATCGCGATCCACGGGACGGCCCCGGCCACCGAGCCCATCGTGAACGGTGTCCACCAGGTCGACTTCCGTTCCGGCGGGTTCGCGACCTCCATGATCCAGCCGAACAGGATCATCGCGACATTCGCTCCGGCGATCGCGACCAGCGCGGCGATGTCCTGGATGCCGGGCAGCAGCGCGATAGCCACGATCATGAGCGTCGAGCTGATCGAGTACTCGACCCAGCGGAACCGGTTGATGCCGTTGGCGATCTCGAGCTCGTAGCGCCGCCATCCCAGGGGCGAGGCGATCAGCAGGTGGAAGAACGCCGAGATGTACAGGAACGAGACGGTCAGCGCGGCAATCGGCAGGCCGCCGACCGACTCCAGGCGTGCGGGATCGAGCTCGGCACCCGGCTGTGCGTTCTGGAACAAGCTGATGACGTCGATCGAGAAGCTGCTCGAGAGCGCCAGCATGACGCTCGCCGACACGGCATGCACGAGCCCCATGACGAGGTTGAAACTGCGCAGACGGCCGATCTGCTGGCGTTCATCGGGCGGCAGGCGGTCGATGCTGCGGTGCAAACGGGTCTCAGCGATGTCGGTCGTCATCCGTCGAGACTAGGGGTGATGCCCGCTGTCCGCATCGCCGGGAGACGCACCACGCAGATCACCGGCACGACGGATCCTTGACCCACTCCTGGTCAACTCCGATCACCCCACTAGGGTTCCGAGCACCGCCATGCCACGGGGCAGGCTCTCTCGGGAGGACACACCCATGGAATCTGGCAAGCTCATGCGCGAAGCCGCGGATCCAGCAACCACGCCGGCTCGCCTGCAAGAGATCGCGCAGGAGGATCGGACCACGTGGACCGCCATCGCGGCCAACCCGTCCGCCTACCCCGGACTGCTCGAGTGGCTCACCGAGCACGGTGACGACGAGGTACGCGCAGCCGTCACCGCTCGCGAAGCTGTTGTCACACCTCCCCCGCCGCCCCCGCCGCCACCGCTGCCACCCGGGCCGCCGGCACCACCGGCGCCGACCGCTTCGAGCTCGGCCGATGACACTCTCATCGAGCCCACATCCGTAGCCGCGGCAGCAACCGAATCGGCACCCGCGCAGGGCGTCGACGGCGACAGCAACAAGAACACCGTCCGCGCGGTGGGCATTCTCGTCGCCGCAGCACTGGTCATCGGCGGCGGGCTGTTCGCCGCCAACGCCCTCGGTGACGATGACGACGGCAAACCCTCCTTCGCAGCCAGCTCCAGGAGCGACGACGTCAAAGACGACGAGCCGTCATCCGGCGGTAGCAAGCCCGAGTTCTGCGCTGCGATGAAGAACGTCCAGGAGATCGGCCTCGACGCCGTGAAGAGCATGCCGTCCGCCGGCGCCACACCGGACCTGGAAGACATTGCGGCGGGTGCCGCGGATCAGCTGGAGAGGGTTGAAGACGCGTACGACGCGCTGGCCCAGAGCGCACCTACTGAGCTCAAGGCCGACATCGCCGTGCTCACGAAGTACATGGCCACGATGGGTGACATGGCAGCGGGTGAGGTCGACGGAGACGACCCGTTCGAAGCGAGTGACATGGACGGCTACGTCGAGGCCAGCCAGAACCTCGCGAAGTACTTCTACGCGGAGTGCGGCTGACCCGCTGCAGATCGTGAGGAACGCCCGACCACCGATGGAGTGGTCGGGGCTCGCAAGTAGGGAGGGCGGGGCTCGAACCCGCGACCCAGGGATTATGAGTCCCCTGCTCTAACCAGCTGAGCTACCTCCCCGAGGGAATGCGGGCTTAGCCTAACGGAATGGAACCCTCAACCCTCGAACCCGTCGACGAGAGCTGGGAACGCGCCCTCGTCGTCGTGGCGCATCCCGATGACATCGAGTTCGGTGCTGCTGCGGCCATCGCAAGGTGGACCGACCAGGGCAAGACCGTTGTCTACTGCATGGTGACCAGCGGAGAAGCCGGCATCGACGGCATCCCGCCCGACGAGTGCCGCGAAATCCGGATCGGCGAGCAGATCGCCTCGGGCCATGTGGTCGGCGTCGAGCAGGTCGAGTTCCTGGGGCTGCCGGACGGGACGCTGGAGTACGGCGTGCCGCTGCGCCGGGCCATCACCGGAGCCGTGCGTCTGCACCGGCCGGAGATCATCATCACGAACAACTTCCGCGAGACCTGGGGCGGCTCGATGCCCAACCAGCCCGATCACATGGCGGTCGGACGTGCGGCAATGAACAGCGCTAGCGATGCGGGCAACCGTTGGATCTATCCCGATCAGCTGGTTGCCGGGCTCGAGCAGTGGGGCGGGGTCAGACAGGTGTGGGCCGCGGGCTCCCCCGACAGCAGACACGGCGTCGACACGACCGACACGTTCGACCGGGGCGTGCAGTCACTCCGGGCCCACCAGGCGTACATCGAGGGACTGGGCTGGGAGAACTTCGACCCGGCCGAGTTCCTCGAGGGCGCGTCTCGGCCAACCGGCTCACGGATGGGCGTCACCCACGCCACGGCATTCGAGGTATTTTCCCTCGTATGGGGCGAATAAGGCTCCGCGGGAGGTATTCCCGGGGCCGCCGAGCAGGAGTAGTTTCTGCGTTATCGCGTCGCGATGAGGAGCGGCGCAAGCCTGAAAGAAGACTCCCGTGACCACCGACACCCACGACATGCTGCTGATACATCGCGTCGTCCGGCGAGAGATCGGGCAGCTGCCCGACCAGCTCCGCGCGGCCGCCGGCGACCCGGCCCGGGCCGCTCGCCTGACAACACACGCCAACGAGATGCTCGACTTCCTGCACACGCATCACACCGGCGAGGACGAGCTCCTCTGGCCGGTGCTGCGCCCCCGCGTTGAGCTCGAGAGTGAGCTCATAGATCGGATGGAGGCTCAGCACCACCAGATCGCCGCCGCCGTGGCGGACGTCCGGCGGGACCTCGCCACCTGGTCCCCCACCGCCGACGCCGACGTCGCCGAGCGGATGGCGAGCCGACTGGAGGGCGTGCACGGCGTGCTCATCGAGCACCTGGCCGAAGAAGAGAGCCGCATCCTGCCGCTGGTGTCGACGCACTTCTCCGAGGAGGAGTGGGGACAACTCGGCAAACACGGGTTCGGGGCAATCCCCGGCAAACGTCGCCTGGTGATCCTCGGCCACATCCTGGAAGAGGCCGACGAGGCGGAGCGCAAGCAGTTCCTCAAGCTGGTCCCACCGCCGGCGCGAGTCGCGTACAGGCTCATCGGCCGACGCCAGCACGCCAAGGAGACCGGGGCGATCCGCAACTGAGCCTAGAACGACGAAACGGCGCCGATATCGGCGCCGTTCCGGTCCTGCTCCCCCACTTGGACTCGAACCAAGAACCCTCCGATTAACAGTCGAATGCTCTGCCAATTGAGCTATGGGGGATCGGCTCCTCGCTGCGGAGGAGCACGGTCGACAACTTTAGCAAGCCGGGTGCGGAGTTGTCGCATCGCCTTGCCCTCGAGGGCTCGAACCTGCGCCACCGTCAGGCCGAGCCGGTCGGCGACCCTGTGACGCGGCAGGGGCGAGGCGGTCGGATCGGACAGGCCGAACCGGACTCGCAGCACCTCCGCAAGCTGTGCTGGCATCCCGTCGAGCAAGTCCAGGTCAGAGCAGATCGGGACCTCGGCCGGACGATCCCGATCATCCAGCGGCAGCTCGGGCCGCCGCTCAACGATCATCGCTGCGCCGATCCAGTGCCAGGCGTACGTCGCCAGTCGCGCTCCACGATCGGGGTCATAACGATCGATTGCCTGGATCAGCCCGATCGCGCCGGACTGCACCGCGTCGCGCAGCTCTTCACCATGGAGACCTCGTCGTCTGGCCCGCATCGCCACTGCCCGCATGCCGGACATGATGAGGGCCTCCCGCGCCTCACGGTCGCCGCGACGCGCCAGCCGGGCCAGCACGAGCTCCTGAGCGGCATCCAGGGGCGGGAGGGCGAGAAAGTCGCGCACGAATCGGTCCATCCACCCAGACTCGGCCCATCAGGGCCTCGTCGCTCCCCCTGCCACGGCCGCTGTGGACCGCCCGCAGCGCCGAGGTCAGCTGGGGGCGTCGCCGCCGAGCGAGCGATCGCGCAGCAGACGGAACTGTTGCTCCAGGGCGATGAGCTCACCGAACATGCGGTTGTAGATCTCAGCCTGGTCGATCGGGTTGGTCCGCTGCAGCTTGGACTTGAGATCGGCCAGCTTGCGACCACAGGTCATCATCTGGAGCCGCACGATGATCGACTTGACCACGGCCTCGGTGTTGTTCTCCCGCGCCCGCATCGGCTCGACCGCAGCGATCGACAGCACCCGCTTGACGTCAAGGTCCTCGATCGTGTCCGAGAGACGGGGCAACCAGTTCGAGTCAGGACCAGTCGGCCACGGCATGGACTGGATGTGTGTCCAGAGCTGCTTGGAGACCGGGTGGGTGAAGTCGTTGTCACCGATGTCGTCTGCGTACCAACCGGCCAGGTGAGGGTGCTGCACGATCGCCTTGAGCGCCTCGCGCTCGTCGGCGAACTGCGGGAGCCCGAAGTTGACCGCAGGGCTCGGCAAGGCAGTGGGTGCAGCGTCGCTGGTCGCGGCGGCCGCGGCAGGCGCGCCCTTGGGACTTGACGTCGAACGACGGCGGTGCTCGGCACGGACCTGCTCGATGTCGGTACCGACCCGCCCGGCGATCTCGCGGAGCAGCTCGTCGACCTTGGACTTGTCGCGGATCGCCGAGCTCAACGAGACCGCCTCGCGCACCGCGTCGACGCGCTGGTCGCCGCGGTCGAGGTCGTACTTGCTGAGCATGTTGTCCAGCACGAACCGGTATAGCGGGATGCGGGACGCGACGAGCTCGCGGACCGCGGCATCGCCATCGGCCAGTCGCAGGTCGCACGGATCCATGCCGCGCGGCTCGACCGCGACATAGGTCTGGGCCACGAACTGCTGATCGCCACCGAAGGTCTTGAGCGCAGCGCGCTGGCCAGCCTCGTCGCCGTCGAAAGTAAAGATGACCTCGCCGTGGAACGCGTCGTGGTCAAGCATGAGTCGTCGGAGGATGCGGGCGTGGTCCTCGCCGAACGCCGTGCCGGAGGTCGCGATCGCGGTCGTCACACCGGCCTCGTGGCACGCCATGACATCGGTGTAGCCCTCGACGATGACGGCCTGGCTCGACGACGAGATCGACCGACGCGCGAGATCCAGGCCGTAGAGGACCTGGCTCTTCTTGTAGATCGGCGTCTCGGCCGTGTTGAGGTACTTGGCCTCGATGCGGTCATCATCGAACATGCGCCGGGCGCCGAAGCCGACGACGTCCCCCGTCATCTCGCGGATCGGCCAGAGGACGCGGCCCCGGAACTTGTCGTAGAGGCCGCGCGAGCCGCTGGCCGCCAGACCGCCGACCGTGAGTTCCTCATCGGTGAAGCCCTTGGCCTTGAGGTGAGCCACCAGCGCCTCTCCCCCACGCGGCGCGAAGCCCATGCCGAACTTCTCGGCGGCCGCCTGGTCGAACCCGCGGTCCTTGACGAACTGACGGCCTGCCTGAGCATCGGGTGAGGACTGCAGTGTTGTGGCGTAGAACTCAGCGGCCTCGCGGTGTGCCGCGAGCAGCCGCGGGCGCTGCTGCGGGTCGCGACGCGGTCCGGTGTTGCCGCCTTCCTCGTAGTTGAGGGTGATGCCGACCTTGATCGCGATGCGCTCGACGGCCTCGACGAAGGTCAGGCCTTCGATCTCCATGAGGAACTTGTAGACGTCTCCCGAGGCGCCACAGCCGAAGCAGTGATAGAAGCCCTGCACGGGTCGGACGTTGAACGACGGCGACTTCTCGTCGTGGAACGGGCACAACCCCTTGCGGGAACCGCCGCCAGCATTGCGGAGCGTGACGTACTGCTCCACGACCTCATCGATCCGTGCGCGCTCACGGACGAGCTGGATGTCGTCGTCCTTGATGCGCCCGGCCATGGGGTGAATGCTAGTCGGCCCGGCCCACCCGCAGGACCGCTAGTTGTGATGCCCAGGCACGTTGGTCGAGATCGTGCGATGTCTTGATCTGAATTTGTAGACGGGTGAAGACCTCCCGGTGTGGAGTGGAGCTGTTGAGAAACCGCTTCACGACCAGGAGGTCTTCATGTGCCACGCTACCCATTCCAACGCGGCTTTGACGCCGCGAGCCAGGCTTCGGTTGGCTCGTCTTGTTGTCGACCATGGTTGGCCGCCAGCGCGGGCCGCTGAACGTTATGACGTGTCGTGGAAGACCGCGACGAAGTGGGCTGATCGCTACCGGCCGAGGGTGAGGCCGGAATGGTCGACCGGTCCTCCAGGCCGCACCGTCAGCCGAACCGGACGCCGCAACCGATGGTTCGAAAGATCGTGCACCTGCGCTGGAAGCAGCGACTGGGGCCGATCGAGATCGGCGACCGGCTGAACATGCCGGCCTCGACCGTGCATGCGGTGCTGGTCCGTTGCCGGCTCAACCGGTTGACCCACATCGACCGCGTGACCGGTGAACCGATCCGCCGCTACGAACACGAGCGTCCGGGCGACATGATCCATGTCGACGTCAAGAAACTCGGGAAAGTCCCTGACGGCGGAGGGTGGCGCTACGTCGGCCGCGGCCAGGGCGACAAGAACAGATCAGCGACGACCGTGCGCATCGGTGGTCCACGCAACAAGTACGGCAACCCATTGATCGGACCTGCTACCTGCACACCGTGATCGATGACCACTCCCGCGTCGCCTACGTCGAAGCCCATGACGATGAGACCAAGGAGACCGCCACCGAAGTGCTGCGCAACGCCGTCGCGTGGTTCGCCGAACGCGGCGTGATCGTTCGGCAGGTCTTGTCCGACAACGGCAGCTGCTACCGCAGCCACCTCTGGGCCGAGACCTGCGCCAATCTGGGAGTCAAGCACCGCCGGACCAGGCCCTACCGGCCCCAGACCAACGGCAAGATCGAACGCTTCCACCGCACCCTGGCCGAGGGCTGGGCCTTCAAGAAGTTCTACAACTCCGAATCAGCCCGACTCGCCGCCCTGCCATCATGGATCCACCAATACAACCACCACCGGCCCCACTCAGCAGTCGGGAAGAAAGCACCCATCACCAGATTGGACAACCTGGCTGGGCATCACAGCTAGTGCAGGAGCCGTAGCGCCCACGCGTGCGCGGAGACGTCGGTCAGGCTCGCAACCTGGTCGATCACGACCCGACGACGGGCCGAGTCGTCGCTCGCCTGAGCGAAGTCGAGAGCGAACTCGGCCTCGAGCTCGGTGCCGTCGGAGCGGTCGAGCACCTCGACCAGCGCCGACAGGAGCTCGCGCTGCCGACCGAGGGCGCCGGCACGGTCGTCCGATCGCATGACGTAGTGGGCGGCGATCGACTTGAGCACCGTGATCTCGTCACGGGTGTCCGCGGGCACCTCGAGGTCGGCTGCGAAGCGGATCAGCGGACCATCGCCCCACTGCTGCACCGTTGCAAGCTCGGCAGCGCGCGCGAATCGTCCGATCAGGGCGCTCGTCAGACTCTTGAGCACGGCACGTTCGGCGCGACTGCCATCGAACTGAGTCCGCGGCCACTCGGGCAGCTCGTGCAGACGTCCCAGCGCCGCGTCGAGCCGGTCGTCACCGGCATCGGGTGCGTACCAGTCGCGGGCGACGTCGTGGATCGCATCTCGGTCGAGCTCTCCGGACCGCAGCCCGAACCAGCCGCCGACGACACCGTCCTCGACGTCGTGGACCGAGTACGCGATGTCGTCGGCCAGATCCATGACCTGCGCCTCGATCGGACGACGCTTGGCCGGCGCCCCGTCACGGAGCCACGTAAACACTGCGAGGTCGTCGGCGTACGCACCGAACTTGCCGCTCCCGTCGGGTGCCTCGCCGCGCGGCCAGGGATACTTCACGCACGCCGAGAGCGTCGCACGGGTGAGGTTGAGGCCGACGCTGCTGCCGTCCGCGGCGAATGCCTTGGACTCCAACCGGCTCAGGATCCGCAGCGTCTGGGCGTTGCCCTCGAAGCCGCCGCACGACTGGGCCGCCTCATCGAGCGCGACCTCGCCGTTGTGGCCAAACGGCGGGTGTCCCAGGTCGTGTGCCAGCGCAGCGGAGTCGACGATGTCCGGATCACAACCCAAGGACTTGCCGAGCTCACGGGCGACCTGCGCCACCTCGAGCGAGTGGGTCAGCCGGTTACGCACGAAGTCGTCGAATCCCGCGCCCATCACCTGGGTCTTCGCCGACAACCGTCGCAGTGCCGCCGAGTGGACGACGCGGGCCCGGTCACGCTCGAACGGAGTGCGTCCCGATCGCTTGGGCGGTTCGTCGACGAAACGCTCGCGGGCCTCGTCACCGTAGGGCTGGTCCGTCATCGGATCTGCTTGCTCATGTTGAGGTTCGTGATCTCGAAGCCGGACGACTCGTAGAGGCTGATCGCGGTCGTGTTGGAGCCGAAGACGTGCAGTCGCAGGACCGCGATGCTGTGGTCGGCGCACCAGCCCTCCGCCGCCTCGAGTAGCTCCCGCCCGTAGCCCTGCCCGCGGCGCGCCTGGCCGATCTCGATGTCGTAAATGAAGGCCTCCGGGACCGGCACCGCAAGATCGGTGAACAGCCACAGGACGCCGACCTCCTCGCGATCGACGGCGCCGATGAACAGGTGGTGCGCGGGGGTGTCGACGCCTTTGGGAAGAAGCGTGCGGTTCTCCGTGATCGAACGCTCGAGGGCGCCCTCGGCGGGCCAGTTGCCCGCGTCGACCTTCTCCTGCGCGTACTCGGCGACGAGACGTTCGTTCCACGAGATGAATCGCTCGGCGGACATGGGCACCAGGACGAGACTCACTCGCGCAGGCTATCGCGCCGGACCATCAGAACTTGCCGTTGCGCGGCCGGGGCTGGCAGGTGGGGCACCAGAACGACGAACGGTTCATGAAGGCGTCCCGGCGGATCGGCGTGCCGCATCGCTCGCACGGCTGGTCCTCCTGCCCGTACGCCTGCAGTGAGCGGTCGAAGTAGCCGCTGTTGCCGTTGACGTTGACGTAGAGCGCATCGAAGGACGTGCCGCCCTGGGCCAGGGCCTCGAGCATGACCTCCCCGATGTGGACCAGCAGGCCCTCGACCTCCCGCGTCCGCAGGTGCCGGGTGTTCCGCGCGTAGTGCAGCGGCGTGCGCCACAACGCCTCGTCTGCGTAGATGTTGCCGACACCCGAGATCAGCGTCTGGTCGAGGATCGCGCGCTTGATGCCGGTCTGGCGCTTGCGAAGCCTCGCTGCGAACTCCGCGGGGTCGAACAGTGGGTCGAGCGGATCACGCGCGATGTGCGCGATCTCGGGGGGCAGCTCCGCTCCGTCCTCGCTGAACGCCATGCCGCCGAAGATCCGCTGGTCGGCGAACCGCAGCTCGCGGCCGTCGTCCAGCGTCAGGGTGATGCGCAGGTGCCGCGGATTGTCGGCCTCGGCCGCCGAGATCAGGAACTGGCCACTCATGCCGAGGTGGCACAGCACGGCATCACCGTGGTCGAGCTGCAGCCACAGATACTTGCCGCGCCGGGCTGCACCGACGACGGTGCGTCCCTCGAGCCGGTTGACGAAGTCGGTCGCGCCGGGCGGGTGACGACGCACCGAGCGGACGTCGTGGACGACGACCCGGGTGATGGTTCGGCCGACGACGTGGGAAGCAATGCCGAGGCGTACCACCTCGACCTCGGGAAGCTCTGGCACGCGTCGAGCCTAGACCTGGTCGGTGACCGCGACCTCGACGCCGGCGTTGATGCCACGCCAGGCGATCTCCGCGACCATCTGCTCGGCTTCCTTCTTGGATCGGCCGGTGCCGCCGCCGTAGATCTGCTCCCCCACGTGGACCTCAGCGGTGAACGACTTGTCGTGGTCGGGGCCGGTGCCCTCGAGCACGTAGTGCGGGACGCCGAGGTCGTTGTTGGCGGTGATCTCCTGCAACGACGTCTTCCAGTCGAGTCCGGCACCCAGATCGGCGGCGACCGCGATGACGGGGTCGAACACGCGGTGGATGACCTCGGCGGCGCGCTCGATGCCGAACTGCACATAGATCGCACCCAGCAGGGCCTCGACGGTGTCGGACAGGATCGACGCCTTGTCGCGGCCGCCGGTCGCCTCCTCGCCACGCCCGAGGCGCACGTGGTCGCCGATGCCGAGCGTGCGCGCAACCTCCGCGAGCGCCTTGGCACTCACGACGGCGGCGCGCAGCTTCGCGAGCTGCCCCTCGGGGAGCTCGGGATGCTCGGTGAACAGCGTGTCGGTGACGACGACCCCAAGCACCGAGTCGCCCAGGAACTCCAGGCGCTCGTTGTTGGGCACACCACCGTTCTCGTACGCGTACGAGCGGTGGGTCAGGGCATGCTGGAGCAGCCCCGCGTCCAGGTCCTCTACTCCGAGGACCTGGCGGAGTGCATCAGCATTGGCTGCTGCAGCGATCAGAGGACCTGGCGACGCTCGCCGCGAGCTCCGTACTGTCCGCACTTGGTGCACGCGTGGTGCGGCTGCACCTTCGAGTCACACGCGGGGTTGGCGCAGTCGACGATCGCCGTGGCGGTCGTCTTCCACTGCGAACGACGGTGGCGCGTGTTGCTGCGCGACATCTTCCTCTTCGGGACTGCCACGATCTACTCCTTGCTGTCGTCGGACGAGGTGTCCGACACTGATCGGTCGGCTGGCGAGACCGGTTGCTCCGCCAGCTGGCTCAACGATGCCCATCTCGGGTCAATCGCCTCACCGTGTGTGTGCTCTGGATCATCCGCAAGCCGCGCTCCACATTCAGGGCACAGTCCCGGACACTCCGGACCACACAACGGGTTGTGCGGCAGTGCAAGCACCACCGCGTCCCGCAGGACGGTCTCGAGGTCGAGCAGGTCGTCCTCGAGGTAGAACTCCTCCTCTTCGGCCTCTTCCTTGTCAGAAGGTGCCTCGAAGAGATACAGCTCCTGGAATCCCACCACGACAGCTTCGTCGATCGGTTCCAGGCATCGCACACATTCACCCACGGCACGTGCCGAGACGGTGCCTGTTGCCAGGACACCTTCCATGATGACGTCGAGCCGGAGCTCGATCTCCATCGGGGAACCCTCGGGCACGGCGTAGACGTCGTGTCCCATCTCTGCCGGCGCGGGAGTCGTCAGGGTGTGGGTGCGTTCGGCGCCCGGTTTGCGACCCATCGCGTGGGTATCGAAAACCAAGGGTCCCGAAAGCACGTTTGCCCATCCGTTCAAGTGCACGACAAAACTTCGACCCGCAAGCAGGCCGACGTAAATCGTAACCCGCGGGGCCACACCGAGGCCAATCGCATCGCCCGTGTCGGTGCCCGGTGACACCATGCAGGTATGTCCGAGGGCACCGTGCTGCACGCCGACCTCGACGCGTTCTACGCGTCGGTCGAGCAGCGCGACGACCCATCGCTGCGCGGACGCCCTGTGATCGTAGGGGGCGGAGTCGTTCTCGCGGCCAGCTACGAGGCCAAGGCCCGCGGTGTGCGGACCGCGATGGGTGGGCAGCAGGCGCTGCGGGTGTGTCCCGACGCTGTCGTCGTCCCGCCGCGCATGCACGCCTACACGCAGGCCAGCCGCGACGTGTTCGACGTCTTCCACGACACGACTCCACTGGTCGAGGGCCTGTCGATCGACGAGGCATTCCTGGAGGTCGGTGGGCTGCGGCGCATCCGCGGGCTGCCGTCATCGATCGCCCAGCAGTTGCGGCACGACGTGCGCGAGCGGGTCGGGCTGCCGATCTCGGTCGGCGTCGCCCGCACCAAATATCTCGCGAAGGTCGCCAGCGCGGTGTCCAAGCCCGAAGGCATGCTCGTTGTCCCGATCGAGAGCGAGCTCACCTTCCTGCACGCCCTGCCGGTCGAGCGCCTGTGGGGCGTCGGCGCGGTCACCTCACAAAAATTGCGGGACGCCCGCATCGTCACGGTCGGTGATGTCGCCGCCCTCTACGAGATCGAGCTCGTGCAGCTGCTCGGACCCGGCGCAGGGCGCCACCTGCACGCCCTGGCGCACAACCGCGACCCCCGCCCGGTCGTGGCCGGCAAGCAGCGCGACTCAATGGGCGCCCAGCAGGCGATCGGTCGCGGGCCGCACTCCGCCGCCGAGCTGGACCTCGCGCTCCTGACGCTCGTCGACCGCGTCACGGGCCGCATGCGTTCTGCTGGGCGCACCGGACGCACCGTCACGATCCGGCTGCGGTTCGGCGACTTCACCCGGTCGACCAGCTCGCACACGCTGGACCGGCCGACGGCTCACAACCTGACGGTGCTCGACATCGCCCGACAGCTCCTGCGATCGAGGCAGGCAACGATTGCCGAGCGCGGCATCACCCTGATCGGGGTCTCGGTCGGTTCCCTCGACGACAGCCCGGCTCAGCTCGCGCTCCCCCTCGACGTCACCGCCAGCGCCGAGCTGGACGACGCGATCGACGCGGTCCGCGGCAAATATGGGTCAGCGTCGCTGAAGCGTGCCGTCCAGATCGGGCGGCGCGACCCCATCGCGGCGCCGCTGCTGCCGGACTGAGACGGCTCGGCTCAGGAGTACTTCGTCTTGAGCTCGGTCAGGACGAAGTCGGGAACGAGCCTGGACACGTCGCCGCCATGCTTGGCGACCTCCTTGACCAGGCTCGAGGCCAGGAAGGAGTACTCCGGGGTCGTCGGGATGAAGATTGTGTCGACCTCGGTCAGGCTGCTGTTCATCTGCGCCATCTGCAGCTCGTAGTCGAAGTCCGTGACGGCTCGCAGACCCTTGACGATCGCCGTCGCACCGTTGTCGTTGCAGAAGTCGACGAGCAGCCCTCCGAAGGACCCCGTCGAGACGTTGGGCAGATGCGCCGTGGCGCGTTCGAGCAGCTCCAGCCGCTCCGGGATCGTGAACAGGCCCTGCTTGTTCTCGTTGACGAGCACCGCGACCACGACCTCGTCGAACAGACGCGCAGCCCGCTCGATGATGTCGAGGTGACCATTGGTCACCGGGTCGAAGGAACCGGGGCATACGACCTTCGTCATGTCAGCGACCGTACCAAAGGGTCGTCTCGCCGTACTTCTTGCTGCGCAGACCCTCGACCCCGTCGGGCCACACGAACGGATCACGGGTCGAGCGCTCGACGACGAAAAGGGCCTCCGGCGCAGCGCACGACGCCTTGATCGTTGCCACCAGCGCAGCAACCTGAGCGGTCGGCAGGGCGTACGGAGGATCGATGAAGACCAGGCTGAATGCCTCGGCCGGAGTGTCCCGCAGATAGCGCTCCGCAGTCACGCGGGCGACAGCGGCGGGTGCGCCCAGCTCCTTGACGTTGGCCCTGACCACGGCCGCGGCCTTGGGATCGGACTCGACAAACTGTGCCGAGCCGGCCCCCCGCGACAGGGCCTCGAGGCCCAGTGCCCCGGACCCCGCGAACAGGTCGAGCACGCGCAGCTCGGCCACGAACCCGCCGAGCTCGGACTCCAGCGACGAGAACAGCGCTTCGCGCACACGATCGCTGGTCGGCCGGGTGCCGTCGCCCTTGGGTGTCTGGATCCGTCGTCCGCCGTACTGCCCCGCAATGATCCGGGTCATGTGCGCTCCAGGTAGTCGGCTCGCTCGGAATGCTCGAGGTCGTGCACCGCGGCGGCCAGGGCCGGGTGGGCCGCCAGACCGGGATCGGCCTCCACGACGGAGTCGGCGATGCGGCGCGCGTCGTCGATGATCTCGCCATCCTTGACGACCGACAGCAGCCGGAGGCTTGACCGGATGCCGGACTGCCGGGCGCCCAGCACGTCGCCCTCGCGACGCAGCTCGACGTCGAGCCGGGACAGCTCGAACCCGTCCGAGGTCGAGGCGACCGCGTCGAGCCGCTCGCGGGCGGGCGAGTCGTCCCCGGACGTCGTGACGAGCAGACAGAGACCGGCCTCGGAGCCGCGACCCACGCGACCGCGCAGCTGGTGCAGCTGTGACATGCCGAAGCGGTCGGCGTCCATGATGACCATGACTGTCGCGTTCGGTACGTCGACGCCGACCTCGACCACGGTGGTCGCGACCAGGACATCAACGTCGCCGCGCGCGAACGCGTTCATCGTGGCGTCCTTGTCGTCGGCAGACATGCGTCCGTGCAGGCTACCGAGGCGGAGGCCGTGCAGCACGCCGCCCGCGAGCTCCTCGTGCAGCTCGACCAGGGACCGGGTGTCCTTCTCCTCGCCATCGTCGCTGTCACCGATGCGGGACACCACGACGTACGCCTGGCGGCCCTTGGCGACCTCCTCGCGCACTCGTTGCCACCCACGCTCGAGCCACGCGGGGCGCTCGGCGTACGGGACGACGGTCGTCTGGATCGGTTGCCGACCGGCCGGCAGCTCACGCAGGGTCGACACCTCGAGATCGCCGAACACCGACATCGCGATGGTGCGTGGGATCGGCGTCGCGGTCATGACCAGCACGTGCGGCGTGACCTCGGCCCGGTCGACCAGGGCCGCCCGCTGCTCGACACCGAACCGGTGCTGCTCGTCCACGACCAGGAGGCCGAGCTCGGCGAACTGCACGTGGTCCTGGATCAGTGCATGTGTGCCGATCACGATCCCGGCCTCGCCCGAGGCTGCGTCCAGGAGCGACTCCTTGCGCGCCTTGGCGCCCTGCGAGCCGGTCAGCAGGCGCACCCGGGTGGCACCGTCGGCGCCACCGATCATGCCGCCCTTGGCGAGGTCGCCCAGCATCGCGGTGATGCCGCGGAAGTGCTGGGACGCCAGGACCTCGGTCGGTGCGAGGAGCGCCGCCTGGGCGCCCGCATCTACGACCTGCAGCATCGCGATCAGCGCCACGATGGTCTTGCCGGAGCCGACCTCGCCCTGCAGCAGACGGTGCATCGGGTGGGTACGTCCGAGGTCTGCGGATACCTCGGCGACGACCTCCTGCTGACCCGCCGTCAGCTCGAACGGCAGCTGGGCCTCGAACCGCTCGCGGATCCCACCCGTGACGACGGGTCGCGATGCGGCCCGTTCATGCTCCAGTTGTCGGCGGCGCTGCGCGAAGATCGTCTGCACCACGAACGCCTCCTCGAACCGGAAACGGTCGCGCGCGCCCTGCCAGTCGGCGGTGTTGCGCGGACGGTGGATCGCCTCGAACGAGCCGCTCAGGTCGAAGAACCCACGCTCCGTGCGCACCTGGCCGGGCAGCGGATCATCGAGCGGCCCGATCGCGTCCAGGCACATCCCGATGCACTGCTCGATCTTCCACGAGGGCATCTTGGCGGTTGCGCGATAGAGCGGGATGATGCCGCGACTGAGCCGCGAGCTCTCGGTCGGATCGTCAGCCTCGGTGAGCGGCTCCCAGTCGGGGTGGGTCAGCTGCAACTTGCGGTTGAACTCGCTCACGACACCCGCCGCAAGGCCAAGCGAGCCCTCCTCCATCGACTTGAGTCGCCAGGCCTGCTGGAAGAACGTCAGGGTCAGCTGACCCGTGCCGTCCGTCACGACGACCTCGGTGCGGGTGCGGCGGCCGCCCGGGCCGAACGAGTAGTTCTTGACCGACGCGACCCGCGCCATGATCGTGACGTGCTGACCGACCTCAAGACCCGACAGGTCGGTCAGCTTGCCGAGCTCGGCGTAACGGCGCGGGTAGTGGCGCAACAGGTCTTCCACGACCAGCATGTCGAACGCCTTGGTGAGCGGCTTGGTCGTCTTGTCCCCCAGGACGTTGACGAGCTTGGTCGACAGGTCGACCATCACTCGACCGCGATGAACAGCGGATAGTTCTCCTGGCCCCCGTCGTAGACCACGAGGTCGACGTCGGGGCGCAGCGTACGGAGGTGGGCCGAGATCGACTCCTCGATGCCGCCCTCCACGCCCTCACCCACCACGACGGTCAGCATCTCACCGGCCGGGGACAGGATGCGGTCGATGACGTCGTACGCGACCGCGAGAACGTCCTGGCCCACGACCGCGAAGTCACCGGCCACGACGCCCAGGACGTCACCGACCTCGCACGGCCCGACCATCGTCATGCCCGGCTCGGTCGCGACCGTCACCGCACCGTGCTGGGTGTGCGCAGCGGCGCTCGACATCGCCACGACGACCTCGTCGAAGGCCAGGCCCGGATCGTGCACCGCGAGCGCCGCGAGCCCCTGGACCTGCGCGTAGGTGGGGATGACCGCGACCCGCACACCGTCCTGGCGGGCGGCCTGGGCGGCGGCCTCGAACTGCCGGACGTAGCGCTGATTGTTGGGCAGCACGATGACCTCGTCAGCGCCCGCCTCACGCAGCGAGGCGCTCATCTCGGCGATCGTCAGCGGATGCTCGCGGGTGAACTCCAGGGTCTGTGCGCCCGCCTCCCGGCACAGCGCCGTGAGGCCGACTCCGGTCGTTGCGGAGATCACGACGCGACCCGAACGCGGGGCCCGAGCGATCTGATCGGCGAAGTGGGTCACCGCGATCCGGTAGGGCCGTCCGACGCCGATGCCGGCCTCGATCGCCGCGCCGACGTCGTCGACGTGGACATGGACGTTCCAGAGCCTCTCTCCTCCCACGACGACAAGGGAGTCACCCAGTGGCATCAGGGCGGCGCGCAGCTCGGCGATGCGATCGTCGTCGGCCTCGAGGAGGTACATGACTTCGTAGGACGGACCGTCCGCGCTGAGGTCGTCGCCGGCAACCACGATCGGCACGGGGACATGGCTGCTCGCCCGCTCGGGCACCCGACCGGTCAGCGCCTGCTCGGTGGCGTCGAGGACGACGACCAGGGCCCGCCCGCCGGCGTCCACGACCCCGGCACGAGCCAGCAGGGGCATCTGCTGCGGGGTGCGGGCCAATGCCTCGCGGGCAGCACGGGCGGCCTTGCCGAAGACTGTGCGTCCGTCGACCCCGGCCTCGGCTGACTCCGTGGCACCGTGCGCAGCAGCCTTCGCTACCGACAGGATCGTGCCCTCGACGGGCGCGCCGACGGCCGCCCACGCGGCGTCGGAGGCGGCCGCGAACGAACGGGCGACGTCGGCGGCGGTGATCTCGCCACCTTCGAGGTCAAGATCCTTGAAGCACGCCCGCACGAGCTGCGAGAGGATCACCCCGGTGTTGCCCTTGGCGCCGGTCAGCAACCCGTCGACGTACGCCTTGACCACGGCGGACATCGGCTCGTCGGCACCAGTCGCGGCGACGGCATCGGCGCCGGAGACGAAGGTCAGGTAGGCGTTGGTGCCGGTGTCGCTGTCGGGGACCGGGAAGACGTTGAGAGCGTCGATCTCGGCGCGTGCCGAGGCGAGAGCGCCAGCACACAGCTGGGTCCACGCCCGGAATGCCGTGGAGTTGAGGGTGAGGCCCATGGGGGGAGGCTATCGGTCCGAACCTCCCCCACAGGTGACCAGTCGGGCTGATTCGCGTCTGCGTCGGTTCGTCCGCTATTCTTGAGCAGTTGTCATCTGGACCCATCGGGTCACGAGGGCACCCCCATTTGTTCGTGAAGTCTCAATGTTCAGGAGTTCGCCGTGGCTGCGGTCTGTGATGTGTGCGCCAAGGGACCCGGCTTCGGCCACAACGTTTCCCACTCGCACCGACGCACGAAGCGTCGGTTCGATCCCAACATCCAGCGCGTTCGCGCTGTGATCAACGGGACCCCCCAGCGGGTCAACGTGTGCACCGGCTGCCTCAAGGCCGGCAAAGTCTCACGTTAGTCGTTTCGCTGGTCCAACCAGCGAATTGACCCTAGAGTCATCTCGTGAACAACGAGATGACCACCCGTGTCCATGCCTTTGGCGATGATGCACTCGGCGACCTCGACGCTGTCGGGGTCGCCGTTGCCATTGCCGCGGGCGAGATCAGTGCGCGCGAAGCCACCGAGGCTGCGATAGCCCGTGCCGAGCGCGTCAACCCTGCGCTCAACGCGATCCAGCACCCTGATTTCGACCGCGCCCGCAGCGCTGCCGATCGGCCTGCGACGGGTGCCTTCTCGGGCGTACCAACGTTCGTCAAGGACAACACCGACGTCGCGGGCCTACCGACGGACCAGGGATCGCTCGCGGTCAACTCCCGGCCCGCCGTCGCGAACGCGCCGTTCACGGATCAATTCCTGTCGGCCGGCCTGACGGTGCTGGGCAAGTCGACGATGCCGGAGTTCGGCTTCAACGCCACGACCGAGTACGAGACTCTCCCCCCGACCCGCAACCCGTGGAACACGGGATACTCCGCCGGCGCGTCCTCAGGCGGCTCCGCAGCGCTGGTCGCGGCGGGAGTCGTGCCCATCGCGCATGCCAACGACGGGGGCGGCTCGATCCGCATCCCGGCCGCCGCCTGCGGACTCGTGGGGCTCAAGCCCACCCGCGACCGGGTCGTGCCGGCCGTCGAGGCCGCCAAGCTGCCGGTCGACATCGTCTCCAACGGCGTCGTGACTCGGACGGTTCGCGACACGGCGCACTTCCTCGCGGCGACCCAGGCGTACCTGCCGGCCGCTGGCCTGCGACCCCTTGGGCTGGTGGAGGGCCCGTCGGACCGCCGTCTGCGCATCGGGCTGATCGTCGACTCCGTCACCGGGGTCCCGACCGACGAAGACAGCCGCAAGGCCGTGCTCGCCACGTCCGATCTGCTCGGCGGGCTGGGCCACGAGGTCGTCGAGGTCGAGCTGCCGGTCGACCAGGCGTTCATGGCGGACTTCAAGCACTACTGGGGACTTCTGGCGTTCTCGACCCAGCACTTCGGCAAGAAGGTCATGGGTCCGGACTTCGACAAGACCCTGACGGACCCGCTGACCCGAGGACTGGCCCGCAAGTTCATCCGGCAGGCATGGCGGACACCCGGGGCGATCCGGGGCCTCAAGCGTTCGGAGCAGCGCTATCGCGCCGCATTCGCCGACGTCGACCTGATCATGTCCCCGACGCTGGGCTTCGCGACGCCCGAGCTCGGCTACCTGTCCCCCGCCGTCGACTTCCCCGTCATGTTCGACCGGCTGATCCAGTACGCCGCGTTCACCCCGCTCAACAACGCCTCAGGCGGCCCGGCCATCTCACTGCCGCTGGGCCGGTCATCGGCCGACATGCCGATCGGCGTGCACTTCTCGGCCGATCACGGTGACGAGCAGACGCTTCTGGAGATCGCGTACGAGCTCGAGGCGGCGCAGCCGTTCGCGACGATCCGCTGAGCACGAGCCGGCGGCGATGCCACTAGCCTTCGAGTCATGGTGACATCACCGCCGGGCCGGCTCATCCTGCGCCGGCTCGCACTCACCGACGAGCCCGACATCACGGCGGCTGTCGCCGAGTTCGAGGCAGAGCGCCGCTCGTGGTCGTACCGACTTCATCCCGACATCGGCTGGCCGGCCTACGTCGATCTCGTGCACGGCTGGGAGGACGGCCTGGGGCTGCCGGCGGACTTCGTCGCCAACGCCGACCTGGTTGCCGACGTCGATGGTGTCGTCGTCGGACGGTGCTCCATCCGCTACGAGCTCAACGACTTCCTGAGCACCCTCGGCGGGCACGTCGGCTATGCCGTCCGTCCACAGTTCCGTGGTCGGGGCTACGCGACCGAGATCCTTCGGCAGGCCGTCCTGATCCTCCGGGACCGCGGTGTCGAGCACATCCTCGTGACGTGCGACGACGACAACGTCGCCTCAGCCAAGGTCATCCAGGCCAACGGCGGCGTCCTCGAGTCGGTTGTTCCGGGCCTGGCCGACATCCCCAAGCGGAGGTACTGGGTCTGAGATCCCGGCCCTAGCGGAAGTGCTGGTGCCCGGTCGGGCCGTCGAACGTCGATCCGTCCACCGTCACGCCGCGACCATCCGCCACCGTGCCGATCCGGGTCCACCCGCTCGGCAGGGGTCCCTGCGAACTGAAGGTCGCGACGAGGGCGTAGTCGTCGCCACCGGTCAGCATGAATGAGAGCGCGTCGGCGCCGAGCGCCTCACTGACCGTCGCCACCGGAGTCGGGATGTCGAAGGCCGCAGACTCGAGGTCGATCGACACGCCGCTGGCATCGGCGACGTGCGCCAGGTCCGCGAGCAGCCCGTCGCTGACATCGGTCATCGCGGTCGCGCCGGCCGCCGCTGCCTGCGGGCCGGCGGCGTACGGCGGGTGTGGCACGCGATGCGCCTCGACCGCGGCCTTCGGCGAACGGAACCCCCTGCTCAGCGTCGCGTAGCCAGCACCCGCGAGTCCGAGCGTCCCGGCGTACGCGACCACATCACCCGGGAGTGCACCAGACCGCAGCACGGGCCGCGCGACATCACCCATCGCGGTGACGGCCAGGACGATCTTGTCCGAGGCCGTGACATCACCGCCGACGATGTGGGCGCCGACGTTGGCGCACTCCTCCTCGAAGCCGCGGACCATCTCCAGGACCCACGACACCGGCAGGTCGGCCGGAGCGCCGAACCCCAGGGTCAGGGCTGTCGCGACCCCACCCATCGCGTTGAGGTCCGACAGGTTGCATGCCGCGGCCTTGCGCCCGATGTCGTGCGCGGAGGACCAGTCGCGGCGAAAGTGGCGGCCCTCGATCAGCAGATCGGTCGACACGATGTACGACCCGTCATTGGTCGAGATGTGGGCCGCATCGTCCCCCGAGCCGAGCAGAACGTAGCGGTTGTCGCCGATCTGGGCGCGGACCTGGTCGATCAGTCCGAACTCTCCGACATCGCCGATCGTGGGCTCGTCCCCCGCTGTGGTCGCCATGAAGGCATTGTGTCGCAGCCACCGGACCACCCGGTCATCCGCATCAGGTAGCGTGGCACAGTCCGGTCAAACAAAGGGGTTCTCGATGGCTGTGCAGGCATACATCCTCGTCCAGACCGAGGTCGGCAAGGCCGCCGACGTCGCCACGGCCATCGCGGCCATCGCGGGCGTCACGCTCGCTGAGGACGTCACTGGTCCCTACGACGTCATCGTGCGGGCCGAGGGCCCCAGCGTCGACGAGCTGGGCGCGCTGGTCGTGACCCAGATCCAGAACGTTCCCGGTATCACCCGCACGCTGACCTGCCCCATCGTCCGTATCTGAGGCGTGAAGCGCGCACCCCTGGCAGCAGCCCTGCTGGGCTCGATGCTGCTCGCGTCCTGCGGATCGACACTGTCGGTCGACGACTACCCGACCGAGAGCGGCACCTCGGTCAACTGCAAGGCCCTGGTGGCCGATCACCCGCTGACCGTGGCCGGACAGAAGAACCGACTCGTCCGTGACGGCAACGCTGCGGCATGGGGCGATCCCGCGATCATCCTGAGGTGCGGTGTCGAGAAGCCGCGCGAGCTCGGGCCGGCCGCTCGCTGCGACATGATCAACGACGTCGGTTGGTTCACGGAGTCGACCGCTGACGGCTACCTGTTCACCACGATCGGCCGGGAGTACTTCGTCAGCGTCGAGGTGCCGCACGACTACGACCCCGAGGCCGATGCCCTGGCCGACCTCGCAGACTTCGTCGCACGGCACGATCCCGTCGTCCAGCCCTGCGTGTGACCTAGCGAAGACCTTTGTCGCGGTGCAGCGCGAGCTGGATCAGCCGGTCCACCAGCTCGGGGTAGGAGACACCGCTGGCCTCCCACAGCACGGGGAACATCGAGTACGGCGTGAAGCCGGGCATCGTGTTGATCTCGTTGATGACCAACCCGTCGTCGGTCGAGAAGAAGTCCACGCGCGCCAGGCCCTCGCAACCGACCGCCTCGAAGGCCTGCACCGCGTACGTGCGAATACGTTCGCGCAGCGTCTCGGAGATGTCGGCGGGCACGACGTTGAGACTCGTGCCGTCGAGGTACTTCGCCTCGAAGTCGTAGAACTCGTGGCTCGACTCCGCGGCGACCGTGATCTCGCCGACGACGCTCGCGACGGGTTTGCCGTCGGGCTGCTGCATCACGGCGCACTCGAGCTCGCGTTTGCCCAGAGCTGCGGCCTCGACGATGACCTTGGGGTCGAACTCCCGGGCCTTGCCGATCGCGACGTCGAGCTCGCTCCACGTCTCGACCATCGTGACGCCCGAGCTGGACCCGGCGCGTGCGGGCTTGACGAAGATCGGCAGCCCCAGGGCGCGGATCCGCGCCTCGACCCGGTCGCGCTCGCGCTTCCACTGCCATGGCAGCACCGTGACGTACGGGATCTGGGGCAGGCCGGCCGCGGAGAACACCGTCTTGGTGAACGGCTTGTCCATGCTGACAGCGCTGGACAGCACCCCGGCGCCGACGTACCGCACGTCGGCCATCTCGAGCAGGCCCTGGATCGTGCCGTCCTCGCCCCACGGACCGTGCAGGAGGGGGAACACCGCGTCGAAGTCTCCGAGCTCCTCCCACCGGAACGCCGGACGGTCGGCGCGCACCTCCGGGAGCTGGCCGGCCAGGAGATCAGGCCACTCGGCGGTCTCCTCGACCCAGCGCCCGTCACGAGTGATCCCGATCGGCCGGATGTCGTACCGTTCGCCGTCGATCGCCGCGATCACCTCGCGAGCAGTGAGGCACGAGACGCCATGCTCACTGGAACGGCCGCCAAAAATGACGGCAAGGCGCGGTCTACCGACTGAAGTGTCCACCGAGAGGCTCATTGCCGAGCACGATACCGGTCAAGGCATGATGTCTTCATGCACGGACACGAACTTTCGCCCTCGACCATTGCCGTCGGTGCTGGGCGTCCGAACCGGGTCCCGGGGGGACCACTCAACACGCCCATCACGCTCGCCAGCGCGCTGGTGCCCGGTGGCGCCTCGGAATACGGCCGCCACGGTAATCCCACCTGGGAGTCGTTCGAGGCGGTGCTCGGCGCGCTCGAAGGCGGTCGGGCGCTGGCCTTCGCCTCGGGCATCGCTGCCACGACGGCGCTGTTCGACCTGGTGCCCGGCAGAGCTGCCGTGGTGGCGCCGAGGCATGCGTACTACGGCACGATCAACCAGCTGAAGGAACGCGCCCGGCGCGGACTGATCGAGCTCAGGCTCGTCGACATCGACAACACCCAGCAGGTCGTCGACGCCTGCGAGGGTGCTGCGCTGGTGTGGATCGAGTCTCCGACCAATCCTGCTCTCGAAATCGCCGACATCGCGGCGATCGCGCAGGCCGCATCCGCAGGCGGCACCGCGGTCGCGGTCGACAACACCTTCGCCACTCCCCTGCGCCAGAAGCCGCTCGAGCAGGGCGCGGACTTCGTCGTGCACTCGGCCTCGAAGCTGCTTTCCGGGCACAGCGACGTGATCCTCGGTGCCGTCGTGACCAACAGCGATCGGGCGTACGCCGCCATCGAGAAACGGCGCAGCGTGCTCGGCGCAATCCCGGGGGCCATGGAGACCTGGCTCGCAACACGTGGCATGCGGACGCTCCACGTGCGGCTGGACCGGGCCGAGGCCAACGCTCGCGAGCTGCACAAACGACTATCGGCCTCGGACCGCGTCGTGTACTCCCGCTACCCCGGATTCGGCACGATCATCGCGTTCGAAGTCGTCGGCGGCGCCGCGGTCGCGCAGAAGATGACCGAGCAGAGCGACGTCATCACGTACGCGACGAGCCTCGGTGGCGTCGAGTCGACGTGGGAACGTCGCCGCCGCCACGCCGGAGAGCCCGAGAGCGTGCCCGAGGGCCTGATCCGGTTCTCGGTCGGCATCGAGGACGTCGAGGACCTCTGGCTCGACATCCAGACCGCACTCGCGGCGTTCGCCTAGACCGTCTCGGGCTTGGCCTGCCGCGAGATCAGTCTCGACACCAGGTCGGCGGGGCTCAGCTCGCCCGCGATCAATGCCGCGACGTGCTCGACGATCGGCATCTCGACGCCGTGGAGCTTGGCGAGCTCACTGACCGACACGCAGGACTTGACGCCTTCGGCGACCTGATTGGTCTGCGCCGCGACCTCGGCGACGGTCATGCCCTGGCCGAGCTTCTCGCCGAACGTACGGTTGCGTGACAGCGGCGACGAGCAGGTTGCGACCAGGTCACCCATGCCGGCCAGGCCCATGAACGTCACGGGGTCGGCGCCGATCGCGGCGCCGAGGCGCGCGGTCTCGGCCAGACCGCGGGTGATGACCGAGGCCTTGGTGTTGTCGCCGTAGCCCAGACCGACGCACACGCCGACCGCGAGCCCGATGATGTTCTTGGCGGTGCCAGCCAGCTCGCAGCCGATCACGTCGGTCATGGAGTACGGGCGGAACGACGCGGTGTGACACGCCTTCTGCAGCCGTTCGGAGACGGCCTGGTCGACGCACGCCACGACACTGGCAGCGGGCTCGCGGTTGGCGATCTCCCGGGCCAGGTTGGGGCCGGAGACGACCGCAATACGCTCGGGACCAGCGCCGGTGATCTCGGCGATGACCTCGCTCATCCGCTTGTGGGTGCCGAGCTCGACGCCCTTCATGAGGCTCACGAAGATCGCGTCGGGCGGCACGTGCTCGCTCCACGACTCGAGGTTGGCGCGGAGCTGCTGGGACGGGACGGCCAGGACCACGATCTCGGCACCAGCCATTGCCTCGGCCGGGTCGGAGGTAGCCGTGATGACCTTCGGCAGCTCGACGCCGGGGAGGTAGTCGGGGTTCTGGTGGGTCGTGTTGATGGCTTCACAGAGCTCAGGCCGGCGACCCCACAGGCGTACGTCGTTGCCGGCGTCGGCCAGCACCATCGCGAATGCCGTGCCCCAGGATCCTGCGCCCATCACGGCTGTCTGCGCCATTCACGATTCCAATCACTTGTAGTTGGTCTTCGGCTTGCCCAAGGTATGCACATCGATGCGAGGTGTCGAGGGGACCTCACCACGCACTTCGGACATCATGGCACTCAGCGTGTTCATCAGTCGGTCGGTCGCGTCGTGGAGCACCTGCTCGGTGACCTCCTGGTCGGCGAAGTCGGTCAGGTCGATCGGCGCACCGACTCGGATGTGGATCGTCGCGCGGGGGAACAGCCGGACCCGTTTGGCATACGGCCACAGGATCTCCTGGGGCCCCCACTGCATCAGCGGCACCAATGGCCGCCCGGTCATCAGTGCGACGCGTACGGCTCCCGTGCGGCCGCTCATGGGCCAGGCAGCCGGGTCTCGGGTGATCGTGCCCTCGGGGTAGATCGTGACGACCCGACCGGCTTCGACGGCCGTTGCCGCCGCGCGCAGCGACTCGGCAGCGCCTTCGGTGTCGCGGTAGACCGGGATCTGCTCGGCGGACCGCAGGATCCAGCCGTATCCTTTGGCGCCGACCAGCGTGTCCTTGGCGAGGAACTGCGGCGCGATGCCGTTGTCCAGCATGAAGTGCGAGATCAGGAACGGGTCGAGGTGCGAGATGTGGTTGGGCGCGAGCACGAATCCGCCGTCCGGCAGGTGCTCCATGCCTTGCCAGTCCCGCCTCGTCACCAGCATCAGCAGTGGCCTGAGGAAGAATCTGATGACCCGGACGGTCGTGGGCACGGGACGTCTCACCATGGGCGCGAGCCTAATCCTTCGGCTCAGCACTAGGGTGACTGCCATGCAGGGCACCGTCGCGACCTTCGACCAGACCACCCGGAGCGGAAAGCTCCTGACCGACGAGGGCATGCCACTGGAGTTCCCCGCCTCGTCGCTGGCCGAGCACATCCGGCACCTGCGCGTGGGTCAGCGCGTGTTCGTCGAGACCGACGGCACCACCGTGACGTCCATCAAGATCTGGAACTAACGCTGACGGGTCATTTTTCGCCCCCGGCGGGGGCGAAAAATGACCCGTGCGTTAGAGGGTGGCGGGTTTGAAGCTGGGGCGGGTGGCCTCGTACGTCTCGATGTCCGCCGCGTGGCCCAGCGTGATACCGATGTCGTCCAGGCCCTCGAGCAGACGCCAGCGGGTGTAGTCGTCGATCGTGAAAGAGTCCTCGATCGCATCGGCGCCCTCGCCGGCCTTGACCGTGCGCGACTCGAGATCGATCGTGATCGACCCACCCGGGTTCTCGTCGAGGTAGTCCCACAGCCGCTGGACGACCTTGTCGTCGACCTCGGCGGCCAGCAGCCCGGCCTTGCCGGAGTTGCCCCGGAAGATGTCACCGAAGCGCGGCGAGATGACGACCTTGAAGCCATAGTTCTGCAGCGCCCAGACGGCGTGCTCGCGGGACGAGCCGGTGCCGAAGTCGGGACCGGCGACCAGCACCGTGGCGTCCTTGTACGCGTCTTGGTTGAGCACGAAGGCCGGGTCGCTTCGCCAGGCCGAGAACAGACCTTCCTCGAAGCCGTCGCGGGTGACCTTCTTGAGCCACACCGCAGGGATGATCTGGTCGGTGTCGACGTTGCTGCGCCGCAGCGGCGCTCCGACTCCAGTGTGCGAGGAGAACTTCTCCATGATCAGGCTCCTGCCTTCTCGAGCTGGGCCAGGTCGGCCGGTCCGGCCAGGTGGCCGAGGATTCCGGTGGCCACCGCGACGTCGGGCGACACGAGGTGCGTACGGCCGCCCTTGCCCTGGCGTCCTTCGAAGTTGCGGTTGGACGTCGAGGCCGCACGCTCCCCCACCATCAGCTGGTCGGGGTTCATGCCCAGGCACATCGAGCAGCCCGCGCCGCGCCACTCGGCGCCAGCGTCCTTGAAGATCACGTCGAGGCCTTCCTGCTCGGCCTGCAGACGTACGCGGACCGATCCCGGCACGACCAGGATGCGGGTGTCGTCGGCGACCTTGTGGCCCTCCATCAGGGCGGCCGCGACCCGCAGGTCCTCGATCCGACCGTTGGTGCACGATCCGATGAAGACCGTGTCGACCTTGATGTCCTTCATCGGCGTACCGGCCTCGAGCCCCATGTACCGCAGGGCGTTCTCGGCAGCGATCCGCTCGTTGTCGTCCTCGAACGAGGCGGGGTCCGGAACGTTGCCCGACAGCGGCACGCCCTGGCCGGGGTTGGTCCCCCACGTGACGAACGGCGTGATGGTCGAGGCGTCGATCGTGATGACCTTGTCGAACTCGGCGTCTTCGTCGGTCACCAGGCTGTCCCAGTGCGCGACCGCGGCATCCCAGTCACCACCCACGGGCGCGTTGGGGCGACCCTCGAGGTAGTCGTACGTCACCTGGTCGGGTGCGATGAGTCCGGCCTTCGCGCCCCACTCGATCGACATGTTGCAGATCGTCATGCGGGCTTCCATCGACAGCGCACGGATTGCGTCGCCGCGGTACTCCACGATGTAGCCCTGGCCGCCACCGGTGGTCTCCTGCGTGATGAGCGCCAGGATCAGGTCCTTGGCGGTCGAGCCGGTCGGCAGGTCGCCGACGACGTCGACGGCCATCATCTTGGGCTTGGCCTGCGACAGCGACTGTGTCGCGAGCACGTGCTCGACCTCGGAAGTGCCGATGCCGAAGGCGATCGAGCCGAACGCGCCGTGCGTCGAGGTGTGCGAGTCACCGCAGACGATCGTCATGCCCGGCTGAGTCAGACCCAGCTGCGGTCCGACGACGTGCACGATGCCCTGGTCGATGTCACCCATGGGGTGCAGTCGGACGCCGAACTCGGCGCAGTTGCGGCGAAGCGTCTCGACCTGGGTGCGGGACACCAGGTCGGCGATCGGCTTGTCGAGATCGGTCGTCGGGATGTTGTGGTCCTCGGTCGCCAACGTGAGGTCAGGACGACGTACCGGACGGCCAGCGATCCGGAGGCCGTCAAAGGCCTGCGGACTCGTGACTTCGTGGATCAGGTGCAGATCGATGTAGAGCAGATCCGGCTCACCTTCGTGGCGGCGGACGACGTGCTCTTCCCAGATCTTCTCGGCCAGGGTCTTGCCCATGGTGCTTCTCCTCAACGGATGCTCTGCTTCTCAGGCTTGCGTCTCACAATGCGATACGGCAGTATCAAGACATGGACAACTCTAGCGGAGTCGGGGTTCTCGACAAAGCCGCACTGGTGCTTGCTGCTCTCGAGCCCGGTCCGGCCACGCTGGCCGGCCTTGTCGCCAGCACGGGCCTGGCCCGTCCCACCGCCCACCGGCTCGCGGTGGCTCTGGAACATCATCGGCTCGTCGCCCGCGACATGCAAGGGCGCTTCATCCTCGGCCCACGCCTCGGCGAGCTCGCCGCCGCCGCCGGCGAGGACCGCCTGCTCGCCGCGGCCGGACCCGTCCTGGCCCGGCTGCGCGACATCACCGGGGAGTCCGCCCAGCTGTTCCGCCGGCAGGGCGACTTCCGTGTGTGCGTTGCCGCCGCGGACCGACCGACCGGCCTGCGCGACTCGATCCCGGTCGGCAGCCAGCTCACGATGAGCGCTGGTTCCGCCGCCCAGATCCTGCTGTCGTGGGAGGACCCCGAGCGCATGAACAAGGGCCTGCTCAAGGCGACGTTCGCGGCTGCCGAGCTGTCGGCCGTACGCCGTCGCGGCTGGGCGCAGAGCGTCGGCGAGCGGGAGAACGGCGTCGGCTCGGTGTCCGCCCCCGTACGTTCCCCCTCCGGCAAGGTCGTCGCAGCAGTGTCGGTGTCCGGCCCGCTCGAACGGCTGACCCGACAGCCCGGACGCATGCACGCGCCGGCCGTCGTGGCCGCGGCCGAGCGGCTCTCGCAGAGCCTGCGGCGCTCTAACTAGCCAGGTAGTCCTACGCGGCGAGATCGTCCGGCGACATGACCCGCAGCACGGCATCGTCGGCCGTGTGCACGGGCCAGCTCGCGAGGGACTGGATCGACATCGCGGCCGTGATGGCCCGGATCCACGCTATGTCCGAGGCCCGGGTGCCGGCATCGCTCGGCCGCGCCCACAGCACGGCGCACGAGCCGTCCGGGTCGACGTCATCGAGCGCCTGGCGAAGGGAGCGTGCGAGGTTGACCACCATCGGTCCATCCGGTGCGGCGGGACACTCGGCCACATTGAGGACGGATGGAAGCACGACGCCATCGCGGTCCAGCAGCAGCGCGAAGATCTGCCGGCTGGCGAAGCCCAGTGGCTCGATGAGCTGGCGCCACACTGCCTCGAGCTCGGCAGGCGTGCGCACGAGCGGGAGACCGTGGGGATCGGGCGAGCGTGATGTCGTCATGGATCCACGATCGACCCAGATCGTGCCCGGGTCGAACCCGTCGTCCACAGCCATCAGCCGGTCGCTCTAGACCAGCTCGGAGAGCAGCTGGTCCTTGCGCATCCGCGAGTATCCGGCGACGCCCTGATCCTTGGCGGCTGCCCGCAGGCGGGTGACGGTCCAGCTGGGCTGCGGCAGCTCGGGCGCGTCCTTGAGCGCGCGGGGCTCGGCACGGGGGTGGTCCGCGATGGCCTGGCGCGCCCTGGCCTTGGCCTTCTTGCGCTTGGCAGTCGCCTTGGCGATGGCCTTCTCGGCGTTGGCGCGGATCTTCTGCACCCGGGACTTGTGCTTCTCGGCGTCGGCCTGCAGGGTCTTGACCTGCGTACGCAGCACCTTGACCTCGGCGGTCAGAGCCTCGACGGACGAGTTCGCGGCGGCGAGCTTGCGCTCGGCCTTGCCGGTCCCGTGCGCCTTCTTGTCATTCTTGCTGGACATGCTCACCCTCTGGTCACGGATCGAATGAAGCTCATCGTGCCCGGCACAGGTGAACGGCGGGCCAACGCAGGACCCACAATGCCCGTACATGGGGTCAGCGGTCAGAACAGGCCGGGCCGCTCGAGATCCAGCAACGTCTTCTTGCGATCCACACCGCCGGCGTATCCGGTCAACGAACCGTCCGCCCCGATGACCCGGTGGCACGGCACCACGATCGGGATCGGGTTGGCACCGTTGGCGGCCCCAACCGCACGCGAGATGACCGGCTCGTAGCCCAGCCGGCGAGCGATGTCGCCATAGCTCGCGGTCTCGCCGTACGGGATGCGGCGCAGCTCGGCCCACACCTTCTTCTGGAACTCCGTGCCGTCATTGGCCAGCGGGAGGTCGAAGTCGGTGCGCTCACCCGCGAAGTACTCGTCGAGCTGACGTTCGGCCTGGTCGAGCAGCGTGCTGCCGGTCTGCTGCCGGCGCGGTTCGCCCGCACCGAAGTCGATCGCGGTGATGAGTCCGGCGGAGACATGGATGCGGAGCCCGCCGATCGGAGAGTCCATCCATCGCGTCATGGTGCTCATGTCGGTGTCCTTTCGAATGCTGAGGTGGCGCGCCACAGGTGCATGCCTGCGTAGGAACGCCACGGGCGCCACCGGTCGGTGTCGTCCTTGGACAGGCCGCGTCGTTCGAGCTCACGGCGGAGGACGAGATCGGTGGTCAGGAGGATGTCGGGGTGTGCGAGCGCGCGCATCACGACATAGTCGGCGGTCCACGGCCCGATGCCCCGCATCGCGACAAGCTGCTCGCGAACAGCTTCGCGATCGACGCCGGGATCCAGCTCGAGCTTGCCGTCGGCGACGGCCTGTGCGAGATCGACGATCGTGCGCCCTCGGGACCGGGGCATGCCCATCTCGGCTGGATCCGCCTCGGCGAATGCCTCGGGTGCCGGAAACGCGTGGGTCAGGCCGAATGACGTGGCGAGCTCGAAATCGACCGCAGTCCCCCGCGTCGGCACGTGTCGTCCCAGGACCGTGTTGGCTCCGGCCACCGAGACCTGCTGGCCGACGATCGTGCGCACCGCGACCTCGAAGCCGTCGACGTGCGAGGGCACCCGCAAACCTGGTGCTGCCGCGATCAGGTCGTGCAGGGCCGGATCGTCACTAAGCACCGAGTCGACCGCGACCGGGTCGGCGTCCAGATCGAGCATGCGTCGGGCCCGGCCGATCGCGACGGCAGTGTCGCGCAGATCGGCCAGCTCCAGCTCGCACGACACGTGGTCGGCGTGCAGCGTCAGTGCCATCACGCCCGGCCCGTGCGGGAGTCGCAGCACCCGGGCATAGGTGCGATCGCGGACGGTCTCGACCCCCGGTAGGACATGTGCGACGAGGAAGTCGAGCAGTGCCTCGGCATGGAAGGGCTGGCGCACCGCCAGCCGCACCGTCACCCGGCCCGTCGGCGTGCTGCGTCGACCCCCCCGCATCTGGGTCGGCGAGAGCGCGTAGACCCTTCGCACCGAGTCGTTGAACTGTCGGATCGAGGCGAATCCAGCCGCGAACGCGATGTCAGACATCGGCATCTCGGTCGTCTCGATCAGCACCCGCGCAGCGTGCGCCCGGTTGCTGCGGGCCAGCGCAAGCGGACCGGCACCCAGCTCCTGCGTCAGCATCCGTGTGACATGGCGTTGGCTGTAGCCGAGCCGATTGGCAAGCCCCTCAACACCTTCCCGCTCCACGATCCCGTCACCGATCAGCCGCATCGCGCGTCCCACCACATCGGCCCGGACATTCCACTCCGGCGAGCCGGGCGTCGTGTCGGGGCGACAGCGTCGACAGGCGCGGAATCCGGCGTCCTGGGCAGCCGCCGCGGACGGATGGAAGGTCACATTGCCCGGTCTGGGGGTCACAGCGGGGCATGACGGACGGCAATAGATGCCGGTCGTCCTCACCGCCGTGTAGAAGACGCCGTCGAAGCGGGCGTCACGGGACTGAACGGCCCGATAGCAGCGCTCGTGATCGGTGTACATGTGTCCAGCATGACGCGCGCCGCAGACACATACCAGCGGTAAACGGACATGGCGGTTGCGCCCTCCTTCATCGGCACGTGATAGACCGTGCGGGTGAGCAGCAAAGCCGAGCCGGGTGATCCAGCGGGCCATGTCGTGGTGAGCTGGATCGCTGCGGGCGATGTCGGCCAGGGTCTGCTGACAGATCTCATTGCAGACTTCAGCGGCACGCCCGCCGCCCACGTCCGCGTCGTCCGCGCGTGCAGGTCGTGCGGGAGCGATCGTCACGGCAAGCCGCAGATCGTCCTGCCCCACGGCCATACTCCGCTGCACCTGAGCCTCAGCAGGTCCGCAGGCGCGGCGGTCGTCGCCGTGACGGATGCGGGCCCGATCGGCATCGATGTGGAACAGGGCTCGTCCGACCTGGTGACGTGGGTCCGCAAGGAGTCGCTGGTCAAGGCCACCGGGCACGGCCTGACGATAGATCCCGAGACGATCACGGTGAGCGAACCCGGCCTTCCGCCAGAGCTGCTGTCCTGGCCAGAGCCGCAACCGATCGACCGAGCCGTGTGGATGTTCGATCTGGTGTCGCCGGACGGCTTCGTCGGTGCTGTGTCGATCCTCGCGAACGACCGTCCGTGCCTCGTCACGAGGCCGGCAGCTCCGGCAGTCTGACGTCGCGCAGCCACCGGTCGAACAACTCGCCGACCGATGCTCCGCACCGCTCGGCTGCCAGGGCGACGAACTGCTCGGTGGTGACCGTGCCCTTGGCGTAACGCGTCGTCCAGGCTTGGAGCAGCTGGAAGAATGCGTCGTCCCCGACGGTCCGTCGCAGTGCGTGCAGCAGCAGCGCGCCGCGCTTGTACAGCCGGTCGTCGAACATCAGGTCGGGCCCCGGATCGCCGAGCACGAGGTCCTGCGGAAGCTCTTCGAGCAGATGCCAGTGCCGGTCAGCCTGATCGTGTGCCGTCGGCCCGCCAGACTCCTCCGACCACAACCACTCGGCGTAGCACGCGAAGCCCTCGTGCAGCCAGATGTCCCGCCAGTGGCCGAGCGTCAGGCTGTTGCCGAACCACTGGTGCGCGAGCTCATGGGCGATCAGACGCTGATGCTCCCACGCACTGGTCGCGAAGTTGGAGCCGAACACCGACAGGCCCTGCGCCTCGAGCGGGATCTCAAGCTCGTCCTCGGTGATGACGGCCGTGTAGGCCTCGAAGGGATAGGGCCCGAACCGACGCACGAACAGGGCCATCATCTCGGCCTGCCGGGCGAACATCTCGATCGTGACCTCGCCGGCCCCCGCCGGATACACCGTCCGGATCGGTATCGCGGTGTCCGTCTCGGCCTGCTCGTACCGACCGATCTGGATCGTCGCGAGATACGTCGCCATGGGCGAGGTCTCGACATGTCGCCACACCGTCGAGCCGGCGCGCCGACGGCGACTCTCCAGCACCCCGTTGGCCACCACGACATAACTCGACGGCGTCGTCGTCTCGATCTCGTACGTCGCTTTGTCCGACGGTCGGTCGTTGCACGGGAACCACGAGGGCGCTCCGTGCGGCTGGGAGGCCACGATGACTCCGTCGGCCAGCTCCTCCCACCCCGCGTCACCATCCGGTCCCGGCATCGGCCGGGGCGAACCGGCGTACGCGACCGACACGGTGAAGCTGTCGCCGGTCGCGATCGGCGATCGCGGGCGGATGATCAACCGGTTCTTCTGGTGTGCGTGCTTGGCGGGAGCGGCACCGTCGACTGTGACCTTGGAGACCCGGAGGTGGTAGAGATCCAGCTCGAACCGGTCGAGGTCCTGGCGCGCCGTGGCGGTCAGAGTCGCCCGGCCGGCGAGACGATTGGATTCGACGTTGTACTCCAGCTCGAGCAGATAATGGTCGACGTCGAAGGAGAGATCACCATGACCCGGGACGTACGGGTCGCTGCTCGTCGTCGCGGCGAGGGAGGGCTTCACCGGCTCGCGTCGTCCTCGACCCACGGACCGATCGGGTTCCCGATCCATCGGGTCTTGCGCGGCACGGACTCACCGCGCATCACCAGCGAGACCGGTCCGATCGTCGCGTGGGACCCAAGGGTCGCGGCCGGCAGGATGACCCCATGCGGACCGAGCGTCGATCCTGCCTCGAGCGTCACGGTGTCCATGCTGAGTATCCGATCATGGAACAGGTGCGTCTGCACCACGCACCCCCGATTGACGGTGCTGCCGTCGCCCAACGCGATCAGGTCGGCCTCGGGCAACCAGTACGTCTCGCACCACACGCCGCGTCCGACGTCGGCTCCGAGCGCGCGTAGCCAGAGGTTGAGCAACGGGGTGCCGCTCGTCGTACGGGTGACCCACGGCGCCCCGAGGAGCTCGACGAAGGTGTCGGCGAGCTCGTTGCGCCACACGAACGAGCTCCACAGCGGGTGCTCGCCGACCCGCACCCGGCCGACCAAGGCCCACTTGGCGGCGGCCGACACGGTCGCCGCGAAGATCCCGACCCCGACCATGACGATCCCGGACAGGCCCGCGGCCGCAAGCCACCCGGCGCGATCGATGACGATCTCGAGGCCGGCGACCGCCGCGAGGGCGAGCAGGCCACCGAGGACCATCGGGACGACCCGGGCCGCCTCAACCAGGACGCGCGCCACGCGCAGTCGACGGGACGGCTCCAGGGTCCGCCCGACGTCGACCTGACCTGCCGCCCTTCGCAGCTTCTGCGGCGGGCTGCCGAGCCACGATGTCCCCGCCTTGGCCTTGGTCCGCTGCGGCGCCGCGGACAGCACCGCCACGAGCCCGCCCTTGGGGACCTTGCGCCCCGGCGCAGTCATCCCGGAATTGCCGACGAAGGCATGCCGGCCGATCTTGACCTGCTCGACGCGCAGCCACCCGCCACCCAGCTCGTACATCCCGAGCATCGTGTCGTCGGCGAGGAACGCCCCGTCATTGACCGTTGTGAGAGCCGGGAGCATCAGAACCGTGGATGCCTCGACGTCATCGCCGATCCGCGCGCCGAGGGCTCGGAGCCACACCGGGGTCAGCGTGCTCGAGTAGAGCGGAAACAGCCAGGTCCGGGACTCGTCCATGACCCGGAACACCGACCATGCCTGCCAGCCCCGCCTACTGTGCACAGGATAGGTGCCGCTCGCCAGGCCGACGGACTGGACCCGCACGACGGCCACGACCAGCAGGGCGAGGGCGAGGTAGGCGACCGCGACGCCCAGCGGGGCCACAGCCGCCAGCCGGAGAATCGCGTCTGCCAGACCGTCGGCGGGCTTGACCACGGGCACAACGGCGAGGCTACCGGCCACCACGGCCAGGACCGGCAGGGCTGCGAGAACGACCGCTGCGGTGGCGTAGGCGACAGTCCACCGCACGAACCGCGGCGCCCGGTCGCTCGTCCGCGGTCCGCGGGCCGGGCCGTTGGGGTGCGCCGGTGCGCCGGACCAGTACTCCCCCGCCGGCACTTCGGTGAGCACGGCAGATCCCGCGCCGACCTCGGCCCGGTCGCCAACGCGGGCACCCGGACCCAGCAGACTACGTACACCGATGCGGGCATCCGCGCCGATCGCGACCGACCCGACGTGCAGGGTGTCGCCGTCGAGCCAGTGACCCGACAGATCGACCTCCGGCTCGATCGACGCCCCTGACCCAATCGTCATCATCCCGGTGAGCGGTGGCAGGGAGTGCAGGTCGACGTCCTTCGCGACCTGCGCGCCGAGCGCCCGGGCGTACAGGCCGAGCCAGGCGGCTCCGGACAGCGAGCCGGCGCGGAGCTCATCGGCGATGCGCTCGGCCAGCCACAGCCGCAGGTGGACTCCGCCACCGCGCGGATGGGCACCCGGTCGGACGCCGCGCAGCAGCGCTCGCGCGCTCGCTGCCGCGAGCAGCATTCTGCCGGGAGGACTGATCAGCAGGAGGCCGCCGAGCGCGATCCACGACCACGAGACCTCGGGCAGCCACTGCCATCCCAGCGCGGCCGACGCGACGTGATGAGCCGCCGCGGCCCAGACCAGCCAGCGCAGGCCCGTGATGGTTCGCAGCGGCACCACCAGCAGGACCTGGGCGATCTGGGTCGCAAGGCGCACCGGACGCACCGCGGAGTTCCGGCGGGTCTGGGCCAACGACATCGCGTCAAGGCTCGCCGCGAGATCGGCGATGGTCGGGTGCTCGTACACGTCGGCCACGGTGGCCTCCGGGAACTGGTCGCGGAGACGTCCGACGAGCTGCGCCGCACTGAGGCTCCCACCGCCCAAGGTGAAGAAGTCGTCCGCCGGGTTCGTGACGACTGCGCCCAGGAGCTCCAGCCAGATGTCCCTGAGCCACGCGCTGGTCCCCTCCAGCTCTGTCTCACGGTCGGCCGATCCTGCACCCGGCATCGGCCACGGCAGCGCGTCACGATCGATCTTGCCCGAGGTGCGCGTCGGCATGGTGTCCAGAAGTCCGAGGCGCGGCACGAGCGCCTCGGGCATCTGCTGCCGCAGGATCGTGAGCGCAGCGGTCAGGTCGAATGCTGCATCGGTCGCGACGTAGCCGACCAGGATGCGGTTGCCGGCGTCCGTCGTGCGCACGGCTGCTGCAGCAGCGACGACGCCCGGCAGTCCAAGGAGCGCGCTGTCGATCTCGCCGAGCTCGATGCGCCGGCCACCGATCTTGATCTGCTCGTCCACCCGACCCATGAAGACCAGGCCGTCCTCGTCGTACCGCACGATGTCGCCGCTGCGATACGCCCGGTCCCAGCCCAGAGTCGGGAACCGCGCGTACTTCTCGGCGTCCTTCGGAGGGTCGAGGTAGCGGGCCAGGCCCACTCCGCCGATGATCAGCTCGCCGGACTCACCCGGCAGGACGTGGTGGCCGTCCGCGTCGACCACCGCGAGGTCCCAGCCCGCGAGGGGCAGCCCGATCCGAACCGGCTCCCCGGCCATGAGGCGAGCGGCGCAGGCCACCACCGTGGCCTCGGTCGGACCGTACGTGTTCCAGACCTCTCGGTCGGGGACCGCGAGCCGTTCACCGATCTCGGGTGGACACGCCTCGCCGCCGACGATCAACAGACGGACGTCGTCGAGGACGCCGGCGGGCCAGAGCGCGACCAGGGTCGGGACCGTCGACACCACCGTGATGCCGTTGGCGATCATCCACGGCCCCAGGTCACCGCCGCTCTTGACCAGCGAGCGCGGCGCGGGCACCAGACATGCGCCGTGGCGCCAGGCAAGCCACATCTCCTCGCAGGACGCGTCGAAGGCGACCGACAGGCCCGCCATGATGCGGTCACCCGGGCCGAGCGGACTCTCCTGCAGGAACACCATCGCCTCGGCATCGACGAACGCCGCTGCCGAGCGGTGCGAGACCGCGACCCCTTTGGGGATGCCGGTCGAGCCCGACGTGAAGATGACCCATGCATCGTCGGTCGGCAGCGGCTCGGCGTTGTCGGCCGTCGTGCTGCCTTCACGGCGGGTGGTGATGATCAGCTCGTTGCCGACCACGGCCGTCACGTCGGCCTCGGAGAACACCGTCCGGGCCCGCGAGTCCGGATCGTCGACGTCGACCGGGACGTAGGCCGCGCCGGCCACCAGGATGCCCATGATCGCGACGTAGAGATCGATGGTGCCGGAGTCGACGCGCACCCCGACCCGGTCTCCGCGGCCCACTCCGCGCTCGCGGAGAGCAGAGGCCATGTGGTCCGAGGCCTCGCAGAACTCCGCGTACGTCAGCACTCGCGAGCCATTGTCGAGTGCTGGTGCGTCGGGAGCGGCGAGCGCCGTCTCACGCAGGATGTCGACCAGCGTGCGGACCGGAGGTGCCTGGCTTGACCGCAGCATCCGGGAGGTGGCGCCGACAGGGGACGAAGGGGCGCCCGGTGCAGTCACCCGCCCAGCATGCCCCGTCGATCTGAACGCGCGGTGAACAACACTGGCGACTCAGCCCTGGAAGGCTCCGCAGATGACGCCCACCATGATCGCGCCGACGAAGGCGTAGCCGGCGTTGATCAGCCACAGGCGCGTCGGACGGTTGTCGTACAGAGCATTCTGGCCCATGATCGCGGCCGACACCGCGCCGATCGCGAGGCCCACCTTCGCTCCCTCGCCGGCACCGCCGGCACCGACCAACCACGCCGTGGAGAGCGCCAGCACGAGCGCGGCGACGAGCGAACCGATCAGGAGCCCCGCGCCGGGCGACTGCGGATTGCCCGGCATGTCCTTGGTGTAGCCCATGTCGTCGGCCCACGGCTTGCGGAACAGGAACGAGTACCAGGCCGCGCCGAGGAAGAAGAACGCCAGCGCCGCCACGATGATGCCAACCAACGAGAGGTCATCCATGCCCCGAACGTAGGGCCTGCACGTCGACCCCGTCCAGACTCGGCGAGACGTCGGGCGAACGTCCGACCGAGATCGGCGCCGCGGACGTGAGTCGAGCGGGCATGGGTGTCTCCGCCATGAGCCGGCGGTCCTGACCTGTTTGATCAGGAGACTGCGCCCCGGTGACAACGTGCCGGGTCGACTCCGGCGGCCTCCACAAGATCCGATTCGTGCCCGCCGCGGGCCAAGCCGGGCGCTCTGTCAGCCCGGCGGACAACACCTCCCGCGTCTGGGCTCGCGACTCGTGCCAGGTACCTGGCCGCACACCAGTCGCACAGCGCGGTGACCGACATACAAGAAGACCCCCTGTCCCGCGTTTCCGCAGGTCAGAGGGTCTTTGTCCATGGTAGCCCCGACGGGATTCGAACCCGCGCTACCGCCTTGAGAGGGCGGCGTGCTAGGCCGCTACACAACGGGGCCATGGTTGGTCTTGCGACCGCACAAAACCCTACCAAAGCATGCTCGGGAGCCGCTCGGAGGGTTTCGCTGGGATACTAGGACTCGAACCTAGAATGGCGGTACCAGAAACCGCTGTGTTGCCAATTACACCATATCCCAATGGCGCCGGACGAGGTCCGGGCCGAGGTCACACTTTACCCGACGCCCCCGCTCGGATTCAAACCGGGAGGCCTCTTCACGCGCCGACCGCTGCTGCCAGCCTGGCCAACGAGACGTCGCGCCCGAGCAGCTCGAGCGACTCGAACAGCGGCGGAGAGATGCGACTGCCCGTGACCGCAACGCGAACCGGCCCGAACGCCAGCCGCGGCTTGAGGCCGAGACCGTCGATCAACGCTGTCCGCAGGGCAGCCTCGATCGCCTCGGTGGTCCAGTCGGTGACGCCCGCGAGGGCGCCGTGAGCCGCACGCGCGACGTCGATGCCCGCCTCGTTGAGATTCTTGGCCCGGTCGGTCTCATCGATCGAGAAGTCGGACTCCGCGATGAACAGGAAGCGCAGCATGTCGACGGCCTCGGTGAGCAAGGTCATACGTTCGTGCACCAACGGCGTCGCCGCCTCGAGTCGACGAAGCTGCTCGTTGGTCGGCTCCGCATCGATCAGGTCGGCGGCCTGGAAGTACGGCACCAGTCGCTCTCGCAGCTCCGCCTCGGGCAGCAGCCGGATGTGCGAGCCGTTGATGGCCTCAGCCTTCTTGATGTCGAAGCGGGCCGGATTGGGGTTGACCCGGCCGATCTCGAACGCCTCGACCATCTCGGGGATCGAGAACACGTCCCGGTCCTCGGCGATCGACCAGCCGAGGAGCGCCATGTAGTTGAGGAGCGCCTCGGGCAGGAAGCCCTTGGGCTTGTAGTCCAGCAGGTTGGACTCGGGATCGCGCTTGGACAGCTTGCGGTTGCCCTCACCCATGACGAACGGCAGGTGGCCGAACTCGGGGGTGAATCCCCCGCCGATTCCGATCTCGGCGAATGCCTCGTACAGAGCGATCTGCCGGGGTGTCGAGCTGAGCAGGTCCTCGCCGCGCAGGACGTGCGTGATGCCCATCATGGCGTCGTCTGTCGGGTTGGTCAGCGTGTAGAGCGGCTGGCCGTTGGCGCGCACCAGCACATAGTCCTGGACGTTGGCCGAGTCGAACGAGATCTCGCCCCGGACCAGGTCGGTGAACGTGTAGACGCGCTCGGGCATCTTGAACCGGATGACCGGCTCGCGACCCTCGGCCTCGTACGTCGCGATCTGCTCAGCGGTGAGGTCGCGGTGCAAACCGTCATAGCCGCTGGGCTTGCCGGCGGCTCGTGCTGCGTTGCGGCGCTGCTCCAGCTCTTCGGCGCTGTCGTACGCCTTGTAGGCGAAGCCCGCGTCGAGCAGCTGCTGCGCGACGTCGGCATAGATGTCCATGCGCTCGGACTGGCGGTAGGGACCGTTCGGGCCCCCGACCTCGGGGCCCTCGTCCCAGTCCAGACCCAACCAGTGCATGACCTCGACGAGCAGGGCGTAGGACTCCTCGTTGTCGCGCGACGTGTCGGTGTCCTCGATGCGGAAGACGAATCGGCCGGCGTTGTGGCGTGCGAACGCCCAGCTGAACAGGGCCGTGCGGGCCATGCCCACGTGCGGGTTGCCGGTCGGGGACGGGCAGAACCGCGCCACGACGGGACGAATCAGATCACTGCTCACGGCTCACCACGCTGTTCGTCAGGGTGCCGATGCCCTCGATGGTCACGCTGACGTCGTCACCAACTTGCATCGGACCGACACCCTCGGGGGTGCCGGTGAGGATGACGTCGCCCGGGAGCAGCGTCATGAACGACGAGACGTACTCGACGATGGCCGGCACTGTGAAGACCATGTCGGACGTGCGTCCGTCCTGCTTGATCTCGTCGTTGAGGCGGGTCGTGACCGCGACGTCGGACGGGTCGAAGTCCGTCTCAATCCACGGTCCGAGCGGGCAGAAGGTATCGAAGCCCTTGGCTCGCGCCCACTGGCCGTCCTTGGCCTGCAGGTCACGTGCCGTGACGTCGTTGCCGATCGTGTAGCCGAAGATGACCTTGGCAGCGTCCGCGGCGGAGATGTCGCGGCAGATGCGACCGATCACGACGGCGAGCTCGCCCTCGTAGTGCACGTCTTGGCTCTGGGTCGGGTAGAAGACTGGCTCGCCCGGCCCGATGACGCTGGTGTTGGGCTTGAGGAAGATCAGCGGCTCTGCCGGCACCTCGCCGCCCATCTCGGCGGCGTGCTTGGCGTAGTTCTTGCCGACGCACACGACCTTGCTGCGCGGGATGACCGGCGCGAGCAGACGCACGTCGGCGAGCGGGATCTTCTGGCCGCTGAGGTTGAGCCCTGCGTACAGGGGGTCCCCGTTCAGCACAGCGATGGTGGGGACACCATTGTCGTCCCCAATGACTCCGAAGCGGGGGTCGTCGTCACCCGCAAACCTGGCGATTCTCATATGCCCGCAGCCTATCGGTCCGCCCTACCTGCTCAGAGCGCCGCCGGTCCGGAGCCCGGCGGCGCCGGCACCGAATTCGCACGATCCGCTGCACTTCGAGATCTCCAGTCGTAGATTGGGATTCATGCGCTCGCAGGTGAGAGCCTCCCTGATCGCCGTGGTGGTCGCCACGATCACCGCCTGCGGATCAGGAGCCCCCCAGGCCGACGGCCCCACGCCGCCGGCGGGCCCCACGCTCTCCCAGGGTCCGGATCCGAACGCCAAGGCGATCCGTGAGTTCGACTTCTCGACCGCCAAGTGGTTCGACACCCCGCGGGACGAGTCGGTGACACTGGACGGCTCGAAGCCCGTCGGCACGATCGACCGCGGTCAGTACTCCCTCGGCGACAAGCCCATCGTGTACGGCGATGTCGATGCCGACGGGTTCGAGGACGCCATGGCGAACCTGACCCGGATCGAGGGCAACGGGCTCTCCCAGATCTGGTACGTCTGGCTGTGGGACGCAGACAAGGAAACTGCGGTCCAGGTACTCGACCCGATCGCCGAGACGGCACGCTGCGCGACCGTCGTCACGAAGGTCACCCCGGTCGAGGGCGCCTTCCGGGTCTCGGAGAAGCGCCTCGATCTGGCTGACATCGGCGCGTGCAGCGAGACCCCGCCCCACGACGTCACGCGGACCGTCTCGATCGTGGACGGCCGGCCCGTGCAGGCCGAGGGATATGGCGGCTACGGCGGGAACTGCCCACAACCTGGAGTCGGCGACGCTGATGCCTACCTGTTGGAGGACACCCGATTGTTCACCGGCCCGGACGACTCCACAACTGAGGTCACCGGCGAGGACATCTACTCGTACTACGGTCTGCCGCTCGGGGCGAGCAGCAGACTCAATTCCGATGACTGGGTCCTCGTCGGCTTCGGACCGAACGAGGACTCGGCCACGTTCGACGAGTACGGCCCCTACATCCCGTGCGCGTGGGCACAGAAGACCGGCTGATCCCCGGGGACCTAGGCCGAGCCGTAGCGCCGGTTGCGCGCGGCGTACTCCTCGATCGCGACCCACAGCGCTCGTCGGTCGACATCGGGCCAGGCGATGTCAGAGAACACCATCTCGGCGTAGGCCGACTGCCACAGCAGGAAGTTGCTGGTGCGCTGCTCCCCTGACGTCCGCCAGAACAGGTCGACGTCCTCCATGTCGGGCTCGTCAAGGTAGCGGGCGAAGGTCTTCTCGGTGATCTTGTCGGGATTGACCCGGCCGGCGGCGACGTCGCGGGCCAGGGCTGCGGCGGCATCGGCAATCTCGGCGCGACCGCCGTAGTTGACGCACATCGTCAGCGTCAGCACGTCGTTGTCCTGGGTCAGCTCCTCGGCGGTCTCGAGCTCCTTGATGACGCTGCGCCACAGGCGAGGGCGGCGACCCGCCCAGCGCACGCGCACCCCGAGCTCGTGCATCTCGTCGCGCCGCCGCCGGATCACATCACGGTTGAAGCCCATCAGGAAACGCACCTCATCGGGTGAGCGTTTCCAGTTCTCGGTCGAGAACGCGTAGGCCGAGATGGCCTTGACGCCGATCTCGATGCCGCCCTCGACGACGTCGAACAAGGCCGCCTCGCCCATCTCGTGACCGGCGGTGCGCGGGAGCCCGCGCTGCTTGGCCCATCGTCCGTTGCCGTCCATGACGATCGCGACATGGCGCGGGACCTGATCGATCGGGATGTTCGGCGGGGTCGCTCCCGAGGAGTGCGGGACCGGCTGGCGTACGTCGCGCTTCATCAGCGGTCCACGTGGGTCAGGGACCGCAGTCCGCGCTCAAGATGCCAGGACAGATAGGCGCTGACGACGCTGCTGGCCTCACGGCGGGAACGGTCGTCCGACGCACCGACCGACGCCCAGTCACCGCTGAGCAGGCCGGCGAGGAGCGTCACGGTGAACGGCGACGGGGCCGCGGAGCCGGCGACCCGGCAGTCGTCGCACAGCATGCCACCGGATGCGGCGTGGAAGTTGCGGTGCGGGCCCTCGGCAGCGCAGCGGGCGCAGCCGTCGAACGTTGGCGCGTAGCCCGCGATCGACAGCGCCCTGAGCTGATAGGAGTCCAGGATCAGGCTCGGTGTCATGCGTCCCTCCGTGAGCGCGCGCAGGGCCCCGACGAGCAGCTGGAGCTGCGGCACGGCCGGCTCGCCGTCCTCGGTCACGAGCCGCTCGGCGGTCTCCAGCATCGCGGTGCCGGCGGTGTAGGCCGCGTAGTTGGCGCCGAGATCCTTCGCGAACGCGTTGACCGTCTCGGCCTGCGTGATGATGTCGAGCGATCGCCCCTCGGCCAGCTGGAGGTCGACGTGCATGAACGGCTCGAGCCGTCCGCCGAATCGTGATGTCGTCTTGCGGACGCCCTTGGCGACGGCTCGCACCAGGCCACGGTCACGGGTGAGCAACGTGATGATGCGATCGGCTTCGCCGAGCTTGTGGACACGCAGCACGATGCCGGTGTCGCGGTAGAGGCTCACCCGCCCATTGTGCCGTGTGGGTCTGACGTATGTGCCGCACGGCGCGCCCTGAGCGCCCAGGTCCGCTGATCAGTCGAGGCAGAACTCGTTGCCCTCTGGATCCAGCATCGTGATGAAGCCGTACTCCATCGGCGGTGCGGGCTCGACCCGGTAGGCGCGGGTGGCACCGAGGGACGCGAGTCGCGTGGCCTCGGCCTCCAGCGCCTCCATGCGGACATCACCCTCGAGTCCGGCCGCGACGCGGAGGTCGAGGTGTAGCCGGTTCTTGGCCACCTTGCCCTCAGGGACTCGTTGGAAGAACAGCCGTGGCCCCTCACCATCGACAGGCAGGATCGCCGAGCGGGAGTTCCAGTCCTCCGGTGGCACTCCGAAGGCCTCCAGCGCGGCGTCCCACGAGTCGAAGCTGCGGGGCGGCGCCTGCACCGCATAGTCGAGCGCAGCAGCCCAGAACTCCGCCAGGGCGGCCGGGTCGGCGCAGTCGAACGTCACCTGAAATTCTCTGCTCATGGGGCCAGCATGCATCCGTCCGCCGACACAACCGGCCGATCCCGACGCCGCGGCGCGTCAGCCGAACTCGACACCCTGTGCCAACGGCAGCTCGGTCGAGTAGTTGACGGTGTTGGTCGAGCGACGCATGTACGCACGCCACGCGTCCGAGCCCGACTCGCGCCCCCCGCCAGTCTCCTTCTCGCCGCCGAAGGCGCCCCCGATCTCAGCGCCCGAGGGGCCGATGTTGACGTTGGCGATGCCGCAGTCCGAGCCGACGACCGACATGAACAGCTCGGCCTCACGCACGTCGAGGGTGAAGATCGACGACGACAGGCCCTGGGCGACCTCGTTGTGCAGCACCATCGCCTCGGCGAAGTCGGTGTACGTCAACACGTACAGCAGTGGCGCGAACGTCTCGGCCCTGACGATCTCGGTCTGCTGGGGCATGTCGACGATCGCCGGGTGGACGTAGAAGCCATCTCCGTAGACCGCGGCCTGGGTGCCGCCGGTCACGACGTCACCGCCGTCGGCCTGCGCCTGCTTGATCGCAGCGCCGAAGGCGTCGAACGCGCTCTGGTCGACCAGTGGGCCCACCAGCGTCGTGGGCTCAAGCGGCGAGCCGATCGGCAACGTCTCGTACGCGGCCTTCAGCCTCGCCACGAGGTCGTCCTTGATCGACTCGTGCACGATGATCCGGCGCAGCGAGGTGCAGCGTTGCCCCGCAGTGCCGACCGCGGAGAACACGATGCCGCGGACCGCGAGGTCCAGGTCGGCCGACGGGGCAACGATCGCGGCGTTGTTGCCACCGAGCTCGAGCAGAGTGCGGCCGAGCCGGGCAGCGACGCGTGGTGCGACCTCCTTGCCCATCCGGGTCGAGCCGGTCGCCGACACCAGCGGCACGCGCGGGTCGTCGACCAGCGCCGCGCCGACCGTGCGGTCGCCGATCAGCACCGCCGACAGCCCCTCGGGCACGCCAGCGCGACGGCCGGCCTCGGTGGCCAGCGCCTGGCAACCCAGTGCGGTCAGCAGGGTCTTCTCAGACGGCTTCCACACCACGGCGTCACCGCACACGAACGCGAGTGCGGCGTTCCACGACCACACCGCAACCGGGAAGTTGAACGCCGAGATGACGCCGATGACCCCGAGCGGGTGCCACTGCTCCATCATGCGGTGACCAGGACGTTCCGTCGCGATCGTCAGGCCGTGCAGCTGGCGCGACAGACCGACCGCGAGATCGCAGATGTCGATCATCTCCTGCACCTCGCCGAGGCCCTCGGACACGATCTTCCCGGCCTCGATCGAGACCAGGGCACCCAGATCGTCCTTGTGCTCACGCAACAGCTCTCCGAGCTCACGGACGAACTGTCCGCGGACCGGGGCCGGGACGCTGCGCCACTGCTCGAACGCCGCCTGGGCCCGGCCGATCATGTCGGCGGCCTCGTCGGCGGTGTGCGACCGCAGCCGGCCCAGCTCGCTCCCGTCGATCGGCGAGCGGCTGACCAGGTCACCATCGGTGACGAAGGGGTTGCCGGCACCGAGCCGGTCGAGGATGTCCTGTGCGCGGTTGGCGATGTCAGTCATGTCAGACCTCTCCCTGCTCGGCGAAGTGGCGTCCTGCCTGGGTGGAGAACAGCTGCTCGAGCGCGATGTCTTCCTGCTTGATGAAACCGCTCTGCGCGAGCATGCCGTCCGCGACGAGCTCGACGACGCTGACCGCCGAGGCGGCCGTGGTCCACGAGATCGCCCGCCAGACCCGGCCGGCGATCTCCAGGGGCTTGTAGGCGCGCACGTGGTTCTCACGGAACGGGTGACCGTTCTTGCGACCCTCGACCGCCGCGTGGATGAACACGACGTCGTCGTTGACCGGAGGCTTCGCGTCGACCAGCATCCGGCCGACCAGCTCGCGCTCGTCGCGCAGGTTGAGCTCGTCGAACAGGAAGTGCATCTGGTCGAAATGTCCGGGATAGCGCAACGTCTTGTAGTCGAGGCGGTGCACCTGGCCCTCGTACGTCTCGCACATCGTGCCGAGCCCACCGGAGGTCAGCGCCGCCTCGAGCTCGATGCCACCGATGAACACGCGCTCCTTCTCAGTCATGGCCGGCACCATCTGCCGGTTGCCCGAGCGCAACACTTCACAATCGTTGAGGTACTCGTTGACGACGCCCTCGGGTGACCAGTTGATGGCGTAGCCGAGCAGCCCCGTGGGGTTCTGTGGGAGGGCGCCGACCTTGAGCTCGATCGACCGGATCTCGTCGAAGGTCTTGGCGATCGAGGCGCCGATGATGCCGATCAGGCCCGGCGCGAGACCGCACTGCGGGGCGAAGGCCGCGCCCTGCTTCTGGCCGGCCAGTTCGATGACCCGGTTGGTCGTCGGCACGTCCTCGGTCAGGTCGAAGTAGTGCGTCCCAGCGTCGGACGCGGCCTCGGCCACGTCAATGTTGAGGTAGTACGGCAGGCATGACACGACCGCATCGACGCCGCGCAGCGACTCACGCAGGGCCGCAGTGTCCTGCACGTCGAGCGGCTTGACCTCGAATCCGAGATCGTCGCGGGGAGCTGCGTCGTAGCCGACGACCTTGAACCCCGACTCGCCCAGCATGACGGCGACAAGCTCGCCGACCTTGCCAAGACCGAACACTGCGACCTGATTGATGATGCGCGCCACGAATCCTCCTCACGCCGCGGCGGATCGCACCGCGGGCAACCATGCGCCGAGGGTGTTCGGCGTCACACTGAGGCTATCGCAACAACGGCCGATTACTGTACCGGCCAGTACAGTAATTTCGCTCAGACCGGGATGGTCTCGGCAATGGCCCGGTTGGCCGCGGAGACCACGGCGCGCAGCGAGGCGGTCACGATGTTCTCGTGGATGCCCACTCCCCACACGGTCTCGCCGGCCACGTCGCACTCGATGTACGCGGCAGCGACCGCGTCGCCACCCGATGACAGCGCGTGCTCGGAGTAGTCCAGCAGCCGGATGTCGGCTCCGGCCTGGCGCAGGCTGTCGATGAAGGCCGCGACAGGGCCGTTGCCAGCACCCTTGAACTCCTGCACCCGCCCGCGGACCTGCAGCGCGACGAGCTGCTCGTCCCCACCGTCGGCCGAGGTCACCGAGCTGTAGCTCTGCAGCGAGTACGGGGACTCGCGCTCGAGGTACTCGCGTCGGAACGCGGCCCAGATCGCGCTGGGCTCGATCTCCCCGGCCTCGCCCTCGGTGAGTCCCTGCACGACCTGGCTGAACTCGATCTGCAGTCGACGGGGCAGGTCGAGCTGGTGGTCGTTCTTGAGAATGTACGCGACGCCACCCTTGCCGGACTGGCTGTTAACCCGGATGACGGCCTCGTAGGAGCGGCCGACGTCGCGCGGGTCGATCGGCAGGTACGGCACGGCCCACGGCATGTCGTCGACAGGCTTGCCCGCCGCCGCCGCGTCGATCGCCATGTGCTCGAAGCCCTTCTTGATGGCGTCCTGGTGCGAGCCGCTGAAGGCCGTGTAGACCAGGTCGCCGCCGTACGGGTGCCGCTCGGGCACCGGCAGCTCGTTGCAGTACTCGACGGTGCGGCGGATCTCGTCGATGTCGTGGAAGTCGATCTGTGGGTCGACGCCCTGGCTGAACAGGTTGAGACCCAAGGTCACGAGGCACACGTTCCCGGTGCGCTCACCGTTGCCGAACAGGCAGCCCTCGATACGGTCGGCGCCGGCCAGGTAGCCCAGCTCCGCCGCGGCGACACCGGTCCCCCGGTCGTTGTGCGGGTGCAGTGACAGGACGATGCTGTCGCGACGCGGCAGGTTGCGGTGCATCCACTCGATCGAGTCGGCGTAGACGTTGGGAACGGCCATCTCGACCGTCGCCGGCAGGTTGATGATCAGCGGCCACTCGGGGGTCGGGTCGATGACGTCGATGACCCGGCTGCAGATCTCCAGCGCGTAGTCCAGCTCGGTGCCGGTGTAGGACTCCGGGGAGTACTCGTACGAGATCCTGGTGTCCGGCGTGTGGATCTCGGCGTACTTCATGCACAGCCGCGCACCCTGCGTCGCGATGTCGGTGATGCCATCCTTGTCCAGGCCGAACACGACGCGTCGCTGCAGGGTCGACGTCGAGTTGTAGAAGTGGACGATGGCCTGCTTGGCGCCCACCAGCGACTCGAAGGTGCGGTCGATCAGGGGCTCGCGGCACTGCGTCAGCACCTGGATCACGACGTCGTCGGGGATCAGGTTGCCCTCGATGAGCTGGCGGACGAAGTCGAAGTCGGTCTGGCTCGCGCTCGGGAAGCCGACCTCGATCTCCTTGTAGCCCATGCGCACCAGCAGCTGGAACATTGCGAGCTTGCGGGCCGGGGTCATGGGATCGATCAGCGCCTGGTTGCCGTCGCGCAGGTCGACCGCACACCATCGCGGGGCCTCGGTGATGGTCTTGGCGGGCCACGTGCGGTCAGGCAGATCGACCGGCACGAATGGCAGGTAGCGCTGGAACGACATACCGCTGGGCTGCTGCGGCGTGCTGGCGTAGGGTTTCATCGGACTTCCTCTGGGTTTGTCTGGCTGATGTTGCGGCCGGTGCGTGACAAACTCCGCGCCGAGGGGTCCGACCTAGAGGACCTCGGCGCGGCAGAGAAGGAGCAGGCTCTGGTTCCGCATGATGGTTCGTACTTTATCAGCATGAGCAATCGTCGGGCGCCGGGTTCGTACGTTGAGCCGAAGGAGCAGTTCGACCGCGACACGAGCTAGATCCCTGACCGGATCACCCGGTCCGCCCCACGACGTCCGTCGCGAGTGGTGCAGGCGCAGCGTGCGACCGACGGCCGGCGAGCGAACGTGGAAGCAGGGTGGCCCGCCATCGTTGCCGGGCCGACGCTCCGGCCCGCAGCGAGGCGATGACGATCCGGAGGTCGCCGGCACCGTCCCCGTCCACTCCGGAGCTGCGCGCGAAGCGGGCCCGTTCGATCCGGTCGAGCAAGCGGTCCAGCGCCTCGTGGTCCACGCCGGACCGATCGTGCAATCGTCGGCTGAAGCCGCGGGGGGTGTCGGCGACCGAGAACCGGACACCGAGGTCGATAGCGGTGTCCTCGAGCTCGCGCCAGAGCGGGTCGACCTCCGCCCGGGCGAGCCGCCAGCGCCGGCGCGCGCCCCGGATGAGCGCCGGTGCGCTCATCAGGACGATCAGCCCGGCCAAGGTCGTCAGCGCAGTGCGAGGAGCGGTCCGCGAGGCCTCCGAGGTCGTGGGGGCAGCTGCGACGGCGTCGTTCTCGCCTCGGACCGACGGGCGGTCGACGGGCGGGGCATCCTCCGAGCTCACGTCGGAGGATGGCACCCCCGGCTCGACGAACCCCGGAGTCGAACCGACGCCCGGCGTCGGCTCGAACCTGACCCAGCCCACGCCCGTGAAGTAGATCTCGGTCCAGGCATGCAGGTCGTCGGAGGTCACCTCGTAGACGTTGCGGTCGTCTCGGACCCCGGTCACTGTGCCCGGCGCGTATCCCACCGCGATGCGTGAGGGGATGTCGAGCGTCCTCGCCATCACGGCCATCGCCGAGGAGAAGTGCACGCAGTAGCCCGCGCGTCTCTGCAGGAACTCCGCGATGACTTCGACACCGTTGCCGTCGTAGCCGTCGGCGACCGGGGCGGTCTCGGAGTAGGTGAACGCGCCGTTGCGGAGGAAGTTCTGCAGGGCGATGACCTTGTCGTACTGGTTTGTGGCGTCCGCAGTGACCTCACGGGCGGTCTCCTCGATCGCGGCGGGGATCTTGTCGGGCAGCTTGACCTCTTCTTGCAGCTGCAGGCCGATGTCGGTCCTGATCGCCCGCATCTGCTGCGCTGTGGGCTGGATGTCCAGGCTCGTGACGGAGTACGTCTGACCACGGGTGTCGCTGTCGGTCGAGCCCATCGTCAACCCGAATCTCTCGCGTGACCATGTGCCCTCGAGCCCGGCGACCTCGTACAGCGGATAGGGAACCGGCAGCATCGTGGTGCGCAGCTGCCGGATCGCGATCGTGGTCAACGCCTTCTCGGTCTTGATCCCGTCCTTGACCGCGAACTCCCCCTCGGCGGCGTCGAACCGCTTGGTCGAACCCGGTTTCCAGGTCCTGCCGGTGAAGTCCCGCAGCGTCGCGACCTTGAGGTACGGCGCTTCGGAAAGTCCCGTCGTGTAGGTCAGTGCCGTCGCGGTGCCGTTGCGGCGCAGGTTCTGCCCCAGCTCCAGCATCGGGTTGATGCCCCGACCGAACACCGCCGGCGGCGGCTTGCCCCACGACGTCGCGACCGCGCTGACGTCGGGCGAGAGGATCGGGAAGGCGACCGCGGCCGCCAACGCGGCGCTTCCCAGCACGAGAGCGGGCCCACGGCCGCGCTGCGCGAGCGAACCGCCGAGCGCCGTGCGCGACCGCAGGATCACCAGCCAGAGCGCCGCAACCGTCGCGAACAACCAGACCGATGGCGTGTCGCCGGAGATCAGCGCCGGCGTCACGAACACCGCGAGCAGCAGAGCCCCGACCGTCGCAGCTGCCCGCCGACGCGCCAGCAGCGAGTCGGCCACGACGACCAGCAGCCCGAACGAGCTGGCCATGACCAGCACGACCGGCTCGGCGGCAACCACCGGAGCCTGCTCGCCCACGATGATGGTCTTCGCCGCCGACGCGAGACTGCCGAGCCCCTGGAAGGTGTCGAGAGTCGGCACGATGACGATCAGGGTGTCCGGGACGAAGACCCACGCGAGTGCGAGCAGCTCGACCACGATCGCGATCGGTGCAACCCAGCGCACGCTGACAGCGCGCAGCACGGCGCAGGTCAGGCCCGTGAGCATGGCGACCAGGATCGTCGTGATCCACCAGTCGTTGCCGCTGATCACGGAGCGGAAACCCGAGAGCAGCACCGCGAAGGCGATCGCGATGATGACATGGTCGAGCCACGTGTCACGGTTGGTCCGCGTCGTGCGACGCGTCGAGGGATCAGCCCGCAGCATGGGTCCGCGTCCCGTCGAGCTCGGCCCATGCGGCGCTGACGTCGTCCTTGGGTCGATATCTCACGACCCTCCAGCGGGCACCGTCGAGCACGTCCAGGGCGTCAGGCGGGGTGCCGGCCGAGACGAACGCCAGGACGGTGCGAGTCGTCGCGAGGTGCGTGACCCAGTGTTGGGCCCGCTCGACGCTCAGGTGACCCAGCACGACGAAGGCCGTGCGCTCGGGCGCGATCCGATGCTCGTGGTCCTGCTCCTGCGGCTCGACGACGGCGAGATCGGCCATCGCGTCCTCGACGGTGTCCTGACCCTCGGCGACAAACCGCTCGATCGCCGGGCCGCTTGACTGCAGAATCGTGACGTAACCGGCCTTCACCAGATGAGCTGTGATCGATGCGGTGGCCACGACGCACCACTCGAACGATGCGGAGTGCTCCCACACGCCCTGGCGGTCGCGGGCCGTGCCTTGCGAACGGGGGTCGCAGTCGAGGATGACCGCCGCGCGCGGTGTCAGCTGCTGCTCCTCCTGACGGACCATGAGCTCACCGCGGTGGGCCGTCGCCTTCCAGTGCAAACGCTTCATGGCATCGCCGGGGAGGTAGCTGCGTGCGATCACGTCGTCCTCACCCAGCCCGACGTGCTGAGGAGCGGGCCGGGTTGCCCCATCATCACTGGTGCCACGAGGCGCGATGGGTCGCAGCTCGACACAGCGTGGCAGTACCGTCAGGGACTCCGGCGCACCGAAGCTGTGCCGGCGGTAGACCAGCCCGAACGGATCCAGCACGTTGACCCGGAGTGGTCCGACGGGATGCAGCCCGCGCCGGGTGCCCTGCAGACCGTACGAGAAGCTCACCCGTGTGTCCGCCCCGCGGCTGCCTGTCATTGCAGGAAGGACCCCTTCGGCATCGCCCGAGATGCCCCGCGGGAGAACATCGCTCCAACGCGCTTCCAGGCACGGCAGCAACGACAAGTTGGTGATACGCACCGTGGCTCGCGACGCCTGCCCGGGCCGCACGACCTGGGGGTTGAAGGAACGCTCGATGCGCACCCGCGAGTGGCCCACGAAGACGAACAGTCCGGACAGCAGGACCAGAGCGAGCAGCAGTCCCGTCACGTACAGGAGTGCCGGGAGGGACAGCGCCGGCGCTGCCGCGAAGCTCACGACCCCGACGACCAGGAAGCCCACCCCGCGGGGGGTCAGTACGACCGAGCTCGCAGCGCCCCGGAGGCGGCTGGGCTGCTGGTCGGCGGTCATCACGCTCAGCTCGGCTGGACCGCACCGGCCGGGACGGGCGTCTCGGCGACGATGCGGTCCACGATGTCCTCGACGCTTGCCGCGCCTCGCATCGGGATGAGTCGGTGCGGCAGCACGACCGGCACCAAGGCGTCGATGTCGTCCGGAAGGACGTAGTCGCGGCCCTGCACCGCCGCCCGGGCCTTGGCGGCGCGCACCAGCTGCAAGGTGGCGCGCGGGCTGGCACCCAGCCGCAGATCCGCATCGGCGCGGGTCGCCTGGGCGATGTCGACGGCGTACTGCTCGACCGACGGCGAGACGTAGATCGCCCGGGCGAACGCGATCATCGCCTGCACGTCTTCGATCGACGCGACGGACTCGAGGTCGTCGAACGGGTTTTCGGCGTCGCGGCCCCGCACCATCGCAAGCTCTGCCCGCGCATCGGGATAACCCATCGAGATTCGCGCCATGAAGCGATCCCGCTGGGCCTCGGGCAGGGCATAGGTGCCCTCCATCTCGAACGGGTTCTGGGTCGCCACGACCGAGAATGGGCTGGCCAGGACGTACGTCGTGCCGTCGACCGTGACCTGCCGCTCCTCCATCGCCTCGAGCAGCGCCGACTGCGTCTTGGGCGAGGCACGGTTGATCTCGTCACCGATCACGATATTGGCGAACACCGCGCCGGGCTTGAACTCGAACTCGCGGTCGACCTGGTTGTAGACCGAGACGCCCGTGATGTCCGACGGCAGGAGGTCAGGAGTGAACTGGATCCGCCGCACCGAGCAGCTGACCGAGCGACCGAGGGCCTTGGCGAGGACCGTCTTGCCGACGCCAGGCACGTCCTCGATGAGCAGGTGCCCCTCGGCGAGGAACACGACCAGCGCGGCCTCGGCTGCCTCGGGCTTGCCGTCGATGACCTTCTCGATGTTGCCGAGAATGGCGCGTGCGACTCTCTCGAACTCCATATGTGATGGTAAGCACATCGGGTCAAACCCGCAGTCACGAATTCTGAGAGTTCACGTCCCCTTGGTGGCTACGTTGGTGTCATGCCCTGGCTCCTGATCGTCCACCACTCCCCCACGGCCGCGACGCAGCGCCTGACCGAGGCCGTCGTCGCAGGAGCTTCCGATGACGCAATCCTGGGCGTCGAGGTCGTCGTGCGTCCCGCCCTCGAGGTCCGGCCCGACGATGTCCACACGGCGGACGGATTCCTGCTCGGCACGAGCGCCAACTTCGGCTACATGTCCGGCGCGCTCAAGCACTTCTTCGACTCGCACTTCCTGCAGATGGGTGGCTCACTGTCCGACGACGGTTCTGCGGGGAGCGGATCGGGCGGCAAGAAGCCGTACGGGTTGTGGGTGCATGGACGCTACGACACGACCGGAGCCGTCAGGTCGGTGCAGTCGATCATCGGTGCGCTGCCATGGACCCAGTCCGCGTCCGTCCTGGAGGTCATGGGCGATGTGGAGCAGCCGGATCTCGACGCGGCGTACGAGCTCGGCGGCACCGTCGCCGCCCTGCTGATGGCGTGACTGTACGTCGCACTCCTTGGCCCGCCGGGAGATGATCGAGTCGTGAACGTTCCCGATGCACTCCCGACACTCGCCGCCGGTTCCCACGACGCGGACCATGGCGAGGCGTGCGTCATGGAGTACGTCTCGCTGCTCGCCGGCGAGGACTGGAGCGACCGCCCCGAGTGCACTCACCCCCTGCTGGCCCACGAGGCACGCACGACGAACGACCTGCTGCGCGACAGCGACCGCACCCGCCTGGTCCCGCTGATCGGGCGCCTGTTCGGTACGACCGAGGACACGCCGGCACTCCGTGCCAGGCTCCGCATGGCCCAGACCCGTCAGGTCATCGCCCTGCTGGAGCCCGGCGCCCGGGGGCACGCCCTGGCTGCCGTCGCCCGGGCCGAGGAGTGGATCGACCGCGAGAGCACGGACGACGACGTTCGCGCGGCCTTCGCCGAGGCTGTTTCGTTCCCGCTGGTCACGGGCGAGCTCGATGCCGATCACCTCGCATTCCACGACGGCGCCTCGCGGATGTTCCCGTTCGTGCTGTCCCCCGAGCTCGAGGCCGCCGAGGCGTACGCGCTCACTGCACTCGTGATCGCCCACCGCATCGCGGCCTCCGGCGAGTGTCGCGCCGACTGCGGTAACGAACCGGCTCGCGCCCGCCGCATGGTCAAGGACCTCGCCGCGCTGGTCGACGTGTACGACGCGGTCACCGGCCGGGCCGCGCAGGAGGTCTCCGCCGCCCAGATCCGCGAGCTCGCTGACAGCCTCGCCTGACCAACCGGGTCAACGCTTGGCGTGCGACCACGCCAGCAGGCGGTCTACGGGCCAGGTCGTCACGATGCGGGAGGCTGGCACGCCGCTGGCCGTGGCCCGCTCGGCGCCGTAGTCCAGGAAGTCCAGCTGCCCCGGCGCGTGCGCATCGGTGTCGATCGCGAACATGCAGTCGAAGTCCAACGCCATCTCGATCAGCCGGCTCGGCGGGTCCTGCCGTTCGGGCCGGGAGTTGATCTCGACCGCGACATCGAACTGCTGGCAGGCCGCAAACACGATCTCCGGGTCAAACTGCGATTCGTCCCGCCTGCCGCGCGAGCCCGCGACGAGCCGCCCGGTGCAGTGTCCGAGCACGTTGGTGAAGGGATTGCTGATCGCAGTCACCATGCGGCGGGTCATAACGTCGCGATCCATCGCGAGCTTGGAGTGCACGCTGGCGACCACGACGTCGAGCCGCTCGAGCATCTGCTCGGTCTGGTCCAACCCGCCGTTGTCGAGAATGTCGACCTCGATGCCACTCAGCAGCCTGAAGTCGTCGTGCTCGGCATCGACCGTGGCCACGACCTCGAGCTGCTCCGCGAGCCGCTCGGCGGACAGCCCATTGGCGATCGTCAGCCTCGGCGAGTGGTCGGTCAGCACCTGGTACTCCCTCCCCCTCCACACCGCGGCGCGTGCCATCTCGTGGATCGACGAACCACCGTCCGACCAGTCCGAGTGACTGTGCAGATCGCCACGGAGCTGTGCCCGTAGGTCCGTCCCGCCGGTTGCCAACGGCGACGCGCCACGCTCTCGCAGATCGAGGAGATAGTCCGGCACCTCGCCCCGCGCGGTTTGCGCCATGACGCCGAACGTGCGGTCCCCGATTCCCTTCACCCGGCGGAGCCTGCCATCGGCCACCTGCTCGACGATCTGCTCAGCGGTCAGATCCTCGATCGCGGACGCCGCCCGGCGGAAGGCATCGACGCGATACGTCGTGGCCTGCTCACGTTCGAGCCAGAACCCGATCTCTCGCAGCGCTTCGCGCGCATCCATGCTCCGACCTCCATGCTGCTATCCCGGCAATTATGATTCGGTGCACCATTGAAACTGGCACACTGGACGGCACACAACGAACGATTCGGGCGGCGGACCACAAGTCATCGCTGCTCACTTCTAGGGGGAAGTCCCATGAGTGGGGTCCATCGAGCGCACCAGCATCGTAGATCCAAGCGTGGACTGGCGCTGGCCTTGGCTGCGCTCCTGTTCGTCGCATTGTCGTTCGGCGCGGTGTCGGCCTTCCGTGCACTGAGCGGTGGGTGCGCCAACAGTTCGGAGATGACTGTCGCGGTCGATCCAGCTCTCGCGCCAGTCGTCGACCGGCTCGTCGCGCTGCAGTCAGCATCCGACCTGGACTGCACAGATCTCGCCGTGGAGGCCGTACCCAGCGCCGCGGCCCTGGCCGCGGTCTCGGGAGGCAAGGCCCCCGCACTCTGGATCCCGGACTCGAGCCTGTGGCTGTACCGACTCGGCAAGGCGACCGCCCAGTCTCCCGACATCGTGAGCGAGTCGATCGCGACGACCCCGGTGGTTGCGATCGGTGCCCAGGGTGATCAACCAGAGGTGGACACCTGGCTCGACGTCCTCCGCACGAAGGGACTCGGGTTGGGAGATCCCCTCACCAGCAGCGTCTCGGCAGCCCCGATCATCGGCAGCCTCGCCGTTGCGCAGGCGGAAAGCTCGGACACCAAGGTCGTCACCGCCGCCATGGTGCCGATCGCGCAGGCCCAGCTCTCCTCCGACCCGGAGACGAGCCAGGGAAAGCGGATCGACGAGGTCATGGCCGATGGCGGCACCGCCGTTGTCACCGAACAGGCCGTCGTGTCGCAACCGTCAGGTGCGGTGTCGACCGCGGTGCCCAAGGACGGCTCAGTGTTCCTCGACTTCCCGATGGCCGTCACCGAACCGTCGAGCGGTGACCACCCCGCTGCGCGCAGGGTCGGCAAGCTCCTGGCCGCGGTGCTCTCGTCCTCCGAGGCGCAGGCGGAGCTGTCCTCTACCGGCTTCCGCCTTCCCAACGGCGCGCCGCTGGACGATGACCGCGGTGTCGGCAAGGTCGCGAAGCTCGCGCCAGCCGACCTGTCCGCCGTCAGTGACGCGCTCACGACCTTCGCCCGACTTGCGTTGCCGATCCGCGCCCTGGCCGTCGACGACGTCTCGGGGTCGATGGCGTTTCCTGCCGGCAGCACGACCCGGATGGCCCTGACGATCAAGGCGAGCGAGACCGGGCTCGGCCTGTTTCCCGGCAAGGCACAGCTGGGCCTGTGGTCCTTCTCGACCAAGCTGGACGGCAACAAGGACTACAAGGCGCTCGTCAAGATTCGTCGGATGGACGCCGAGGTGGGTGACACGACGCAACGCGAGATCGTCCTCAAGGCCGCTCGATCCCTCAAGCCCAAGGTCGGCGGTGGCACGGGGCTGTACGACACGACGCTCGCGGCCTACCGCGAGGTCAAGAAGGCGTACGACCCGAAGGCCATCAACAGCGTCATCCTGCTGACCGACGGGGCCAATGACGACCCCGGCAGCATCTCGCTGAAATCGCTGCTGACCACGCTGAAGGAGGAGTTCGACCCGACGCGACCCGTGATCATCGTGACGATCGGCATCACGGCGGATGCCGACGCCGCCGTGCTCAAGCAGATCTCGGAGGCAACCGGAGGCACAAGCTACATCGCCCGCACGCCCGCGGACATCGCGAACGTCTTCGTCACGGCGCTGCAGAACCGGGCCGGCTGACGTGACCCGCCCACTTCGACCCGCCGGCGGGTGACCACGTGATCCGTCGACGCGTCGTGGTGCGTGGGACGGTCCAAGGCGTCTTCTTCCGGGCCTCCTGCCAGCAGGAGGCCCGCAGGCACCGGGTCTCCGGCTGGGTCTCCAATCGACCAGACGGCTCGGTCGAGGCGGTTTTCGAGGGTGACGCCTCGGCGGTCGAGCACCTGGTCGAGTGGTGCCGGACAGGCCCGCCGCGAGCCGTGGTCGAGAGCATCCAGGTGACCGAGGAGGAGCCCGCGGGATTCTCGGGCTTCGACGAGCAATGAGGCACGTCCGAGGCTCGGCGTAGGCTTGAATCGTGGGGCGTGTGCAGGCGGTCTTCTCCAACCAGACCGAGGCAAACCGGGCTGCGTGGGCAACCGGTGACATCACGACCGGGCAGGCCGGCATCGTCGCGCGCGCCGTGGCCGAGCTGCCGGACGGGATCGGCGCGGAGGAGCGCGCCGACGGTCAGCAGATCCTGCTCGGGCGTGCCACCATCCTGGCGACCGACGACCTCAGGCACGCACGGCTACTCGTTGGGCGTTTTGCGAGCTGATCGAGCATCTGCCGGCCAGGGCGCTCCCCCACGCCGGAGGGCTCCCGGCGACCGTCACGATCGGCAACGGCGCCCTGTTCCGCCTCGTGCACCACCACCTGCTGCACGATGGCGACTGCCACGCCCGGCACACCCAGCTTCAACCCCGCGCCGCCTGAACACGCCGACGTCGGTCCGCGTCAGAAGCCGAGCTTGCGCAGCTGCTTGGGATCGCGCTGCCACTCCTTGGCGACCTTGACGTGCAGGTCCAGGAACACCGGCGTTCCGAGCAGCTTCTCGATCTGCGACCGGGAGTCGGTACCGATCTCGCGCAGCCGGGCCCCCTGCTTACCGATGATGATGCCCTTCTGGCTGTCCCGCTCGACGTAGACGTTGACCCGTACGTCGATCAGCGGCTTGTCCGCAGGCCGACCCTCGCGCGGCACCATCTCGTCGACCACGACGGCGATGGAGTGCGGGAGCTCGTCGCGCACGCCCTCGAGCGCCGCCTCGCGGATGATCTCGGCGATCAGCGTCTCCTCCGGCTCGTCGGTCAGCTGACCCTCGGGGTACAGCGCCGGCCCCGGGGGCAGCGTGCCGACCAGAAGATCGGCGAGCAGGTCGACCTGGTCGTTGGCCACCGCAGACACGGGGATGATCTCCTGCCACTGCAGGCCCAGGTCGATGCCGGCCTGCTGGACGGCGATGAGGTGATCGCGGAGCTTCTCGGGCTTGACCAGGTCGGTCTTGGTCACGATCGCGAAGACCGGCTTGCGGCGGATCTGCGCGAGCTCACGGATCAGGAACTTGTCACCCTCGCCGACCGACTCGTTGGCCGGCAAGCACATGCCGATCGTGTCGACCTCGGACCAGGTGGAGCGAACCACCGCGTTGAGCCGCTCGCCCAGCAAGGTGTGCGGCTTGTGCAACCCCGGCGTGTCGATCAGGATCAGCTGGGCATCCTCGCGGTTGACGAGCCCGCGGATCGCGTGGCGGGTCGTCTGCGGCTTGGACGAGGTGATCGCGATCTTGCCACCGACCAGCGCATTGGTCAGCGTCGACTTGCCGGCATTGGGGCGGCCGACGAAGCAGGCGAACCCTGACTTGAACTCGCTCATGTCGTCCCCACCCGGACGACGTCGCCGGCTGGGTCGGCGATGAAGACGTTGACGCCGCCGCCTGAGAGGTCGCGCACTGCGGTGCCGCGGACGATCGGCTCGGGGTGGCGGTCGGCCACGAGCGCCGCAGCCTCGATGCCGGTCGCACCGGACGAGACCGCCATCGCCACGGCGAGGTCGAGGGCGTCGATCTTGACCGACGGCAGCTCGACGGTCGAGGCGGCATACGTACGGCCGTCCTGGTCGCGCACCGCCGCGCCGTGCCGCGCGCCAGTGCGGGCCCGCGATGCGCGGGCCAACGTCACGAGCTTGGCGTCCTCAGGAGTGATGTCCATGATCGGAACCTTTCGATGGGGCAACAGTGTGGACGTCGAGCCGGCTCACCAGGACACGACCGATGCGATTGCGTCGGCCGGACGGGCCCTCGGCCTCGAACCGTAGACCCTCCAGCTCGATGACGCTTCCGCGGATCGGGACCTTGCCGAGATGCTTGGCCATCAGTCCACCGACCGAGTCGACATCCTCGTCGTCGATCGGGATGTCGAACAGGTCCTCGAGGTCGTCGACCTCGAACCGGGAGCTGACTCGCCACGATCCGTCGACGAGCTGTTCGCTCTCCTCGGGCTCGGTGTCGTACTCGTCGGTGATCTCGCCGACGATCTCCTCGACGATGTCCTCGATCGTGACCATCCCGGAGGTGCCACCGAACTCGTCGACGACAATCGCGACGTGCGTGCGCTGGGCCTGCATCTCCTTGAGGAGGTCGTCAGCGTGCTTGGTGTCCGGGATGAAAAGGCACGGCCGAGCGATCGACTCAATCCGCTCGGTGGTCTCGGCCACATGGTTGTCGAAAACGCGCTTGGTGATGTCCTTGAGGTACGCCATGCCGATGACGTCGTCGAGGTTTTCCCCCACGACCGGCATGCGGGAGTAGCCGCTGCGCAGGGCCAGGGACATCGCCTGGCGCAGAGTCTTATGGCGCTCGACGAACACCAGGTCGGTGCGCGGCACCATGACCTCACGGACGATCGTGTCGCCCAGCTCGAAGACCGACTGCAGCATCTTGCCCTCGTCGGACTCGATGACCGAGCTCGCCGCAGCGAGATCGACGAGCTCGCGCACCTCGACCTCAGAAGCGAAGGGGCCCTCACGGAATCCCTTGCCCGGGGTGACGGCGTTGCCGAGCAGTATCAGCACCAGCGGGATCGGGCCGAGCAACGTCCGCAGACCGATGACCGGCAACGCCGAGGCCAGGGCGATCGACTCGGCGTGCTGCCGGCCGAGTGTGCGCGGCCCCACACCGATCAGGACGAAGCTGACGACGACCATGATCCCCACCGCAATGCTGAATCGCGCCCACAGCCCGTCGACGTGGTCGGCGACGAACAGCGCGACCAGCACGATGCTGGAGGTCTCGGCGAGCACGCGCACGAGCAGGACCGAGTTGAGGTAGGGCGCGGGGTCCGCGAGGATCCGCGCGAGTCGGCCTGCGCCGCTTCGGCCCTCGTCCTCGAGCTCCTCGGCGCGGGCCTTGGAGAACGCCGAGATCGCGGCATCGACGCTCGCCAGGGTGCCAGCGACCAGCGCAAGCAGGACCGAGCCCATGATCGGGATCCAGCTCATCATCGGCCCGTCACGGTTGCTCGGGGTCGTGGCCCTCGGCCGCCTGCTGCCACTCCAGCAGCAGTCGGCCCTGGAGACCGAACATCTCCTGGTGCTCCTCGGGTTCGGCGTGGTCGTAGCCCAGGAGGTGCAGGATGCCGTGCACCGTCAGCAGGTCGACCTCGTCCTGCGTGGCATGCCCTGCTGCGGGCGCCTGCTGCTCGGCGACCTGGGGACACAGCGCGATGTCACCCAGATAGCCCTCAGGGCTCTCGACGCCGTCTCGCCCGGGCGTCAGCTCGTCCATCGGGAAGGACAGCACATCGGTCGGCCCGACCTTGCCCATCCACTGCTCGTTGAGGACCGCGATCGTGTCGGGATCGACCAGGCGCACGGTCAGCTCGGTCGCCGGGTGCAGGCGCATGCGGCGCATCGTGAAGCGGCACAACCGGGTCAGGCCGACGACGTCCACGTCGGCCCCGGACTCATTGAGAACGTCGACGTTCATGGCTGTCTGCACCCGCCTCGAACTCGTCGTAGGCAGCAACGATGCGCCCGACGAGCTTGTGCCGGACGACGTCGGAGGCCGTCAGACGAGAGAAGTGGATGTCGAGGACGTCGTCGAGGATGTCCTGGACGACCCGCAGGCCGCTCTTGGTGCTCGACGGCAGGTCGACCTGGGTGACGTCGCCGGTCACGACGATCTTCGAGCCGAAGCCCAGGCGGGTCAGGAACATCTTCATCTGCTCCTGCGTCGTGTTCTGCGCCTCGTCGAGGATGATGAACGCATCGTTGAGCGTGCGACCGCGCATGTACGCCAGCGGTGCGACCTCGATGACGCCCGATGTCAGCAGCTTGGGGATCGTCTCAGGATCGATCATGTCGTGGAGCGCGTCGTACAGCGGCCGCAGATAGGGATCGATCTTCTCGCCGAGGGTGCCGGGCAGGAAGCCCAGGTGCTCGCCGGCCTCGACCGCGGGCCGGGTCAGGATGATGCGGGTGACTTCCTTGGCCTGCAGGGCCTGGACCGCCTTGGCCATCGCCAGGTAGGTCTTGCCCGTGCCGGCCGGGCCGATCCCGAACACGATCGTGTGATTGTCGATCGCGTCGACGTAGCGCTTCTGGTTGACCGTCTTGGGTCGGATCGTACGGCCGCGGTTCGACAGGATGTTGAGGCTCAGCACTTCGGCGGGCTTCTCCTCGGTCTCGGCGCGCAGCATCGTGATGCTCCGCTCGACGGTCTCGCGGGTCAGGTTCTGGCCCGTACGCACGATCGTCACGAGCTCGTCGAGCAGCCGCTCGACCAGTGCGGCCTCGGCCGGCGAGCCGGTCACCGTGATGGTGTTACCGCGGGCGTGGATGCGTGCCTCGAAGGAGTCCTCGATCAGACGCAGGAAATCATCGGCCGGGCCGAGCAGGGCAACTGCCGGAACGCTCGACGGGATCTCGAAGGCGTGAGCAGGCGTGGTGTCATCAGTCATGTGGTCTCAATCGTACGCAATTGCCGCGTCGGCGCGCTAATTCCCGATCACCCGGGTGGCCATCCGAGGCCACGCCCGGCCAGGACGTGCGCGTGGCAGTGGAACACCGTCTGGTGCGCATCCGCACCGGTGTTGAACACGAGCCGGTACGAGCCGTTGCCCGCTCCCTCGGCGATCTGCTTGGCCTCGGAGAGCAGAGCGATCGTCGCTTCGGCGTCCGCGGCCGCAAGCGTGCCGATGTCCGGCTCGTGCCGACGCGGGATGACCAGGACGTGCGTCGGCGCCTGCGGGTCGAGGTCACGGAAGGCAACGGTGTGCTCGGTCTCGGACACGATCTCCGCAGGGATGTCACCCGCGACGATCTTGCAGAACAGGCAGTCCGGGTCAGTGGTCAGACTCATTTGAACGCATCCTTCAGCTTACCGAAGACACCTTTGTGATTGCTCGCGATCAGCGCCTCGGGGCGCTCCTCCTCGCGCAGCTTGGCCAGCTGCTCCAGGAGGCTGCGCTGCTCCTCGTCCAGGCGGCCGGGCGTCTCGACCACGACCTGCACCTTGAGGTCGCCACGGCCGGGACCGCGCAGCCGAGGTACACCGAATCCCTTGATCGTGAGGGTGTCGCCGGACTGCGTGCCGGGCGTGACGTCCAGCTCGACCTGGGTCGTGCCCTCCTCGGGCTCGGGCAGATCGGCCTCGAGCGTCGGCAGGTCCAGGTGCGTGCCGAGCGCCGCCGCCGTCATCGGCAGGGTGATCTGGCAGAAGAGCTGATCGCCCTTGCGCTGGAACACCGGGTGGCGGGCGACGTTGATCTCGAGGTACAGGTCCCCGGCCGGACCACCGCCGGGCCCGACCTCGCCCTCGCCGGTCAGCTGGATGCGGGTGCCCTGGTCGACACCGGCCGGGATCGTGACCGAGATGGTGCGGCGTGACCGCACGCGACCCTCACCCGCGCACTCGGGGCACGGATCGGGAATGACCGAGCCGAAGCCGTGGCAGGTCGGGCAGGGTCGTGACGTGCGGATGTCGCCGAGCAGGGATCGCTGGACGTGCTGCACGTCGCCGTGCCCGTGACACGTGCGACACGTGACCGGCTCGGAGCCGTTGGCCGCCCCACTGCCCTCGCAAGTCGTGCAGGCCACGGCGGTGTCGACCTTGATCTCGTGGGTAGCGCCGAATGCAGCCTCGGCGAGGTCGACATCGAGCCGCAGCAGGGCATCCTGCCCACGCTGCGAGCGGGACCGCGGACCGCGACCGGCGTTCTGGCCGAAGAAGGCGTCCATGATGTCGTCGAAGTTGAAGCCCTGGTTGCCGAAGCCACCGCCACCCCCGTTGTTGCTCAACGGGTCGCCACCGCGGTCGTACGTCGAGCGCTTCTGCGGGTCCGAGAGCACTTCGTAGGCGATCGTGACGTCCTTGAAGCGGTCCGAGGCATCCGCTGCGTCGTTGACGTCGGGGTGCAGCTGGCGCGCGAGCTTGCGGTACGCCTTTTTGATCTCGTCAGCGCCAGCGTCGCGCCCGACGCCGAGTGTTGCGTAGAAGTCCTGTGCCATAAGTCCTAGGTGCCCTTAATCAAGTCGAGTGAATCAAGTCGAGAGGTCAGTTGTCGGCCAGCATGCGACCGACATAGCGGGCGACGGCGCCCACGGCGGCCATCGTTGCGGGATAGTCCATGCGGGTCGGCCCGACGGTGCCGAGGGTCGCGAGGGCTTGTTCGTCCAGCCCGTACGCGGTCGACACGACGGCCGTGCTGGCAAGGCTTTCATGACCCGTCTCGCTGCCGATACGGACCGTCAGCCCACTCGTCGCCTCACCCAGCAGCTTGAGCAGCACGACCTGCTCCTCGATCGCCTCGAGGACCGGCTTGATCGCCGTATCGAAGTCGCTGCCGAAGCGGGCCAGATTGGCCGTGCCGCCCACCGCGATGCGCTCGTCGGAGCGCTCGTTGGAGAACGTCTGCGACAGGGTCGTGACGATCGAGGTGACGATCGGCCGGTCGTTCGGGTCGAAGGTCTGGATCAGGTCGGCAAGCCGGAGCGACGCCTCCGGGAGTCGCTGACCCACCGTCGCATGGGTGATGCGTGAACGCATGTCGCTGATCAGGTTCTCGCCGGGTGTCGAGACCAGCTCGATGATGCGCTGCTCGACCCGGCCGCTGCTGGTGATGACGACGAGCAGGACCCGTGCGCCCTCCAGCGCCACGATCTCGATGTGGCGGACCGTCGAGCGGGTCAGCGACGGGTACTGGACGATCGCGACCTGGTTGGTCAGCTGCGCCAGGACTCGCACGGAACGCTGGACGACGTCATCGACATCGACCGCCCCGGTCAGGAACGTCTCGATGGCTCGACGCTCGGCCGCCGACAACGCCTTGACCGACCCGAGCCGGTCGACGAACATCCGGTAGCCCTTGTCGGTCGGGATGCGTCCCGCGCTCGTGTGCGGCTGCGTGAGGTAGCCCTCGTCCTCGAGAGCGGCCATGTCATTGCGGATCGTGGCCGGGGAGACACCGAGCTGGTGCCGGTCGAGCAGCGAGCGGGAGCCGACTGGCTCCTGCGTCGCGACGTAGTCCTCGACGATCGCCCGGAGGACGTCGATTCGACGGTCGTCAGACATCGCATCTCCTTCCGCGCGTCGTGCTGGCACTCTCACCGGTCAAGTGCCAGTCTAGCGAGGTGGGAGCAATTACGGAGAGTGCCGACGGAGCCATCGCCGTGCAGGGTGACGAGACATCGCTCACCTTCACCGCTTACGAGGTGCGCCTCGCGGACGGCACGACGATCGCGCACGAGTCGCGCGGTGGTGACATGTCCTCGGTCTGGGCGACCGACCTGGGTGGTGACTGGTTCGTCGAGGTCGCACACCTCGGCGACGGTCCGGCAGGCGGCGAGCTCGTCATGACCGTCAGCCACATCGGGCTGGACCAGACCCGTCGATGGGTCACGATCGGCGCACTGTGGGCCGACGAGCTGCCCGCGCACGTAGCGCCCAGCTGGCCCGTCGCGGTCGACCTCGCACTCGGACTCATGGAGGGCAGCCCGGAGATCCTCCCCGCCGCCGTCAGCAAGGACGACGTCGAGGCGCTGCACCAACGACTCCTCGGCGCGCTCCATGGTTGACCGCTACGGCGCCGACGTGCTGTCAGGCGACTGGAAGAAGCCCCCACGTGGGCGCACCGTCGAGGTCGTCGCCGAGCACGGCATGGTCGTCGAGGACGCCACCACCGGATTTTGCGGCGAGGTCATGGTCATCGAGAAGGATCTCGGGATGATGATCCTCGAGGACCGTCGCCTTAAGCGCCGGTCGTTCCCGTTCGGACCCGGGTTCCTGCTGGACGGCAAGCCCGTCAACCTGCGGCCTCCCTCGGCCAAGACCAAGGCCGCCTCGGGACGGACCGCATCGGGCTCCCGCGCGGTCGAGGGTGCCCGCGCACGGGTGGCCCTGCCGAGCCGCATCTATGTCGAGGGCCGCCACGACGCCGAGCTGGTCGAGAAGGTGTGGGGCGACGACCTGCGGATCGAGGGTGTCGCCGTCGAGTACCTCGGTGGCATCGATGACCTCGCCGCCATCGTCGACGACTTCGCGCCGGCGTCCGACCGCCGTCTCGGCGTCCTGGTCGATCACCTCGTGCCGGGCTCCAAGGAGACCCGCATCGCGCAGCAGGTCTCGTCGCGTGCCCACGTCCTGGTCGTCGGGCACCCCTACGTCGATGTCTGGCAGTCGGTCAAGCCCGATCGCCTCGGCATGAGCGCCTGGCCGGTCATCCCCAAGGGCACCGAGTGGAAGCACGGCATCTGCGAGGCACTCGGCTGGCCGCACCGCGACCAGGCGGACATCGCCCGCGCCTGGAAGCACATCCTGGGCCGGGTCGACTCCTACGCCGACCTCGAGCCCGAGCTCCTGGGCCGCGTCGAGGAGCTCATCGACTTCGTGACTGCTCCAGCCGACTGACCCGTCTCAATCGACGAGATCGCGCACGACGGCGTCGGCCAGGAGCCGGCCCGAGCGGGTCAGCACGAGCCGGTCGTCGGCCACGGTCGCCAGCTCACGCCTCACGATCCCGGCCACGGCACTGCGCGCGTCAGCACCCAGGCTGGAGAGGTCAAGCCCTGAGCGCAGTCGAGTCTCCAGCATGATCCGCTCGACCTCCGCCGTGGACCCATCGATTATCTCCCCGTCGTGCCGCGGCGACTCACCCCCGGTCAGCCTCTGGGCGTACGCCACCGGATGCTTGACGTTCCACCAGCGCTCGCCGTTGACGTGCGAGTGCGCCCCGGGTCCGATCCCCCACCAGTCGGCGCTGCGCCAGTAGAGCACGTTGTGGCGGCACTGGGCCGCTTCGTCGCGGGCCCAGTTGGACAGCTCGTACCACTCCAGCCCGGCGGCGGCGAACAACTCGTCGGCGAGGAGGTACTTGTCGGCGGTCTCGTCGTCGTCGGGCATCAGGACCTCACCGCGGCGGACCTTGCGGGCGAACGCCGTGCCGTTCTCGACGATCAGGGCGTACGCGCTGATGTGGTCGGGCTCCAGGGCGATCGCCTGCTCGACGCTGGCACGCCAGTCGGCCATCGACTCCCCCGGTGTGCCGTAGATCAGGTCGACGCTGAGCTGCTCGAAGCCGGCCTCGCGGGCCCAGCGGACGGCCTGCGGGACACCGGCCGGGTCGTGCGTGCGGTCGAGCGTCGCCAGGACGTGTGGCACGGCCGACTGGACGCCGAAGGAGATGCGGGTGAAGCCGCCAGCCTTCAGGATCGCCAATGACTCCGGGGTGACGCTGTCCGGATTGGCCTCGGTCGTGACCTCGACGTCATCGGTCAGCCCGAAGGTGTCGCGGATCGCATCCAGGACGCGGACCAGATCGTGCGAGGGCAGCTGGGTCGGCGTCCCACCGCCGAAGAACACCGTCTCGACCGGTGGTGCCGCAGCGCGCGCCCGGCCGGCCTGCCGCACCTCCAGGATCGCGGTGTCGGCGTACGAAGCGCGGGTGGCGCCCTCGCCGAGCTCGTCGGCGGTGTACGTGTTGAAGTCGCAGTAGCCACACCGGACGGAGCAGAACGGCACGTGCACGTAGACGCCGAAAGACCGCTCCCCCGACTGGGAGAGCGGTCCTTCGGTCGTTGGCACTGACTAAGCGTAGAAGCCGTCGAGGAGAGCCTTGTTGTTGGCTTCCACAACGTTGCGCTTGACCTTCATGCTCGGCGTGATCTCGCCGGACTCGATCGACAGGTCGTGATCGAGGATCGCGAACTTCTTGATCGTCTCCCACCGGTTGATCTTGGTGTTCAGCTCGTCGATCTGACCCTGGATGACATCGTGCATCTCCGGGGAGCTGACGACCTCGGCGTAGGACTTGTCGGCCATGCCGTGGCCAGCCGCCCACTCGGTCACCGCATCGGGATCAAGGGTGATCAGGGCGGAGCAGAAGTTGCGCTCGTTGCCGTGCACCACGATCTGGCTCGTCAGGGCGCTGATGCCCTTGAACGTGCCCTCGATGTGTGGCGGCGCGACGTACTTGCCACCGGAGGTCTTGAACAGCTCCTTCTTGCGGCCGGTGATGTAGAGGAACCCGTCCTCGTCCATGCGACCCTCGTCGCCGGTGTGGAGCCAGCCCTCCGCCGTCAGCGTCGAGGCGCTCTCGGCGTCGAGGTTGTGGTAGCCACGCATGACGTGCGGACCCTTGATCAGGATCTCGCCGTCCTCGGCGATCCTGGCCTCGCTGCCGGGGAACGCCAGCCCGACCGAGCCGAGCTTGAAGTTGTCGGGCTGGTTGACGAAGGCGCCGGCCGAGTTCTCGGTCAGGCCGTAGCCCTCGAGGATCAGGACGCCCGAAGCATGGAACCACTCGGCGATGTCGGGCGACAGCGCCGCAGCGCCGGAGATGAAGAAGCGGACGCGACCACCGAAGCGCTCACGCACCTTGGAGAACACGAGCTTGTCCGCGACAGCGAACTTGGCCTTGAGGACCGGCGACACGGTCTTGCCCGAGCGGATCGCCCGCGAGTGCTCCAGGCCGACGCCCTCGGCCCACTTGAAGATCTTGAGCTTGGCGCCGCCCTCGGCCTCGGTCATGCCGACGATCCGGCCGTAGGCCTTCTCGAAGATGCGCGGCGCGGCGCCCATGAAGGTCGGCTTGACGATCGCCAGGTTGTCGACGATCCGCGGCACGCGGCCGTCGATCGCCGTGGCGAAGCCGATCGCGAGCTGGGTCGAGAGCAGCACCTTGCCGAACGAGTGGGCCATCGGCAGCCAGAGGAACTGCAGGTCGTCCTCAGACAGGATGTCGGCGGCGACCATGACAGCGCCCTCGTACACCCACCCGTCGTGCGCCAGGCGTACGCCCTTGGGACGGCCCGTCGTCCCCGAGGTGTAGATCAGGGTCGCGAGCGAGTCCTTGGTCGTGGCTGCGACTCGCTCCTCGATCGCGGTGGGGTGCTCGGCTAGGTAGTCGGTGCCGAGCTGTTCCAGCTCGGCGAAGGTGATGACCCAGTCGCCGTCGCCCGTGCCGTCGAACACGACAACCTTGACGATGGAGGGGAGCTCGGAGTGCTTCTCACGCAGCTTGGCGACCTGCTCGTCGTCCTCGGCGAACACGACACGGCTGTCCGAGTCGGCCAGGATGTAGGCGACGTCCCCCGCCATCGTCGTGGGGTAGACCGTCGTCGTCGCTCCGCCGGCAGCCATGATCGCGAGGTCGGACAGGATCCACTCCAGGCGGGTGCCTGACGCGATCGCGACACGCTCCTCGGCCTGGATGCCCAGCGACACCAGACCCGCGGCGAGCCGCGTGACGCGTTCCCCGGTCTGGTCCCAGGTCAGGGACTGCCAGACCTCCTTCTCGTCGGGATAGCGGAAGGCCTCGCGAGGCCCGCTCTGCTTGACCCGGTCATAGAAGAGGGCTGAGACGCTGGAGGCCCGATTCTCGATGACTGCAAGCTGTTCGGGAGTGGCGACTGGAGCTGGCATGCGGTGGTCCTTCACGTACGTACTGGAGGAATGTGTTGCCGGTCACCCTAACCTACCCCGCAGTAGGCTCATCGCCTCGTGGCTCGATGCGCCGCACCGCTTGAACGCCCGCGTGCCGTCGGGCCTGGAATGCGACGGAGATACCCTGCTCGCATGGATCTCGGCAGCGTTCTCGGTCGCGCCTTCGCCGGTGGAGCTTCGGAGCTTCCCGAGGACACCACGGCCACGCGCATCCTGGATGCCGCCGTCTCGGAGTGCGCTTCACGCGGGATCGGCGCTCTCACGATCGACGGCGTCGCTCGTCGAGCCGGCGTCAACCGGGTCACGATCTATCGCCGGTTCGGCGATCGTGACTCGATGCTCCAGGCGATGACCTTGCGGGAGGGCCGCCGTATGGCCGAGGGCATCCTCGTGGCCATCTCGGGCGTCGAGGAGCCGGCCGACCAGCTCGTCGAGGCCTTTGTCGCGGCGATGCGGCTCGCCGAGGCCCATCCGGTCATACGCCGGACGGCCGAGTTCGAGCCGCAGGACCTCATCGCGGCGGGGTTGGCCGACGGCGCCGCGCTCCTGGTGCTCGGCAGCACGTTTATCGCCGCGGGCGTGCGGCGGGCGCAGGCGGACGGCGTGGCGATCCACCTCGATGCCGACCAGGTCGGCGAGACCATGGCTCGGCTGTTCGCGTCGTTCATCCTGCTGCCCGCCCAGCACGCGATCGACGTCCGGTCCGCCGACGGCGCACGCGCGTACGCACGACAGACTCTGGTGCCGCTCGTCCTCGGGGTGCCCGGCCCGTAACGCCGACCTCTTGACGCGATGCAACACTTGCGTCAGTATCTGTTGCATGACTTACACGGTGGCGCCGCACGCTGACCATGGAATCTTCGGTCCGGACTCGGTGACCTGGAAGGTCTACCGATTCCCGACATCGGTCTCGGTGGGCTTCCAGCGCACGGCACTGACCGAGATGCTCGATCCGTTCGTCGTGGCCTCGGTCGACGACTCCGGTTCCCTCCGCGACCGTCCAGCGGTTCGCTACGACCGCACACTGCAGTACACCGGGACGCTGGTTTTCGGCGGCAGCGCCGCCGCGGTGGAGGCCGCCGACACCCTCATGCGCATCCACACCCACGTCCGCGGCGTGGAGCCCTTGAGCGGCACCCCGTACGACCCCAACGACCCGGCCGGCCAGCTGTGGATCCACCTGACGCAGTGGCACTCGGTGCTCTACGTCTACGAGAAGTTCGGTCCTGGGCCGCTCAGCCCGCAGGAGGATGAGCAGTACTGGGCCGAGTGCCGGATCGCCGCCGCGTTTCAGACGATCGATCCGGACACCGTGCCGCGCAATCGCGCCGAGATGCGCGCGTACTACGACCGGGTCCGACCCGAGCTCGCTGCCAGCCCCGCCGCAATCGAGCACGTGCGGATCATTCTCGACACGGCCAACACGGTGTTCAGCGCAGCGCCCGGTCGGCTTCGCGTTCTCCGGCCCGCGCTGGACCTGCTCGCCCGCAAGGCGACGATCGCGACGTTGCCGCGATGGATGCGCGCGCAGCTCGGGATCCGGCAGGGGGCTGTGACCGACGTGGTCGTGACGGCGTTGCTCCGTCCCATGTTCCGGATCGCCGCACGACGCCCGCAGATCATGACCGAGATGCTGCGGACCGTCTCACCACTGGCCTACCCCGTGATCGCTCCGGTGGCCCTCGACGTGTCGCCGCTGAACTCCGAGACGGTCCCGGTCGACGAGGCATGGCGCCGAGCCGGACGGCCCACACCGCGCGAGCAGTACCTCAGCAGCCAGGTCGACCGCGAGGCCGTCGCGGCACGCTGACTCCGGGGGTGGGGCTCACCGCGTGCTCGAGCCCTGCCTGCGGCGCCCGGCCAGCCTGCGCTTCACGAACGCCGCGAGGCGGGGCTCCTCGTCCAGCCGGCTGATCAGATCGCGCTCGGTCGTCAGCGCGCGGAACACCAGGCCGACCGTCAGGTCGTGATCGCGCTGCTCCACGACCTCGATGGGATCTCCGGACCGGACGCCGCCGGGCTCGATGACACGGAGGTACGGACCGGGGCGACCGTGCTGGGTGAACCGTTTGACCCACTGCTCCTGGTCCACGAAACCCTGGAAGACCGAGCACGGGATGCGCACACCGGAGATCTCGAGCAGAGCCTCGCCCACGCGCCACCGGTCGCCGACCCTCGCCTCGTTGAGGTCGATCCCCTGCGTCGTCAGATTTTCCCCGAACCGTCCTGCCGGCAGCTCGACACCGGTGATCTGTTCCCAGGCCGTCAGGTCCTCCCGCGCATAGGCGTAGACCGCCTGGTCGGGGCCGCCATGGTGCTGCAGGTCGGCGATCTCGTCCGGACCGACACCGAACGGGTGGACGTGGACCGCCCCCTCGACCGGACGCTTGTCGATAGCGGTACGCCGCAGGTGTCCCCACGGCACGTCCACGGTCTGCCCGACGTTGACCGATTCCACCTGTGCCATGTGGCGACCCTATCGGCGCCGGAGACCTCCCGCGTGACCGGAAGGTCAGCCCGCTGGCGGAGGGGTGTCGGGGTCGAGCGCCGCGTCGAACGCCGCCGACGTCCGCCGCTCGTGCTCCTTGAAGCTCAGACCCGGATCGGACCTGTCGAAGCGGACCTTGCCGCTCTTCGCCTCGATCTGGAGCAGGACACGCTGGCCGGGTCTGGGGTGCCAGAAGTCCGAGTAGTTCCCTTCCTTGACCGCCGCACGGTAGGGCGCACCGGCGGCCGGCACGACCTCGACGACGAACTCACGCCGCACCGAGCTGCCGTGCTCGGCCACAGATGCACCCGTGACCCGCGACTCGACCACGGTCCCGGTTGCTGCTTCCCACGTCTTGCCGAACATCAGGCCTCCTCGGTCTGGGCAGACTCACCCTAGACCCGAAAAGGCCTGTCCCGCCGGGAAATTCGGGGCGGGATGCTGCTACTTGTCGACGTCGCCCGTGGAGAGGGCAGCGATGAAGGCTTCCTGCGGGACCTCGACGCGTCCGACCATCTTCATCCGCTTCTTGCCCTCCTTCTGCTTCTCCAGCAGCTTGCGCTTGCGGGAGATGTCGCCGCCGTAGCACTTGGCGAGCACGTCCTTGCGGATCGCGCGGATGTTCTCCCGGGCGATGATTCGGGCGCCGATCGCGGCCTGGATCGGCACCTCGAACTGCTGACGCGGGATGAGCTCCTTGAGCTTGGAGGCGAGCGAGACACCGTACGCGTAGGCGTTGTCACGGTGCACGATCGCGCTGAACGCGTCGACGACCTCGCCCTGCAGCAGCACGTCGACCTTGACCAGGTCGGACGCCTGCTCGCTCGTGGGCTCGTAGTCCAGCGAGGCGTAGCCCTTGGTTCGGCTCTTGAGCGCATCGAAGAAGTCGAACATGATCTCGCCCATCGGCAGCGTGTACTTGATCTCGACCCGGTCCTCGGAGAGGTAGTCCATGCCGATGAGCTGGCCGCGGCGGGACTGGCACAGCTCCATGATCACGCCGATGTAGTCGGTCGGGCTCAGCACCGTGGCGCGGACGACCGGCTCGTAGACCGCACTAATCTTCTCGCCGGTCGGGTACTCACTGGGATTGGTGACGATGCGTTCTGCGCCGTCTTCCATCTCGATGCGGTAGACGACGTTGGGTGCCGTCGAGATGAGCTCGAGATTGAACTCGCGCTCGAGCCGTTCGCGCACGATCTCCAGGTGGAGCAGACCGAGGAAGCCAATACGGAACCCGAATCCCAGCGCGCCGGAGGACTCCGGCTCGTAGACCAGGGCTGCATCGTTGAGCTGCAGCTTCTCCAGCGCGTCGCGCAGCGTCGGGTAGTCGTCGCCGTCCATCGGGTAGAGACCCGCGAAGACCATCGGCACGGGGTTCTTGTAGCCACCCAGCGGCTCCGTCGCACCGCGGATGTTGGAGGTTACGGTGTCGCCGACACGGGACTGGCGGACCTCCTTGACGCCGGTGATGAGGTAACCGACCTCACCGACACCCAGATCCCTGGCCTTGACCGGGTCGGGCGAGATCACGCCGACCTCGAGCATCTCGTGCACCGCACCCGTCGACATCATCTTGATCTTGTCGCGGTGCGAGAGCTTGCCGTCGAAGACGCGGACGTACGTCACGACGCCGCGGTAGGTGTCGTAGACCGAGTCGAAGATCAGCGCGCGCGGCGGAGCATCGGGATCGCCCTGCGGCGGCGGGATCTCGTCGACGATCAGGTTGAGGAGCTCCTCGACGCCCTGGCCGGTCTTGGCCGAGACCCGCAGGACGTCATCGGGATCGCCGCCGATGATGCCGGCGATCTCTGCTGCGTACTTCTCCGGCTGCGCGCCGGGCAGGTCGATCTTGTTGAGCACCGGGATGATGTCGAGGTCCGCGTCGATCGCGAGGTAGAGGTTCGCGAGTGTCTGAGCCTCGATGCCCTGTGCCGCGTCGACGAGCAGAACCGCGCCTTCGCACGCCTCAAGGCTGCGACTCACCTCATAGGTGAAGTCGACGTGACCGGGGGTGTCGATCATGTTGAGGATGTACGTCGTGCCCGCGTCGTCGCCGTTGGACTTGGTGAACGGCATCCGCACGGCCTGGCTCTTGATCGTGATGCCACGCTCGCGCTCGATGTCCATCCGGTCGAGGTACTGCGCACGCATGTCGCGTCCGTCAACGACACCGGTGTGCTGAAGCATGCGGTCGGCCAACGTCGACTTGCCGTGATCAATGTGCGCGATGATGCAGAAGTTGCGCAGGATCTTCGGGTCTGTGGCCCCTGGCTGGGGTACGGGGCTGCTGCTCATGATGTCTCCAGTGTCCCATCACTGCAGGTGCGGTCGCGCCACCCGCCCCGTTCCATCGATTTGAGGCTCACCCACGCTGACTGATAGAGTTGGCGGTCGCGTGCCTCGGTACGTCCTAACACTTTTCGCAACACTCATTACATTCGAGAGAAACAGGTTTGCCCCGTGGCGAATATCAAGTCGCAGATCAAGCGTAACCGGCAGAACGAGCTGGCTCGCGAGCGTAACAAGTCCGTACGTTCGGCCCTCAAGACCGCCGTCCGCCGCTTCACCGAGGCTGCTGACTCCGGCGACGCCGCCGAGGCCAAGAAGCTCGCCGCCGAGGCGACCAAGAGGCTCGACAAGGCCGCGTCGCGCAAGGTCATCCACAAGAACCAGGCGGCCAACCGCAAGTCGGCCATCGCCAAGAAGGCCGCGTCTCTCTGACGTACGCCATGGACTGAGCGCCCTTCGGGGCGCTTTTTTCATGTCCTGACGCATCGCGGCCGGATAGACACCTGTCGCATGAGCCACTCCAGTGGACCCTTGCCGACGAATCGCCACCACAACGCCGCGATCGCGCAGAGCACCACGACCTGGAGCAGCCAGTCCTGGTGGGCGCCGTCGGACCGTTGGCCCGGGAACTCCTCCAGGTGGTTGACGCGCAGGCGCCAGGCCCACAGCACGTGCACTGTGTAGACCGTCAGCATCATGGCACCGGCAGCGCGGATCGGCGTGAGCAGCTGGCGAGCCCATCGCCCTTGCACAACCAGCGCACACAGCCCGATCACCAGGACCGCGGATGCCCCCGAGCTGAGCAGGTTCAAGGGTGTCGAGGTGTGTGAACCGACCAGCAACAGGTCGTTCCAGCGCGCCCCGGCGGGCCGCCCTGAGATGCCGGCCACCAGCAGCCGCCAGCCCAGGTCGTCGGGGTCATCGACCATGCCGGTCCGGATCAGAATCCATCCCGCGGTCAGCGTCAGCAGGACCAGCCCCGCACCCACCACGACGAGCCGCCTCGCAATCTCGACGCTTCGCAGGTCGAGGCGACCGAGCGCCAGACCCACCAGGACGTATGCGAACCACACGCCGGCTGGGTAGGCGCCCCAGACCACGAGCTCCATCGCCAGGTCGATCGGGTGCCGCAGATCGGACAGCTCGGCCTGCCCGGCCAGGACTGGATCGTGAAGCGACTCGGCACCGATCACGACAACAGGCGCCACGACGGCCCAAGCCACGGCCAGCGCGAGCAGTGTCCGGGCTCGAAGACGCCGGAAGGGCAGTGCGAGCACGACCAGCACGCCGTAGAACGCCAGGATGATCAGGACCGGCATGTCCTCGAGCGCACCGAGCGAGAGCCCCAGAACGATCAGCAGCGCGGCACGGATCCAGGTCGCCCGCGTCGATCCGGCACCATATGGATCGCGCTGGTGCACGATCATGAGCGCGACGCCAGCGAGCATCGCGAACAGGGGCGCAGCTCGACCTGAGGCGATGATGATGCCGATCGGCGGATCGGGATCGACCCAGTGCGGGCCGACATGGATCAGCACCATCCCGATCAGCGCAACGCCTCGTGCCAGGTCGACGGAATCGACACGGCCCGCGTTCACCCGCCTCGGCGTGGTCACGCCGGCAACGGACATCAGTGGCGGCGGCGCGCCGCCGCGACCTGGAGGACCATGCGCTCGATCGCGAACGCTGGGTCGGCGGCTCCGCCCTTGACGTCGAGGTCGGCCTGCGCGACGGCCTCGATCGCGTGGGCGAGACCGTCCTGCTCCCACGAGCGCAGCTGCTGGCGCATCGACCGGATCTTGAACGGCGGCGCGCCGATGTGGGCTGCGAGCTCGTTGTCACGAAGGCCCTGCGGTGCGCCGGACAGCTTGGCCAGAGATCGCAGCCCGCTGGCGAAGGCGGCCGTGATCAGCACCGGGGCGACCTTGGCGGTCTCGGCCCACCGGGCCTGCTCGAGCGCCACGTTGATCCGGCCGTCGATCGCCGCGTCGGCGATCTCGTAGCCGCGGACGTCGGCCCGGCCGCCGAAGTATTGGCGGACCAGAGACGCAGAGATCTCGGCACCCTTGTCCAGATTGGCGACGAGCTGGTCGGCGGCACCGGCCAGTGCCCGAAGGTCCTGCCCGACCGAAGCCACCAGGAGCGTCGCAGCCTCCTCGTCGATGCGGGCGCCGAGGTCGCGGACCTCGGTGTAGACCCAGCGGGCGTGGTCGCGCTCGTACTTCGGCTGCTCGACCTTGACCTCGCTGACACAACCGATCTTGCGGAGCTTGTCGAGCAGCCCCTTGCCCTTGTTGCCGCCGCCGTGCACCAGCACGACCGCGATGTCGTCCGAAGGCGCTGCGGCGTAGGCCAGCAGCTCGCCCTGCGCCGCGTCGGGCAAGTCCTGCAGATCGGTCAGCACCAGCGCACTCACGTCACTGAACAGAGACGGGCTCGTGAGCCCGGCCAGCTCTCCGGGCTGCAGGCCCGAGGCGCTGGACTCGGCAACCTGGCACTCGGGGTGCTCCCCTGTGACGGCCTTGAGGGCGCGTCGCCTCGTGCGGTCGGCGAGGAACTCGGCATTGCCGGTGATGAGCAGGATCTTGCCGAATGCCGTGGCCACGGGGCCAGCCTAGTGGCGGCTGACGACATGCGTTCGCCCGTCGCGCTCGACGATCGCGATGTCCCCGTCCGTGTCGGTGCGCCACCACTGGATGCCCTCCTCCCGCAGGAGCGTGAGCGCCGCGGCCGCCGGGTGGCCGTAGTCGTTGTCCTTCCCCGCGCTGATCGTGCCGATCCGGGCACCGACCGCGTCGAAGAAGGCCCTCGACTGCCGCGCACTGCCGTGGTGCGGCATCTTGATGACGTCGGCCGCGAGATCGGCATGGCGGCGCAGGATCGCGGCCTGGGCGTCGGGCTCAATGTCGCCGGTCAGCAGCAGACGCACGCCGCGGACCCGGACGGCCAGGACAACGCTCGCATCGTTGACGATCGAGCCGTCGCGCGCGCGGGTCCGGACGGTCTGCTCAGCGCCGGGCGTGCGTTCGGGCCAGATGACCTGCGCAGCGACCTCCCCGATCGTGAACGAGTCCCCCGGGGCCACGACGTGCCGAGGAATGCCGTCGTCGCCGGGGCCGCCGGTCGTCCCGACCGCGATCTGGTCGACCCGTCTGCCGTCCTTGACTCCGGACCACCCGTCGACGTGGTCGGCGTGGGCATGCGTGAAGACCATCAGCCGCACCCGTCGAATGTGAAGGCGGTCCAGGCAGCGGTCGACTGCGGCCGGGTCGGGCCCGGCGTCGATCACGATCGCCGTGCCGTCACCGGCGGCCAGCACCGCGGCGTCGCCTTGCCCGACGTCGCAGGCGACCATGATCCAGCCCGGGGGCGGCCAGCCGACCGACGGCGGACGCCAGACTGCGACGAGCAGGCCGAGCGAGAGCCCGACGAACCAGACCGGTCGCGACGCGACCACGATCGTCGCAACCGCGACAGCCGGCACCACCGCCAGCAGCCATGGCCAGGGGGCGTGCCACGGGACGGTCGCGGCCTCCACCCCCGCGGCGCGATGGCCGACCGTGAGGATCCAGCTTGCGCAGGCCCCCGCAACCAGACCGGGCGCCTGGCTCACAGGGACCGACACCAGCGCGACGCAGCCACCCAGCAGCCCGGCGATCGTGGCCGGCGCGACAGCCGGAGCGGCGAGCAGGTTCGCCAGGACAGCCACGAGCGATATCTGGCCGGAGATTGCGGCGATGACCGGCGTGCACACCAGCTGGGCCGCCACCGGGACGGCGATCGCCAGCGCGCACCACCGCGGCATCCACCGGGTGAGGCGTCGGGCCAGCACCGGCGCCAGCACGAGGATGCCGCCGGTCGCGGTCACCGACAGGATGAATCCGACCGATCGGGCGAGCCACGGGTCCACGAAGACCAGACCGATGATTGCCCAGGCCAGGGCACGGACACCGCCACGAGCGCCACATCCCAACGCCGCGATGCCTACTGCTCCCATCGCGGCCGCCCGCACGACACTGGGATCTGGCCGGGCCAGCAGCACGAACGCCACGATCGACAACGCGCCGAGCGCCCACAGACCACGTCGACGCAGCCCGGCCGAGCGTCCGAGCAGCATGACCACCGCCAGCACTATCGTCAGGTTGGTGCCCGAGACGGCCATCAGGTGGGTCAGCCCGCTGCGTCGGAAGTCCTCCTCGACGTCGTCATTGACTCGGCCGACGTCCCCGTCGACGAGGGCCGGGACGAGCGCACGCGGCTCAGCACCGACCCCCGACACTGACTGTCGCACCCCGTCGCGGACCCGTTCGGACGCCTCCCACCACCACGCCGCCCGGTCGGTCGACCCCCGGTGGACGACATCGATCTCGGCGGCCTCGTCCGACGAGTCCGCCGGGGCCAGCCGGCCTGTGACGACGAGTCGTCGCCCGACGACAAGCGCCCGCTCAGGTCCGTCGAGGAATGCCGTTGCGCGATCCCGGATGCGGACGTCCACGTCCCGGCTGACCACCCGGCGAACCAGAACCTCGACCACGACGGCCGCCTCGCCGTGCTGTGTGAAGGCCCGCGCGTCCCTGCGGATCTCCAGGTCCAGGGTCGCGAGCCGGCGTTCGTGGGCCAGCCGGGTCAGCGGAGAGTGCTCGACCATCGTGAGCCGCCACGCACAGGACGCCGCGATCGCCGCCAGGCACACCGCCGTGAGGGTCAACGGGAGCGCCGAGCCCGGGGCCCACCGGAACAGCCCCCCGATGGCACCCAAAGCGCAGAGTGCGACACCGAGCGACACACTTGACCCGGCCGTGACGAGCCATGCCGCAGAGCCCCACGCGACGGCCGCGGGCAGGACCATCCGGACGTCGTGCATCACACCGTGACGTGGTCGCGCAGCTCGGCCAGCGTCGCGTCGCCAATGCCCCGCACGTCGAGCAGGTCCTCGACCGAGCCGAAGCGGCCGTTCTTCTGCCGCCAGTCGAGGATCGCCTGGGCGGTGACCGGACCGATCCCCGGCAGGGTCTCGAGCTGCTCGGCGGTCGCGGTGTTGAGATTGACCGTGGCGCTGGCCACCCCGCCGCCTGCTCCGGGGACCACGACCGGCTCGATGCCGACCAGGACCTGCTCACCGTCGCCCAGCACCCGGGCCAGGTTGAGCGACGTCGTGTTGACGCGCCCCTTGAGTCCACCAGCCGCCTCGATCGCCTGATAGACCCGTGATCCACTCGGCACCTTCACGATGCCCGGCTTGCGGACCTTGCCGACGACGTCGATGATCAGATCGCCAGCGGCCGGTCCGGTCGTCGCGCCGCCGGTCGGTGCGGTCGACTCACCGAACACCAGCGGAGCCACCGGGTCACTGGTCTCGGGCCGAGCGGACAGCAACCACCACACCAGCAGCACCGATGCGGCCACCGCAATCGTGGCGAGGACCCGGACGTGCGGCAGCTCGACGGCCCGCCGGGTCTGCGTAGGCTCCGGCTCCTCGACCGGAGGCAGCTCGGCGTCGAACGAGGCAGCGAGCTGCGCGAGCCGACGTCGAGCTATCTCCGCCCGGGTCTCGTCGGGCTGGTCCGGGCGCCTGGATCTCACCCATCGAACCTAGACATCCACAGCGGGGCTCCGCAGCGATGCAAGATCGGCTCTGTGGACGACCGTCGACACACCTCGTGCGGTGGAAAACCAGACTCCCGCGACCAGGGTCTCAGCAGTGCGGGGTGACAGTCACCGAGATCATGCCCGGCCCGACGTGAGCGCCGATCGACGCGCCGACCTCGTCGACGCCGATCGACTCCAGGCCCAGGGCCATGGCAAGACGCTCGGCGACCGCGGCAGCGATCGTGGGGCTGGACAGGTGCTGCACGCCGATGTCGAACCCCTCCGCGCAGGCCTGCGCCCGGTCCACCGCGAGGGCCTCGAGACGCGCCAACGCCTTGGCCTGCGTGCGGACGCGCTCCAGTGGCACGACCAGCCCATCGGTGATCGTGAGGATCGGCTTGACCGCCAGCGCCGAACCGATCAGGGCCGCAGCGGTGCCGACCCGGCCGCCCCGCTTGAGGTACTCCAGGGTGTCGACGTACAGCAGCACCGTCGATGAGTCGCCGGCTCGCCGAGCAGCGTCGGCGGCTGCAGCGGCGTCCCCGCCGTTGGCACAGGCGCGCGCGGCGCGACCCGCCGCGAAGCCTGTCGCGACACCAACCTGGCCTGAGTCGATGCAGGTCACCGGCACGGACGCCTGCTTGGCCGCCAGGATCGCCGAGTCGAGGGTGCCGGACATCTTGGAGCTCAGGTGCACCGAGACGATCGCCTCGGCGCCCTCGGCGGCCAGCCGCTCATAGACCGCCAGGAAGTCGTCCGGCGTCGGCCGCGACGTGCTGACCGGGACGATCGCCGCGAGCGCCGCGGCAATCATGTCCGCCGTGACGTCGACTCCCTCGGTGTAGACGTCGGCACCGATGATGACCTGCAGCGGCACGACCGTGATGCCCTCCCGCTCGGCATCCTGGGGATCCAGCGATGACGTCGAGTCCGTGACGATGGCTACGGTCATGTCACGCACCCTATCGGCCCGTGCCGCACATCAGACGACGATGCTGACGAGCTTGGGTGCCCGCACGATGATCTTGCGCACCTCGCGACCGTCGATCGACCTGACGACATTGGGCTCGGCAAGGGCCAGCGCCGTGAGGTCCTCGTCCGAGATCTCGGGACTGACCTCGATCTTGCCGCGCACCTTGCCGAGCACCTGCACGACACACGTCACCGACGCGGCAGCAAGGTGAGCCGGATCGGCCACCGGGAACGGCTCGTGGGTCAAGGACCCCGAGTGACCCAGACGCAACCAGAGCTCCTCGGCGAGGTGCGGAGCGAGCGGCGCCAGCATCAGCACGAGGGGCTCGACAGCTGCGCGCCCACGGACACCGTCCTTGGTCAGGTGGTTGGTCAGCTCGATGAGCTTGGCGACGGCGGTGTTGAACCGCATGTTCTCCATGTCGCCTCGGACGCCCTCGATCGTCACGTTCAGGACGTGCAACGTCGCGGTCTCGAGCTCGGCGTCATCGACCAGTAGCTCGCCGGTGTCCTCGTCGACCAGCAGTCGCCACACCCGCTGCAGGAAGCGCTGGGCCCCCACGACCGCGCGGGTCTCCCACGGACGAGACACGTCCAGCGGGCCCATGGACATCTCGTACACGCGGAACGTGTCGGCTCCGTACGCGTCGTACATGTCGTCGGGCGTCACGACGTTCTTGAGGCTCTTGCCCATCTTCCCGTACTCGCGGCTGACCTGCTTGCCCTCGAACCAGAAGGCGTCGTCGCGCTCCTCGACCTCGTCGGCCGGGACGTAGACGTCGCGCTCGTCCTTGAACGCGTACGCCTGGATGTAGCCCTGGTTGAACAGCTTGCGGAACGGCTCCTCGCTCGACACGTGGCCGAGGTCGAACAAGACCTTGTGCCAGAAGCGGGCGTAGAGCAGGTGCAGGACGGCGTGCTCGACGCCACCGACGTAGAGGTCGACGCCGCCTGTGTCGCCGGCACCGCGTGGGCCGAGCCAATAGCTCTCGTTCTCGGGGTCGACCAGCCGATCGCTGTTGTGCGGGTCGGCGTAGCGCAGCTCGTACCACGAGGATCCGGCCCAGTTGGGCATCGTGTTGGTCTCGCGACGGTATGGCCTGGGACCGTCGCCGAGGTCGAGCACGACGTTGACCCACTCCGGCACCCGCGCCAACGGCGGCTCGGGCTCGCTGTTCGCATCGTCGGGCGCATACGTCTTGGGCGAGTAGTCCGGCACCTCGGGCAGCTCGACCGGCAGCATCGAATCCGGCAGGGCGTGCGGCTGGCCCAGCTCGTCGTACACGATCGGGAACGGCTCGCCCCAGTAGCGCTGGCGGCTGAACAACCAGTCGCGCAGGCGGTACGTCGTCGTGCCCTCGCCGGCGCCGTGCTGCTGCAGCCAGGTGATCATCGCGGTCTTGGCCTCGCCGACGCCCAGCCCGTTGAGGTCGAGGTCACCATTGGCCGAGTTGATCGCCAGACCCTCACCGCTGAACGCACCTTCGTGTCCCTCGGGCTGCTCGACGGTGCGCACGATGGGCAGACCGTAGGATTCGGCGAACTCGAAGTCGCGCTGATCGCCCGACGGCACTGCCATGATCGCGCCGGTGCCGTAGCCGGTCAGGACGTAGTCCGCGATGAACACCGGTACCTGCTCACCGTTGACCGGGTTGATCGCGAACGAGCCCGTGAACACGCCGGTCTTGTCCTTGTTCTCCTGACGCTCCAGGTCGGTCTTGGCCGCCGCCATGGCGCGGTAGGCAGCGACCGCCTCGGTCGGTGTGGCCGTGCCGTTGGTCCACTGCCGTGGGGTGTCAGCGGGCCACGACTCCGTCGTGAGCCGCTCGACCAGGGCGTGCTCGGGGGCCAGCACGACGTACGTCGCGCCGAACAGTGTGTCGGGGCGCGTCGTGAAGACGTCGATCGGCGTCGCTAGCCCCTCGATCTGGAAGCTGACACGTGCACCGTGCGAACGACCGATCCAGTTGCGCTGCATGTTCTTGACCGAGTCGGGCCAGTCGACCCGCTCGAGATCGTCGATCAGCCGGTCGGAGTACGCCGTGATGCGCATCTTCCACTGCCGCAGGTTGCGCGGGAAGACCGGGAAGTTGCCGCGCTCGCTGCGTCCGTCGGCGGTGACCTCCTCGTTGGCCAGCACCGTGCCGAGGCCCGGACACCAGTTGACCGGCGACTCGTCGACGTACGCCAGCCGGACTGAGTCGATCAGGATCTTGCGCTCGATCGGCTCGAGATTGGCCCAGGTGGCCCCGTCCGGTGCCCGGCGGGCGCCCGACTCGTACTCGGCGACGAGTTCGCTGATGGGTCGCGCGCGGCCGAGCGCCTCGTCGTACCAGGAATCGAAGATCTGGGTGAAGATCCACTGGGTCCAGCGGACGAACTCGGGGTCGATCGTGGCGAAGCTGCGTCGTGGATCGTGTGCGAGGCCGAGACGGCGCAGCTGACGCCGCATGTTCGCGATGTTGGACACCGTGTTGGTGCGCGGGTGCTCGCCGGTCTGGACCGCGTGGATCTCGGCCGGCAGACCGAACGCGTCATAGCCCAGGGCGTGCAGCACGTTGTCGCCGCGCATCCGGCGGTAGCGGCCGACGACGTCGGTGGCGATGTAGCCCAACGGGTGGCCGACGTGCAGACCGGCGCCGGAGGGGTACGGGAACATGTCCATGATGAAGTACTTGTCGCCCGCGACGTCGCCCGCCAGGTCACCGACCGGGTTGGGCGCCTCGAAGGTGCCCTCGGCGTCCCATCGGTCCTGCCAACGCTGCTCGATGTCGCTCGCGAGCGCGCTGGTGTAGCGGTAGGACGCAGGAGTGGTGTCAGGCGTGTTCACCGCCCGAACGTTACCGGTGGCGGAACGATCCCCGCTCCCCCACTCCTTGGCCGGCCGAACCCCACGGCCATTGAGCCGCTTGAAAGGCCCCCGTCACGGCAGGGCGCAGAATACCTCGACCTTGTTGGTCGGACCCGACACGATCAGCTCGTCGGACTGGGAGATCACGGTCTCGGGGCGCGCGTACGTGAAGTCCGCACCACGGGTCTTGACCCCCACGATCGTGACGCCGTAGCGCGAGCGAAGTGCCGACTGCTCCAGCGACTTCGCGCAGGCGACTTGCGGGGTGCGCGTGCGGGCGATCGCGAAGCCGTCGTCGAACTCGATGAAGTCCGTCATGGTCCCGGTCACCAGGTGAGCGACCCGCTTGCCCATGTCCGACTCGGGACGGACGACGTGTGTCGCCCCGACTCGTTCGAGGATCGCGGCGTGCTTGCCACTGATGGCCTTGGCCCAGATCTCGTTGACCCCGAGGTCCGAGAGTCCCAGCACCGTCAGGACACTGGCTTCGATGTCGGTGCCGATGCCGACGACCGCGCGGCGAAACTGTTCGGCGCCGATCTGGCGCAGAGCCTCGGTGTCGGTCGTGTCGGCGGACACCACGTGGGTGAAGTCCCCCGCGAACTTCTGCACGACGTCGGCGCGCTCGTCGACGGCCAGGACGTCGTGCCCGAGCCGGACCAGCGACTTGGCGACGGCCGAGCCGAAGCGCCCCAGGCCGATGACGAGGACTGGGGCTGTGGGTGAATCGTCGCCTTTAGCCAATGATCGGTTGCTCCTCGGGAAGGTGGTACCTAGGGACGCGCTGTCGGAGGACAAACGCGGACGCAGCCGTAATCGTGCCCACTCTGCCCACGAACATCAAGCCGATCAGCAAGGTCTGTGCCTTTGCGGGCAGATTTGCGGTCACTCCGGTGCTCAGACCGACGGTGCCGAAGGCCGATGTGCACTCGAACAAGGCATCGTCGAAGGCCACGTCGGTCATGAGCATCAGGGCCAGTGTCGCGGTCGAGACGAGCATCACCGCCAGGAGCGCGATCGTCAACGCCGAACGGATCACCGCGGAGCTGATCGAACGGGCGCCGATCGTGACGTCAGGGTCCCCGCGCAGTTCGGCGTAGATGACGTAGGCCAGCAGCAGGAAGGTCGTGATCTTGATGCCACCGGCGGTGCTCGCGCTGCCGCCTCCGATGAACATCATCACGACACCGATGTTGAGCGTCTCGGGAGTGACCGATCCCCAGTCGAAGCTGTTGAGACCGCCGGACCGCGGCATGATCCCACCCTCGATGCCGCTGACGATCTTGCCGCCGACCGACAGCCCACCGAGGGTGTCGGGGTTGCTCCACTCCAGGGCGAGGAACGCCAGGGCGCCGACGACCAGCAGCAGCACCGAGCCCCACACCGTCAGCCGGGTGTGGATCGTCCAGCGGGACGGCGTCCGCCACCCCTGGAAAAGCTCGGCCATCACCGGGAAGCCGATTGCGCCGATGAACACCGCGATCGAGATCGGCAGGATGATCAGCCCATCGCCGGCATACCGTCCGATGCTGTCGCTGTTGAGCGAGAATCCGGCATTGTTGAACGCCATGACCGCGTCGAACGCGCCATGCCACAGGGCGGTCGGAAGATCGTCGAAGTAGCGCTCGCGATAGCGCACTGTCAGGAAGACCGCCGTGACGGACTGGAAGAACACCATCGTGACCGCGACGCGGCGAAATAGCGGTCGCACCTCGCCCAGGCTCACGACGTGCATGTCGGCCTGGGCGACCATGCGGGTGCGCAGACCCAGTCGGCCACCGATGAACAGGCCGAGCACAGTTGCGAGGGCGATGATGCCCAGACCGCCGAGCTCGACCAGCACCAGGATGATCCCCTGTCCCGCCGGCGACCAGTACGTCGCGGTGTCGACCGTCGTGAGTCCCGTGACCGTGACGGCCGAGGCCGAGCTGAACAGCGCCGGCATGAGCTCGAACGAGCCGGATCCGTTACGCGCGAAAGGCAGCAGCAGCGCTAGGGCGCCGACGAAAATCAGCGCGAGGAATGTGAGCGGAAGCAGACGCACGGGATGCGCAATCGCTGCGGGGATCCGCAGGCCGCCGGGCAGGTGCACGCCACGACGCTACCTCAGGACCGCGGTACTGGTGTGGCTCTTGGGGCTACCGAGACAGGAGCGACAGGTGATAAGTTTCGCGAATCGCTGCGCTCGGAAGCACGTCGGTCGATACTTGTCCCCGGGAGACGCAGGAACTCGGACCCTGCGAAAGGGAGTTGACTGGCATGGAGACATCTAGAACACGTATGCGCGCGCGTCTGGGCGCAGTGGTCGCAACGGCGACGCTGACGCTCGGAGGTCTCGTCGCCACGACCTCACCAGCCCAGGCCATATCGGCCCCGGGCGACCTGCACGCCGTGCACGTGGCGACCAAGGGAGTCGGCCTGTCGTGGGACCGCGCGGGCGAGGATGCCTATCGCGTCCGCTTCGCGACCAACTCGGCCATGACGAAGGGCAAGGACACCTGGGACGTCCTTGGCAACTACTTCGAGTGGACCCACACCGACGCCAACCCGTCGCGGTCCTACCCCCGGCTGACGCCGGGCAAGACCTACTACTTCCAAGTCAAGGCGATCACGAAGGAAGATTCCTTCAGGGACCGCTCGAACCTCAGCAGCTACAGCAAGGCAATCGCGGTGAAGCTGCCGACCAGGGGCTACCCCGAGATCGAGCCCGTGGATCTCAAGGCCACCGCAGGCGGCGCCGAAGCGATGTACGTGTCATGGCGAAGCCGCGGTCCGGGGCTCTCCTATGTGCTGCGCTACACGACCGACCCCTCGCTGACCGTTCTGAAGTGGAAGTCGGTCAAGTTCGACACTCACGGCGGCGTCGTCACGGGCCTCGATCCGAGCCGGACCTACTACTTCCGCTCGCGCGCCATCGACTCCAGGGGCAAGGCGCAGAGCCCCTACTCCGCTCGTCCCGGGCTGTCGGCCAAGACGTCGAGCAGCGCGGCATCCCCGCGCATCTCGGCCATCAGTTACAACATCCGCAAGGCAAGCGGCTCGCCGAGCTGGTCGAGCCGCCGCACTGCGGTCGCGGCCAACATCACGGCAAGTCAGCCCGACGTCCTCGCGCTGCAGGAGGCCACCCCGCTGCGGAACGGCACCGCCAACAACACCAAGCAGTACGACGACATCATCAACCTGATCGGAAATCAGAAGTACAGCCTGGTGACCCGCCGCGGCTCCAGCGGCACGAAGCTCGCGTACAACACCGAACGTCTATCGGTCCTCGACACCGGCGTCGAGATGCTCTACGAGTACGGCAGCGCGGAGCGCTACGCCGTCTGGGCGATCTTCAAGGACAGGTCCAGCGGCAAGACGTTCTTCGCGGTCAACACACACCTCGAGCCGGGGTCGCAGACCGACAGCACCAACAACGACGTGCGCATCCGGCAGGCCAACGAGGTGCTCGACGTGATCGAGGCCAATGCCGGCGGGCGGCCGGCCATCATCCTCGGCGATATGAACTCGAGCCGGGCGGCGAAACCCACCAACGGGCAGTACTACGCCTTCACCGGCGGCGAGTTCGTGGCCCCGCTCGACAATGCTTCGAGCAACTGGGCGGCAGGCTCTGAAGCGACGGCCGAACATGTGCTCGACGGCGCGTACAACAGCTCGAACGGCTTCGACCGGAAGGCCCACCTGACGGCCTACCCGCTCGGTACCAATATCGACTACATCTACACGTCTCCCGGCATCCGGGTCGGCGCGTGGCGCACGAGGGTCAACCTCGATACCAGCGGTGACTTCATCGGCACGATCCCGTCGGACCACAACCTGGTCCAAATGTGGCTGCACCTGCCATAGCGGGTCGCCGCGCTGACTGATCTCACGGCCGGACGAGTCTCTCGTCCGGCCGTGAGACGGTTACCGGGTCAGCGTCGCAGCAACCGCTTGGCAATCTTGCGCAACGGCCCGCGGGAGGCAACCCTGTGAGCCAGCCGTTTCGCGTCCGGGTCCTCGGGCGCAAAGGGATAGGCCGGCTTGTGGCGCTTCGCCAGAGTCCGCTGACCGGCAGCCTGGTACAGCTCGGAGACCCGCTCGATGAGGTCCTCGCGGGACTGGTCGGAGACGCTATACAGCGTCTCCACCGCGGGCGGGAAAGGCGTCGTGGACATGCGCTCGTCGTAGGCCGGATTGCTCTTGCCGGTCTCGTAGACGTGCCCCACGTCGTTCTTCTCCAGGAATCGGGCGAACTTGGCGAACCGCTCGGCATGACCGGAGTTGAACGCCGTGAAATCGGTGCGCTCGAACAGGTCCGCCGCGTCAACGTTCGGCGGGAGGTCGGGCACCAGGGTGTGCGGGATCTCGTGGTAGCGCGCCAGCTCGAGCGTTCGCGCGTCGTGGGCGATCACATGTGCCGGCGTCCGGGCGTTGATCGCCGCGATGTTGCCATGGATGCGGGTTCCGAAGGAGAACTCCCGCTCCGCCAGATACCTGTTCCACGTCTCCGGATCCACGAAGAAGCGCATCCGGTTGGCGCGGTACAGCGGGTGGGTCGGGTGCGCCGGGAGGTCCGGCCGCTTCTTGGGCGTCCGGTCGACCCCCCACAACATCATCTCGAGCGAGTCATGACCCTGCGGGATGTACGTCATGTGGGGGTAGCGCTCCGCGTGGCGGAGGGACACCTCATCCATCAGCGGGACGTACGGGGAGAGGTTCATGGTGAAGTGGCTGTCCTCGGTGAGGCTCGCCGACTTCTTCTGGACTTGCAGGTCCGCGCCACGGCGGAACAACGAGGGGCAGCCGACGACCTCGACGTGCTCGTCGCCGAATCCGAGGCTCGCGAGGTACTCCCGCGTGGTCTCGCCCCGCACACCGATCGTCGACGAGTGGTCGAGCACGGCCTTCAGAAATCGTTTGATCGTCGCCGTCACCTCCGGCGGGTTGTCCGGGAACGGGTTGTCGAGGCTGCCCACGCCGCCTGCAACCCCGACTCCTGCGACGACGACCGGGATGTTGAGTCTCTCGATCAACTGCGTCATCTGGGCCAGGTTGCGGTGGAACGACGCCCGGAAGGCGTTCGCCAACGGGATGACGAACTGGTCGAACTCCTCGTTGATCCGCACCGCATGAGCACGGGAGTCGGGCAGCCGCTCGCTGAGGAACGAGTCGGAGACCACCTCGGTGTCCGGGACGGAGATCAGCCGGTGCATCGCTTCGGTGAAGATCATGTTGCCGACGTTGCGACCGAAGACGCCCTTGGGGTAGAGCGCGAGGGCCTGCTCGGGGCTGATGACGTGGAAGGGATCCTTCGGGGATCGCACCAGAATGCGTTTCACGTGACTTCTTCTCGGTAGATCGGGGAAGCCCGCGAAGGGCTCGCTGCGGTCTCAGCATACTAGGCGACCTGTCTGCAAGCCCGTTGCTGATGGCGCACCGGCGGGCCCCCCGAATGTGCTTGATCGGCCCGACCGGGGGCGCCCGTATCATGTCCAGGTGAGCGGTTCTGCGACTCACGCGGAGCCCGTTCGACTGAGAGAACACCCGATCACATGACCCGCATTCTGATTCGTGCTGCCCAGGACCCCACCGTCGCGCTCAAGGCGATGGCTTCGGCTGAGCGGATGGGCGCGAACGCAGGGAACCTGCTGTACGCCAACGCCGTCGCCCGAACCCTCGCGGCGCGCTCCAACCGGGTCGAGACCGGCGCGTTCGACGCACACCTGGTCGACCGTGCTGCGTGGGTCCGCAAGATCAACAAGCGGTACGACCACTACGTGGTCCCGCTGGCGAACGCCTTCCGCTACAAGAACGGCGCCTCGCTGGAAGCCATGACCGAGCTGGTGCGGGCGCTCGACGTCCCGGTGACCGTCGTCGGCGTCGGCGCTCAGGCCACGATCACCGCCGCGTCGGACGATGCGAGGGCAATCCGCATGGGCAAGACCGGCGGGCGCAAGTTGCCCTCCGCAGCGGACTCAGCGTTCCATGACGACCGGGTGCGCGCATTCGTCGAGGCCGTCCTGGAGAAGTCGACGAGCTTCGGCGTCCGCGGCCCGGTCACCAAGGCATACCTGGTGGGTCTCGGCCTTCCGGACGAGCGTATTGACGTCATCGGCTGCCCGTCGGTCTTCACCTGGGGACCTGAATTCCGGGTGCACAAGGGCAACGGGCCCGTGACGGAGGCCTCCGCGCTGTCGATGAACATCGACTACCGGGTCCGCGGGATCGGCGCGGTCATCGAGCGCAACGTCGCGCTGTACCCCCGGCTCACGAGTGTGTCGCAGGACCTGAAGTCCGCCCGCATGATCATCACGGGCGAAGAACAGTTCGACATGACCAGGCGAGATCCGCGCACTCCTGTCCACACCGCCCACCCGCTTTTCCGCGGTGGCCGACTCCTGTTCTTCGCCAGCCCCTGGGGGTGGATCGCCGAGATGGGGCGGATGCAGTTCGTGTTCGGGAACCGGCTGCACGGCAACATCGCGGCGATCCTCGGTGGTACGCCGGCGCACCTGCTGGCACACGACAGCCGCACTCTCGAGCTCGCGCGCTACCACGCGATCCCCTACTCCACGCTCGACGAGGAAGCCACGCCGCCGACCGCCGCCGAGCTGTGGGACCGCACGGACTACACGGCGTTCAACGAGGCGTACCCGGGACGTTTCGGGACCTACATCGACTTCCTGCACCGCAACGAACTCGTCACCGCCTACGACGGACGCAACCGACTGCCTCGCTTCGACCGATCGATCCGCCGCGGACAGGCGACGCCGGCGGTCGTGTCGGGTCACAAGTAGCCGGGGCCGGCCGCGGCGCCCGACCGCGCGACGGTCAGGACCGGATGCGACGGACCAGAGCGCCGGCCCGCTCGCGTGCCGAGGACGGAACACCCTGCGCGCTGACCACACCGGCAGCACGCGCTGCGGGCTCGACCGAGGCGTCGAACGCCTCGAGCGCCGCGCCGGGGTCGTCGTAGGCAGAGCGCAGCGAGTTGCGCTCGAGGAACGTCGTGAACCTGCCGAACAGCTCGCGGTACGACGCGTTGAACGCGGTGTAGTCCTGACGGGTGGCCAGGTCCGCCGCCGAGCGCACGGTTCCCAGGTCGTCGGTCAGGGTGTGCGGCAGGTGGTGGTGATCCGCAATCTCCAGGGTGCGCGAGTCGTGCACGAGCAGGTGCGCGGAGGTGCCGGCCAGGGTGGCGGCCACGGTGCCGTGCAGGCGGGGCCCGAGTGAGAAATCCGCGTCCTCGAGGTGGCGGATCCAGGACCACGCCGTCGGGTAGTAGACCATCCTGTGCTTCGCGAAGGTGCGGTGTGACGTCCGGACCGGGAACCGCTCGTCGCCGTCCCAGTCCGGCCGGGTGTCCTCGCCCGTGATGACCATCTGCGCGCCGAGCTTCTCCTGCATGTAGACAGTCGACCGGCGATAGTCGGTGATGGTCTGGTCCAGCAACTGTGCGCTCTCCTCGATCCGGTGGTCGAAGGAGAGCGAGATCTTGCTCTTGCGGTTCAGCCGGATGTCACGCTCCGGCATCTGGAAGTCCGGGCCCCAGGTGAACAGCGACGGGCAGCCAATAGCGTCGATACGGTCAGCGGGGAACCCGAGGTGCTGCAGATAGCGTTTGCTGATCTCGCCGCGCACGCCGATCGACGCCGAGCGGTCCAGGACCGCTGCGACGAACCGCCGGGCCGCTGCTTCGTGCTGCTCGATCTCTTCGGCGGAGGCAATGATACCGGTCACTCGGCTCGGCAGGTAGGTGTCGTTTCGCACGTCCTCGAGCCGCAGTTGGGCCCCGATACCGACCACCGTGACCGGGATCGTGAGCCGCTCGACCAGATCTGCCCACAGGTCCAGGTTCTTCATGTTCTGCAGACGGAACGAGCTCGAAAGCGGGAGCACCAGCCGGTCGCACTCAGAGTTGATCCACTCGGCGCGCTCCTCGACCGCACCCTTGGCGAACTTGCCGTACGAGATCGTCTCCAGCTCCACGTCGTCGCGGACCAGCGCGCGGTAGGTCGAGAACTGGTAGAGCAGATTGCCCTGGTTGCCGCCGATGAAGTCGATCGACTTCGCCGGGCTCAGTTTCGCGGTGGGCTTCTGGCAGGATCGCACCCAGATGCGCTCGGACTGGTTGGTCATCGGTGTTCCTTCGTTGGTGACGTCCACCGCACGATCCTCTCACCCCCGCCGTCTCAGCGGCCGCATTGCGGGTCCGCTCCACGGCCGACCCGTGCCACGGTTTCCAGCCACGCGCGTGTTACGTTTCGAGGCGTTACTCTCGGAAAGGTTCACATGTCAGGCGCGATCCGTAACGGACGATCCCAGATCCAGTACGTTGCGCGGGCGTTGGGCGGCTTTCCCGTCGTCATCAACCTTCTCGCGGTCCTCGCACTGGCGGCAGCCATCGCCAGCCCCGACACGCCTCTGGGCCGGTACTCGATCATCGCCGTGGCAGCGCTGCTCGTCGGGCGCGCTTCCCACCAGGCAATCAAGGACGGTCAGGACAACGTTGACCGGCTCTGGCTCGGCAACAGCATCGTCGCGCGGATGGCCACGACCGCCGGAGCATTGGCCGTCGGACTGACCCGCGACTCCGACGGCTGGACCGCCGCCGCGGCCATCATCCTGCTGGTGCTGCTCGTCGGCGAGCAGACGATGCGTCGCCCCGTGGAGTCTGCGGCACCTCAGGCGGCGAACCTTCCCGGCGCCCACGTTGCCCTGCCATCGACCCGCCTCGCCACCTGGATCTTCGTGGTCAACACCCTCGGCACGACCTTTCTGGCGGTGTCCGGCGTTCTCGACCTGACACCGGCGCCGGCGACCATCGCCGGCGCTGTCGGCGTCGTGATGATGATCGCCATCTGTCTGCAGGCTGCACGATTCCTCGTGCAGCGTCGGCGGTTCGAGGCACGACTTCCGGCCCTCCTCAAGGAGCTGGACCCGAGGTTCGCCTTCCACTGGCAGGCTCCGGCAGGCACGGCGTACCAGGCATCCATGTGGTTGCCCTACCTCGAGCGCATCGGCACTCCGTACTTCGTACTCGTCCGGACCATCGCCAACTTCACCGAGGTGTCGAAGATGACGACGGCCCCAGTCATCCTGCGGTCCGGTCTCGAGGACCTCGACCGCATCGTGACCCCCTCCCTGCGCGCCGTCTTCTACGCCAACACCGCGGTTCGCAACTCCCACATGATCCGCTTCCCCCACCTGACGCACATCCAGCTCAACCACGGTGACAGCGACAAGATCGCGAGCGTCAGCCCGACGTTCCGTCAGTACGACCGCAACTTCGTGGCCGGGCAGGCCGCGATCGACCGTTTCGCCACTCACGGCGTCCCAACGCTCGCCGAGCAGTTCGAGATCGTCGGTCGTCCCCAGCTCGAGGACGTGCAGCCCGCTCGAGGCCCGATCGGCGAGAGGGAGCAGCCGGTCGTGCTCTACAGCCCAACCTGGTCGGGTTTCTACGACGACTCGAACTACAGCTCGTTGTCCGCAGGTTCAGCGATCGTCCAGACCCTGCTGGAACGCGGGTGCACCGTCATCTTCCGTCCCCACCCGTACGCCCGCCGCCACCGCGGCAACACCCGGGCCTGCGTCGAGATCATCGGCCTGCTCGAGGCGGACATCCGTCGGACGGGACGTCCTCACGTCTTCGGAGCGAAGGCCGAGACCGAAATGTCGGTCGTGGACTGCTTCAACGCCAGCGACGCCATGATCTCGGACGTGTCCAGCGTGACCTCGGACTACCTGATCTCAGGAAAGCCCTTCGCGATGGCGGCCGTGTCGGCCCACGGCGAGGCATTCGTCGCGGGATTCCCGCTCGCCCGCGCCGCCTACGTCTTCGACGTCGTCAAGCGCGAGGCCAGCGGACTGAGCGAGCTCGTCGAGGACATGTTGGGGCCCGACTCGCACGCCGAAACCCGTCGGTCGCTGCGCTCCTACTACCTCAGCGATACCCCGCCGGAGCAGATTGCCGATCGGTTCCTCGAGACAGCCCGCCGCTACCTCCGCTAGCTTCGAGGTTGGTCAGGGTAGGTAGACCGTCAGCCGGATCATGTTGTGGTCCGACGGAATCGTGCCGATGAATCGGCCGCTACCGTCAAGCTTGGCGACGGTCTCCCACTCGAGGACACGCATCGGTGACACAAAGATGTGATCGATCATCGGTGCCGATGCATCGCGTCGCGGTTGACGTGCGTACTTGTTGACGGTCTTGAGATCGGCATTGGTCAGCTTTTCCGCCGCGCCGAGCTTGCCGCTCCTGATCAAAGGATCGACGAATCCCCCGCCTGTGATGGTGCGATACACGCCGTTGCTGTTGTTGCGGTGGGCCGCAGAGTTGAAGTCGCCGGCCATCACAACGGGCAGCTCTCCCTTGGAGATCGAATTCGCGAGCCGCACCATCTGACCGGCCGAGGCTGTGCGGTGACTGAAGCGCGAACTGGCCTTGGAAGTCACGAAATGGGTGTTGAGGAACACGAACCGCTTCGCCGTGCTCTTCTGCTCGAAGATGGCCCAGGTGATGTAGCGCATCACCCCGAACCGCGTGCTTCCGGGAATCTCCTCGTACCCGTGATCGACCAGCTCAAGACGCTTGGTGTTGTAGACCGTGCGGGCCTCCCCCGTCGCTCCCTTCGAGTCCTCGGTCAGGGCCCAGTCAGGACCCAGCACGCGCACGATGTCGGCATACTGCCTGATTCCGCCGGCGACGGTGACCGGCGTCGCCTCCTGCAGGCCGGCGACGTCGACTTCTTGCGACCGAATCGTCTCGGCGATGGCCAGCCGGCGTGCCGACCAGTTGGCCTTCGAGGACTTGAGGACATTGAACGACGCGACACGCAACGGCGCCGATCGCAAGGTCTGTCGCGTTTCCGGATCAGACCAAGGGCTCAGGGCAACACCTGTAGGTCCAACAATCCTGACCCGTGTCGAGTAGGTCGCCTTGTAGCCGAGCTTGGTGAACTTCGCCGTGCGCTTCGAGACGGTCTTGGTCTTGGGATCGCTGAACACCTCGTCCTTGTCCAGCTGCGCCTCGTACTTGACCTTCTCCTTCGTCGTGGCATCGCTGGTCCAACTGGCCGATAGGGACGCAGATGTCTTGCTGTCGACGACGAGCTTCGGCGCCACGTAACTGAACCCCGTGGTGAATCGCACGAGAGGGCTCGGCCTGCTGACCTTGTCTCCCCGGACCGAGGACACCCGCAGGAAGTATGTCGTACCCGGGATCAACGAACTCAGCGCAAACGTGTTGCGCTCGACCTGCTGGGTCTGGGCATCGGAGAAGTCGAGGTTCTCGGAGTACTGCACGCGGAAAGCGGTCGCCGGCCCCCGGGTCCACGTCGCGGTCGCGGTGGTGTCGTCCGACTCCACCTGGACTCCACCTGGTGCGACGGGTGCCGGGTCGGCGAGCTCGACGACTGGCCAAAACAGCAACGCCCCCACGACTGCAACCACCGCGACCCCCACGACATAAGGGAGACGGCGCCCCGGGGCTCTGGAGCGCAGCGACCGACTGAATCGCGATCTCGGCGTAGCCCCACCGGCCCCGCCAGCCACAGGACGCCGGTTCTTCGGCACGCGGCGCCGGTGCTGGCCACTCGGTGACGTCATGAGACGTCGTCTCCGGTGGGGCTGACCTGCATGGCCGCAACGATACCAACGCCCCGGAAGGGCCGGCTCACCCTCGGGGACGGATGAGTGTTGGTCCTGCCGACCCGGATCGCTGGGTCACTTCATCGAAACCTTGACGGTGTTGGAGATCTTCGTCGAACCCGTGCTCGTGGCGATCCGCCAGTATTTGGTGTTGATGACCGGCACAGCGATGAACTCCTGGCTGCCGCCGCTGATTCGATAGGTCGAGTGAGTCTTCCACGAACCTCTTGCCGATCTCATCTGCAGACGCACGACGCCATTGGTCTTCCTCCACGAGATCAAGAATGGGATCTTCTGTCCGCTCTTGGCCATGTTCGTGGCATACAGTCGCGGCGTCGAGCTGGAAGTCTTGGTCCGCACGGTGTTGATGCTCCAGGCTGACTTCGTCTTGGCGGTCGAGTTAGGGACGTCATCGCCGTCGATCTTGTCGAGCCTGGCCCCGTACGCGCGCCAGGTCTTGCTGCCCTTGAACGACGGCGAGATGCTGCCTACTCCGTCCTTGACGGTGACGTACTTGCCGTACGTCTTCCAGCCGCCCGAGTAGTACTGCAGTTTGACGACGCCGTCGTACTCGTGCCCGTCGGCCCCCCAGGTCACGACGATGTCAGTGTTGCCACCCGGTGACTGGTAGTTGTCCATCGTGAGCGTTGGTGCAACGCTGGCCCGTCCGCCCGCACCCGTCGTGGTCGCGCCGCTGGCGACCACGACAGTGGAAGTCGCGGTCTTGGAGACCCGCGGCTGGTTCAGCACGCCGGGCGCCGAGACCTGCACCTCAATTGTGGTCTGTCCCGGTGTCAGACCCGTGACCACGCCGGTGGGACTCACGGTGGCCGCGGCGGGATTGCTCGAGACCCACGTGGTGTCGGTGACCAAGGCCTTCTCGGGCTTCAGCCGGGGGCTGAGCTGCACCGATCCGCCCGGCGCGACCTTGACGGTCCCGGCCGGGCTGATCGACACGCTCGACGGTGTCGCCCATTTCGTCTGACCCCGGGCCAGCTGATAGATGCGCTCGGAATGCTCCTGAACGGCGTCCGTCACTTCCAGGTTGTCGGCCTTGAATGCCAGCTCGTCGTACTCCAGGCTCGTCCCGGTGAAGTTCGAGGCACCACCGAATGTCGTGGCCGTGCCGCCGTGCTTGTAGCTCAGGGTCTTGTCGTGCACGTTGGCGAACTCGACGTGGCCGATCAGCTCACGCAGGCTGGAGCTCATGTTGAAGTAGCCATCCACGAGATCGGAGATCGCATTGTTCCCCAGCACGATGCGCACGTCGCACTTCTGCTGGGCGAGCTTTCCGAGTCCGTCCTTGACCCCGTTGCGGGTGCTGTTGAACAGCGAGTGCACGGCATAGACCTTGCAGCCGGTCTTGGTCGTGTTGTTCGCGGCCTGCTGGTCCAGGAATGCCGCCTCCACATCGGTCTCATCTGTGTGGTCCGAGGCGGCCGTCTTGCGGCGTGGCGACGGGAACAACGTGATGCCCGAGTCCGTCGGCATTCCCGCGACGACGCCGGTCGCCGGATCGACGGTGATTGCCGCCTTGTAGGCGGGCGTGTTGAGTGCATCCGAGGCCGACATGCCGTTGGCCACCGCGACCGACGGGTCGAAGATGCCCTCCTTGACGGCCTTGAACGCCGCGGCGTCGTCGAAGATCGCGATACTGATGTTGGACTTCTTGGAGCCGCTGGAGCCGTTGAGGTTCGAGGAGGTGATCCACACAACGTTCGGGCGGATCATGCCCGTGGAGTCAGCGGCCTCCTCGAAGGCGCCGTACTTGGAGTGCATCAGGTGATCGGGCCCCGAGAGGCAACCGCCGTCACCGCTGCATTCGGCATAGTTGACGGCCTGCGAGCCGCTCGACTTGTAGCCGGCCTTGACGAGCCGGGCGAGCGAACTGTTGGCCGCGACCGCCTCGTCAAGGCTCTCCTTGGCACCGAGCACATGGATGAACTGACGGCGCTCGGCTTCGGTGTCGTACATGTTGACCTGGTTGAGGAAGGCCGCGGTGGGCGAGAAGACCTCGTCCCGGCCTGCGACGGTCCACTTGTCGCCGCCCGGGACGGCAGGGTTAGCGCTGCGGCTGATCGAGCGGTCGTCGTACAAGCTGTTGAACAGCGTGGTGTACGACTTCTTGCCCTTGGGCACCGAGTTGACCAGGTAGGCGAACTCGTTGACCGTGCGCCAGTCCATGCCGTTCTCGTTGTCACCGACCGAGCCGTAGATCTCCACGCGCCTGCCGTTCGCGCTCGCCACCACATTGGGCTCGACAGACTTGAACGACTTCGGGTCGTAGCCTGGAGCATTGCGGTCGACCGCGTCGAGGTCGACGTAGCGGTCCTCGTCGCGCAGCTGGGTGGCGGTTGCCAGACCCGTCGCGGGGGCGGCAGAGGCCGGCATCGTCGCGGGGAGCAGGCCACCGACGAGCAGCGTCATGGCGCCAAGGAGCATGGGCTTACGCAGCATGGGGAGTCTTCCTGGGTGTTGATGGTCGAGCGTCGACCACAGATTACACGCTTTCTCATCTGCCGTACCGGGTGATTCTGATTGCGTCGGCAGATCGGACCGGATTGGGTGGCCGGTCGTGGCAGTGCGGTCTAGGATAGCCCGGTTCGTCGAGATGGCATCGGGCCGGTCGATGGGACCCGGACGGAGATGGGCATGCGCACGTTGTGGGATCGCCTGATCGGCAGTCCGAGGGCGCTCGCCGCCGCTGTGGCTGGCCTCGTCCTGGTCGCGGCGACCGTCGTGATGGTAGTCGCCGCGTCCGGCGGCCCGGACGCCACAGCAGCCGCTGCCGCAGCCCCGACACCCGAGTCGTCCGCCGAGTCCCCGGGGGCCGACCCGACGGAGAAGGCCTCGAAGGCTGTGCCGGAGGTCATCCCTCCTGACAAGGACGTCTACTGCCCCGCCTTCGCCCAGATCCAGAGCGGCGGCCTAACGACACCCGGCGACAACGACGAGGACGGCGTCGACCTCGCGGAGCTCTCCGCGACGTTCGACGGACTCATCACCCGCTACAGCAAGGCCGAGCGGGTGGCCCCGTTGAGCCTGCGCGACGAGTACGCCCAGGCACTGGGATACCTCAGGCAGGGCAAGAAGGCCACGACCTCCAAGGATGTCGAGCTCCTCAAGGCCCTCGTCGTCAACCTCGAGAGCCTCAACGACTCGATGGACACGATCCAGGGCAAGTCCGCACAGTTCTGCGGCTGAGCGCTGAGGGTAGGGTGGCCCGGGTGACCCCGGCACCGGCAAATCTCGCGATCGCCATCGTGACCTTCAACCGGTCCACCTTCCTGCGTGAGCTACTCGCCAGCGCGGCCAAGATGGACACCCCACCATTCAAGATCGTCGTGGTCGACAACGCCAGCACCGATGACACACAGGCCGTGCTCGCGGAGACGATGAAGGACTTTCCGCCGGGCGTCGTCGTCAACCACCGGCTCGACACCAACACCGGCGGATCGGGCGGCTTCAGTGAGGGCACCAAGGTCGCCCTCGAGATGGGCGCCGACTGGGTGTGGTTGATGGACGATGACGTCGAGATCCTCCCCGACGCACTCGAGCAGTTCGCCCCGTGGATGGAGCGGTTCAAGGTCATCCACGGCCGCCGCTACGACTTCGACGGCACTCCGTTCTACTGGCAGGCCAAGTTCAACGGCTTCCTCGGGGTGCCCCTGCCGTACAGCGGCAAGCAGTTCGGTCGCGACGGCTACGCGGTGACCAACTCCGGGACGTTCGAAGGCATGCTGATCAGCGCCGACATCGTCCGCAAGATCGGGCTGCCCGACCCGCGCTTCTTCATCTCGTGGGACGACGCGGCCTACGCCTGGCTTGCGGCACAGCACACCGAGGTCGTCTACGTCGATGCCTACGTGCTGAAGCGCAAGCGGGAGCAGAAGCAGGTCAACCTCGGCATCCGCCACCTCAACGACGGCAGCCCTCTGTTCCGTTTCCACGTCATCCGCAACCGGGCGTATGTCGGCAAGTACTTCGCCGAGTACGGCAAGCTCAACCGGGTCGGTTTCGGCCTCGGCACGGCACTGACGCTCGCCAAGGAGGTCTTCCGCCTCGTGGTCGTCCAGCACACCCTCAAGGGGCTCGGTGATCTGGCCCGCGGCTTCCGCGCCAATCGTGCGCTGTGGCGCGACAAGACGTGGCGTCCGATGGATCCAGCCGACGTACCGGCACGATTGACCCATGGACGCTGACCTTCTGATCGTCGGCTCGGGCTTCTTCGGCCTGACGATCGCCGACCGGTGCGCACGCGAGCTGAATCTCCGTGTGCAGATCATCGACCGCAGGCCGCACATCGGCGGCAACGCCTACAGCGAGATCGAGCCCGAGACCGGCATCGAGGTGCACCGCTACGGCGCTCACCTGTTCCACACCTCCAACCAGCGGGTGTGGGAGTACGCCAACCGATTCACCGAGTTCACCGGCTACCAGCACCGCGTCTACACGACGTATCACGACGAAGTCTTCCCGATGCCGATCAACCTCGGCACGATCAACCAGTACCAACGCGCCGCCTACTCCCCCGACGAGGCCCGGGCCTGGGTCGTCGAGCAGGCCTCGATGCTGACCGGCGATCCGGCCAACTTCGAGGAAAAGGCCATCTCGCTGATCGGCCAGCCGCTCTACGAGGCGTTCATCAAGGGATACACCGCCAAACAGTGGCAGACCGACCCCCGCGAGCTGAGCGCGGAGATCATCTCCCGCCTGCCCGTGCGCTACACCTACGACAACCGCTACTTCTCCGACACCTACGAGGGCCTGCCGGTTGACGGCTACACCGCATGGCTCGAGCGGATGGCCGATCACCCCAACATCTCGGTGACGCTCGACACCGACTTCTTCGACGAGACGCAGCCGTTCAACAAGGCTTCGACCGTCGGACAGGTGCCGATCGTCTACACCGGGCCCGTCGACCGCTACTTCGACTTCGCGCACGGCGACCTGTCGTGGCGCACACTGGACTTCGAGACCGAGGTCCTGCCGATCGGCGACTTCCAGGGCACCCCGGTCATGAATTATGCCGACACCGACATCGACCACACCCGGATCCACGAGTTCCGGCACTTCCACCCCGAGCGTGACTACCCCAGCGACAAGACCGTCATCATGCGGGAGTACAGCCGGGCCGCCGAAGCTGCCGATGAGCCCTACTACCCCATCAACACCGCGCAGGACCGTGAGCGGCTGCTGGCCTACCGCGAGCTCGCCAAGGGCGAGTCCGATGTGCTGTTCGGCGGCCGGCTGGGCACCTACCAGTACCTCGACATGCACATGGCGATCGGCTCGGCGCTCAGCATGTTCGACAACAAGCTGGCGCCGCACTTCACCGATGGTGCCGCGATCATCGATCATGGCCTCTGAGCGGCGTGGGGGTCCGGTGAGGCGCCTGCAGCAGTGGGCGATCGGCCGATTACGGCGCTCCCGGTTCCTGCCTGTCGGGATGCCGGACAAGCTGACCGACGAAGACCGGGTCGGGCAGGCCCTCTCGCAGCAGGTCCTGGTGTACTTCCCGACCCCCCAGGACAGCCTTTACCAGATCCGGCCGTGGTATCACGCGCTGCAGGCACTCGACGCCGCTCATCCCGTGGTGTGTGTCTTCAAGGACTCTCGGACGGCGGCCGTCGTGCGCGAGGAGACCGAGCTCGACTGCCTGACTCTCGCCCGCTACGGTCAGCTTGACGAGATCCTCGGGCTCAGTGACATCAAGCTCGCGCTCTACGTCAACCACGACCCGGCCAACTTCGAGTGCCTGCGGTTCGCCTCGTTGGTCCACGTCTACCTCGGGCACGGAGACAGCGACAAGGGAGTCTCGGTCTCCAACCAGGTCAAGGCCTACGACTTCTGCTTCCTCGCCGGCCACGCAGCGCTCGACCGTACCTCGTCGGCGGTCATGCTGTATGACGCCGAGGCGCGCAGCGTCCTGGTCGGCCAGCCGCAGTTCGACGGCTCAGCCCCGCTCACCAGCGCGCCGTCTCCGGACGGGCGACCGACGGTGCTGTACGCCCCGACGTGGGAGGCTTCGCAGCCGTCGGTCTCCTACGGCTCGCTCGAGACGCATGGCGTGGCCCTCCTGCGGGCCCTCTCCGGCACCTACCGCGTGATCTATCGGCCGCACCCCCTCAACGGTGTGATTCGACCGTCGTACGCCGCCGCTGACGCGGCGGTTCGCGCACTGGCCGACCGGGTAGACACCGACGTGCCACTCGAGCGATCGTTCGCCGACGCCGACGTGCTCGTCACAGATGTCTCCGCTGTGTCCCTGAACTGGTTGCCGAGTGGCAAGCCGCTGCTCGTGACCCGGCCGGCAGTCGGTTTCCCCCCCAGTCGGCTCATGGAGACCGTGCCGCTGCTGGACCCAGATGCGAAGGTAGCCACGATCGTCGCGGAGCAGCTGAGCGCGGACCCCACGCGAAAGGCACGAGCCGATCTTGTCGAGTACTACCTCGGAGATCCAGCTCCGGGCGTCGCCACGGCGCGCTTCGTTCAGGCCTGCGCAGACGCCCTCGCGGTGCGGGACGAGCAGTGGGCGGTCAAGCAGGCCAACGGTGCTACCGGTCCCTGATGCCGATGCAGCCTCAGCAACCCGACACGACCTCGTCCCTCGCGCGAAGACTCGACCGCACTCCGCCGGTTCGGCCCATCGATACGCGTGGGTACTCCGTCAGCGCTGACACCTCGGCTGACCGGGAGCTGCTCGATCAGGGACTCGACTTCTTCATGGACTCAGACGTCCAGGTGAAGTCACCGGTCGGGCCGTCGATCACCACGGTGGCGATCGCGATCTTGTCCTCGCGTCCGGTGTAGCGGACGTCGCAGCTGAATGTCGTTCCCTCCGCCTTGTCGACCTCGTCGGGGCACTCGGCCTCGACCTGGCGGCCGGTCTTCGCACCGAGCCGACGTTCGATGTTGCTGACCACACCATCGGTCGACATCATGACGATCGCCTCGGGCGCCTGCGGTGGCGCCTCATCGTCCTGCGGCCTGTTGAGGGACTTGAAGACGAACACCACCACGGCGATCAAGCCAAGAACCAGCAGGAGGTAGAACGCCGTGTTCAGGAGGTTCTTCCTCAACTGCCACCACCCACGGCCGCCGGGCCGCCGCCGCGACGGATATCGATGATGTGGCCGGTCTGATTGGCCAGCAGGACGTCGAGCGACTGGCGCGCGACTTCCATCGAGCTCAGCAAAGTACCCTCGGGCTCCTCACCGAACGCCTTGGTACGCATTGGGGTGCCGGTCCGCTCGGGGTTGACGCAATTGACCCGCACCTCACCAGCCCACTCGTCGGCAAGCGCCTGGGTCAGGTTGACGACCGCGGCCTTGGCCGAGGAGTACAACGAGTAGCCCCCACGTCCTCGGGTGTACGACGACGACGTGAACAGCAGCAGCGATCCCGAAGACCGCGCGAGGTGAGGATAGAACTCCTGCGCGATGAAGATCGGTGCGAGGTAGTTGATCTCGGTCGCGGCGAAGATCGTCTCCTCGGAGGTCTCCGCGAGGTCCTCGATCACGAGTACGCCAGCAGTGTTGACCACGAAGTCGATCGAGCTTGCCTCCCTGAGCACCGTGGCGGCAGCCGCGGCGATGTCCTCTCGCCGGTCGACATGTGTGTTGGTCGACGAGCGGGAGAAGGAGTGCACCGTGGCGCCGAAGCCGCGGGCGAGCTCCGCGATGTCGCCACCGATGCCGTACGAGCCGCCGAACACGACCATGGTCTTGCCAGCGAGGGCCGCTCGATACTGCTCATCGCTGAGCTGATCTGGCGTATCGGCCGAGTGAAGCTGGAAGAGCTTGTCCGCGATGTAGACGTCGATCGGCTCTGTGACCTTCATGTTTCGCTCGTGACCGGGAACCACCGCGATCGGCACCTCCGGGAGATAGCGCAGCACGACGGTGCAGTCGTCGGTCGCGGTGAAGTCCGGGTCCTGCCACGCGAGCTCGTACGCCTGTCGAATCACCGACAACCTGAAGGCCTGGGGGGTCTGGCCACGACGTAGCAGGTGGCGCGGCAGCACGTCGGCGATCGTCTCAGTCTGGCCGCCGGGCGTATCGTGAACCTGGACGATCGTGTCAGCCGACGGGATGGCAGTGTCGACAGCCTGATGGGTCGCCAGCGCCGCGACGACGTCGCCGATGATGGTCTGCGAGACCAGCGGACGTACCGCGTCGTGGAACAGGACGTTGCACTCCTCGGTGCCTAGCGCCTCGAGAGCCCGACTCGTCGACTCGTTGCGGGTCTCACCGCCCTCGACAATCTGTGAGACCTTGCCGTACCCGCCGTTCTGCACGATCGCACGCACCGGATCGAGGTGGCCCGGGGCCATCAGGATCACAATCTCGTCGATCAACGGGGACGCCTGGAAAGTTGCGATCGTGTGCTCAATGATCGTCTTGCCGGCGATCTTGATCAGTTGCTTGGGGATCGACAGGCCGACCCTGGTGCCGGTGCCACCAGCAAGGATGACGGCGACGTTGCGGAGTTCAGTCACCCGACGAGGTTACAACCAGTGGCGCCGTCAAGACGCCACCGGTCGAAGCACGGCATCGGTTTGTCGCGACTTCCACTCGCGGAAGCCATCTTCGGTCGTGCCGCGCCGCCAGTAGGCGGACACCGAGACGTCCGCGCGGGCGACGCCGCGCTCGGTCAGGACGTACGGCCGGACGCTCTTGAGCAACGCAGACTCACCGTGGACGAACGCCCGGCAACGCCCCTCGCGCCACGACCAGGCCCGCACGGCATCGTCGAGCAGCGTCGTGCTGCCCGGGTTCGCGTCGCCCCGGTGCAGCCAGTGCATCTCCAAATCTGCATCCGTCGTGATCGCGATCTCGTGCTCGGGTCCGTCGACCTCGACGAAGGCCACCGCCGGCGCGCCGGCGGGCAGCGCCTCCAGCGCCGAGGAGATCGCCGGGAGCCCTGCCTCGTCGCCGACGAACAGGTGCCAGTCGGCAGAAGGGTCCGGTGCGAACGCCCCGCTCGGTCCACGCAGGTGCATGACGTCACCCGGCTCCGCCCGCTCGGCCCAGGGCCCGGCGAAGCCCTCGGAACCGTGAACCACGAAGTCGATCGCCAGCTCCCTGGCCTCGGCGTCGACCCAACGGACCGTGTACGTCCGCAGCACCGGCCACGCCTCAGGGGGCATGGTCTCGCGGACCGCAGCCAGGTCCAGCGGCTCGGGATAGGTGAAACCGTCCGTCAGGAACACCAATTTGACGTACTTGTCGGTGAAGGCGTTCTCCGGACCGAGGAACTCGTCGAACATCGGGCCACCGAACACGATCCGGCGCATGGAGGGGGTCAGGATCTCGGTGCGGAGCACTGTCATTCGGGCGGGGAGTGTCTTGCTCACCTGTGTAGCCTACTGGCGTGACCCACGGCATAGACACGACGCAGTTCGACCCCTCCATCCGCGTCCAGGACGACCTGTTCAGACACGTCAACGGCCCTTGGCTGCGCGACGCCGAGATCAAGCCCGACCGAGCCACGGCCGGCTCGTTCGTGACCCTCGTCGACGAGGCAGAGGCGACAGTCCGATCGATCATCGAGACCGCCAGCACGGCGCCCGAGGACGACGAGCAGCGCAAGATCGGCGACCTCTACGCGAGCTTCATGGACGAGGACCGCATCGAGACGCTCGGCGCGACTCCACTGCAGTCCGAGCTCGACCAGGTGGATGCGATCACCGGCATCGCGGGCTTCGTCACGACGCTCGGCACGCTCGACCGCCAGGGAGTGGGCAGCGTGTTCGGCATGTACATCGGTCCCGACAGCGGTCAGCCCGACCGCTACGTGACCCACCTCGTCCAGGGAGGCATCGGCCTGCCCGACGAGGCGTACTACCGCGACGACGAGTCCGCCGCGATCCGCGAGGCGTACGTCACGCACCTCACCACGATGCTGGGTCTGGCGGGCCTCGACGACGCCGACGGCCGCGCCCAGCGGATCATGGACCTGGAGACCCGGATCGCGGCGTTCCACTGGGACCGCGTCGAGTCCCGCGACGCCCAGAAGACCTACAACCTGCTGGCGCTCGACGGGCTGCGGGGCCTCGCCCCGTCATTCGACTGGGCAGCCTGGTCCGAGGCCGCGCAGATCCCCGCGCCAGTCATCGCCGAGATGGTCGTCGCTCAGCCGTCCTACCTTGAAGGGCTCGAGACCCTGCTGGTCGATGCCGAGCTCGACTCATGGAAGGACTGGCTGCGCTGGCAGGTCGTCCACAGCGCATCGCCGTACCTCTCGTCCCCGTTCGTCGCCGCCAACTTCGAGTTCTACGGCCGGACCCTGAGCGGCACCGACGAGCTGCGTCCACGCTGGAAGCGCGGAGTCGGCTTCGTCGAGGCGTCCGTCGGCGAAGCGGTCGGCCGGATCTACGTCCGCACGGAGTTCCCGCCGGCGTCCAAGGAGCGCATGACCGAGCTGATCGGCAACCTCATCGAGGCATACCGCCAGAGCATCTCGGAGCTGGCGTGGATGAGCGAGGAAACCAAGCAGAAGGCTTACGAAAAGCTCGACACCTTCAACCCCAAGATCGGTCACCCCGACGAGTTCCGTGACTACAGCGCGCTCGTGACCGCGCCCGACGACCTGCTGGGCAATGCGCGCCGGGCTATCGCCCTGGGAACCGACCGTGAGCTCGCCAAGATCGGCTCGCCGATCGACCGCGACGAGTGGTACATGACGCCCCAGACCGTCAATGCGTACTACAACCCGACGATGAACGAGATCGTGTTCCCCGCCGCGATCCTGCAGCCGCCGTTCTTCCACGCTGACGCCGACGATGCGGTCAACTACGGGGCGATCGGCGCGGTCATCGGCCACGAGATCGGCCACGGCTTCGACGACCAGGGCTCGCACTACGACGGTGCCGGTGCACTGCGGAACTGGTGGACCGACGACGACCGCTCGTCCTTCGAGCAGCTCACCTCAGCGCTGATCGCGCAGTACGACGCGCTGACCCCCGACGGTGCGGACGACCGCACCGTCAATGGTTCCCTGACGATCGGCGAGAACATCGGCGACCTGGGCGGCCTCGGCATCGCCTACCGGGCGTTCCGCCTGACCCAGCCGGGCGAGGCCGAGATCGACGGTCTGACCCCGGACCAGCGGTTCTTCATCTCGTGGGCCCAGGCCTGGCAGTCGAAGGTACGTCCCGCCGAGACGGTACGCCGGTTGACGATCGACCCGCACTCCCCGCCGGAGTTCCGCTGCAACCAGGTCGTCCGCAACATCCCCGCGTTCTACGAGGCGTTCGGCGTCACGGCGGACGATGATCTGTGGCTCGAGCCCGAGGCCCGCGTCAGCATCTGGTGATCCCCGACTAGATTGCTCGGGTGACGACGAACCCCGACCCGGCCCAGCGACGGATCCTGTGGGTGCTGGTGTCAGCCCAGGTCGTCGGTGGAATCGGCAATGGCGCGGGCATCGCGGTCGGCGCGCTGCTGATCAAGGACGTCAGCGGCTCTTCCGGGTGGGCAGGCATGGCCGTCGTCATGCTGACGCTCGGCGCCGCCGCGTTCACGATCCCGCTGTCCTCGATAGCAGCCCGTACGGGACGGCGACCGGCCCTCACGCTGGGCTGGATGACCGGCGCCGCCGGAGCGGCCATCGTGGTCCTCGGAGCCGAGCTCGAGTCGCTGACAGCGATCCTGGGCGGCCTGCTGCTGTTCGGCGCGAGCACCGCCGCCAACCTGCAGTCCCGGTTCGCTGCCGTCGACCGGGCCGAACCGGGCCAGATCGGGCGGTCGCTCTCGATCGTCGTGTGGTCCACGACGATCGGTGCCGTGGCCGGCCCCAACCTGACCGGACCCGGAGCGGCGCTCGCCGGCAGCCTCGGCCTGCCTGACCTGTCCGGTCCTGTGCTGTTCTCCGCCACCGGGTTCGCGATCGCCGGCCTGCTCACGTTCGTGCTGCTGCGCCCCGACCCGTTGATCCACCTCGCGGACGGACCGCCAGCACCGCGGGGCATCCGAACCGCGCTCCCCCACGTCCGGGGTCGCACGTTCACCGCGGTGTGGGCGATCGGCTCGTCGCACGCCGTGATGGTCGCGGTCATGGCGCTGACCTCGGTGCACATGCAGGACCACGGCTCGGCGCTCTCGGTGATCGGCCTGACCATCAGCCTGCACATTGCCGGGATGTACGCCCTCTCCCCCGTGATGGGCTGGCTCAGCGACGCGTGGGGCGCAGACCAGACGATCCTCCTCGGGCAGGTGATCCTGCTGCTTGCCGTCGCGGTCGCCGGCACCTCCGGACACTCCGACGTCCAGATCACGGTGGGTCTCGTGCTGCTGGGAATCGGTTGGTCGGCGTCGGTGATCGCCGGTGCGGCCAAGCTCACCGCCTCGCTGGAACCCGAGCACCGACCGGTCGTGCAGGGCTTCTCCGACCTGGTCATGAATCTTGCCGGCGCGCTCGGCGGACTGCTCGCCGGGATCGTGGTCGCCATCAGCGGCTTCGGCACCCTCAACGCAGCAGCGGCCGTGCTGACACTCCCGGTCATCGCGCTCGTGCTCTCGGGTCGCCGGGTCGCGGCTGCCGTCTAGCGGCGCATGACCGTCAGCGACGGAAGACCGTGATCCGGACCCAGTCGACTGCAGGGAACACGAATCGGTGGCGTCCAGCATCGAGCAGGTCGAGCAGGTCGTACCACCGAAGGACGAGCCAGTCACCAGCAGGACCGGCCGCCTGTCTGACGAGCACGTCGACTCGGGCCCAGGTGCCGCTGGACACGAACAGTCCGGTCACGGCGATCGTCGCGAGCGAGCTCCACGGCGCGGCGAACACCACGGCGAACATCACGCTGAGCGCGATCGACAGACCCAGCACGAGCCGTCGACTGAGCGGGTGCAGCAGGAGCGGACCGAAGAACAGCTGGACCATCAGGACGGCGTAGGTGAGGACCGCGAGAACCAGCGAGCTGCTGCTCAGGAGGTCCGACAGCCACGGGAACGGCCGCGACTCGGGCAGCTGCATCGTGTAATACAGCGCCGTGCCGTGCTGCCACACGGGCTGCGCGACCTTGTCGAGGCCACCGGACATGAAGACCAGGATGGTCTGCGCGCCAAGACCGAACAGGCCCACGTTGTGCATCCCGGTGGAGAGCCACGGCGGCAGCACGTCGTCCTCCGCGCGTCGCGCGGCACGGGTGCCCGCGGCGAGCGCGCTGTGCCTGCGGGCGTCCAGCGACCAGTACTCCCCCGTGCGCATCAGGAGCATCCACAGCAGGGTCAGCCGAATCAGGTTGTCGCCCTGCGTCCCCACGACGGGGTTCTGACCCACGATCGCGATGAAACCCAGGAAGGTCAGCACGTTGGCTGCCTTGGTGTGCCATCCCAGGACGAGGGCCAGCGCGGCAAGGACCGTCGCCACGTACACGACCGTCAGGACGTCGCCGCTCACGTTGCGCAGGAGTGCGAGTTCGGGGAACCTGCTCGCGGCGCGCGCGGGCTCGGCCCAGACCGAGCCCTGCCCGATCCACATGTCGCGGCGGGAGAAGTTCGACAGCAGCAGACCCAGCACGGAGAGCCCGATGCCCAGACGGCAGGCCGCTGCACCGCGCAGGGCATGTTTGCCGCCGAGCGCCCAGACGTCGAATCGATCCCGCAAGTGGGTCGAGGCGTCTCTCAGACGCCACCAGATGTCCTGAACCATGTCACTTCTTCACATAGGAGTCGAAGGCTGCGCGGGCCTCGGTCGAACCGCGGAACGGCAGGCGCCAGCCGAAGTAGAAGATCCGGTAGTCCACGTCGGCAAGGGTCTTCTTGTCACGGTCGGCGAATGGCGGCACGGTGCGACGGCCGACCCGGTACTGCACCTGCACCACCTGGTCGCCGTCGTACAGCGACCGCGCGTACAGCGATGCGAACTGGGTGGCCATCTGGTCGTACGCGAGGAATGACGTGATCGATCGGGCGTTTGCGCCGTTCTTGGTCAGCGCGGCGCGGACCTTGGTGACGCCATCGAGCGCCTTGACCGAACGGATGAGCTTGCGCTGCTCGGGCTCGAGATTGAACATCGCGAGATTCAGGTTGGTCGCGAGCCGGCGGGCGGTGGCGTGGACGCGTGCCGGGTCGAGGTCGTGGACCGTCGAACGGCGCTCGACTGCTGTGACGTCGACCCACGTGGTCAGCGTGGTCTTCTTGGCGCCTTCGGGTCGGATCAGGGCACGGATGCTGAACGACTCGTCGACGAACTGAGCACCGATTCCGACCCCGTTGTCACCCTGCTGGAAGTACGGATCGACGTACGAGGCCAGATTGCTGCTTCCGACCGCGTCGCGGAGCGGGCTGGACGGCGCCAACCACAGCATCAGCACGACCGAGTGGACGGCCGCCAGGACGGCGAGGGACAGGATGGACCAGCGCTGCCACGGACGCGACGGCACGGGCGTGCCTGGCTCCGAGTCCATGATCTCCATCCTAGGTGCTGACGACAACGGATCCGGCGGCGCCCGGACGCACAACTGCCGGCAACCTCAAGAGGTGGCCGGCAGTCGTGGTGAAGGGTTACGCGTTCGCGAGGCGACGCTTCTCGTTGACGAGAACGGCTCCACCGAACATGACCAGGGCCAGACCCAGCGCCCAGAAGGGCAGCAGGTTCGGCGCACCGGCGTCAGGCAGCGCAGTCGTCACGTCGGCGTCGGCCTGCGCGTCGGCGTCGGCCACCGCGTCGGCGTCGGTCGAGTCGGCGTCAGCGTTCGCATCGGCGTCAGCATCGGCAACTGCGTCGGCGTCAGCGTCAGCGTTCGCATCGGCATCGGCGTTCGCGTCAGCGTTCGCATCGGCGTCGGCCTGGTCGTCGAACAGCGTGTTCGGGCCACAGCTGGTGCGGGCCAGGTTGAGCGTCGCGGTGTCGCCGAGCACGTTCAGGCTCAGCGCGGTGACCTCGACGGAGCCGTCGTCGTTCGTGACCTGCTTGTTGACGGTGCCGTCCAGGATCGGGACGATCGCCTCGCCGACCGGGTCGAGCAGTGCGGGCCCGACCTGATCGAGGATCGCGTCGACCAGAGTCTCCTGGACGGTGCCGACCAGGTCCGCGAGCGGTCCGAGGACGCCGTTCAGGCTGTCGTTGAGCGTGGCCCTGATACCGACGAGCAGGCCGTCGACGATCTGCTTCGGTGCGATGGCGCCCACGAGTGCGGAGTTGGGGTCCGTGTTGAGCGTGACCGGGATCGTGATGACGTTGCCCGGAGCGAGCTCGGCCAGGATGTCGATACCGGCGACGGTGGAGCTCATCGTCGACGGGCTTCCGGCCGTTGCGGAGCACGTGCTGGAGACGGCACCGATCTCGACGGACACCGGGATGGCATCCTGTAGGGCGGCGAGCACCGGCGTGACTGCCGCGGACTGGATCGCGCTCAGGAGGGGCGTCAGTGCCGTCTGGAACACGGGGCCGAGCACGGGGCCGAGGCCGTCGATGACGCCGTCGAGGATCGTGGCGGTGTCGATACCGAGCACATCGCCCTCGACGCCGGACAGGTCGATCGTCGTCAGCGCGTCGATGCCGGTGCCGGCAACTTCAGCGCGAGCTGTGGAGGTTCCCTTGTCACCGTCGAGGTCGGTGGAGGCCGTCTGGTCGAATGACGTGACGGCGGGCTGGCTAACGCCCAGACCCACACCACACGTGCCGGAGCCCTCGGTTGCGGGGCCGGCCGACTCGGCGCGGCACACGCCGCTGTCGACGATGCCGGTCAGACCCGTGGCCGTGATGGCGCTGGACTCTGCCTGCGCCACGGGAGCGTCTGCTCCGTTGGCCGAGAAGGACATGCCGGCGGTGACGATCAACGTCACCAGTCCGACTGCCACCGAGTTCTTGGCAAGCTTGTGATTCATCTGGGAGTGCTCCTTGATTTGTTTCTGCGGGTTGCTCGCCCCAGTAGGCGTGACTAGGTGCAGCACCGAGACTGCTCGGACAGTCTAACCACATTCTTAGGTCCCGATGACCCGACGTATTCCGCTATGACGGCTGCCCGTCAGTGAGTTGGCTCACACGCCGGCGGTGGTAGGTGGCACCGGGACGTCGGGCGAACGTCGATCGCGCCACCAGTTCGCCGCCCGGATCCACGACGAGTCACTGACCAGGATCATATCGACGGCAATCATGACGAGAGAGAAATACATGATTCCCATCAGCAGCCCGATGCCCAGGTGCATCCCGGTGATCATGATCAGCGCCACGAAGCGCGACGGCCGATAGAGCAGCAGGACCGGGAAGAACATCTGCACCGCGATCGCGGTGTAGGTCGCCCCCATGATCACGGGTGCGCTTGCGTACACCGGGCCCAGCAGGTCGTGCCAGGGCGAGTACGCATCGGTCTGCAGCGGGAAGTAGACCGCAGTCCCGTCCTGCCAGAGCTCGCTCTGCACCTTCCAGAACGACGAAGCCACGTAGACCATCACGATCTGGTGCACGATCAGGATCACGGCGAGGTTGTGCAGCGTCGCGCTGAACCACGTCGGCATGAGCTGCTTGACCTGGCCGCGTCGTGACCGGAGCCGCGCGTCGACCGACCAGTGCCGGCCGGCATCGGTGAAACACAGGTAGAGCAGGACCATCCGCAGGATCGCGTCACCACCGGACCCCACGAACGGGTCGGTGACGTACAGCGACATCCACAGCAGGAGTGTCATGACGGTCGAGGCCCGGGTGTACCACCCGAGCATCAGCAGGATCCCGAACACGATGGTGGCGAGATAGGCCAGGTCGAAGCCCAGCCCCCCGATCTGGCTGAACAGGCCGAGGAACGACGGCCATCCCCGGCCGTCGCGCACACTGTCGGTCCACCGGGACCCGTCGCCCCACGTGTAGTGACGATCGCCCCAGTTGACGACGAGCTGGCTCGCCACGATGAAGCCCAGGATCATCCGCGTGACGGAGAGCCCGTACGTCGAGTGCTTGTCCTCGGTCAGCCAGTCGACCGCCCGCCGGATCATCGGTGCCGCCGGTCGAATTCGGCGACCGCGTCCAGCTCGGCAGTCGGGCCGGGCGACGGGACCCGCCATCCGCTGACCCGGTCGCGGGCTTCAGGACGGGCTGCGGCCCGCTCGGCGGTCGAGCCGCCGCGATCGGCGTATGGCACGACGCCCTGTCGCCGGACCGTGTAGCGGACCGAGGTGATGTCGCGCTCGGGCCAGCGGGCCATCAGGACATCCGTCGCGAGCCGTGTGACGGCCTTCTCGTAGCGCAGGAATCCCGTCGCGGCCGACGCCGCCCGGCCCGAGCCGCCGAGCGAGGAACGCAGCTCTGCCCAGTCCGGCGGGTCGCTCTCGCTGGTCGACGTGGCCGCCTGTCGTTGGTTCGTTCCGAGACCGGCATAGCGCGACTGCAGGGCCGGGAACATCTTGTTGGTGACATAGCCGGCCCGACCGCCCACGATCCGGTGCTGGATCAGGTCCAGCTCCACCTCGGTCCAGTCGACCCATGCTGTCTGACGGGTCGACCCGTCAGCAGCAACGTACGAGCCCTGGAACAGGACGGACCGATCCTCCGCCACCGGGTTCGGCGCGAACAGTCGCCAGTTCTGCGTGAAGAAGGGCTGGAGATAACCGGTGCGCGGGGCCGCGGCGTCGGAGTAGCGGTTGGGCGGCAGCGCCGCCAACGTCACGGCGGCGAGGTGGAACGCGACGACGATGACGCTGACCGCGACGAACAACGTCCGAAGACTCACCCGGGGCACGCGCACACGGTACCGATCAGCGCCCGAACACAGCAGTGCGGGGGCCCAGCCGATGTACGGCCGAACCCCCGCGATCTGTGGAGCATAGGAGATTCGAACTCCTGACCTCTTCCATGCCATGGAAGCGCGCTACCAACTGCGCCAATGCCCCGCTGCCCGTGTTGTGGGCCTCGCCAATGCTAGCCGCTGACCCCGCTCATGCCCAAACCGGGTCACTCGTCGTCCGACATCACGGGCTCCGGAAGCGTCCCGGCGTTCCATTCGGTCAGGCGCCACTTGGACCAGTCACGGTGTCGCGACTCCTCCAGGACGGACCACGAGCAGTTGCCGAGACCACCGAAGGAGCTCCAGTGCTCCTCGGGGATCTCCAGAAATGCGCACGCGCCGGTCCGCAGGACGGCACCGTGCGCCACGACGACCAGCACCTCCCCCGGCGGCAGGTCGTCTAGCAGATCATGCAGCGCCGCTGCGAACCGCTCCCCCGCCTGGCGATGCGTCTCACTGCCGGGGATTCCGGTCTCGTCCCCCGAGGTCCAGGCCTTCATGCCGTCGGGATACTGCGCCCACGCCTCCTGCCACGTCAGGCCCTCGCGGGCACCGAAGTTCAGCTCACGCAGCCGGGGGTCCAGCTCGACGGGCGTCCCGGTCAGGTCCCCGAGCGCCTGCGCCGTGTCAGCGGCGCGCATGAGGTCGGAGGTGACGATGCGGTGCGGTCCCAGCGTCGCCAAACGGGCGGCAGCCGAGCGGGCCTGTGCCCGCCCGACCTCGTCGAGCGGGATGTCGCTCTGACCCTGTACGCGTCCTGCGACGTTCCACTCCGTGCGGCCGTGCCGCCACAGGACGACCTGACGGGTGCTCACGCCAGCGGGACGACCGGGCAGTCGCTCCACAGCCGTTCCAGGGCATAGAACACCCGCTCGTCGTGGTGCTGGATGTGCACGACGATGTCGGCGAAGTCGAGCAGGACCCAACGGCCCTCGCGCTCACCCTCCCGGCGTACGGCCTTGACGCCGAGCTCGATCATCCGCTTCTCGATGGCATCCTGCACGGCACGGACCTGCGGAGGGCTCGATGCCGAGCACAACAGGAACACATCTGTGATCGCCAGCTGTTCGGAGACGTCGAAGGCAATGATGTCCACGGCCAGCTTGTCATCGGCGGCGGCCGCGGCGGCCCGGGTCAGCTCGACTGCGCGTTCGGTGGCGCTCATGAGACCTTTCGATAAAGTTCGTGCTTGGCGATGTATTGCACCACGCCGTCTGGGACGAGGTACCAGACCGGCTCTCCCCGCCCGACGCGGACGCGGCAGTCGGTCGACGATATCGCCAGGGCGGGGATCTCGACGAGGGTGATGCGATCTCGGGGCAGGCCCTCGAGCGTCGTGTCGTTCAGCTCGTGCCCCGGTCGGGTGCAGCCGACGAAGTGCGCCAGGGTGAACAGCTCTTCGTGGTTCTGCCAGGTCAGCAGAGCGGCCATGGCGTCGGCACCGGTGATGAAGTAGAGGTCGGCGTCGGGGTGCGATGCCGAGAGGTCGCGCAGGGTGTCGATCGTGAAGGTCGGACCATCTCGGTCGATGTCGACCCGGCTGACCTCGAAGCGCGGGTTTGCGGCCGTCGCGATGACGGTCATCAGATAGCGGTGCTCTGCCGGCGACACATCGCGATCGGCCTTCTGCCAGGGCTCGCCGGTCGGCACGAAGATGACTTCGTCCAGATCGAACCAGGACTGCACCTCGCTCGCAGCCACGAGGTGGCCGTGGTGGATCGGGTCGAATGTCCCGCCCATCACACCGATACGTCGGCGCCCACCCTCGGTGGGGCGCGGCCGCTGGTGCTCGCTCACGCGAGTCAGGAGTGCTCGCGGCCCTTGCCGAAGGACAGCAGACCCAGCATCAGGACCACCAGGATCACCAGCGCAATGGCACCGACGGCGTAGGGGTCGATGCCGATGTCGCGAAGGGGCTCTTCAGACGCCACGAGGTTCGAGAACATGCGAGCAATCTATCAGCGCACGTGACCGTCGCCGACAACGACGTACTTCGTGGTGGTCATCTCGGTCAGACCCATCGGACCTCGGGCGTGCAGCTTCTGCGTCGAGATGCCGATCTCGGCACCGAAACCGAGCTCGCCGCCGTCGGTGAACCGGGTCGAGGCGTTGACCATGATCGCCGCGGCGTCGACACCCGACGTGAATCGCGAGGACGCTGCCAGCGACGAGGTGACGATCGCCTCGGTGTGCCCCGAGGAGAACCGGCGGATGTGCTCGAGGGCGTCGTCGATCGACTCCACGACCCGTGCCGAGATGTCCAGCGACAGGTACTCGGTCGCGTGGTCCTCGTCGGTGACCGGCACGACGGCGGCGTCGAGAGCGCGGAAGGCCTCGTCGCCGTGGATCGTCACGTCAGCGGCGTGCAGGGCCTTGATGACCCGCGGCAGGAAGACATCCGCAACGGCGCGGTGGACCAGCAACGACTCGGCCGCGTTGCAGACGCTCGTGCGGTGGGTCTTGGAGTTCAGGACGATGTCGAGCGCCATGTCCAGATCGGCGTCCGCATCGACGTAGACGTGGCAGTTGCCGACTCCCGTCTCGATGACCGGCACGGTCGACTCCTCCACGACCGCACGGATCAGCCCCGCTCCCCCACGTGGGATGACCAGGTCGACCAGCCCTCGGGCCTGCATCAGGTGGGTCGCGGACGATCGGTCGTCGGCCGGGATCTGCTGGATCGCGTCGGCCGGGAGCCCGGCCGCTTCCAGTGCCCCGCGCATGATCTGGATGATGGCGGCGTTGGACCGGGCGGCCGAGGACGAGCCGCGCAGCAGGACCGCACTGCCGGCCTTGAGGCAGATCGCCGCGGCATCAGCCGTGACGTTCGGCCGACCTTCGTAGATCATCCCGATGACACCCATCGGCACACGGATCTGCTGCATCCGCAGACCGTTGGGCAGGGTCGAGCCCCGCACGACCTCGCCGACCGGATCGGGCAGCCCGGCGATGTCGCGCACCCCGTCGGCGAACGCCGCAACACGAGCGGTGTCGAGGCGGAGCCGATCGATCACGTTCTCGCTGGTTCCTGCGCTACGTGCCATGTCGACGTCGATCGCGTTGGCGGCGACGAGCGCGTCGGTGCCAGCAACGAGCGCATCGGCGATGTCACGCAACGCAGCATCCTTGTCGGCCCGGGTCGCCACAGCGAGTGAGCCGGCTGCGAGTCGCGCACGGCGGGCGGCGGCGTGAACCTGATCCTTCATGGGCCCGATCCTAGTTCGCGGCCCACAGCCGCCGACGGTCAACCGGCGAGGCCGGATCGGGTGGCCGTCGCCGCAGCGTCCTCAGAACACCATCATGTCGTCGCGGTGGACGACCTCACGCTCGTACTGCGCGCCCAGCTCCGCGGCGAGGTCACGCGTCGACCGGCCCAGGAGCGACGGGAGCTCGGCACTGTCGTAGTTGACCATCCCGCGCGCGATCATGACTCCGTCCGGCCCGACCAGGTCGACCGGATCACCGGCGACGAACGTGCCGGTCACACCGGTGATCCCCGCCGGCAGGAGCGAGGCCTTGCGCACGACCAGCGCGCGTACGGCGCCAGCGTCCAGGTGGACAGCTCCCTTGGTGTCGCTGGCATGTGCCAGCCACAACAGGCGGGTCGGACGACGTCGACCCGTGGGGTGGAACCGGGTGCCGGTCGCGGCGCCCTCGAGCGCGTCGGCCGCGTGGGGCGTCGAGGTCAACAGGACCGGGATGCCGGCACCGGTCGCAATCCGGGCCGCCTCGACCTTCGTCACCATGCCGCCGGTGCCAATGGCAGAGGCACTCGGACGGACGATGTCCAGACCCGCGAGATCGTCCTCCCCATGCACGTCGGAGACGATCCGCGCGCCGTCGCTGTGGGGGTCCCCGTCGTACAGTCCGTCGACGTCGGACAGCAGCACCAGCAGGTCGGCGTGGACCAGGTGAGACACGAGCGCGGCGAGCCGGTCGTTGTCGCCGAAGCGGATCTCGCTGGTCGCGACCGTGTCGTTCTCGTTGACGATCGGGACCACGCCGAGCTCCAGCAGGCGGGCGAACGTCTGGTACGCATTGCGGTAGTGACTCCGACGCGTCACGTCGTCCGCCGTCAGCAGCACCTGACCGACCACCAGCCCGTGGCCCGCGAAGCGCTCGGCATAGCGCCCGATGAGGGCCCCCTGGCCCACACTGGCGGCCGCCTGCTGCGTCGCCAGGTCGCGTGGACGTCGGCCCAGCCCCAGCGGGGCGAGCCCGGCCGCGATGGCTCCCGAACTGACCAGCACGATCTCATCGCCCCGGCCGCGGGCTGCAGCCAGGGCGTCGACGAGAGCGTCGACCCGCTCACCGTCGAGTCCGCCCCCCGCCGAGGTCAGCGACGACGAGCCGACCTTGACGACGATGCGGGACATCAGCGCGGGTCCTCGTCGCCGAGGTCACCGTCCGTCGGTCCATCGGTGAGATCGGGATCTTCTTCGGGGAACGACCAGTCGGGGTCCCGACCGTCCTCGCGCGCCTCACGGCTCTCGGCCTCGAAGGCCCGGCGAGCCGCCAGTTCCTCGCGACGCTCCACGTTGGTCCGCCGCTCCGACTGGTCGATCCGGAGGTCCTCGCCACGCCGGCCCAGGACCTCGGCGCCGGCCATGATCTGCGGGTCGAAGTCGAACATGACTGCGTTGTCCTCTTCACCGATGATGACGTCGTCACCGGCCTTGGCTCCGAGCTTGAGCAGCTCGTCCTCGACACCCAACCGGTTGAGACGATCGGCCAGGAAGCCCACCGCCTCGTCATTGCTGAAGTTGGTCTGACGGACCCAACGCTTGGGCTTGTCCCCCCGGACGATCCACTGGCCCTCACGCTCGGTGATCGTGAACTCCCGGCCCACGCCAGCCTCGGCCTTGGGCCGCAGCACGATGCGGGTGACCTCGGAGACCGGCGTCGCGGCGCGTCGCGCGGAGACGATCTCGGCCATCGCGAACGAGAGCTCGCGCAGACCTGCGTGACTGGCCGCCGAGACGTCGAAGACGGACAGGCCGCGCGACTCGAGGTCAGCACGGACGAATCCGGCGATCTCCTTCGCGTCAGGCACATCGGTCTTGTTCAGAGCCACGATGCGAGGCCGGTCCTCGAGCCCGCCGTACGCGGCGAGCTCGCCCTCGATGATGTCCAGATCGGTCAGCGGGTCACGCCCGGGATCGACCGTCGCGCAGTCAATCACGTGCACCAGGGCGGCGCAGCGCTCGACGTGACGCAAGAAGTCGTGCCCGAGCCCGCGTCCCTCGCTGGCGCCCTCGATCAGCCCGGGGACGTCGGCGACCGTGAAGGTCGTCGAGCCCGCGGTGACGACTCCGAGGTTTGGCACCAGGGTCGTGAACGGGTAGTCCGCGATCTTGGGACGTGCCCGGGACAGAGCGGCGATGAGGCTTGACTTGCCAGCACTCGGGAAGCCGACCAGGCCGATGTCGGCCACGACCTTGAGCTCCAGCGTGAAGGTCAAGTCGTCGCCGGGCTCTCCCAGAAGGGCGAAGCCAGGAGCCTTGCGCTTGGAGGACGCGAGCGCGGAGTTGCCGAGGCCTCCCCGTCCACCGGGCGCGATCACGAGCTCGGTGCCGGGACCGGTCAGGTCGGCCAGCACCTCGCCCTGGTCGTCCCGCACGACGGTCCCCTCGGGCACCTTGAGGACCAGGTCCTCACCGTTGCCGCCGCTGCGGTTGTTGCCCGCGCCAGGAGCGCCGCTGGTCGCCTTGCGGTGCGGCTCGTGGTGATAGTCGACGAGAGTCGTCACATCGGCGGAAACCCGAAGGATCACATCGCCACCGTGGCCACCGTTGCCGCCGTCGGGGCCGCCGAGCGGCTTGAACTTCTCCCGGTGCACCGAGGAGACGCCGTCACCGCCGGAACCACCGGAGACGTGGAGCGTGACCTTGTCGACAAAGCTGGGGACAGCCACCGGCCGCTCCTTTCGTGGGGCCCCTCAGGGCCGAAAATGGAACGAAGGGACAGCCCGCAGCTGCGGACTGCCCCTTCGAACTAGTTGTCTCTAAAGACGTGTGGTCGCCGTACTACTCCGCGGGAACGCCGGGGAGGATGTTGACGACCTTGCGGCCACGACGGCGACCGAACTCGACCGAACCGGCCGAGAGCGCGAAAAGCGTGTCGTCTCCGCCACGGCCGACGTTCGTGCCGGGGTGGAAGTGAGTGCCACGCTGGCGCACGATGATCTCGCCGGCGTTAACCAGCTGACCGCCGAAGCGCTTGACGCCGAGGCGCTGTGAATTTGAATCGCGGCCATTCTTGGTAGAGGCTGCGCCCTTTTTGTGTGCCATGTGCTCAGACCCCTACTTCTTGATCCCGGTGATCTTCACCTGGGTGTACTTCTGACGGTGACCCTGACGCTTCTTGTAGCCGGTCTTGTTCTTGTACTTCTGAATGACGATCTTGGGGCCCTTGGACAGTCCCAGGACTTCAGCCGTCACCGTGATCTTGGCGAGCGAGTCAGCATCGGCCGTCACGGCGTCGCCGTCAACGAACAGCACGGCGGGCAGAGACAAGGTCTCGCCCTCTGACTGCGCGACCTTGTCGATCTGGATGACGTCGCCGACGGCTACCTTCTGCTGGTTGCCGCCACTGCGGACGATTGCGTACACCACGGGATTCCTCACTCAATTCAACTCTGGGGCACGATCCACCGGTGGGCGGGACGCGCAAGAACGGGGCGCAGAGCGCACCGAGGGACTAGTTTACGGAACCTGACCCTCGCTGGTCAAAACGGGGGCATCCCCGTCGTTCCCAGAAGGCTCAGAACTCGTACTTTCAGCCGCGATCGTGCCGGCCTGAATCGGGTTGCTGACAGCGGCCTTGGGGGCCGATGACGCAGGTTCCACCGCGGGCGGCGGGCCAGCCGGCTTGGAGGCCGACCCTCGCTTGCGGGCGGGCTTCTTGGCCGGGACGGATGGTTCGTCCCGGGTGACCGAGGAGATGTCGGTCTGCGGCACTGACGCGACACTGGGCGTCTGGACTGCCCGGTCGGTCTGCTCGACGCTGTCAGCGGCCTTTGCAGGAGTCTCCGGGGTGGGCTTGGGGGCGTCTGCAGGCTTCGCGACGTCCGCAGGCTTGGGGGCCTCCGCAGGCTTGGGGGCCTCTGCAGGCTTGGGGGCCTCTGCAGGCTTGGGGGCATCGTTGCCGCCGCCGGACTTAGCGTTGCCGCCGCCGGACTTGGCCTGGTTGCCGCCGCTGTTGCCGTTGTTGCCACCCCCACCACGGCCTCCGCGCCCACCGCGACGCTGCTCGTCCCGCTTGGGCTCGACCGGCGCGTCCTGGATCACGACGCCACGGCCGTGGCAGTGGTCACAGTCGACGCTGAACGACTCGAGCAGCCCCGTGCCGATGCGCTTGCGCGTCATCTGCACCAGACCGAGCGAGGTGACCTCGGCGACCTGGTGGCGGGTGCGGTCACGTCCGAGGCACTCCACGAGGCGGCGAAGCACGAGGTCACGGTTGCTCTCGAGGACCATGTCGATGAAGTCGACGACGATGATGCCGCCGATGTCGCGGAGTCGGAGCTGACGCACGACCTCCTCGGCGGCCTCGAGGTTGTTCTTGGTGACGGTCTCCTCGAGGTTGCCGCCCGAGCCGGTGTACTTGCCGGTGTTGACGTCGACGACCGTCATGGCCTCGGTGCGGTCGATGACCAGCGAGCCACCGGACGGCAGGAACACCTTGCGGTCCAGCGCCTTGTGGATCTGCTCGTCCAGTCGGTACGCCGTGAAGGCATCCCGGCCGTCATCGCTCTGCCACGGCTTGACCCGCTCGGCGAGATCCGGGGCGACGTGGTCGATGTAGCCCTTGATCATGTCCCAGGCATCGTCGCCCTCGACAACAAGCCCGTGGAAGTCCTCGTTGAACAGGTCACGCACGACCTTGATCATCAGATCGGGCTCGGAGTAGAGCAGCTCGGGGGCGTTGCCGGCCGCCACCTTGCCCTCGATGACCTCCCACCGCGCCGAGAGCGCGGTGACGTCGCGGGTCAACTGCTCCTCGGTCGCACCCTCTGCTGCGGTGCGCACGATGACGCCGGTGTTGTCCGGCAGGACCTCCTTGAGGAGGGTCTTGAGGCGAGCGCGCTCGTTCTCGGGCAGCTTGCGCGAGATGCCGCTGGTCTGGCCGCCGGGCACGAGGACCAGGAACCGGCCGGGAAGGCTGACCTGGCTCGTGAGACGGGCGCCCTTCTGGCCGATCGGGTCTTTCGAGACCTGCACGAGGATCGTCTGGCCGGGCTTGAGCGCATCCTCGATCTTGCGCTGCTTGCCGTTGCCGAGCGTCGTCCAGTCAACCTCGCCGGCATACAGGACGGCATTTCGGCCGGCACCGATGTCGACGAAGGCGGCCTCCATGCTCGGCAGGACGTTCTGGACCTTGCCCAGGTAGACGTTACCGATGATCGACACCTGCGACTCGCGGGCCACGTAGTGCTCGACGAGGACGTTGTCCTCGATGACGGCGATCTGCGTGTAGTCGTCGCGTTGGCGGACGACCATTTCGCGCTTGACCGACTCGCGACGGGCCAAGAACTCGGCCTCGGACACGATCGGGGCGCGCCGGCGACCGGCTTCGCGGCCCTCACGGCGGCGCTGCTTCTTGGCCTCGAGGCGGGTCGAGCCGGCGACGCCAGTGATCTCGTCCTCGGCGGTGCGGCCGTTGCGGACCCGCACCACGGTGTTCTCCGGGTCGTCGGGCGAGGCGTCGGCCCCTTCTCCGGCCCGCGCTCGACGCCGACGGCGACGCGTGCCGCCGTTGCCATCGTCCTCGGTGTCGTCGTCACCGTCGCTGGTGGACTCGTCGCCGTCGTTGTCGCCCTTGCGACGACGACGACCGCCGCGACTGCGGCGACGACGCTTCGGACCGTCGCTGTCGTCGTCGTCGTCGTCGTCATCATCATCGCGACCGGAGTCGGCGTCGGGCTCGGGCTTGGGCTTGGGCCGGGCCGGAGCGAGTCCTGGCTCGGGAGCCTTGAACATGGCCGCGGTCGAGGCGACCGGCACAGCCTCCTCGGCGGGCTCCTCCGCCTTCGCGGCGGTTTTCGCGGCGCTGGACTTCTTGGCCGCAGCCTTCTTAACCGGTGCATCTGCCCGCTCGGTCGTCTCGGCCGGTTCCTGCGCCTTCGCCGCGCTCTTGCGGGCGGGCGCCTTCTTGACCGGCGCTTCCTCCGGCTCGCTGGCCGGAGCCTTGGCCTGCGGAGCGGCCGGGGCGGAGAAACTCACGGCGGCAGGTGGCCCTGCGGGCCGACCGGCCGCTCGCCGGCGGGTGGAGGGCGTCGCGGTGGTGGATTCGCCAGTGGTGTCGTTGTCGTCGAGCATCTGCTCTCCTTCGCCCGTGGCCGATCGTGATCGGCTGGGGCACGTCTGCGGCCCGACAAGCGGGCCTAAGCCTTCGGTCAACCCCTGCGCCACGCGCCGGGGACTGACGACGAATCTTGGTCTGTCACATCAGCTTCTCCGCCTGCCGCCGCGGTCGGCACCCGGTCAGGATGCGTCGCGGTCGAAGGCAAGTGGATCGCCTACCGTGCCGTTCTCCGAGTCAAGAGGACCCTGGGCCAAGCGAGTCGCCGTGGGCGTCTGCTCGAGCTCGAGGCCACCGCTGGATCGGAGTCCGGCGAGAACGTCGTCCGGTCGTACTGACGGTGTGTCGTGTCGTACAACCACCGCCAGTATCGCACACGGACCCGCGGCGGTCGCTCCGGAACGCGCGGAAAGGGCAAGCACGGCGTCCCGACAGTCCAGTGTGCGCAAGCCTCGCTTCATCATGCGCTCGATCAGGACCTCGTCGGTCGCGAGGAACGCCTCAACCGCGCTCTGGGCGTGCTCGACCCCGACTCCCGGCAACGCGATCTCCCAGGAGCTTGCCTCCAGCCGGTCGGCCAGCGCACCTGGTTTCGCCACGACGGCGTCCACGATGTCCAAACCGGGCGGCAGGGCTGCATCGAGCGCCGCACGGACCTCGTCCGCATCGCACGGACGGGTCATCCCGATCTCGAGGTACTCCGCCTCGCTGGCGGCTCCAGTCGGTGACGCGTTGGCGTAGGAGATCTTGGGGTGCGGCGTGAAACCCGACGAGAAGCCGATGGGTATACCGGCGCGCCGCACGGCCCGCTCGAACGCCCGGGCGAAGTCGCGGTGGCTCGTGAAGCGCAGGCGACCTCGTTTGGCGTAGCGAAGGCGGATCTTCTGCACGATCGGCAGCTGCGGATTGGGGGCTTCGGGATTGGGTGTCCCCTCGAGGGTCGTCACCCGATGAGGCTACCCGTGCCAACGGAGAGTTGAATGGTGCCTCGTGACACCCATCAACCCCGCGTCCTCTGGGGGCAGACTGCTGGTCGGTAGCGCGATCGTGCTGCTGGCGCTCAACCTGCGAGTCGCGGTGGGCAGTCTGGGGGTCGTGCTCGGATCGGTCCGCTCGGACCTCGGCATGTCGACGGCCGTCGGAGGGATCGTGACAGCCATCCCGGTTCTGTGCTTCGCGGTCTTCGGCGTCGGGGCGCACGGTGTCGTCAAGCGCTTGGGTCTGCACCGCACCGCGGCACTCGTGCTGGCGATGCTGACGATCGGCCTGGTGCTCCGGGCGATGGCCGACACTACCGCCCTGTTCCTGGCTTGCACCACAATCGCGCTGGCCGGGGCCGCCATGGGAAACATCATCCTTCCACCGCTGGTCAAGGTGCACTTCCCCGATCGCATCGCCCTGGTCAGCGCGCTCTACGGCGCGGCGCTGATGGCAGGAGCGACGCTCGGCTCGATCGCGACGGTGCCCCTGTCCGACGCGCTCGGCGGATGGCGCCAGGGCCTGGGGCTGTGGGCTGCCCTGGCGTTCGTCGCCCTGCTCCCCTGGTTCGCATTCCTGCGCAGCGACATCCGTGCCGACCCGCAGGGCACGAACCGACTCCCCCTGCGACAAGTGGCCCGGTCGCCATTGACCTGGGCGATGGCACTGTTGTTCGGGGCGCAGTCCGCGGGGGCCTACGCACAGTTCGGCTGGTTCCCCGAGATCCTGACCGACGCAGGACTCAGCACTGCCCACGCCGGCGCAATGCTGGGGCTGCTCAGCGGGGTGGGGATCCCGCTGACCCTGGGCCTCCCGTGGCTCATGCGGATCATTGGCGACCGACCTGTGCTGCCCCTGGCATTCGCGGCGCTGACCGCCGGTGGCTGGCTCGGCGTTCTGCTGGCGCCGACGACCATGACGTGGCTGTGGGCGGTCCTGCTGGGCGTCGGGGGTGGTTCCTTCACCTGGACGCTGACGATGATCGGCAAGCGTACGAGGACCGCGGCCGGCACGACGGCACTGTCGGTGTTCACCCAGGGCCCCGGCTACCTGGTCGCGGGGATCGGTCCGCTCGGAGCCGGGATCCTGCACGACGCGACCGGCGCCTGGACGGCCTCGATCATCGGCCTGATGTGCCTCGCCGGGGTCATCGCTGTTGCCGGCTGGTTCGTCGCGAGGCCCGTCATGCTCGAGGACACCCTCGGTCGCGGGCCCCGCGACCGGATCAGCAGCTGACCGGCGACCCTGCGGTCCTAGACGACGCTGAGCGGCAGCAATGTCTTGCCGGTGGGGCCGATCTGGATCTCGGTGTCCATCTGCGGACACACGCCGCAGTCGAAGCACGGCGTCCAGCGGCAGTCCTCGACCTCCAGCGCGCCGTCGGGGTTCAACGAGTCCTGCCAGTCCTCCCACAGCCAGTCCCGGTCGAGCCCGGCATCCAGGTGGTCCCAAGGGAGCACCTCGGCGTACTCGCGCTCGCGGACGGTGTACCAGTCAAGGTCGACCGGCTCGTTGGCCAGCACAGCGGCGGTCTGCTCAGCCCAGCGGTCGTACGAGAAGTGCTCGCTCCACCCATCGAATCGTCCACCGTCGCGCCACACCGCCTCAATGATCCGGCCGACCCGGCGATCGCCGCGCGACAGCAGTCCTTCGATGATGCCGGGCTTGCCATCGTGATAGCGGAAGCCGATTGCCTTGCCGTACTTGCGGTCAGCGCGGACGAAGTCCCGCAGCTTCTGCAGGCGGTCGTCGGTCGTCTCGTGGTCGAGCTGCGAGGCCCACTGGAACGGCGTGTGCGGCTTGGGCACGAAGCCGCCGATCGAGACGGTGCAACGGATGTCGTGCCGCCCCGAGACCTCGCGGCCGGTCTGGATGACCCGCTTGGCGAGCTCACCGATCTGCATGACGTCTTCGTCGGTCTCGGTCGGCAGACCACACATGAAGTACAGCTTGACCTGGCGCCAGCCGTGGGAGTAGGCGGCGGCGACGGTGCGGATCAGGTCTTCCTCGGTCACCATCTTGTTGATGACCTTGCGCAACCGCTCGCTGCCTCCCTCCGGGGCGAAGGTCAGGCCCGAACGTCGGCCGTTGCGACTGAACTCATTGGCCAAGGTGATGTTGAAGGCGTCGACGCGGGTCGACGGCAGCGACAGCGAGGTGTTGGTGCCCTCATATCGGTCGCCGAGCTGCTTGGCGACCTCGCCGATCTCGGTGTGGTCGGCGCTCGACAGGCTCAACAGGCCGACTTCCTCGAAGCCGGTCTTGTCGAGCCCGTTCTGGACCATCGCGCCGATGCCCTCGATCGAGCGCTCCCGCACGGGGCGGGTGATCATGCCGGCCTGGCAGAACCGGCAGCCGCGCGTGCACCCGCGGAAGATCTCGACGCTGAACCGCTCGTGCACGGTCTCCGCGAGCGGGACGAGCGGGTTCTTGGGGTACGGCCACGCATCGAGGTCCATCAGCGTGTGCTTGGCGACCCGCCACGGCACACCCGGCCGGTTCGGCACGATCCGCTGGATCCGACCGTCCGGTAGATAGGTCACGTCGTAGAACTTGGGGACGTAGACGCCGCCGCTCTTGGCCAGCCGCATCAGCACCTCGTCGCGGCCCCCGGGTCGCCCTTCGGACTTCCACTCGCGCACGACCTCGCTGATCGCGAGGACGATCTCCTCTCCATCGCCGAGCACGGCGGCGTCAATGAAGTCTGCGATCGGTTCGGGGTTGAACGCCGAGTGACCTCCGGCAATCACGATCGGATCGTCGTCACCGCGGTCGACAGCGTGCAGAGGCATGCCCGCCAGGTCGATCGCGTTGAGGAAGTTGGTGTAGCCGAGCTCGGTGGAGAACGAGAGCCCCATCAGGTCGAAGGCCCGGACCGGGCGGTGCGCGTCCACCGTGAACTGCGGGATGTCGTTGTCCCGCATGACCTTCTCCATGTCGGCGAACACGGCGTACGTCCGCTCGGCGAGGATCCAGTCGCGCTCGTTGAGCACCTCGTAGAGGATCTGGACACCCTGGTTGGGGAGACCGACCTCGTAGGCGTCGGGATACATCAACGCCCAACGCACCTCGGCCGAGTCCCAGTCCTTGCTCGTCGCGTTGAGCTCACCGCCGACGTACTGGATCGGCTTGCTGATCGAGGGCAGGAGCGGTTCGAGGCGAGGAAAGACGGAGTCGACGGACATGCTCTCAAGGGTAACGTCCTAGGCTCGAGGGGTGAGACGTCGCGCGCGCCCCCCTGGTCCGTTCACGGTCGAGTACGTTCCGCTGTCGGCGGATGATTCGCCCGATCAGCTGCTGACCATCAAGAACAACACCGAGATGTCGGTCCAGCCGACGCTCTCCTTCAGCGCACGTGACCTCTGGGGGCGTGAGCTGCCCGGTGTCGCGGTACAGACCGTCAACGGCTCCCACCGGGGCGGTGGACCGCTGCTGGCGGCGGGCGGGACCCTGGTCGACATCCTGCGGTTCGACGGGATCGGCGCACGGCACGTGCGCGGCGTCGACGTCCAGTTGGCAGCGGCGGAGCAGAGCGACCATCCCGCGCTGGAGGCCGACATCAAGACCGTCATGATCGACCTCGAGCAGAAGGCGACCGCCGACCCAGAGGAGTTCTGGGGCGTCGGCATGGTCAACCCCAACCCGTTCGGGGTCACCGTCCGGGTCTCGCTCGTCGAGTTCGAGGACCGCCACGGAGACGATCCCCGTCAGGCGGTCGACGTCGTGACGCTGCAGGAGGACATCGACATGGCGTCGGTGTCGAATCACGTCATCTGGCTGCCGGAGGACGTCCGGGGTCGCTTCCACGCTGTGACCCACCACCTGCGGCCGGAGTCACTGCTCTAAGTCGGTCAGGACAGCCCGGGGAACCACAGCGCGATCTCGCGCGCCGAGGACTCCTCGGAGTCCGAGGCATGCACGAGGTTCTCGCGGTTGGACAGGGACAGGTCGCCCCGGATCGTGCCCGGCGCGGCCTGGCGTCCGTCTGTCACGCCGTTGAGCACCCGGACGACCGAGATGGCCTCATCGCCCTCGAGCACCAGAGCCACAAGAGGACCGGAGATCGCGAAAGCCCGCAGCGGCGGATACCACGGCTGCTCGACGTGCTCGGCGTAGTGCGCATCGGCCTGGGCGGCGTCGATCGCGCGATGCTCGAGCGCCACGATCTGCAGTCCCTTGGACTCGAATCGGGACAGGATCTGGCCCACCAGGCCGCGGCGTACGCCGTCGGGCTTGATCAGGACGAGGGTGCGTTGGGACATGGCGCGACCCTATCGCGGGCGGCCCGAGCACCGTCGAGGAGACCGCCGACCAGCAGTAGCTCAGGCCTCGCCGGCCTCTCGAGCCCATCTGGCCTTGTCAGCCTCGATCCGGCGGCCCAGGAAGAACGCACCGAGCCACAGCGCCGCGAACATCGCCCCGATGAAGAACATGATCGTCACGAGGAACCCGAGCGCGATCGCCCCGACCTGGATCGCGTGTCCGACGAGGTACACGCCGGGTCTGCGCAGCGCACCTGCCGTCAGGATGCACAGCAGGGCCAGCCCCAGCCCCGCCGTCAGGGCGAGCGGTGTGCTGACGCCCTCGACCGAGATCATGACCGGGACCGCGAGTGCCAGGATGATCGCCTCGAGGGTCAGCATCGCGGCGCACATCCCCCTCACTGGGGCGTACCTCCGAAGAGCACCCGCGCTTCGCCGACCGTCACGACCGATCCCGCGACCAGGACGCCGCCGCTGCCCATGGCTTCCTCGTTGCCCTCGGCGGAGTCGGCCATCGCGACCGCCTGCTCGAGAGCGTCGTCGAGCCGGTCGGCGATGATGACCCGCTCGGCGCCGAAGATGTCCTCGGCGATCTCAGCCAGCTCGGTTGCCGGCATCGCCCGGGGAGTGCTGTTCTGGGTGCACACGATCTCGGCCATGACCGGCTCGAAGATACGCAGCATCTCCTCGACGTCCTTGTCGGCCATCACACCGACGACACCGATCAGTGGGCTGAACGTGAACGCGTCCTGCACCGCCTCGACGGTCGCGTGCGCGCCGTGCGGGTTGTGCGCGGCGTCGAGCAGCACCGTGGGGCTGCGGCGCACGACCTCGAGCCGGCCCGGGGACGTCACCTGGGCGAAGGCCGCACGAACGAGCTCGGGGTCGAGCTCCTTGCTACCGGTGAAAGCCTCGACGGCGGCGAGCGCGTAGGCCGCGTTGTGAGCCTGGTGCGCACCGTGCAGCGGTAGGAAGATGTCGGAATACGCCGACGCCACACCCTGCAGGTCGATCTGCTGGCCGCCGACCGCTGTCGTGCGGTGGTTGACGCCGAAGTCCACGCCCTCGCGCAATGCAATGGCTCCGACATCGACCGCTCGCCGCATCAGGACGTCCATCACGGCGTCCTCCTGCTGCGCGATCACGACGTGCGAGCCGGGCTTGATGATTCCGGCCTTCTCGATCGCGATGATCTCGGCGCGATCGCCGAGATAGCGCTCGTGGTCGACGCCGATCGGCGTGATGACCGCGACCTGCCCGTCGGCGACATTGGTCGCGTCCCACGATCCACCCATCCCGACCTCCACGACGGCAGCGTCGATCGGCGCGTCGGCGAATGCCGCGAACGCCATCGCCGTGATCATCTCGAAGTAGGACAGCGGGTGGGCCGCCGAGTCGTCGACGATCTGCGCGTACGCAGCGATGTCCGCGAACGCATCCACGAACAGCGCCTCGGTCAGAGGCTCGCCGTCGAGACAGATCCGCTCGGTCATCGACTGCAGGTGCGGGCTCGTGAACCGACCGGTCCGCAGGTCGAGTGCGCGGAGCAGCGCATCGATCATGCGGCTCGTCGAGGTCTTGCCGTTGGTGCCCGTCAGGTGGATCACCGGATAGGCGTGCTGTGGGTCACCGAGCAGTCGGCACAGGGCAGCTATCCGGTCGAGGGACGGCTCAAGACGGGTCTCGGGCCACCGGCCGAGGAGCGCGCGCTCGACCTCCGCGTACGTGGGTGTCATCACGACCCATTGTCGCAGCAAGTCGGGGGCGTCTCAGGGTCGCCACCCCTGCACCTTGCACTCCTCTGCCCGAAAGACTTGACGGCGAAGGCGCCAGAGCGGAAGTATTCCTAACTGGAACACATGGCATGGCGTTCGTGCTGCCAAGGCGGGCCAATTGTGTCGGTCACCGGTGCGACGATCGACAGATCGGTCCACGAACCGGTCGTCCCAGGACCACAGAAATCTCAGGAGAATCATGAATCGCAGCATTGCGGGCTGGGTCACCCATCACTGGGCCAAGTGGATCGTCCTGGTCCTGTCGCTCGTCATCATCCTGGGGGCCGGTTCGCTCGGCGCCAAGCTGACCAGCGTGCAGGAGAACGACATCGCGTCGTGGTTACCGGGTGATGCCGAGTCGACCAAGGTCATCCAGAAGTCGGCGCAGTTCTCCGACCCTGACGCCATTCCGGCGGTCGTGCTCTTCGTGCGCGACACAGGCCTGACCCCGGCCGACCTCGCCACGGCCAGGAGCGACGCCGCCAAGATCGCGAAGGTCACTGGGGTCACCGACGTCACCGCCGAGCCGATCCCGTCACAGGACGGCCAGGCCGCCCAGGTGATCGCCACGATCAACATGGGCAACGACGGCTGGGACAAGCTTCCCGGCATCGTCGATGAGATGAAGCACGCGACCCGGGGCTCCGGCGGCCTCGAGGTGCGCATCGCCGGCCCGGCAGCGCTGGGGGCCGATCAGGCGGAAGCCTTCTCCGGCATCGACGGCATTCTGCTTCTCGCTGCCCTGCTGATCGTGTTCGTGATCCTGCTGGTCACCTACCGCAGCCTCCAGCTCGCCATCCTGTTCCTGTTGTGCGGTGTCGGCGCCGTGTCGACCGCCCAGGGCGCCGTCTACCTCTTGGCCAAGTACGGCGGACTGACCGTCAACGGCCAGAGCGCCGGAATCCTCAGCGTCCTCGTGCTGGGCGCCGGCGTCGACTACGCCCTTCTGCTGGTGGCCCGATACCGCGAGGAGCTGCACAACTACGAAGACCGGCACGAAGCCATGCGGCACGCACTGCACCGCGCTGCCCCGGCAGTCATCGCGAGCGGCGCGACCGTCATCATCGGCCTGCTGTGCCTGTTGTTCGCCCAGATGAACTCGACCAGCAGCCTCGGCCCGGTGGGAGCGGCGGGCATCGCGATCGCGCTCCTGGTCATGCTGATCACGCTCCCGGCGCTCCTGGTGATCGTCGGACGGTGGATCTTCTGGCCATTCGTGCCCCGCTTCGGCGACCCGATCAAGAGCGAGACCGGCATGTGGTCCAAGGTCGGCAGCCGCATCGCGCGACGCCCGCGGGCAGTGTGGATCGGCACGAGCCTGGTGCTGGTCGGCCTGACATTCGGCATCGCGCAGCTTGACGCCAACGGGCTCAGCAACGAGGAGAGCTTCACCCAGGCACAGCCCTCGGTCGCCGCAGAGAAGAAGCTCTCCGAGCACTTCCCCGGTGGCGCGGGGTCGCCGCTCGCGGTGGTGGCCGCAACCGATCAGGCCCAAGCGGTCAAGCAGGCGCTTCGTGGCGTCGAGGGTCTCGATCCCTCCTCGGTCGAGATCAAGGGCGAGGCCGGCGGCACCTCCTACCTTGAAGGAACCCTGACGTCCGCCCCGGACTCGTCGGCGGCTTTCGCGACGGTTGAGGCGGCGCGCACCGCGGTCCATGCCGTGCCCGGCGCCGACGCTCAGGTCGGCGGCAACACCGCAGTCAACAAGGACGTGCAGAGCGCGTCGTCGGCCGACAACAAGCTGATCATTCCGATCATCCTGGTCGTCGTGCTGCTGGTGCTGGCCCTGCTCCTACGGTCGATCGCGGCACCCGTCATCCTGCTCGTCACCGTCGTGCTGTCGTTTGGCGCCGCGCTCGGCATCAGCGGGTTGGTGTTCCACCACGTGTTCAACTTCGCCGGTGCGGACTCATCCTTCCCGCTGTTCGCATTCGTGTTCCTCGTGGCGCTCGGCATCGACTACAACATCTTCCTCATGACCCGGGTGCGCGAGGAGTCGCTGAAGCACGGCACTCGGCGCGGGGCGTTGATCGGGTTGGGAGCGACCGGTGGCGTCATCACCTCGGCGGGATTCGTGCTGGCCGGCACGTTCGCGGCACTCGCGACCCTGCCGATCGTGTTCCTGGCCGAGCTCGGCTTCGCCGTGGCGGTCGGCGTCCTGCTCGACACGATCATCGTCCGGTCGGTCCTCGTGACGGCTCTCAACCTGGACATCGGACGTCACATCTGGTGGCCGAGCCAGCTGGCCCACAAGAAGGACGTCCCGGTCGGCCAGTCCCGCGACGAACCGATCCGGTCGACGGCCGACGCGTAGGACTGCATCGGCGTCGTGGGCACCCCCGGGTGCCCGCGACGCCGATGCCCGCGTCGCGAGCACGCCCGCCTAGACTTGTCCGTTGTGAACACCGTCCCCGAAAAGCCTGTCCTCGAAGGTCTTGAAGCCAGCTGGTCCGCCCGGTGGGCCGAGCAGGGCACCTACACCTTCGACCGCACCAAGACCCGCGAGCAGATCTTCTCGATCGACACGCCCCCGCCGACGGTCTCGGGATCACTGCATGTCGGGCACGTGTTCTCGTACACGCATACGGACTTGATCGCGCGATACCAACGGATGCGCGGCAAGGAAGTCTTCTACCCGATGGGGTGGGACGACAACGGGTTGCCGACCGAGCGCCGGGTCCAGAATTACTTCGGCGTGCGGTGCGATCCGTCGCTGCCGTACGAGCCGGGCTACACACCGCCGGAGAAGCCGGACCCCAAGAAGCAGGTCGCGGTCAGCCGGCGCAACTTCGTCGAGCTGTGCAACGAGCTCGTCGAGGAGGACGAGAAGGTCTTCGAGCAGCTGTGGCGCACGCTCGGCCTGAGCGTGGACTGGGCGCAGAAGTACACCACGATCGGCGACGAGTCCCAGGTCGTGTCGCAGCGGGCGTTCCTCCGCAACGTCGCCCGCGGCGAGGCCTACCAGCAGGACGCGCCCACCCTGTGGGACGTGACGTTCCAGACCGCAGTCGCGCAGGCCGAGCTCGAGGCGCGGGAGTACCCCGGCGCCTACCACCGGGTGGCCTTCCACGGAGCGGATGCTCCGGTCATCATCGAGACGACCCGACCCGAGCTCATCGCGGCCTGCGTCGCGCTGATCGCGCACCCCGACGACGAGCGCTACAAGCCGCTGTTCGGCACGACCGTGACCTCCCCGCTGTACGGGGTCGAGGTCCCGGTCGTGGCCCACACGCTGGCCGACCCCGAGAAGGGCTCGGGCATCGTGATGTCCTGCACGTTCGGCGACCTGACCGATGTCCAGTGGTGGCGCGAGCTGCAGCTGCCCAACCGGACGATCATCGGCCGTGACGGCCGCGTGCTGCGCGACACGCCGGACTGGATCAACCCCGACGCCGCCGACCGATACGCCGACATCGCCGGCAAGACGACTTTCTCGGCCCGCGAGGCGGTCGTGGTCGCCCTCAGGGAGACCGGGGATCTCGATGGCGAACCGGCGCCGACGCAGCGCATGGCCAACTTCTACGAGCGCGGCGACAAGCCGCTCGAGATCGTCTCGACCCGCCAGTGGTACCTCACCAACGGGGGCCGCAGCGCCGACCTGCGCGGCAAGCTCGTCGCCCGCGGCGGCGAGATCGACTGGGTCCCGGCCTATATGCAGTCCCGGCTGACCAACTGGATCGAAGGTCTCAATGGTGACTGGCTGGTCTCTCGCCAGCGATTTTTCGGCATCCCGTTCCCGGTCTGGTACCGCCTCGACGCGGACGGCGAGCCCGACTACGACGCCCCGATCCTGGCAGCTGAAGACAGCCTGCCGGTCGACCCGGCGTCGGAGGTGCCACCGGGCTTCGAGGAGTCGCAGCGCGGTGAGCCCGGAGGATTCCTCGCCGATCCCGACATCCTCGACACGTGGGCCACCTCGTCGCTGACGCCGCAGATCGTCTGCGGTTGGGAGCGGGACACCGACCTGTTCGAGCGCACCTTCCCGATGGATCTGCGTCCTCAGGGCCACGACATCATCCGCACGTGGCTTTTCTCGTCCATCGTTCGCAGCCACCTCGAGCACGGCGTGGTCCCGTGGGCGCACGCCGCCCTGTCGGGCTTTGTGGTCGACCCGGACCGCAAGAAGATGAGCAAGTCCAAGGGCAATGTCGTCGTGCCCGACGAGATCCTCACCAAGTTCGGTGCGGACGCGGTGCGCTGGCGTGCCGCCGGGGCGCGGCCGGGCGCGGACTCGCCCTTCGACGAGGCGCAGATGAAGGTCGGCCGCCGGCTCGCGATGAAGGTCCTCAACGCGAGCAAGTTCGTCCTGGCCGCCGAGGAAGCCTACGGCCTGGGTGCCGACGCGAGCCACCTGGACGCCGCACGGGTCACCGAGCCGGTCGACCTCGCGATGCTCAGCCGCTTGCGAATCGTCGTCGACGAGGCCACCGCGCGCTTCGAGGAGTACGACTACACGACCGCGCTGGAGGTCTCGGAGAAGTTCTTCTGGGACTTCTGCGACGACTACCTCGAGCTGGTCAAGGAGCGGTCGCGCCGCGACGACGCCGCTGCGGCCTCTGCCAAGAGCGCCTTCGTGCTCGCCCTGTCTGTCCAGCTTCGTTTGCTGGCTCCCTTCCTGCCGTACGTGACCGAAGAGGTCTGGTCGTGGTGGCAGGAGGGCTCGATCCACCGCGCAGCCTGGCCGGTCAACGACGTCGACCTGACGACCGATGCGCAGGATCCAGCGGTGCTGACCTCGGCCGCGACGGTCCTGGCGGACATCCGCGGCGCGAAGTCCATCGCCAAGGTCAGCCAGAAGACCGAGATCAGCAGCCTGCGGATCAGTGCCAGCCAGGCCAACCTCGATCTCGTGCGCCAGGCCATGGCCGATGTGCTCGCCGCCGGTCGGGTCACCGCCCAGCCGACGTACGTCGCAGACGACGACGTCGTCGGATTTGCCGTCGAGGCCACTGCCACGACGGACTGACCCCGCAGCCGCCGCGCGATCGCGCGGCGCCAAGAACCCCACACGCCCGGGCGTGTGGGGTTCTTGGCATTCCGCCCCGAGGGGGGCTCGGACTGCTCAGTTCTCCACACAAAACGACATTGATCCTTGACAAAACCACATGATCGGGCATTTGATGGAGGCGTGGCACATGTCACACGGGTTCGCGGAAGTTGCTGCGATCCCTCGCGCTCAGTCGAGGAGTCCTCATGTCCAACTACACGCCGCATGCCGCGGGTGACGGCCTCCGGGCCAAGATCCAGAGATTCGGATCCAAGCTCGCCGGAATGGTCATGCCGAATATCGGCGCCTTCATCGCGTGGGGTCTGATCACCGCGATCTTCATCCCGGACGGATGGATCCCCAACAAGGACATCGCCACCCTCGTCAGTCCGATGATCCTGTTCCTGCTGCCGCTCCTGATCGGCTTCACCGGCGGAAAGATGGTCCACGGCCATCGAGGCGGCGTAGTCGGCGCCGTCGCCACGATGGGCGTGATCGTCGGCACGGACGTGCCGATGTTCCTCGGCGCCATGATCATGGGCCCCCTGGGCGGCTGGATCATCATGAAGCTCGACGAGTCGATCGAAGGCAAGGTCAAGCCCGGGTTCGAGATGCTGATCGACAACTTCACGGCCGGGATCGTGGGCATGCTGCTGGCGATCGTCGGCCTCAAGGGCGCCGGCCCCGTCGTCGAGCACCTCACGACATGGCTCGGGAACGGCGTCGAGAAGCTCGTCGACAACAACATGCTGCCGCTCGCCTCGTTCGTGATCGAACCGGCCAAGGTGCTGTTCCTCAACAATGCGATCAACCACGGCGTGCTGACCCCGCTCGGCGTCACTGAGGCGGCCGAGAAAGGCAAGTCGGTCCTGTTCATGCTGGAGTCCAACCCCGGACCCGGTCTGGGCATCCTGCTCGCCTACTGGCTCTTCGGACCGCGCTCGTTGCGCGCCTCGGCGCCGGCAGCGATCATCATCCAGTTCTTCGGCGGCATCCACGAGATCTACTTCCCGTACATCCTGATGAAGCCCAAACTAATCCTCGCCGTGATCGCCGGCGGCGCAGCAGGCATCGCGACCTTCCAGCTCACCGGTGCCGGTCTGGTTGCCTCGCCCTCACCGGGCAGCATCTTCGCCTATCTCGCCCAGACCCCGAAGGGCTTCGGCAACTACGGCGGCATGCTCCTCGGCGTGACGGTCTCCGCGGCCGTCTCCTTCTTCGTCGCCTCGCTGCTGCTCGGTTTCGGGCACGGCAGCGATGACGAATCCGTTGAATCCGACACCGAGATGCAGGAGGCCTGACATGACCAACACCATTGACGCCAACGCCGTACGCAAGCTGATCGTGGCGTGCGACGCCGGGATGGGCAGCAGTGTGATGCTGGCCAGCACCCTGCGTGGACAGCTCAAGAAGACCAACATCACGGTCGAGCACACCCCCGTCGGTGCCATACCTGACGATGCCGACGTCGTGGTGTGTCACAAGTCCCTGGCCGAACGGGCGCGTTCCAGCGCACCCGGCAAGCCGGTCGTGACCTTCCAGGTGTTCCTCGGAGATCCGGCCGTCACTGCCTTGGTCAAGACCCTCAAGGACGGCGGGCAGGTCCATGGCTGACCTGCTCAGCCGCGACGCCGTGCAACTCGCGGCATCCGCGTCCTCCGCCGAGGAGGCCATCCGGATCACCGGTGGCGTCCTGGTCGATGCCGGAGCGGTCGACCCGACCTACGTCGACGCGATGCTCGCCCGTGAGCAGTCCGTGTCGACCTACATGGGTGAAGGCTTCGCGATCCCCCACGGCACGGTCGAGAGCAAGGACACCGTCCGCCGCGATGCGCTCTCGTTCGTGCGCTTCCCCGACGGTGTCGACTGGAACGGGCACGACGTCCGGGTCGCGATCGGCATCGCCGCGATCGGCGACAACCACGTCGGCATCCTGTCCCAGCTCGCCATGATCCTGGTCGATCCAGACCAGGCCCGACAGCTCCGCGAGGCATCCGACGTCGAGTCGGTCCTCCGTCTGCTGCAACCCTCCGAAGGAGACGACTCATGAAGGTAGTGCGCTTCTACGCCCCCGGCGATCTGCGGTACGAAGATGCCGACGAGCCGACGCCCGGGCCCGACGAGGTCAAGATCAAGGTCTGGGCAACGTCGACGTGCGGCACCGACGTCAAGATCTTCTCGGCCGGCCACCAGAACCTTGACCCGCCGCGCGTCATCGGCCACGAGATCGCCGGCGAGGTCGTCGAGGTCGGCTCGGCCGTGCCCGGTTGGCAGGCCGGCGACCGGGTCCAGGTCATTGCCGCCGTGCCATGTGGTGTGTGCGACGAGTGCACGCACGGCAAGATGTCGGTCTGCCCCAACCAGGTGTCGATGGGATATCAGTTCGACGGTGGGTTCGCGGAATTCATGATCGTGCCCCAGGCCGTGCTCAAGGTCGATGGTCTCAATCGCATCCCCGAGGGCCTCAGCTATGCCGAGGCTTCCGTCGCGGAACCGTTCGCCTGCGCGATCAACGCGCAGAACCTGGCCCGGGTCGGCGAGGGCGACGACGTCGTCGTCGTCGGTTCGGGTCCGATCGGCTGCCTGCACGTACGCCTGGCCCGCGCCAACGGCGCCCGCCGCATCACCCTGATCGAGCTCAACCGGTCCCGACTCGAGCAGGCCGCGAGCATCGTCAAGCCCGACGAGACGATCTGTGCTGGCGAGGTCGACGTCGTCGAGGCGGTCATGGACCTGACGAACGGCCGCGGTGTCGACGTCGCGATCACGGCGACCGCGGCCGGTATCGCGCAGGAGCAGGCGATCCAGTACGCCGCTCGGCAGGGTCGCATCAGCTTCTTCGGTGGCCTACCCAAGGACAAGCCGACCATCACGCTGGACTCCAATCTGGTGCACTACCGCGAGCTCACGATAGTCGGAGCCAATGGATCGTCGCCGGCCAACAACAAGGACGCGCTCGACCGGATCGCGACGGGAGCCGTCCCGGTCCTCGACCTGATCACGCACCGGTTGCCCCTGATCGACGTGCCCAAGGCGATCGACATCGTTCGCAGCGGTGAGGGCATCAAGGTCACGATCGAGCCCCAACAGTAGGAAGTCCCGATCCGAGACGCCCCGACCTGCTGCGTGCGGTCGGGGCGTCTCGCTGTCCCGGTGAGGATCCGTCCGGTGGGTCCGGCTCAGCCGAGGTGAGAAGCCGCGGCCTCGCGCGCCTCGGCGGGCCCCTTGGCGCCCAGGGCGGCCCGAGCGGCAGCCTGACAGGCCTCGAGCGTCACCCCGGCCAACGTGGCGCCGACCAGAGGCGCTGCTGTCGCGGCGGACGAGAGCGAGCTGACTCCCAGTCCGACCAGGACACAGCCGAGCTGCGGATCTGCCGCCGCCTCGCCACACACCCCGACCGGCTTGTCGGCGTCGAGCCCGGCTCCGGCGACCCTTTCGATCAGCGCCAGCAGCGCCGGCTGCCAGGGGTCGGTCAGTCTGGACAGCGACGGCGACATCCGATCGGCCGCGAAGGCGTACTGGCTCAGGTCGTTCGTGCCGATCGACACGAAGTCGACGTGCCGCAGGATGCGGTCAGCCAGCAGCGCCGCGCTCGGGATCTCGATCATGACGCCCGGCACCAGATCTCGGGCGCGAACCTTCGCTCCGAACCACTCGGCCTCGTCCTCGGTCGCCACCATCGGCGCCATGACCCAGACCGGCCCGGTTGACTCGGCCGCTGCGAGCGCAATCGCGTCGAGCTGCCGATCCATGAGTCCTTCGTCGCGCATACCCAGACGCATGCCGCGCACTCCCAGAGCGGGATTGGGCTCGTCCTTGATCGTCGCGAAGCTGACCGGCTTGTCCGATCCGGCGTCGAGCGTCCGGATCACGACCTTGCGGTCCCCCATCGCCGCGAAGACCTCGCGGTAGATCTCTGCTTGCTCCGCGACGGTCGGCTCGACATCCCGATCGAGGAAGCACAGCTCGGTGCGGAACAGGCCGACGCCCTGGACCTGCGTCTCGGCGGCCCTCCGGGCTCCTGCCCCGTCCTGCACGTTCGCGAGCACATCGATCGAGTGGCCGTCAGACGTCGCCCCTGGCGAGAGCCACGAGGCGGCAGCAGCCCCCACCGCAGCGGCGGCCTCGGTGCGTACGCGCGCGAGCTCTGGATCCGGGTCCAGGATGACCTCGCCGGTCGAGCCGTCGACCAGCACCGCGGTGCCCTCGGCAATGTCGTCGAGGCCGTCAGTGCCCACGACGCACGGGATGCCGAGCTGGCGGGCAATGATCGTGGTGTGGCTCGTCGCGCCGCCCAGCGATGTCGCGATAGCAATGATCGAGGCTGGATCCAGACCGGCGGTGTCGGCCGGGGCAAGATCGTCGGCGCACAGCACCGAGGCGACATCCGGTGTCGGGATGCCCGGCTCCGGCTGACCCGTCAGCTCGGCCACGACCCGGTCGCGAATGTCCTGCAGATCTGTCACCCGCTCGGCCATCAATCCACCGGCCGCGGCGAACATCGCGCTGAGCTCCTCGATCGCGCCGGCCGTCGACGCGCAGATGCCCATGCCTTCGTCGAGTCGCTTGTGGACCAGAGCAACGAGGCCACGGTCACGAGCCAACGACGACGTCGCCATGAGCACCTCGGACGCCGCGCCACTGGCCTGACCCGCACGCGCTGCTAGCCGGTCAGCCACGAGCGAGGCCGCCTCACTGAATCGCGCCGCGCCCACCTCGGGGTCCGGGGCATCCTCGTCCCGCGGGATCTCGGGCCGTGGCATCGGCCGGACGACAGGGCCGACCCCAATGCCCGGAACCACACCGTTGCCATGGAGAATCGTCGACATCTGGACTCCTTGAGCGTCACGGAGGGCTGTGATGCACCTCACGAGGTTTTCTTGACTTTACACGCATTCGGACGTAAAACAATATGTAGATTGCCTGAAAACCACACATAACCACGTTTGTGATGATCGCTTCATCGAGATCCACTGAGGAGCCCCGTGTACGCCGCAGAACGACAGCAGCTTCTCGCCGATCGACTCCGGCATGACGGTCGGCTCTCAGTCATGGACCTGGCCGACGAGCTCGAGGTCAGCAGCGAGACGATCCGTCGCGACCTCGCAGTCCTGGAGCGCGACGGACTCGCCCAGCGGGTCCATGGCGGCGCCGTCGCTGCACGTGCCCTGATGGTCCTCGAGCCCGGTCTCGCGCAGCGGTCCAGCACCAATGCCGAGCAGAAGGACCGCATTGCCCGGGCCGCGATCGAGTTCCTCCCCGACCCCGGCGGAAGCGTCGTCATGGATGCCGGCACCACGATCAGCCATCTGGTCGACTCAATCCCACTCGACCACCCGCTGACGGCAATTACGCACGCGTTGCCAACGGCCACCAAGCTCAGCGCCATCCCCTCGGTCAGCCTGCACCTCCTGGGCGGCCGAGTGCGTGGGGTGACCGCCGCGGCCGTCGGACAGGCCACGGTCGACGCACTCGCCCTGGTCCAGGTCGACGTGGGCTTCATCGCCACGAACGCCGCGTCGCCCAGCCACGGCCTGAGCACGCCGGATGCGGAGGAGGCCGCGGTCAAGCGGGCCCTCGCCCGGTCAGCCCGCATGGTCGTCGCCCTGTTCGACTCGTCGAAGTTCTCCGCCGACCACGTCTTCTCCTTCGCGTCCTACGACGATCTCGACGTAGTCGTGACCGACACGGGCGCCTCAGACCGCGACGTGGCCGCACTGCGCGAGCACGGAATCAAGGTCGTTCTCGCATGATCGTCACGCTGACTCCCAATCCCAGCATCGATCGCACGATCGGACTCGGTGGCCCGCTGGACCGCGGCGGAGTCATGCGCTCTGTCAGCGCCGCCGACCAGGCCGGGGGCAAGGGTGTCAACGTCGCCCAGGTCGTGCGGGCGGCCGGTCAGCTGGCCGTCGCGGTCCTGCCCGGCGATCATGACGACCCCCTGATGACCCGCCTGCGTGAGCTGGGCCTGACGCATCGGGCCGTGCCGACCGGCGTGGCCGCCAGGGTCAACCTGACTCTGGCGGAGCCCGACGGGGTCACGACGAAGATCAATGCGCCCGGATCCCCGCTGTCGCCGAAGCAGCTCGAGCGACTCGTGCGGGAGGTCGCCCGCGAGGCGGTCGGCGCGAGGTGGGCTGTCCTGTCCGGCTCGCTGCCACCTGGGGTCGACGCAGGCTGGTACGCCGATGTCGTCGAGGCAGTCCACGGCGACGGCCTGCAGATCGCGGTCGACACCTCGGGCACCTCGCTGCGCAAGACACTCGACCGAGCGGCCGAACGGATCGACCTGATCAAACCCAACTCCGACGAGCTCGGCGAACTGCTGGACGTGCCGGCAAGCCTGTTCGAGGGAGATCCACAGACGGCGTACGAAACCGCCCGACCCCTGCTCGATCGGGGCGTCGGCGAGATCCTGTTGACCCTGGGCGGTCAAGGCGCCCTGCTGATGAGTCTCGAGGGCCTCTGGTCCGCCCCTGCGCCCACGATCACCGCCCGCAGCACGGTCGGCGCCGGCGACTCTGCCCTGGCCGGCTATCTCGTCGGAGCACTGGACGGCGCCGGTCCGGCAGACAGGCTGGCCCTTGCGATCGCGTACGGCAGCGCAGCGGCATCCCTCCCCGGCTCGACGATGCCGACTCCGGCAGACCTGCCGCCACTCCCCCAGGTCGTCCGGCTCTAGCCGCTCGTCCAGGGCTCGCTCTGCGTCAGTCGGAACAGGTACGCCAGCGCAGGCACGACGATGACCCCGGCGAGAGCGACGACGACCAGCAGGCCCTGCAGCGTGGCGGGCGCACCGGCAGCGTCCTGGATGCTGACCTGGTCGACCAGCATCCACGGATACTGAGCCACACCCCAGCCGATCACGACCGACGCCACGGCAGCGACCGCGCCCAGACGTGCGGGCGAGTAGTGCCGACGGTGCACGAGGACCAGGGTCGCGAGGCCCGCCATGGCAGAGATCACGATGAGCGGTGCGGCTGAGCCGAGCAGTCGGTCGCTGAGGGTCGGCGCATCCTGCCGAATGGGGATCAGCGCCGCGAACACGATCGCCCCTGTGGCGATTCCGACGCCGAGCGTCCGGATCCGGAGCGTCTCGGCCAACCCCGAGTGCCCCGACCGTGCCGCATCAGCGGTGAGGAAGACACCGGCCAGGAATGCGCAGGTGCCGACGGCGATCAGACCGCCGAACAACGACGTCGGATGCAGCCATGAGCCAAGCTGGTCGCCGTTGCCCGCAGCCGGGACGCGCCCCGATGCCACGGCGCCGGCCACGGCGCCGAGGAAGAACGGTGTGATCAGGGACGAGCCGGCGAACACCGCGCCAAAGAGCCGCGCCTGTGCCAGCGAGCCGGCGTACTTGCGGAACACGAAGCTCGCACCTCGCAGGACGATGCCGGCCAGGGCAAGGGCCAGGGGAAGGGTCAGTGTCGTCGTCACTGCCGCGAACGTCTCGGGGAAGCCGGTCCACCAGATCACCAGGATGTAGATCAGCCACACATGGTTGGCCTCCCACACCGGGCCGATGCTGTGGTCGATCAGTGCTCTCAGCTCGCCGCCGCGCCGGGAGCCACCTGCGGTCAGGTCGTAGAAGCCCGAGCCGAAGTCTGCCCCACCGAACAAGGCATAGAGCACGACCCCGGCAAACATCGCCACCGCCACGAGCACAGCAAGGCTCATCGACCTGCCTCCTCGTCGACCGGTGCGGCCGGGCCGTACGGGCTCGGCAGATCCTCCTCGCCTGCTCGCCAGCGTCGCGCCATCGAGCGGAGCACGACGAAGGCGCCGATCGTCATGCCGAGATACACCACGACAGCCGCGGCATAGCTCCACCAGAGTCCACCGCTGGTGCTGGCGGCTTCGTTGGTGCGCAGCACCTGCCACACGGTCCACGGCTGGCGACCCACCTCGGTCGCGATCCATCCACACTCCAGCGCGATGATCGCCAATGGTCCCGCGATGACCGATCCCCGCAGGAACCAGCGACTCGACAGCAGGTCGCGGCCCCGCCAGCGGAACACCCAGAACATCACCGCGGCGACGGCCAGCAGCGTGCCGATGCCGACCATCGACTGGAAGGCCAAATGAGTGATGTTGACCGGCGGCTGGTCCGCCAGCGGGATGGTGTCGAGCCCGGGCACAGGCTTGTCGAAGGAGTTGCGGGCGATCAGGGAACCGATCTTGGGGATGTCAATCGCTCCGTAGACCTTGCCGTCGATCAGGATCCCGCCGAGACGGAGCGGGGCTGGTTGCTCGGTCGTCGTGGCCAGCTCGAACGCCGCCAGCTTCGCCGGCTGGGTGTCACCCACCCGCAGACCCAGGACGTGCCCGATCAGCGGCTGTGTCACGGCAGCAATCGTCGCGAACACGAACGGCACCGTGAAGCCGAGCCGGTGGTGGGCGTCGCGCCGACCCCTCAGCATCCCCGCGGCGTAGACGCCGGAGACCACGAAGCCGACCACCATGAACGCACCAACCCACATGTGCGCGAACTGCAGCCAGACGCCGTCGTTGAACATCGCCTGCCACGGGTGCACGTCGGTGACCACGCCGTCGACGATCCGAAAGCCGGTCGGATTGTTCATCCATGCGTTGACCGACACGACGAAGAACGTGCCGGCCACCCCCGCTGCCGCCATCGGAATGAGCATCGCCAGGTGGCGGCGCGGCGGCATGCGGTCCCAGCCGTACAGGTAGATGCCCAGGAAGATCGCCTCCACGAAGAACGACAGGCCCTCGAACGCGAACGGCAGGCCGAGCACATCGCCGAAGCGGCCCATCAGCCCGGGCCACAGGATGCCCATCTCGAAGCTCAGCACGGTGCCGGACACCGCGCCGATCGCGAACAGCACCGCCGAGACCTTCGCCCAGCGGCGCGCGAGCGCCAGCGCGACGGGGTCGTTGCGCACGAGTCCACGCCGGTGCACGACGTAGATCATGGCCGGGAAAGCGACGCCGAAGCACGCCAGGATGATGTGCCAGCCGAGCGACAAGGCCATCTGCTCACGTGCGGGGAGCAGGCCGGGCGGAGCATCACCCGAGGCCAGAAGGTGGGTGATGGATCCTGCGAAGTCCATGCTCCAAGCCTACGACGGACCGCCGGCAGCGCCCTTCCGGAACGGTGTGAGATGGTCGCGCGACGAGTTCGTCACACGGCGTCCCACACCGTTGTCCTCACAGCGTGCGGAAGTTGATGCCCGCTTGCTGGAGTCGCGCTATCAACGCGTCGCCGATCGCGACCGCGGTCGTCGTCTGACCCGACACCGTTGGCAGGTCGTCGAAGGCCAGGGCCAACGCCGACTCGCTCAGCATCTTGGCAGTCTCGGTGTAGCCCGGGTCTCCGCCGCTGACCTCGGTCGTGACGCTCGTGCCTCCGGCCTCGCCCACGAGGCGCAGCTTGAACCACGACTTGGCCCGCTTGGCCTCGTCGGGTCCGTCGCCCTGGTCCTTGAGCTTGAGCAGCAGGGATCGGGTTGGCTTGAGCTGCGAGCCGGCCAGCAGCACGCCCGCGCCGGCGATCGTGCCGACCAGCATCGGGAGCCGCTTGAACTGGGCGAAGTGCTGATAGCTGAACTCCGGGCCGTAGCGCTCCAGCGCGCGGGCCGAGCGCAGCACGATCTGCGGATCGATCGTCGGCAGCGGCAGCGCCCACCCCTTGCCGCCGGCGCCCCGGCCGATCTTGCCCCCGCCGCGAACCTTGCGACCCTCGGGACGGACCTCGGACCGCTTGCGCTCCGCGGCAGTTTTGCCGGCCTGGCGAACACGTGAGAACGCGCCGATCGCCGAGTGGTAGGTGCCGCCCGATGCAGTTCCGCCGGCCCGGATGTAGCCGGAGACCGAGATCGGGACACCCTCGGGCAGCTGCTCGACGGTGTAGAGCACGCCAAGGTCGTAGGGGATCGAGTCGAAGCCGCACGCGTGGATGATCTTGGCCCCGGTCTCGCGGGCGACGGCGTCGTACTTGAGCCACATCTGGTCGACGAACTCCGGCTCTCCCGTCAGGTCGACGTACGCGATTCCAGCCTCGGCGCACGCCTTGACGGCCGGCTCACCGTGCTGCAGGTAAGGCCCCACTGTGGTGATGAGAACGCGGGTGCTCCTGGCGAGTGCCGCCATCGAGTCCGTGTTGCCGATGTCGGCCGAGATGATCTCGGGGCGCACTCCACCCAGGTTCTGGACCCGCTCGGCAACGGCCTCGAGCTTGGCCTGGTTGCGTCCGGCGATCGCCCACGTCGAGCCTGCGGGGAGGTGCGTGGAGAGGTAGTCCGCGGTGAGGCCGCCGGTGAAACCGGTGGCGCCGAGCAGGGCGATGTCGACAGAAGTCATCCCACCAACCTACCGGCAGAGCCGCCGCGGCCCCGAGGGGCTGCGTTCAGGAAGCCTTCTTGGCAACCTCGTCGTGCGTCAGGATCGTCGGGCCCTCGGTGCCGGCAACCGTCGCCTCGGTCACGACGACCTTGGCGACATCATCGCGACTCGGGATCTCGTACATCACCGGCTCGAGCACGGCCTCGATGATCGACCGGAGACCGCGTGCGCCGGTGCCACGGGCGAGGGCCAGATCGGCCATCGCGTCGCTGGCTTCCTTGCTGAACTCCAGCTCGACACCGTCGATCTCGAACAATCGGATGTACTGCTTGGTCAGCGCGTTGCGTGGCTCGGTGAGGATCGCGACAAGCGCTTCCTTGTCGAGGTTGTCGACCGCGGCGATGACCGGCAGGCGACCGATGAACTCGGGGATCAGGCCAAACTTCAGCAGATCCTCCGGCAGCACCTTGGAGTAGAGCTTCTGCGGGGCCACGGTCTTGGCAACGTCGACGGGGCCAGTGTTGAAGCCCAAGCTCGTCTTGCCGCTGCGCTGCTCGATGATCTGGTCCAGGCCCGCGAAGGCGCCGCCCACGATGAACAGGACGTTCGTCGTGTCGATCTGGATGAACTCCTGGTGCGGGTGCTTGCGCCCGCCCTGCGGCGGCACCGAGGCGGTCGTGCCCTCGAGGATCTTGAGCAACGCCTGCTGGACGCCCTCACCGGAGACGTCACGGGTGATGGAGGGGTTCTCACTCTTGCGCGAGATCTTGTCGACCTCGTCGATGTAGATGATGCCCGTCTCGGCCTTCTTGACGTCGTAGTCCGCAGCCTGAATCAGCTTGAGCAGAATGTTCTCGACATCCTCGCCGACGTAGCCCGCCTCGGTCAGCGCCGTGGCGTCAGCGATCGCGAACGGCACATTGAGCATGCGAGCGAGGGTCTGGGCCAGATAGGTCTTGCCGCAGCCGGTCGGACCCACCAGCAGGATGTTTGACTTGGCCAGCTCGACCTGGTCATCCTTGCCGCGCGTGCTGCCGGCCTGCGCCTGGACCCGCTTGTAGTGGTTGTAGACCGCGACGGCGAGCGACTTCTTGGCGCCGTCCTGGCCGATCACGTAGCCGTTGAGGAAGTCATAGATCTCGTGCGGCTTGGGCAGTTCGCCCAGGCTGAGCTCGGCACCTTCGGCGAGCTCTTCCTCGATGATCTCGTTACAGAGGTCGATGCACTCGTCACAGATGTATACGCCGGGACCGGCGATGAGCTTCTTGACCTGCTTCTGGCTCTTCCCGCAGAAGGAGCACTTCAGCAGGTCAGCGGTCTCACCAATGCGTGCCACGTGAAGACTCCTTTCGTTGGCGTGAACCGGCCCGCGACCGGGACGTCGACAGTTTCACCCTAGCGGCGAAATGCCGTCTCGTCGCGGTCGCCGGGCCGGTCATGATCGTGCGTGTCGTCAGACCGCGGGAACCTTGAGCGTGTTGAGGACCTCGTCGACCAGGCCGTACTCGACCGCCTGCTCCGCAGTCAGGATCTTGTCGCGATCGACGTCCTTGCTGATCTCCTCGATCGGCTTGCCCGTGGCCTCGGCGAGCATCTTCTCCATCAGCTCGCGCATCCGGAAGATCTCGTTGGCCTGGATCTCGAGGTCGGAGATCTGTCCACCGGTGCCCTCGGTATAGGGCTGGTGGATCAGGATGCGGCTGTTGGGCAGCGCCAGCCGCTTGCCCGGTGTGCCAGCCGCGAGCAGGATCGCGGCAGCCGAAGCAGCCTGACCCAGGCACAGCGTCTGCACGTCCGGCTTGATGTAGCGGATCGTGTCGTAGATCGCGGTCAGCGCGGTGAACGAACCACCGGGGCTGTTGATGTAGATGCTGATGTCGCGGTCGGGATCCATGGCCTGCAGCGACATGAGCTGCGCCATGACCGCGTTGGCCACGTCATCGCTGATCGGGGTGCCCAGCATGATGATGCGGTCCTCGAACAGCTTGGTGTAGGGGTCGATGCGGCGGAAGCCGTAGGAGGTGCGCTCTTCCCATTGCGGGATGTAATAGCTCATGAGTTCAGATCTCCTGCGTTCGCGACGACGTGATCGATGAGTCCGTACTCCTTGGCCTGCTCCGGTGTGAACCACCGGTCGCGGTCGGAGTCGAGCTCGATCTGCTCGACGGTCTGGCCGCTGTGCTGTGCCTGCAGCTCGTTGAGCTGCTTCTTGAGCAGCACGCTCTGCTGGGCCTGGATCTTGATGTCCGACGCCGAGCCACCGATGCCGCCCGAGGGCTGGTGCATCATGATGCGCGCGTGCGGCAACGCGTAGCGCTTGCCAGCGGTGCCGGCGGCGAGCAGGAACTGTCCCATCGAGGCCGCCAGGCCCATGCCGAACGTCGCAACGTCGTTGGAGATGAACTGCATCGTGTCGTAGATCGCCATGCCCGAGTCGACGGAGCCGCCCGGGGAGTTGATGTACAAGAAGATGTCGGCCTGCGGGTCCTCGGCGTTGAGCAGCAGCATCTGCGCACAGATCGCGTTGGAGTTGGAGTCGCGGACCTCCGAGCCCAGGAACACGATGCGTTCCTTGAGCAGTCGCTGGTAGATGTGGCCGTCGAGATCCGACGGGCCGGCCTCGCCGGCCATTCTCGGCGACATGGGGCTGTTGGTATCCGGTGTGTTCACGTTCCCAAACCTAGACGGCCCGAGGTTCGAACACACGCGAAAACGCCGCTGTTCGCTCATGGCATACGAGGATGTGCCCGCGCTGAGGTCTCGCATCGCCGCGGCGGCCTCCCGAGCGCGCCCCGAGGTCATGGGAGATCCGTGGGCCCGGGGTGGATCGTGAACGTCTCGCGGAAGCGCTCGATCGCCAGGTCAGAGCCTGCCGTGCCGGACTGGGATGCGAAGGCCTCCATCGCGATGACACCGTCGTAGCCGGCGTCGACGAGGGCCCGCGCCACGAACGGCCAGCTGACCTCGCCCGTGCCCGGCTCGCACCGGCCGGGGACATCGGCGACCTGGACCTCGCCCAGGTGCGGCGCCGACCGCCGGATCAGCTCGACGAGGTTCCCCTCGCCGATCTGCGCGTGGTAGAGATCGAGATTCATCTTGAGGTGCGGGCTGCCCACGGCGCTGACCAGCGCCAGCGTGTCCGCGGCCCGCCCGAACGGGGTGCCCGGGTGGTCGACCTCGGTGTTGAGGTTCTCGAGCACGAAGGTGATGCCGTGCCGCTCCCCCAGCTCGGCGATCCGACCCAGGGTTCGCCCCGCGGTCAACCACATGTCGCCGGTCACCACCTCGACCGGGCGGACCGGGATACCCCCGTCGCCGAGGCCCGTACCGTGCAGGTTCAGCGAAGGGCAACCGATCGACTGGGCGAACGGGATCGACAGCTCTGCGGTCCGCAGCAGCTCGTCGGAACCCTCGGGAGTGATGAGATCCCCCGTCACGTAGCCGGTCATCGAGGTGAACATCGCCCCGGTGGAGGCCAACGCAGTCGCATCCTTGTCGGTCCAGCCCCAGATCTCGACCGCGAGGCCTGCCCCGTGGATGCGCTCGATCCGCTCGAGCAACGGCAGGTCGGTGAAGACCATCTCGGCGCACACGGCGAGCTGCGACGTCATGACGCCACCTGCGCGCGGGCGCCCGACTCGTACGACTCGATGCAGGCCTGGGCGATCGCGAACGCCGCCCGGGCGTCCTGGCCGGTCACGGAAGGTGCCCGCCGGTCCCGGACCGCCATCGCGAACTCGGTGAGCTCGCCGGTGTACGCGTCGACCATGAGCTCGACGTCGCCGTGCGCGGTCGCGGCGATCCGTCCGGTTGCGTCGTGGAGACGCATCGACGTCGACGCGCCGTCACCCGCCGTCACCATGCCGCCCGAGCCGAGCACCTCTCCGCGTACGTCATAGCCGTACGCGGCAGCGAAGCTCGCCTCGGCGGTCGCGATCGCGCCGTTGTCGTAGCGGATCACGACGGTGGCGTGGTCCAGCAGCGTCGGATGACCCGGGGCGGTGAGCGAGCCGGCCGTGACCACTACGTCAAGCGCACGCGCGCCGGGATTCAGCCAGTTGAGGGTGTCGAAGTCGTGGATCAACGTCTGGGTGAAGATGGTCCACGGCGGCACCGCGTCGGGGTCGGACGGTCCCGATCCCGGGTCGCGAGTCACGGACCGCAGTTGGCGCACGGCGCCGATCCGGCCGCCGCCGATGGCCTCGTGCGCGGCGCGGAAGTCGGCTGCGAATCGCCGGTTGAACCCAACCTGAAGGACCACACCGGCCTTCGCCGTCGCCGCGATGCCGCGGTCGATCTCCTCCAGGCTCATCCCTGCGGGCTTCTCGCAGAACACGTGCTGGCCGGCCTCCGCGGCCGAGACGATCAGCTCGGCATGGGCCGTCGAGGATGCCGCGATCACAACCGCGTCGATGTCGTCGGCACCGAGGAGTGCTTCGACGTCCGTCTGACCGCGGGCACCCAGCGGCTCCGCAAGTGTCGCCGCGACACCGGGGCGCGGGTCGGCCACAGCGACCAGGGTCGCCTCCGGGACGCGTCGCGCGATGATCCTCGCGTGAGAGGCACCGATCCGGCCTGCGCCGATCAGTCCGATCCTGATGGTCATGTGAGGTCCTTTCGGGATGGGACTTCGGGCACGATCGACGACCGGTACCCGCCCGCATGCAGTGGTCGCCGAGCAGCGATCCGGCGGTGTCGGGTTCCGATCAGCCGGCGTAGAGATCCGGTCGATCACCGGTGTGAACAGGTTGCCGTCCACCGACGACCAGCGAGGCGACGCCGGCCGAGGCGATGACATTGGCGACATGGCCGTCCCAGGCGCTCGGGCCTCGCACGGTGTCCCGCAATGTGTCCTCGACCCACGACGCGAGTTCCAGCCGATATGCGGTGGCGAAGTGAGCAACGAAGTCGTCCCGGATCGCGGTGGACTCCGCACCGGCCCGACGGGTGCTGATGCGTGCCAGTGGACGAAGCTCGGCCGTGCCGGACGTGCCGACGACCTCGCAACGGATGTCGTAGCCGTACGACGCATTGACGAAGACCTCGGCGCTCACGATCGTGCCGCGGCTCATCCTGATCGTCGCGAGCTGCGGGTCACGCAGCCCCTCGGTCACCGGTGACACGATCTCGATCTCGGCGACCTCGTCGTCCAGCAGCCAGCGGACCGTGTCGAGCTCATGGATCATCGACCCGGTCACGATCCCCGCATCGGTCGCGCTGGTGTGGCTCGAGGCGTTGCGGTGGACGTGGTGCACCAGGCGTACGTCGCCGAGCCGGCCGGAACGCAGCTCATCGCGCAGCTCGGTGTAGCCCGGGTCGTAGCGCCGCATGAAGCCGACCTGGACGAGGCGGCGGCCGCCCGCGACCTCGGCGTCGACGACGCTGCGGGACTCCTCGGGGTTGACCGCGAGTGGCTTCTCGCACAGGACGTGCTTGCCCGCGTCGAGGCAGGCACGCACGAGGTCGGCGTGCGTGTGGTCCGGCGACGCGATGATGACCGCGTCGACGGACGACGAATCAATCAGCGCCTCGGCCGACGACACGACGTCCGCGAAGGCCGGACGCGCTGCGGCCCGGGCGGTGCCGGTGTCGAAGTCGTAGACCTCCGAGACCCGCGCCGAGGGGACGCTGCTGGTCAGCGTGCGGATGTGGTCTGCGCCCATGGCACCGGCGCCGATGACACCGATTCGAAGACTCACAGCATGACCCACTTTCGTTCGGAGGAGGACTCCAGCATCGCGTCGACGACCTCTGCGGCCACGACCGCATCGTGGATAGTGGCACCGACCGGCTTGCCGGTCGCAATCGACTCGACCAGCCGGCGGGCCTCGATGACCTTGAGGTCGTCGAAGCCCATCGGGTTGTTCGCCCCCGGCTGGAACGCGCCGAACTCACCGTCGCCGGGTGCGGCGTAGTGCGTCGCATAAAAGGCGTTCTGGAAGTCCTGGTCGACGCACACCCGCAGCTCGTTCATCCGGCGGAAGTCCCACGCGAGGGCGCCGGCGGTGCCGTGCACCTCGATTCCGTAGGTGTTCTGCTCGCCGACGGCACAACGGCTGGACTCCAGGATGCCGCGCGAACCGTCGGCGAAACGCAGCAGCGCATTGACGTAGTCCTCATTCTCGACGTGCCCCAGCTCGCCGGAACCGCGCTCGTAGTGCAGGGCGCCCTGCGCCGCCTGCGGACGCTGCTCGATGAACGTGGCCCGGTCGACCACCAGCTCGGCAATGTCGGTGACGACGTGCCGGGCCAGATCGGCCGCGTGACTGACCAGGTCGCCGAGCACACCGCTGCCAGCGAACTCGTTCTGGAATCGCCATGACAGCGCCCCGTCGGGGTGGGCCGCATAGTCAGAGATGAACCGGACCGTGGTGTGCTCGATCCTGCCGAGGCGGCCGGTGGACACCAGCTCACGGGCCAGCTCGACGGCCGGCACGTTGCGGTAGTTGAAGCCGGCCGCGGACTGCACGCCGGCCGCCTCCACCGCGGCAGCGATCTCGCGGGTCTCGACCGAGCTGCGTCCGGCCGGTTTCTCGACCCACAGGTGCTTGCCGGCCTGCGCCGCGGCGACCGCGACGTCACGGTGGATGAAGTTGGGGCCGGTCACGCACACCAGGTCGATGTCGTCCCGAGCCACCAGATCGCGCCAGTCGGTGAAGACGTGCTCGAATCCGTACGCCCGTGCCGCCCGCTCGGTGCGGTCGTCGCCGGCCGTGTCAGCCACCGCGACGAGCCGTGGGACCAAGGGGCTGTCGGTGTAGTGCTGCGTCAGCCGGCTGAGCGCACGCGCGTGGACCTGGCCCATCCAGCCGAGCCCGACGATGCCGACCCGCAGATCGGCGGTCATCCGTCCACCCCGGACTTGAACCCCCGGGCCACGTCCGAGTCCGCGCCCATTGCTGTCTCCAGCTCGTGGGCCAGCGACTCCAGCTCGGCACCGCCGGCCATCATGGCGGTCAGGTCGTCGAGCGACATCTCGGCCTTGGGGAAGTCGCCCATGCTCTTGCCGCGGCGCAGCAGCATGAACCGGTCCCCCACGGGATACGCGTGGTGCGGGTTGTGGGTGATGAACACGACGCCGAGGCCGCGATCGCGGGCCTTGGCGATGTACTTCAGCACCACGCCGGACTGCTTGACCCCGAGCGCCGCCGTCGGCTCGTCGAGGATCAGCACTCGCGCACCGAAGTAGACCGCGCGGGCGATCGCGACGCACTGCCGCTCGCCACCGGACAACGTACCGATCGGCTGGTCGACGTCACGCAGGTCGATGCCCATCGCGGCGAGTTCGGTCTTGCTGGTCTTCTTCATGAAGTCGATGTCGAGCTTCTTGAACGGACCCCACCCCACCGTCGGCTCGCTGCCGAGGAAGAAGTTGCGCCACACAGGCATCAACGACACCACCGCAAGATCCTGGTAGACCGTCGCGATGCCGCGCTCGAGCGCCTCACGGGGGCTCGAGAACGAAGTGGCCTTGCCGTCGATCAGCAGCTCGCCGTCGGAGTGCTCGTGGGATCCGGACAAGATCTTGATGAAGGTCGACTTGCCGGCACCATTGTCACCCAGCACGCAGGTCACCTGGCCGGCGCGGACCGAGGTCGACACCTCGCTCAGCGCGATGATGTTGCCGTAGTGCTTGCCGATGTTCTTGACCTCGATGACGGGCGTGCCCGCGGCCGCCGGTGTGTGCTGGTCGGTGGCTGTGTCACCGACCGTGGTCGACTTGCCGAACATGCGCTTCATCGTGACGTCTCCGCTCGCTTGCGAACCCATTCGTTGAGGAGGACCGCTCCCAGCAGCATGACGCCGAGGAAGGCCTTGAGCCAGTTGTTGTCCCAGCCCGAGTAGACGATCCCCTGGTTGACCATGCCGTAGATCAGGGCGCCGAGTGCCGCACCGATCGCCGAGCCGTAGCCGCCGGTCATGAGGCAGCCGCCAACCACGGCGCAGATGATGTAGATGAACTCCTGGCCAACGCCGGTGTTGCTCTGCACCGTGGACGTCGTGAAGAGGAGGAGCATGCCGACCAACCAGCCGGCGCCTGCCGTGGTCATGAACAAGCCGACCTTGGTCTTGAAGACCGGCACACCGACCTGGCGCGCGGCGGTCTGTGCGCCGCCGACCGCGAAGATCCAGTTGCCGGTCTTGGTGCGCAGCAGGATCCAGGTGGCGACCGCAGTGACCGCGATCCACCAGAACACCGACGCGTACACCAGACCGCCGTTGACGCTCAGGTTCGACCCGAAGACCTGCTTGGCCTGGTCGTAGTACGGGACGCTGGACATGCCCTGGATCGCGACCTGGCCGATCAGCGCCTTGGTCCCGGCGAGGTCGATGCCCTGCAGCACGAAGAAGGTGCCGAGGGTCACGATGAAGCTCGGGAGGCCCGTCTTCATGACCAGGATCCCGTTGATCGCTCCGACGCCCAGTGCGAGCGCCAACGACACGACGATCGCGGCCCAGATGTTGAGGCCGTACTCGGTCGTCAGCACACCGACGACCAGACCCGTGAAACCGGTCATGGCTCCTGCCGACAGGTCGAACTCGCCGCCGATCATGAGGAGCGCCACTGCCACGGCCATGATGCCGATCGTGGACGCGCCGCGCAGCCAGGTGCTGGCGCCGCTGGGGGTCGCGAACACGTCGGTCGTGATCGCAAAGAAGGCGAAGATCGCGATCGCCGCGACGAGCGCGCCGATCTCGGGCCGCTTCAGCAACGTGGTCAGGGTCGAGGTGCGAGCGACCCGCTCGTCAACGACGGTGGCTGTCGTCATGTCTGCTCCATTGATCGGTCAGTACACAGGTGCGTGGATGGGGCCGACTGGCCCCGGGGCCCGGTCTCCCGGACCCCGGGATCAGGTCAGCGGGTGCCGTTCGCAGCGAACTGCAGGACCGCGTCGGCGTTGTCCTTCGTGATGAAGGCGGGACCGGAGTTGACCGGCTGGCCGCCTCCGATGTCATTGCCGTTGATCGACTTGAGGTACAGGCCCGTGACACCCAGGAAGCCCTGGACGTAGGGCTGCTGGTCGACCGCGAACAGGATCGTCCCGGCCTGGATCTGCTTGATGACGTCCTCGGAGAGGTCGAACGTCGCCACCTTGGCCTTGCTGCCGGAATCCTTGACCGCCGAGGACGCGTCGATCGCGTACTGGCCGCCCAGGGTCACGACGGTGTCGATCGCCTTGTCGGCCTGCAGCTTGGACGTGATGGTCGCCTGCACCGCGTTGTCGTCAGTGCCGTCGACCTGCAGGTTCTGGACCTTGCCGTCGAAGGTGTTGGCGATCGCCTTGCAGCGCTCCTCCAGGCCGACGTTGCCGGCCTCCTGGATGACGCAGATGACGTTCTTCTGACCCTCGGTCTGGAGCCGCTCGCCGACGGCCTCGCCGGCGATCGTCTCGGTCTGGCCGATGTGGGTGATGGCGCCGAAGTCCTTGAACTTGTCGACACCGGAGTTGATCGTGATGACCGGGACGCCCGCGGCGACGGCCTTCTTGACGCTGGCCTCGAGGCCGTCGGGGTTCGCCATCGAGACGACGATGCCGTCGACCTTCTTGGCGACCGCCCCGTCAATCAGCTGCGACTGCTTGGCCGGATCGGCGTCCGAGCTGTAGTCGACCTCGACGCCGTAGTCCTTGCCGGCCTGCTCGGCGCCGGACTTGACCCGGTCCCAGAAGGCGTCGCCGGGCGCACCGTGGGTGATGACGGCGTACGTGTAGTTCTTCTTGGCGGTGTCTGACGTGCCGCTGTCGCTGCCCGTTCCGCTGCATGCGGCCAGGAGAGCGCCGACGGCGACGATGGCGCCGACTAACTTGAATCTCAACATGTGGTGATGTTCCTGTCTCTTCCGTGGGGACCCGACGTCATTGCGCCGTCGGGAAGTTCAGCTGGGCGAGGGACTCCTCGCTGACGTGCGGCCACCGGGTGGTGACCACCTTGGCCTGGGTGTAGAACCTCACCCCTTCGGGACCATGGATGTGGTGGTCGCCGAACAGTGAGTCCTTCCAGCCTCCGAAGGAGTGGAAGGCCATCGGCACGGGAACCGGCACGTTGATGCCGATCATGCCCACGTGGACCCTCCGCTGGAAGGATCGTGCCACTTCGCCCGAGGAAGTGAACACCGCTGTGCCGTTGCCATAGGGGTTGGCGTTGATCAGGTCGATCGCGGCGTCCAGCGTCGGAACCCGGAGCACAGTCAGCACGGGTCCGAAGATCTCGTCGGTGTAGACCGACATGTCGGTGGTGACTTGGTCCAGCAGCGTCGGGCCGACGAAGAAGCCCGACTCGTGGCCCTCGACGACCAGGCCGCGGCCGTCCACGACGACCTTGGCGCCAGCGTCCTCGCCCTGGCCGATGTAGTCGACGATGCGGTCGCGGGACGCGGCGGTCACGACCGGGCCCATCTCGGCGTCCGGGTCCGTGCCGACGCTGACCTTGAGGCCTGTCGACCGCTCGCGGATCTTGTCGACCAGCGTGTCGGCGGCCGGTCCGACCGCCACAACGGCGCTGATCGCCATGCAGCGCTGGCCGGCAGAACCGTAGCCCGCCGCGACGATGTGATCGGCGGCGAAGTCCAGGTTGGCGTCCGGCATGACCACGGCGTGGTTCTTGGCCCCTCCGAGCGCCTGCACCCGTTTGCCGGTGCGACTCGCGCCCTCGTGGACGTACTTCGCGATCGGCGTCGAGCCGACGAATGACACCGCGGCAATGCCGGGGTGCTCCAGGATTGCGTCGACCGCGACCTTGTCGCCGTGCACGACGTTGAAGACGCCGTCGGGCAGGCCGGCCTGCTGGTAGAGCCGCGCCACCAGGTCGGATGCACCCGGATCGCGCTCGGACGGCTTGAGGATGAACGAGTTGCCGCACGCGATCGCGACGGGGTGCATCCACATCGGCACCATGATCGGAAAGTTGAACGGCGTGATGCCGGCGACGACGCCGATGGCCTGGCGGAACGTGTGCGAGTCGATGCCGCCGGACACCTGGTCGTTGAACTCGCCCTTGAGCAGCTGCGGGATACCGGCAGCGAACTCCACGACCTCACGTCCGCGCACGACCTCACCACGCGCGTCCTCGAGCGTCTTGCCGTGCTCGGAGGAGATGACCGCCGCGAGCTCGTCCTCGTGCTCGACGAGCAGCTGGCGGAAGTCGAACATGATCCGCGAGCGGGCCGTCACCGACGTCTCGCTCCAGGTCTCGAAGGCCGTGGCCGCAGCCTGCACGGCGGCGTCGATGTCTCCGGCCGTGGCGAGTCGTACCTGTGACTGCGGGGTGCCCGCAGCGGGGTCGAAGACATCGGCGAAGCGGTCGCTCTCGCCGGCCGAGCTCGAGCCGGCAATCCAGTGGTCATACGTCGTCATGCGTTGTCCTTCTTCTCATTCGGTGGTGCGAGGTGCGTGCGCTGATGGGTCTTGTGCTCGTCGTACGTCGTGCGGGCGCCCTGCGTCGAGGCCAGGACCGAGGTCTCGGCGACGGGCACGTCCCACCACGCGGGGCTGTCGGGCGCCGGGATCGTGGGATCGGTCTCGATGTGGATCACGGTGGTACGGGTCGACGCCTTGGCCTGGCCGACAGCGGTGCGGAAGTCATCGATGCTGGTGACCGACAGGACGTCCGCGCCGAGGCTGGCCGCGTTGGCAGCAAGGTCTACCGGCAGCCGGTCGCCGTCGATCCCGGTGTCGGTGCGGTAGCGGTACTGCGTACCGAAACGCTGCGAGCCCAGCGACTCCGAGAGCGCACCGATCGAGGCGAATCCGTGGTTCTGCACGAGCACCACGATGATCTTGATGCCCTCGGCGACCGCGGTCACGAGCTCGGTGTTCATCATCAGGTAGGAACCGTCGCCGACCATCACGAACACGTCGCGGGGGTCCGACTCGTCGAGCGCCGCCATCTTGACGCCGAGCCCGCCGGCGATCTCGTAGCCCATGCAGGAGAACCCGTACTCGACGTGATAGCCCTTGCGATCGCGGGTGCGCCACAGCTTGTGCAGGTCCCCCGGCATGGATCCGGCGGCGCACAGCACGACGTCACGCGGGTCGGACAGCTGGTTGACCGCACCGATCACGGCCGACTGCGCCGGCAGCGGCTGGGCGTCGCGGTCGTACGCCTGCTGGACGATCGCATCCCACTCGGCGGCCAGCCGGGAGGCCCGGTCCGTGTACACCGAATCGGTCCTCCATCCCTGCAGCGCCGCGGCGAGGGCGTCCAGGCCCTCGCGGGCGTCGGCGACCAACGCCGTCGCAGCGAGCTTGTGCGAGTCGAACGTCGACACGTTGAGATTGACGAAGCGCACGTCGTCGGCCGCGAAGACTGTGCGGGACGCGGTCGTGAAGTCGCTGTAGCGCGTGCCCACACCGATGACCAGATCGGCCTCGGCGGCCAACGCGTTGGCGGCGGTCGTGCCGGTGGCCCCGATCGCGCCGACTGACTGCGGGTGGTCGAACGCAAGTGCGCCCTTGCCGGCCTGGGTCTCGGCCACCGGGACGCCCGTCGCCTCGGCGAACGCACGTAGTGCGTCATTGGCCCTGCTGTACGTGACACCGCCGCCGGCGACGACCAGCGGGCGCTTCGCAGCACGGATCGCGGCGACCGCTCGGTCGAGGGCGGCCGGCTCCGGCACCGGGCGCGCGACGTGCCAGACCCGACGGGAGAACAGCTCGTCGGGCCAGTCCCAAGCCTCGGCCTGCACGTCCTGCGGCAGCGCGAGGGTCACGGCTCCGGTCGCCGCGGGATCGGTCAGCACCCGCATGGCGTGCAGCAGCGCGGGGGCCAGCTGCTCGGGGCGGTGGACCCGGTCGAAGTAGGCCGAGACGGGCCGGAAAGCGTCGTTGACCGAGATGTCACCGTTGGCCGGGTCTTCGAGCTCCTGCAGCACCGGGTTGGCGGCCTTGGTCGCGAACGTATCGCCGGGCAGCAGCAGGACCGGGAGCCGGTTGATCGTCGCCAGCGCCGCGCCGGTGATCATGTTGGTGGCACCGGGCCCGACCGAGGCCGTCACAGCCATCGCGGCGAGCCGGTCACGCTGACGGGCGTAGGCGACTGCCGCGTGGACCATGGCCTGCTCGTTGCGACCCTGGTGATAGCGCAGGTGGGAGGGTTCGCCAGACAGCTCGCGCTCCAGGAGCGCCTGACCGACACCCGCGACGTTGCCGTGGCCGAAGATGCCCCAGCAGCCCGCGAAGAAGGCGTTCTCGACGCCGTCGCGCTCGACGTGCTGGGCCTCGAGGAAGCGGACGACGGCCTGGGCGACGGTCAGACGTATCGTCATCGGCGATCTCCTTCCGCAGCGGCTGGGAACGGCAGCCGGGGGTCGATGGCCTGGTCGGCCCATGTGTCGCGGACCCACGTGTGGGCCGGGTCGTCGCAGATCAGCCAGGCGCGCTCCGCGCCGGGTCCGGCCATGACATTGAGGTAGTACAGGTCATAGCCGGGCGCCGCGATCGACGGACCGTGCCAGCCGTGCGGGATCAGCACGACGTCGCCGGAGCGGATCTCGGCGGTCACGTCGATGTCGGCATGATCGTGGCCGTAGACCCGCTGGAAGCCGATCCCCGGACCGTTCGGACCGTCGGCGACCTCGAAGTAGTAGATCTCCTCGAGCGCGGTCTCGCCGTCGCGTTCCTCGTCGTGCTTGTGCGGCGGCCACGACGACCAGTTGCCACCCGGCGTCAGCACCTCGCAGGCGATCAGCCGGTCGGCGTCGAGCACCCCGGGGATGCCGAAGTTGTTGACCTGGCGGCTCGACTGGCCGGCGCCGCGCATCTCGACCGGCACCTCGGCCTTCGGCAGGTACGCCGCCGGCAGTCGCCGTTCGCAGCGGGCCGAGGCCAGCGCGAATCGACCGCCCTGCTCGCTGGCGACCGAGAGCTCGGCATCGCGCGGCGCATAGACCGCGTCGCTGGGGCCGGCGAAGACACTGCTGCGGCCCTCCAGTGCATAGGTGTGACCGTCGACGGTCACGTCGGCCGAGCCGGCCAGCGACACCACGACGTGCTCGGAGTCATCCGTGCCGAACGTCTCGCTCTGACCCGGCGCCAGCTCCAGGACCCGCAGGCCGCTGTAGCCCCAGCCGGCGGACCTCGGGGTGATCTCGAGGGCGAACGGCTCGACCGCGGCCTCTCCCGCGCGCACGACCTGGCTCACGCCGTCATCAACTCCACGGTTGCGTCGACGGCGGACTCGACGTCGCCGTCGGGAGGGAACAGCAGCGTCCGGCCGACCACCATGCCGCGCACGCTGGGACTCGCCAGTGCCTTCGACCAGGCCGCGAACTGGGCGCCCTGGTCAGGTGCCACCTCGCCGCCGAGCAGGACGACGGGCAGCGTCGTCGCGGCCAGCACGGCTTCCATGTTGTCCACGACAGGCAGCTTGAGCCACGTGTACGCCGACGTCGAGGCGAGACCGGCCGACACCGTCGCCGAGCGGATGACCGCTTCGGTCGTCAGGTCGTTGCGGATCCGCCCGGATTCGTCGCGCCGGGAGATGAACGGCTCGACCATCGCCATGATCGAGTGGGCAGCGAGCTGGTCGACCGCCTGCGCGCACGACTGCATCGTGGCGACGGTGGACGGGTCCTGGGGGTCGATGCGGAACAGCATCTTGCCCCCTTGGTAGCCCGCCGCCGCGATGGCGGGGGCGTCGTATCCGGTGAAGCGGTCGTCGATCTCGAAGACCGTGCCGGCCAGGCCACCCCGGTTCATCGAGCCGATCACGACCTTGCCCTCCAACGCACCGAGAAGCAACAGGTCCTCGATGATGTCGGCGGTGCCGAGGACCCCGTCGACCCCGGGCCGGTCGAGCGCCCGGACCATGCGGGCGAGCAGCTCGGCCCGGTCGCCCATCGCGACGGGGTTGTCACCGGCGCGCAGCGCACCGCGGGCAGGGTGGTCGGCCGCGACCAGCAGGAGCCGGCCGGTCTGCCCCACCAGACCATGGGGCTGCTGCCGCCGGGCAGCGAGCTCGCCGATCCGTTCGGGGTGCAGCGCTCGGGTCTGGACGACCTTGGCGATGCTGGCGGCGTTGACGGTGATCATCGGACACGTCCTTGGGGTTCGACGGAGCCACGGGACAGGACGGCGGAGACCTGGTCGACCGTGGGCATGGCATCAGCACACGAGAGCTGGCCGGCGACGTACGCGCCGGCGGCGTTGGCAAACGACAGGACCGTCGTGAGGTCCCAGCCGCTCAGCAGACCATGGACGAGGGATCCGCCGAAGGCGTCACCTGCGCCGAGACCGTTGACCACGTCGACCGCGACGGGGGGCACGACGACCGACTCGTCACCGCGCACGCCCAGCACACCGGCCGGGCCCTGCTTGACGACCGCGAGCTCGACGCCTGTGGCGCGCAGGGCTGCGGCTGCCGCCTGTGGCTCGGTCTCGCCGACTGCGACCTCGCACTCCTCGCGGTTGCCGACGGCAACCGTGACATGTGGCAACGCGGCCTGCATCTGCTCGGTCGCGAGCCCGGCGGACTCCCAGAACATCGGCCGGTAGTCCAGGTCGAGCACCGTGATGCGCTCGCCCGCCCTCGGATCCGTGCTTCGGGCCTCGAGAGCGGCCAGGTGCGCAGCCCGGCTGGGCTCCTGCGAGAGGCCCGTCCCCGTCACCCAGAACACGTCGGCGGCCCGGATCGCGTCGAAGTCCAGCTCGTCGACGTCGATCTCCAGGTCGGGTGCCTTGGGCTCACGGTAGAAGTACAGCGGGAAGTCGTCCGGCGGGAAGATCTCGCAGAACGTCACGGGCGTCGGCAGGCCTTCCACCGGGGTGACCCAGCGGTCGTCGACGCCGAAACCACGCAGCGCGGCGTGGATGAACCGGCCGAACGGGTCGTCACCCGTGCGGGTGATCGTCGCGGTGCGGCGACCGAGCCGGGCCGCGGCCACGGCCACGTTGGTCGAGCTGCCGCCGAGGAACTTGGCGAACGAGGTCACGTCCTCGAGATGGCGGCCAATCTGCTCGGGATAGATGTCGACGCCGACGCGTCCCATCGTGATGAGCTCGAGATCGGTCACGCCAGCACTGCCTTCACGTACTCGAGACTCGCACGGACGTCCGCGATGGGGCCTTCGCCCTCCGGTTCGCCGTCCTTGAACATGACGTCCTGCTCCAGGACGTACCAACCGTCGTAGCCCGCGCCCTGCAGCGCCGTGATCATCGCGCGGATGTCGACGTCGCCCGTGCCGAGCACGCGCCACATGCCGTCGGCGACCGCGTCGGAGAACGAGATCTCCTGCGCGACGACCTGAGCGGCCTTCGTCGTGTCGACGTCCTTGAGGTGCACGTGCTTGACCCGGTCGAGGTTGGCGAGCGTGATCGCGACGGGATCTGCTCCCGCGGCGGCCAGATGTCCGGTGTCGATGCAGAAACCGATGTGCGCGCCGTCGACGACGCGCTGGACGTCGTCGGCCGACTCGACCAGCGTGCCCATGTGCGGGTGGATCACCGCGAGCACGCCGCGCTCGGTCGCGTGGTCGGCGATCCGGTCGAGATTGCCCAGCAGGCTCTTCCACTGCGCGTAGTCGAGGACCGGTCGAGCGTCGTATCCGTCGACTCCGGTCGCCGCGGCCAGCACGACGACCCCGGCACCCGTGGCCAGGCAGCCGTCGATGAACGAGTCGACCGCGGCCATGGGGTCGGCGGAGGGATCATGCAGCACGACCGGGAGGAAGCCGCCGACAGCCTGCAGCCCGTACGTCTGGAGAAAGGCGCGTCGCGTCTCGTGATCCTCCGGAAGGAATCCGTCCGGTCCGAACTCGGTCGCGGTCAGCCCCAGGCGTTCCATCTCGGTCATGACGCGCTCAGCCGGCAGCTGGTGCCCCCAACCCGGCACCTCGCACACTCCCCAGGAGATGGGGGCAGCTGCTACTCGGGGGCCGGTCGGGCGCTGTTCGCTCGCGGTCATGTCAATCCTTTTCGGGGTTTGTGCTGACAAACTATCAGCACGAGTGTGTCGCCCCTCACATCCGATGTCAAGCCTTTGTCCTGACATATTGACGTGCTGACATGGGCGGCTAGATTGTCCGCATGCCCGGCCCCAGGTTCACCCTCGACAGATCCAGCCCTGTCCCGCTGTACTTCCAGATCGCCGAGCAGTTCGAGAAGGCGATCCTGAGCGGCAAGATCGCCCCGGGCGAGCGGATCGACAACGAGATCTCGCTCGCCAAGGAGCTCGGGTTGTCCCGGCCCACGATGCGCCAGGCCATCCAGGTGCTGGTCGACAAGGGCATGCTGGTGCGCAAGCGCGGTGTCGGCACGCAGGTCGTGCACGGAAAGATCCGTCGCTCGGTCGAGCTGACCAGCCTGTACGACGATCTCAGCGCCGCCGGTCAGAAGCCGCGTACTGACGTCATCTCGGTCGGCAAGGTCGCTGCCGAGGAGGATGTCGCGCGCGAGCTGCAGCTCGAGACCGGCGACGACGTGTGGTCGCTCGAGCGGCTGCGTTACGTCGGCGCGGAGCCACTCGCGCTGATGCACAACTTCATCCCGATCGAGGTCATCGACCTGGCCGCGGTCGACCTGGAGAAGACCGGCCTCTACGCGCATCTCCGCGCGTCCGGGATCCTGATGCGCGTGGCCCGCCAGCGCATCGGCGCCCGCGGGGCAACGGTCGAGGAGGGTGCCCTGCTCAGCGAGAAGAAGGGCGCCCCGCTGCTGACGATGCAGCGTACGGCGTACGACAACGCGGGCCGCGCAGTCGAGTATGGCCGGCACGCGTACCGTCCGGACCTCTACGCCTTCGAGCTCACGCTCGTCGACCGCTGACGCGACGGATCGGCAGCTCCTCGGTCAACGCTCGAGCTCGGCCTTGATGTTCGCGAGCGTCTGGTCGATGCCGGTGCGCATCTCGGCGTCGTGGCCGTCCGCGCCTCCGAGGGCGAGCCTCGCGGTCAACCGGACCGAGAGCGAAGGGTCGACCAGCGCGGTGCGCCGCTCGGTCAGTCGCGTCCCGGCGGCTGTCGGCTCGGTCTCGTAGGACCAGTCCACGTTGGTCGGCCAGACGTGGAACGTGAACGCGCCGCGACCGTCGTCCTGCGCCGGCGGCTTCCACCGCGTAATCCGGCTTGTCGTCGGCCAGACGAAACCCTTGCGGCGATTGAGGTTGATCCCCCGGCGGCCCACCTTCGGACGGCCGAACAGCCACATCCCGACGAGCTCGGGGCTGCGTCGCTTCATGGCCTTGACGTCGGAGACCGAGGCCCAGACCTGGTCAGGTGTGGCTGCGATCTCGACGGAGGACTCGAGCGCTGGTTGGCCCATGCCTCAGACCCGCTCAGCTTCGGCCTTGATGCGCTGCAACGTCTGCTCGATCCCGGTCTCGAGCTCTTGCTCGAATTTCTCGACCCCGCCCAGCAGACCCTTGACCGCGGCATTCGACGCCGCGGCGACGCCGTGCGGCGTCCGCCGGCTCTCGGTCAGCCGGGTGCCGGTCTCGGTCGGCTCGAGCTCGAACGACCACACGGTGCGGTTCTCCAGGATGCGGAAGGACAGCAGTCGCTCGGGCTCGAAGTCCATGACCTTGGCGTTGGTGGGCCACCGCTTCCAGCCCTGCCGGTTCAGGTTGAGCGTGCGGGCGCCCGCTTTGACCTCGCCCCCGAACACCTTCATGCGTACGCACTGGGGACTCCACTCCCCCATCCGCTTGAGGTCGGAGACGATCGACCAGACCTTGGCCGGCGTGGCATCGATCTCGATGCTGTGGGCGATGAGCAGCTGATTGGGCATGGATCTCCTGGGGTCGGATCGAACGAGGGTTCAGGCGCGCTGCGGTGCTGCCGGCAGTGCGCGCTGGTTGCGGGTGTGGGAATTGAGCCACTCGACAAGCCAGTCTCCCACCTGTGGGTGGTTGAGCAGGGCCAAATGGTGAACGCTCGGAAGGTACTCGAACGTCGCGCCGTCGACGATCGGGCCGGTCCGGCCCACACCTGTCGCGGAGGAGAAGTGCACGAGCAGGTCACCCAGCACCGAGCTCAGCGGGTGGCGCTGCGAGGCGCCCAGTGTGGCTGCCACGAAGTGGTATTCCGCACGCGGCAGCGGTGCAGCTGCGATCCGGTCCAGACCCCACTGACCGGTGAGGTCCTGCCCTTCCCACTCATCCTTGGTGATGTAGCCATGCCGCAGGTCGACGATGCCTGCCGAGCGGGTCTCCAGGATTGAGCTGAACGGGCTTGACTCGGGCCAGAACCGCAGGAGACGCGAGCCGAGGTGGGCCACCTTCTCCAGGTTGGCGCCGGCGTGCGGTGTGCCGAGACACACGACGTCACGCACGAGGTGCTGCCAGGTCTGACCGGCTGCGGTGGCGTGGTTGGTCGCGGCCCGTGCGACGAGGCCACCCATCGAGTGCCCGACGAGTGTGATGCGGGTGACCGGGACGGGCCACGCCGCGACGAGCTGCTGCAGCAAGGCGTCCAGGTGCTTGCCGTTCTCGGAGATGTGCAGGCCGGTGTTGTAGCGGATCATGACCGGCGTGCCGTCGGTCTCGGCGACGATCCGCTCGCGATAGGTCGTGCCGTGCACCTTCGCCCCGTTGGACCACGACTCGTCGTTCTCGCACAGCCCGTGCAGGAACACCACGGGGTGACTCGTTCCGGCACGGAACGCCTCGGCCAGCGGCCATGCCGTAGCCGGGACGTCCTGCCCCTCGTGCCGGACGGCCATCCTGATGGCCTGGGGGTCGTCGAGCATGCGCAGCTCATCGCCGATCAGTCCGTTGACCGCCGCGACGACGAGTCGACCGCGACGGGTCTGCTCGATCGGCCGGCCGATGCCACGTGTCGCCAACGCCCGCACCGATCCGCTGGAGACCCGCAGTACACCCGAGATCGCCCCGTAGACCGACGTCACGACGGCATCGTGCAGCGACTCGGGCAGCCGACCGCCCACGACCCGGGTGGCCCGGAAGCCCCGCCGTGAGATCGCGGTGTGCAGATCGCGTGCCGTACCGACGATCAGGCGGTCGCCGTAGTCAAGAGCCAGCGCCGCCACGTCGGTGGTCCGTGCAGGCTCGACAGGCATGGGTCCCATACTGCCGGTATCCGAACGGAATGTGAACTCCCACGCGGGGAGTCCTCGGTCACGCCTCGGCAGGAGCCTCGTCGTCGGTGGCCTCGACCTCGTCGGCGTAGCGGCCATCGGACTGCAGCTTGGACAGCTCGAGCACGTTGCCGGACTTGTCGACGACCTTGGCCGACTCCACGAGCGATGCGAGCGCCTTGCCACGCAGCACTTCGCTCACCATCTCGGGCACGTGGTTGTGCTCCATAATGTGCTGGATGTACGAGTTGGGGTCCTCGCCGGACTGCTGGGCGCGGCGCATGATGTGCTGCGACAGCTCGGCGTCGTCGATGCCGAACTCCTCGGTCGCGACGACCTGGTCGAGCACGAACTGGGCGACCAGCGAGTCGCGCACCCGCTTCTCGAGGTCAGCCTCGAACTCGTCGATCGTCTGCTCCTCGTCGTCGAGGTAGGTCTGGAACTCGACACCGGCTGCGGCGAGCTGCTGCTCGATCTGCTCACGACGGCTCGTGATCTCCTCGGCGACGAGGCTCTCGGGCAGTGGGGCGTCGATCCGGCTGACGATCTCGTCGAGGATCAGGTCGCGGGCCTCGTTGGCCTGCTCCATGCGCTTGCCACGCGTGACGCGGTCGGCCAGGTCGGCGCGCAGCTCTTCGATCGTGTCGAACTCCGAGGCGGTCTGGGCGAACTCCTCGTCGAGCTCGGGGAGCTGCTGCTCCTTGACGTCCTTGACCGTGACGGTCACGTCGACGTCCTGCCCGGCGAGCTCGCCGCCGACAAGCTGCGTCGTGAAGGTCTTCGTCTCTCCGGCCTTGAGGCCCGTGACTGCCTCGTCGAGACCGTCCAGCATCGTGGCCTTGCCGATCGTGTAGGGCATGCCCTCGGCCTGAGCGGCCTGGATGTCCTCGCCGTTCTGCGCGGCGGACAGGTCGATCGTCAGGTAGTCACCCTCAGCGGCGGCGCGGTCGACCTCGGCGAACGTGGCGAAGCGCTCACGCAGGGCCGTGATCTGCTCCTCGATGTCGTCGTCGGCGACCGTCGAGTCCTCGACCGTCACCTCGATCGTCGACACGTCGGGAAGATCAAGCTCGGGGCGCACGTCGAGCTCGGCGGTGACCTCGATCGGCTCGCCGTCGACGAACTTGGCCAGATCGATCTCGGGCTGGCTCAGGGGCTGGATCTTGGTGTCCTGCAGGGCCTGGTTGTACCAGCCGGGGAGCGCCGAGTTGATGGCCTCATCGAGGACCGCGGTGCGGCCGACACGCTGGTCGACAATCGCCGCGGGGACCTTGCCCTTGCGGAAGCCGGGGATCGTGATCTGCGAGCCGATGGTCTTGTAGGCAGCATCGAGGCTGGGCTTGAACTCCTCGAACGGCACCTCGATGGTGAGCTTGACCCGGGTCGGGCTCAGTGCCTCGGTGGTGCTTTTCACGTGACTGACTCCTGCATGATCTCGGCGCTTGGAAGGTGGGCGCTGCTGCCGGTAAACCTCGGGCAGAAACAGCGACGTACCAGTCTCTCATGAGACCGCGGGCGCTCCCAAAGGAGTCTCACCCGCCGCCCCTTCGCGAATCGTGACGGTCCCAACGCTGTCGGTGTCCGACAGGGCGCAAACCGTCACAAATCGCGAGGAGTCGGGATGACAGGATTCGAACCTGCGACCTCACCGCCCCAAACGGCGCGCGCTACCAAGCTGCGCTACATCCCGTAGCCGCGCCAGTCTAGTGGACACTGGACCAGTGACTTCGCAGCGGTATGCCGACCTGATCGGACTGGTCCACCAACGGGAGCCCGCGTGCGGCTCGACCCGGGTCGTCGCGGTCGATGGACCCAGCGGTTCGGGCAAGACCAGCCTGGCCGACCAACTCGCCGAGATGGCCGGGGCGCCGGTGCTCCATCTCGATGACGTCTACCCGGGGTGGCACGGCCTCGCCGCAACTCCGCCGATGGTCGCGCGCTCGGTACTCGACGCCATCGCGGTTGACGCGGTCGGAGCGATCCACCGCTGGGACTGGGCGCATGACCGACCCGGGCCGGTCATGCACGTCCCGCCAGCACCTGTGCTGATCCTGGATGGGGTGGGCAGCGGAGCTGCGGTGATCCGTCCGTTCCTCAGCCTGCTGATCTGGGTCGACGCCCCGACCGAGCTCCGCAAGCGACGCGCCCTCGCCCGGGACGGCGAGACCTACGCGCCGTTCTGGGACATCTGGGCGGCGCAGGAGGCTGCACACTTCCACGCCGACGAGACCCGTCGCCATGCGGACGTCCTCGCCCGCACCGATGGGTGAACCACACATCGCATGTGGCAGAATGTTCGTCGTTGCCGCAAGGCTTCGCGGACGTAACTCAATTGGCTAGAGTCTCTGCCTTCCAAGCAGAATGTTGCGAGTTCGAGTCTCGTCGTCCGCTCTCAGCATCACCGCAGGTCAGGGCAGGTTTGGTATCCCGCCCCGGATGGAAATTCGAGCGGCGAGTGACGGCTTACGTGCCGGATCTCTCCGGGAGCACCAACCACATGACCACCACTTCGAAGCCCTCTCAAGGCGCCCAGAACAAGCGCCGTAAGGCACCACGCCGAGCATTCGGCACCGTCCGACAATTGTCCTCGGGGCGGTGGCAGGCGCGCTGGGAGGACAGCCGCGGACGCACCCACAGCGGCCCGCAGACTTTTGAGTCCCAGCGCCACGCCGACGACTGGTTGACCACGGTGCGAGCCGACCTCGTCCGCGGAGTCTGGCGCTCACCAGATCTTGGCAGCGCCACCCTTGCGACCTTCATGGCTCAGTGGATCGATCAGCGCACCGACCTGGCTCTGTCCACACGTGAGGGATACCGCACCGCCTTGGCGCGGTGGATCGACCGCGAGCTGATGCTTGAGGCTCCTCGCGGCGGGAAGGCGATCGGTGTCCACCTCGGCGCTCAGCCCCTCAACGCGCTGAGCCCGGCCACGATCCGCGAGTGGTACGCCGCTGCGCACTCCACCCAGGTCCGCGAGCGCATCGACCGCAGCAGGAACGGCCAGCACCGTCACGCCGTACAGCGCCAACCCACGGCACCGATCCGAGCCTGGGGGCGCTCGAACGGCTGGAAGGTCGCTGAGACAGGGCGCCTGCCCGCCAACTTCCTGGACGCCTGGCAGGCGGCAGACAGCCCTGGCGCACCTCACGCACCTGCATCGCCAGCTGGTGCGGACCTGTCGGGGCGGCCGGCCGCTGTGGTGGTGCAGGCCTACCGGTACCTACGGGCGTGCCTGAACGCTGCTCTGGACGACGGCCTGATCACGGCCAATCCGTGCCGGGTCAAGCGAGGTGGGCTGGTCGTCGCGGCTGAACGCCCGCACGCCACCCCCGATGAGGTCCGCGCCCTGTGCGCAGCGATGCCACCGAGGTTCGCCGAGGCGGTTGACGTTGCGGCGTGGTCGGCTCTGCGCGCCGGGGAGCTGTTCGCGTTGGCCAGGCGCCACGTCGACCTCGACGCCGGCACCATCACCGTCGAGCGCGCGCTGATCGACGTTGCGGGCCACCCCCGAACGTTCGGCTCACCCAAGACTGTGGCCAGTCTGCGCACCGTGGCGTTGCCGTCCTCGGTGGTCCAGCGGCTGAGCGATCACATGGAGGTCTACACCGCCGAAGGACCCGACGCGCTGGTGTTCGCACACGCCGACGGCACGTCGTTGTCGCGCGACCAAAGAGGGCAGATGTTCGACCGGGCCCGTCGTACGGTCGGCCGACCGGACCTGCGCTGGCACGACCTGCGGCACACCGGAGCGACGCTCGCTGCACGAGCAGGAGCCTCGATCCGCGAGCTGCAGCACCGCCTCGGACACTCGACGTTCGCTGCCGCGATGCGATACCAGCACGCCAGCGCAGACCGCGACCGTGAACTGGCCGAAAGGCTCGACGTCTATGCCGCTGCCGACCAGCCAGGGAACGCCACTGTTCTGCGACTGGCATGACAAACGCCGAACGGCGACACAGAGAAGGAGGTCACAGCTACCGTGACCCACAGCCAACGGCCACCCGAGTCCGCGCACCGCTGCAAGGCGACCTCATCTGCTCACACGCAGTAGCCACCGGCCGGCGCCTCCCTGCACCAGACCTCGAACCAACCGTCATGACGATCCACCACAGATGCATCTGCGGAAATGTCAGAGCCGAATGTCAGCATGGGCACATGCGGGGAATCGAACAGGCAGATGCGGGCACCAGTGCCGCATTTGTCATGGCATCGACGCCCTCGCAGATGACCTGCAACGAGTTGAACGCCTTGGGTCAGCGCCTGAGGGCCCACGAGGCGCAATATCTCGCTGAGCCGATCATCGATGCGTTGTCTGCGCTGTACCCGACGCTGAGCCCCACAGCTCGACGCTGGTTCGACTACTCCGGCAACGTCGAGATTGACTCGTGGGAACGCATCGACGGGCTGAGCCGCATCTTCAATGACCACGTCCTCCATTTGGAGTCGGCCGGCGACCCGCTCGCTGCCGATGCGCGTGCCGTGCTCAACCTGATGCGCGTATATGCCGCGAGCCGGTACGCCTACCGCGACCGCCAGTACATGAACGTGTGCATGGACGATCGCAGCGAAGCCAGCCGAGTGCGCCCGACTCGTCGGTGTCAGTGGCCCGACATGCGCACGTGGCGACACGAGACGCGCGGACTGGCGTCGACGAGTCGCGATCCGCGCAACCACCCGCGTGGCTTCATCGCGAGCGAGGCGACCCTCAACCGAGCCGCACGACGGGCCGAACAGTTCAGCCACGAGGTCGCCTTCGAACGCATCGATCGCCACTGCGAGGAAGATCCGCCTCCACGCCTGCGACCCCTGGTCGAACCACGAACTGCGAACGCACCGCCTCAGGCCGTGTTCGCACTCGCTGCCTGAGCAACCCCGACGCTGGCCCATCCCCGGCGTCACCTGCACCGCACACGATTCGTGATGCGACTCAATGCTCGGTAGGCACCCATCGCGTCAGCGAGTGCGCTCACGGTCGACCGGCGACATGAAGTCCGGCTGGCCGCTGCTCGCTCCCCCACAGTGGTCGTCACCAGCGACCGGGAGTCGCGCCGGGTGACCTGCCGGGAAGTGACACCTCTCGTGACCACCACCCCTGATCCGCTGCTGACGTTCCCCCAAGCAGCCGAGTACCTGCAGCACGCCGTCTCCGAAAGAACGCTGCGGCGCCTTGTTGCCCGTGGGGATCTCCAAGCCCTGCGCATCGGCGACAAACTCGTGCGCCTGCGCGTTTCGGCCCTGGAGAACTACCTCACCAGGAGCGAACTATGAGCCCCACGCTCGTGCGTGCACCAGTGGGGCCAACCCAGATTCTTGTTGACTGCAACAGCGACATGGGACGTTCGAGTATCCACTTGGGTACAGCCCGGGATTTGGACCTCCGGTGCTGGTCATTCGGCTGCGCTCCCGTCGTTGGCCGTAGATCAGTACCGCTGACCGGCAGCGACGGACACGCGCACACCGAGGCTTCCCGCCGACAGCACGCCTTCGGGAGTGGTCACTGATGGGTATCAATCTGGCCGAGGCCGTCTACGACCAATATCCCGCCTTGTCGCACCGGCAGAAGATCCTGCTCGTCCGGATGGCTCTGATCGCCGATGACGACGAGCCGGCACCTACCTTTAGCGGTAGCTGGGAGCTGCTCGCTCAGGCCTTGGGATTCCAGATGCCAGATTCGAGTGACTGGCCGGTGGAGGCCGACAGGTTGGAACTCAAAGCGCGCCACAATGTCGCGCGCGCCGTGGGTGATCTTAAAGGTGTCGGTGCCATCGCGAGCAAGCGTCGTGGCGGCCATGGACAGCGTGCTGTGTATCTACTCAACATCCGGACCCATCAACGCGATCGGCTAGGACGCGCTCAGTGGCGACCCGGTGATCAGTGATGGGCGCCTCGCTAGCCGCGATGGCACTTCACGCTGATCTCGACAGTCATGCAGCGCGACTCGTCTTGGTCCGCATGGCCCTGACTGCCAAGGACACCGATCCTGTGCCCCGCTACTGGGGCGGCTGGACGCCGCTGGCACGAGCTCTGGACAGGAGGCCAGCCGTGGACGGCTCGTGGCCAACAGCGGCCAAGGAAAATGCGGCTCGCAGAGCCGTGGATCGGGCGGTCGCCACGCTCGTTCGTGCCGAGCTAATCAAACGCACGAACGTACCTCGACCCGGACGACAGGCGGAGTACGTTCTGCGTCTGGAGTCGCGCGCAGCTGTGGACGCGTCCGACAATGAACCACGCTCATCGTGGTGAGCGGGCCACGCCCACCGTGGTCCGCCTTCGCCGCTGAACGTGGTCCATTCCTCACGCTTACCGTGGCGCATTTCGCACGCTCACCGTGGTACCAAGGAACTACTACAGGAACCACTACAGGAAAAGGCCACGAGCAAAATTGCCGCGAGCCGAACATCTCACCAGGGACACTGATCAACTAGGTCGGCAGCAACACGAGTGACTCGGGAGATGAAGAACGCCTGATCTTGGTTGACGGATGACCGAGGGACCAGACGCCAAATGATGCACCAACGTCCTACTTGCCGGTGCGCCTTTTCCCATGCAACTTGGTGTCGGAAAGCCCCCGACCTGCCCGCATCTCTCCCCGCCAAGATTCTTGACATCGAGATAAAACGGTCAGTCCGCGGGATACGTCAAGCATTCGCTGACCCCGCTGCAGTTCTTCGTCTACCGCCGTTCGGCGGTAGCAAATATATGTCGGCCCTGCGGGCAACTCCGCCCATCGTTTCGACTTTGCCCTCGTCTCGCATCACCCGGAGCCAGCGACCCCCAACCTGCGAGTCATAAAGTCCACTGACCTTGTCCAACTCCTGACGTGGCATTGTCCGCTCGCCTAGCCGGTCCGAACAGTTCCTACCGTCGGCCCGCGGGCGTCGTTCGCGGCTTCTTCGACACAGGGTCCTCAACGAAGACGATGAGCCGATAGCTGGCCGACGCTTGATCCCTTCCTGCACAGCGCGTTCCCTCGCCACCAGATCTTGCAGTTCGGCGGATTTCATCTCGCGAGTCAGCGCCTGCCACCTTCCGGTAGATCTCGTATATCACCGCGGTTGCGCTGCCCACTCTCAGTGGAGACTCAGAACAATCACGACGCCCGCGGTGTTGGCGAGTGCTGACAGGCTTTCCTCGAGTCGCGCGGAAGGAGTGAAGTAGGTAGAACCAAGACCCCTGCCAGCCAACCGCACGCCAGCGCGAAAAACGACTCCTGCTGACATGCTGCTTCAACTAAAAGACTGGCTTAGCCGAGGCCTAACATCCGCTCGGCATTTCCCCCGGTTAATGCTCTCAGAACGTGAGGCTTGAGGTCTCCGTCCGACCACTCTGCAAGCGCTCGGTCCATTGGAAAGACAGGCCAGTCTGTTCCGAAAAGTACCTGTTCCGCCAGCAAACTGTTCATGAAGCGGTGCATGACCTCCCAGCCGGTGCCGGTGGCAAGAACATATTTCGGAGAGAGACCGCCGAATTCTGCGAACACGGAAGGGTGCTTCCGCATCACCGCAACCAAGTCTGGTACCCAGGGCCAACCGGCGTGGCAGGCAATGAGCGTGAGCTCCGGGAAATCGCAGGCAACCTGATCGAGTTGCAGAGGATGCTCATTTTTGAGCGGCCTGTGAGTCGTGTAGTTCACACCAGTGTGAAGCGCGACCGGAAGACCAAGTTCGGCCGCCTTTGCGTATACGGGATAGAGAAGACGATCGTCCATTGGCATTCCGGCGAAGGACGGCTGGAATGCGACGCCTGAGAGGCCGAGCGACGCGACCTTCTCAACCTGCTGGGTGGCCCGTCGGATGCTGAACTTCTCCATCGAGATCGTTCCGAACCCGGAAAAGTGCTGCGGGTCGTCGTTCACGATTTTCGCGACGGCCTCGTTGAGGGCGTCAGCCGGGTCACCATCCTCATATTCAGCGTGGACAACTGCATGGTCGACCGCGGCGACGGCCATGTCCTCCTGCAATTGGAAGAATGTTCGGTTGCGATTGGACGATAGATCGAGGACCGCGTCGTATTGCTGATGGAATTCGGACTGCAAAGTTTCTTCGGGACGAAGCTCCTGCGGAAGCCTGACCCTGAAATTGACTATCATTTGATTTGACCTTTCGGAATTTTCGGCGTTTCGATGCGCATCGCTTTCGGTCCCTACCAACCCATTGACGACTCTCTGTCCCACATCTCAGGAGGTTCACTGAGGACATTTCGGAGATCATCCTTTTTGACGCGCATGGAAGGAGTGCGTTCGAACGGCTCCCTCCGTATTTCGAAATACCGGGGCACCTTGTACTTCGCCAACTGCTGCAGACAGAGTTCGACGATCTCCTTGAACAGATCACCTTCGGATTCCGTACCATCCGTCGGCACGATGACCGCTTTGATCTCCTCACCTCTGGCGTCATCGGCCACCGGAACTATGGCGGCTTCTAGCACTCCTGGATGCACGGTAATTACCTCTTCGATCTCGGCGGCCGCCACGTTCTCACCTGAGCGCCGGATGATGTCTTTCTGTCGCCCCTTGAAGTAGACGAATCCGTTGTCGTCGATACAGCCCAAATCACCGGTATGCAGCCAACCCCCGCGCATGGTTGCCTCGGTCTCGTCGGGTCGATTGAGGTAGCCGCGCATCATCCCCGGCGAGCGCACGATGATTTGGCCGATGCTGCCTTCGGCCACATCGTTGTCGTCGTGGTCCACAATGCGGAGTTCGACCTCGCCGCACGGCATGCCAATAGAGCCGCTTCCGACCATCTCTTCTGCGCGATCCAGCGGCATGGAGACGATGAGGCCGGTTTCGGTCAACCCGTAGCCTTCCACCCACGGAAAGCCCCATCTTTCGACAAGCTGTTGATGGGTGTTCGCCACTATCCCAACCTGTACACCAAGTCGAACCTTGGTATTTCGATCATCCTTAGACGGCTCGCCGCCAAGCAGGAAGTACGCCGTCGCCGCGATGCCGAAAACGATCGTTACTCGGTGCTCCCGCACGACGTCCCAATAACGGCGAACGCTGAAGGTCCGCATGACAACTAGCGGGCTCCCTGCGTGCAGCGAGAGCAGCAATTGCCAGGGAGGATCGTTGTAGAAGAATTGGAGACAACAGAGAAATCGGTCTTCGGGCCCCATCCCGTACCGCCGCTGGAATAGGTCTACGAAGCGCAACCAGTACTCGTGATCGACCATGCAGCCCTTGGGGAGTCCCGTTGTCCCTGAGGTGTAGTAGATGTTGGTGATATCGGCTCGTTGCGCATCTGCGGCACTCGCCACGAGCGAAAAACCAGGGCTTCCCACTGAGTCGAGCCCGTCGGGCTCGCTGCCCTCCACTACGACGACGTCTTTGAGACTGGGGCAACTAGAACGAATGGTTTCGAAGAGCGACCGCCCATCCTCTCCGATGATCGCTAGCTTCGCGTCCGAGTCTCGAACCAGATGGCCCGCATCGTGCACCTTTGCAGCAGGGTTGATTGACACCAAGGTGGCGCGACACGCCGCCGCTGCAAACCAGGCGATCATGTACTCGGTCCGATTGGGAAGCATGATCGCCACCCGGTCTCCCGGCTCGACCTTGCAGGCCAGATAGCCGGCGAACCTCTCCACCCTCTCAAAAAGGTCCCTACGGCTGACGACAACTCCATCCTCGTAAATGAGGGCCGGCTCATCGGGCCCGCTCTCATGCGCGCTGATCAACACGTCGAGGATGGTCCGAGCGTCGACTGCGCTCCAGGACTCGGCGTTCACTCGTACCACTCCGCGGGAGCGACACGTGTCTTCTCGCGGAAGTTGATGTCGTGGGTGAAGATGAGCTCCGCATCGTACTCCCGCTGTTTGGCCTCAAGCAGTTCCCAACTCGCGATCATTTCGTCGGGACTCCAAATCACGGCCGGCAGCCTACGTTGCTGCATTTTCTCGGGATCGTATGCAGCGTCACCGACGAGGATGAAAGCGCTGTCTTTCAATCTCACCAACATTGATTGATGTCCCGGGGTGTGCCCTGGCGTGGGAAAAATGACGACGCTGCCGTCGTTGAACACGTCGTGTTCACCGTCAAGCAGGTTCCAGTCCAGTGGTTGCTCGTAATCGGCCGGCACGTAGACATCGCGTTGGTAGATCGGAGGGTTATTTGCGAACTCAAGCTCTGCCCGCTGCAGATAGATTCTCGCGTTCGGGAAGAACTCCATCCCACCGCAATGGTCGTAGTGCAGGTGGGACGGCACAATCACGTCGATCGACTCAGGCTCGACCCCGACCGAAGCAATTTGGCTCACTACATCGTCGCCCGTGCTCATGCTGATTGCATACTTGTCAGCGCCCTCGCCGAGCCGCGTGCGAGGGTCGTCGATGAATGAAACATGAGCGCCCGTATCGAAGAGGATCGTTCCTTCAGGATGTTGAATCATGTAGAAGAAATAGGGAGCATCGATAATCGCCCCGCAATCATCATCGAATGGATCAATGACTGATCTCGTCAGCTGTTCGCCACCGCCATGAAATGCGTACATCTTGGTCATCGTGAACCCTCCGTCAGGCTGTTTGGTTGGTCTGGAATTGAAGTTGAGGGCCGGCCTGACGGTCGCTTGCTTGCGAAGGAATCTAGCCTCTCGCGCTGACTGTCGGATCCGTCAATGCGGTCGTAGAACATATGCATGAGGCGGAAGTGCGCCTCGACCGAGCTGTCCAGCCCCCGCTGCACGAGCTCCTTCGTCATGCGCACTGCCAAAGACCCGTTCGCGCAAATCGTCTGAGCAATTTCCTGCGCGTGCTGCATGAGCGCGCCACCCTCGACGATCTGACTTACGAGTCCGATGCGCAACGCCTCTTCGGCGTCTATAAAGCGGCCTGTCAAGAGAAGATCCATCGCATTCGAAAGCCCCACGACTCGTGGCAGCCGATAGGCGCCGTAGCCGTCGAGGAGATCCCATTTGACCTCGGGGGCTCCAAACACGGCGCTGGAGGAAGCGATTCGGATATCGCACACCAGAGCGAGTTCGAGCCCGCCGGCAAGGGCGTAACCATTGACTGCCGCAATCAACGGCTTGGATGTGCCGAGTCCGAAATCCCACCGCGTAGGGCGCCACGGTTCCCAGCCGGCGTCATCAGGTCGGTCGCTGTGCATCTCCTTCAGGTCCGCTCCCGCGCTGAAGGCCTTATGCCCGACGCCGGTAACGATTCCAACCAGGATGTCGGGATCGTTCTCGATTCTCAGAAAGGCTTCGCCGATTGCCTCGTACGCATCGGGGTCCATCGCGTTGAGCTTGCTAGGCCGATCAATTGTGATGACGGCGATCCCGTCGCTAACTTCAATCAGTACAGACATTTTGCTCCTTCGTTGGCCGGTCGCTTGGAGAAGACGAGCCGAGGGTCAGGTCACTTCCTCACCGGCCAGCAGCTGCCCCGCGCGGCGCAGGCGCTCGGGTTGGGTTCTACCGAGATAGACCGCGACGGCACTGGCTGCGATGATCAAAACGACGGTGATCCAGATGAAGTAGCGAAGAGGAGACGGCGGGAGGGGATGCACGTTTCCGTACAAAACGAGAGCCAGCCCTGCTAGCGCAATCACCGGGACTACGTCACTCAACATCTCGCGGCCGGTGGGGCGCTTACTCCCTCTCTGCTGCCGCTTGTAGCGGAGAATTCCAATACACAACAACGTGTAAGCCGCAATGAAAAAGAACGTCGCGAAGAACGCTGACCAGTTGGCGTAGTCGCCGGGTCCCCAGATGCCGCCGAACAGCAAGGTGGCAGCGATCCCAGTTCCACCAATCCAGCAAGCGGCCGCGCCCGGGGCGTTTCGCGAGTTCAGCGCACTCAGCGATTCAGGCAACATGTGGTCTCGCCCCAGGGCGTACAGCATCCTGGAGCCTGCATTCACCGTGACAACATTCAGAGCCACAAAGCTCGAAATAAGCGCAAGGTTAATCAAGATCGATAGCCAGGGGCCGCCGAACTCCAAGGCCAGTGTGTTGAACGCGGCCGGGTCAGCAGCAAGTTCGGCGGCGCCAGCGGTCGTCGCACCGAACCCGATCGTGGCGGTGTAGCTCACTAGGAGAAAGAAGAAGCCGATGACAAGAGTCGTCAACATGACGGCTTGAGGAATGATCTTGCGGGGTTCACGCACCTCTTCCCCTAGCGTCGTTGCGGATTCGAAACCAACGAAAGCGAAGATCGTAAAGACACAGGCGAGCATTACGCCGCCGATGAAGCCCTTTGGCGATGCCGTCGGGTTGAAGGGCTCGAGCGAAAGACCGTTCGCCCCACCTTGCACGAGAATTGTCAACGAGAAGATGGCCAGGATGGCGACCTCCACGCCTAGCCCGATGAGGCCGGCGTTCAACGAGTAGGCCACCCCTGCAACGGCGAGGCCTACGCTCAGGGCCACCAAGAGCGCGGCGGGGATCTGCCACGGCAAATCCCACCCCCAGCCGCTCTTGAACAGACTGCTCACGAACGTGCCGAAGAACGCCAGCTGAAATGGAAGCAGGAGAAGATAGGCCCCGAAGAGCAGGAGGCCTCCTACGAATCCCGTTCTGGGTCCAAAACTCTGCGTCAGGTAGGTGTAGAACGATCCGGCACTAGGGAAAAACCGGGCGTGATCACCGATCACCTTCGCAATGCACAAGCAAATCGCAGTTCCAATAAGGAAAGCGAGACTAGCCGCCGGCCCTGCCAATCCAGCAACAAAAATGGTGCCGACAATCGCGCCCGCCGCGGGACCCACCAGAGCTGCTGACTGCGCGACCGCGCCGGACAATCCGATCGAATCGGCTTCCAGCCGCCTCGGCGGCGATTCGGGCGGGGTATTTAGATTCGTCATTTTCGCTCCGTCTGGTCGGCATCCAATGGCACTCATCGCAACCGATCGATCGATCGGTTGCCTGAAAGGTACAGTTGCTCGACAGGTAGAGTCAAGGGTCGGAAGTGACGGATTACAGGAGATGGAGACACGGCGTGAATTTCAGGTCTGAGGCAGAAGCTACCGCCGTGCGTCGTGCCCTCACAGGCTCGAAGAACACTTCGTCGACGACGGTCTCTCCGGAATCAACGGAAGCTCGTATCGCTAGTTCCGCGCTGCGATTGTTTGCAACGAAAGGATTTGCGGCCTCTGGCATTCGCGAAATTGCAAGTGCGGCCGGCATCACAACAGCTTCGCTCTATCACTACATGGGCACGAAGGAAGATCTGCTCGTTCATCTGATGCGCACCAGTCTCGAGCGCTTCGTAACCGTGGGTCGGCAGTCCTTGGAGGGCCTGACAAGTCCAGCTGAATGCCTGGCGGCTCTCGTTCGGATACACGTCGCGACGGAAGGGCTCCACCCCCTCATGTCGATCGTCAATGACAGTGAGGTTCGGAGCCTGATAGGTGCGTCGAAAGATGCGGTGATGCGCGTACGCGATGAGTACGAAGCGCTCTGGAGTCAAACCATTAAGTCGGGTGTCGAGCAGGGCATTTTTCACGTGGCAGAGCCAAGCTTGGCCAGACTCGCTCTGCTCGAGATGTGCAATGGAGTCGCGCACTGGTATGTCGCTGAAGAAAGGTTGGCACTGGGCGAGGTGAGCGATCACTTCGCGGACATGGCTCTGGCGCTGGTTGACGCGCAGAGCGATGGTAAACGACTGGCCGTTTCCACTTTAGGAATGCGACCGGCCTCCTTTGAGATCGGCTTAGTCCAGAGGATCTATTCTGAATACAAGTGACGGGAAGTCCCGCATTCGTTTGCAAGGCCTCAGTGTGGGTCGAGATTGCCAGAAATCTGCAGGAAGCGCGGTCGACCTGGGTGGCCTCTCACAGATCGGGCCGCCGGGCGTTCTCGATCCCCATTCCAACCAGATCCATTATTACAAAGTGACGCGCCTGTTGCCTTCAACGGGCCCGAGCCCGAGACTGCCGCCTGGTCGGAGAGCGGCAACTCCGCTACTTCCAGTCCAAACCCATTCATGATGGTCGGCGTCGGCGCCACGGCCTGCAGCATGGCGAGGGTGGTGCAGCAGCCCCGAGGTGCAATCACGGTGGTGTGACGTGGAGTGTCCTCGCGTCGATTGACCGGCACCGTTCCACCGTGGAAAGGGTCAGGCCGGTCGCGGCGGGCCAACCGACTTCAGACCGGTATGCCGAAGTCTGGACGAAACGCAAATTATACCGCTACATCAGCGGATAGCGTCCTCTTCGAGGGTGAGGTCTTCCACAACGGCCGGCGCTGATACTTGGTCCGGTTGATCGGCTTCGAATGTCGCAAGAATTGCCGACAGGAACCGCGCGAACTCATGAACTACGACGAGGAGTTGCTCCTCGGCCTCATCCGGCATGCTCCTGACCTGGTGAACCACAAAATTCCGCACCTGATACAGCGACGAGATCCCGGTCTTCGCTTTAACCTCGACTGTGCAAAGGAAGTCTGCAGCGGCTTGTTCCAGTTCGCCGACCGCTTTCCCGCTGCCGACGCAACACTCCATCAAGAGCTTCAGACGGTGCTTCTCACTCATCGCGGCCTGAAAGTCTTCCAAGTGGTCCCGCAGAGCCTGGAACCTACCCGCCTCAATGGATCGCCCAATTTCGGATCCGATCGTAGCTATCGAAGTGCGTAGCACGACCTCCATTAAGAACTCGACAACCTGATACAGATAGAAGAACTGGGTGACGGGCGACGAGCTGGTTGCAGCGGCGATAGTCATCATTTTGATTGCCACTTCCGGCTGCGCAATGCCGGGGCCAATCAACTTCAACTTGACCTTCTTGCCCACACTTTCGCCATGAGGGATCCATCGCAACGAGTCAGGGTCGCTCGCACCGAAGGGCACGTATCCTTCGCCAATCAGGCTCGGCTTCAGCCATTCCAGCGGAGATCCATCAGGAAACCGTTTCATCGACACTGCCAAGAAACAAACGTTGTCGTGGAACAGGTCGGCGAAGCTCGACTCGAGAACTCCCTGCGCCTGACCCTGCCTGACTTTTGCCGCGAACAGCCGTTGGTGATCTCTGAGAACCTCGCGAATCGTCACGTAGGCGTACTTGAGGAAGTGAGAGTCTGTTGCACGGTCATGGGCGTCTGAGGAAAGCGCATTCGCGGGGATTATCCAACCAATACGAACGTCCTCCGTACCCCCAGCCAAGAAGACCTCGCGGACCGCATTCTCGTGCAAATCGGTCCGCAGAAGCGGCACCACCTCGAACTTATGGGCCTCAGAACCCACGTCAAGGTGCAGACCGGTCGTGACTCTGAGATCGCCCATATCCGAGTTGGTCACTAGGTAGAACGCGTTCGCTTCGAATCGGACTTCGAACTCTGTACCGTCACCCGACACAGCGAAAGCCGATCTAGACGTTCTGATCTTGGTACTTGCGGAGCGCACTACCAGCTGACTGTTCGAGATTCAAGAAGGTATCGGACTCATCGTTGAGAAGGTCCCTAAAGAAGAACGTGAAGAAGTTCCGCTGCGCGTTACCGATTTTTGAAGTGTTATTTTTCAGCCAATCCAGTGATGCATTGATATCAATCAGAAAATCCTCAGGGTTTTCCGACACGACACGTTCAACAAGTTCGCGAGCCTCGCCTAGGCCGCCTAATACCTCGCGGTCGATATGCTTGCCGATTGCAGCCCCCAGACCCGACATCGCCTGGGCCTTCTTGAATACCTGGCTAACCGTTCGACCGAACGGAGTGGCACTTTCTTCGTGCCAGTCATCCGGGAGTTTAGTGCCGCCGATTTGATCATTGGCACGACGTACGAAGGCGTCAAGAATGCCTATGTAATCCTCGAATATCTCGGTATTCTGATTCAACTTTGACAGCTTTTCCAAACTACGAATGTTCTCCAGCAGTCCGGAGCGATCAAACGGCAACTCATCTCGATTCAAGTAGGCGTTGAAGCCTTCCACCACATCCTTGAAAACGTACTGATTCTCCTGCGTGGCGTACTTTCCGTCGGACTCACGAAGAAGTTCAATGTTGCCAACATTTGCCCCGATGTAGTCGCTGTAGAGCATTTCGATTTGCTGACGGAGCGACATCGGAGTTTGCCCTGTGTTTAGGGTGAGCATCCGATAGAGGATTCCTAGACGATTCAACCCAACGTACACCTCAACGCGCATCTTGGATTCAGCTACGCGAGCGAGCTCTTCTGGGCTTCCATCAAGCTCGTCCAGTAAATCGAGAATCGTATAGGTGCGCTGAAGTCCATCGAGGATGACGATACTTGACGAGTTGTCGAGGATAGTGCATACATCTATCGACGCCTTTTCGCTATCGGCGAGTCCGGCTTCAGAGTTCAGCGCCAACACCACGGGCGGGATAACACATCCGATCAACAGGTCAGATTTCAACAACGAGTAGACCGTTTTGGAGGAAGATACTCGCTTTCGTTGGAACTCGTTGTTCTGCAGGTTGGCCTTGACGAGTTCCGCGTACTCGGACAGTCCCATCTCGATCAACACGTTCGAGGCATTGATTCTGTTATCTCGCAATGTCGAGATGATCTTCATGGCACTCCACTGCTACGACTCGGCCCCGTCGGACGAGTGGGTGAATGAACTCTAGCCGCTGCATCGGAGCGTAGCCCCTGCGCTCGTCGTGCCAGGTTGGGTTGATCTTGTGCAGGTGGGCCCATCTGGGCGGTATGCCGCCCTTCCGCTCGTGCGGATTCGTAGCCAAGCCCTCGGCGGGGTCGGCGCTGGGGACGCCTCTACCCGACTGTCTCTGGACCATCCTGGGACGACAAGTCGGTCGAAACCAGTTCAGCGGCGACGTGTTCTCCGCGGTCGGCCTCTCGCAACTTCGGCGGGGCTGCGGCCCAAGGCTTGATGTGCTGCACAACCTCACCGTAGAACGTGTCCAAGGTGTCGAGGACTGAGTCTATGAACGCCCCGCGACCCCGACCCCTCTTTGAACCCGCAACTACCGATAGCGCAATGCGGAATGACCGAATGTCCCTCTCGGCATCCGGCGCCCAGAGTTTCGGGTCTTCGCGCACGTCCGCCAAGAGTTCTACGGACCCAGCGCCGCGGGCCCGGGCGACAAATGACTCAACCCTCACGTCAGGCCTCGCGTCCTTGAGCTGACGCACAATCCAATTGACTCGAGTGGTCTGCCGGCCCTGTTGGGGGGCAGCAACGTCCACGAAGCAGGTCACTCGGTTGGCGCGCAGGTCAGCGGTGATGTGGACCGGTGCGACTGCGTTGGGTATGCGGATAGTTCCAGTAAGCTCCCCTGTTTCCACAAGTGATGACAGCAGCGAATCGGCACGTGAGGTGGGATTGGCGACCTCTTGGCGCGTCAACAACGGAGTGACGTCTGTGCCGAGTCGCTGCCCCAGCCGGAGACTGGCGTATCGCAGAAGCGCATCAAAACGCGACACAATCTCAACGGCCGTCTTGTCGCTCGATCGCAACGTGCCTGCAGATACGGCGTCTCGCACCGCTATCCAGCTCGGTCCCATGTCGTCTAGTTCCAGAGCACCAGATCTGTCGTGCTCGAGATAGCGAATCAATTCGCCAAGGATCCATGCCTGCTCCGGATCCGAGACCCCTCGGTGCTCCTTCTGGACGATGGCAGTGGCAAGCACGTAGGACCATGACCCGTGGTGAATCTCCACTTTGCGAAGTTTTCGCTTGTCGACACTCGTTGGATGCTGTCCTGGTACGGGCGATATTTCGTTGCTGATCGTGATCAGGGCATCAAAGTTGTTGGCCCGGGCGACGTCCAAGTAGTTCTCGAGTTGAGTGGTCTCTAGGGAGTTCTTTCCGGTCTTGACCTCGACCAGCGCCGTCCACTCGCGCGAACCCCGCTTCACCCGCATCAATCCGTCTGGATAGACCCGGTCGCCCTCAAGATCGAACGGCACCTCTATGTACGTAGCCACCTTGCCGCCTGGCGCTCCCACAGCACCGAGAAGCGCTTGCTGTAGTCCGGAACGATGCTCAGCACGGCGAGGAGGGCGGAAGTGGCTCGACGCTCCTGCTCAGGGGCGCCGCTGATCCCCGAGGTTGGTATCAGACGCGCTTCGTGCCAGGTCTGCTCGCTCATGCTCACCTTCGACGTAGTGATGACTGCCCGTCACTTTAGGACCTGAGCACCACCTGCTTGGGGACGTTGGGGCTCATGTCCGGCTGGGGACCGCGCGAGCCAGTAGGCCGACGGCTCTGATGGACTTCATCGTCTCGACCTCTGGTCCAGCACTTCACCGAAGGACCACACCCGTGCCGGTATGTGCCGGATAATGTGCCGGAACGTGCCTGAACTACCGGCACACAGTGTCCATCAGTGGCCACGCCTGTCATGAAGTCGTGCTACTTTCGCACCGTCAGGACAGCACATATTGGCGCTGACCTGCATGAACACCGTCACCGCTAAACGCGCCTTCCAAGCAGAATGTTGCGAGTTCGAGTCTCGTCGTCCGCTCCACGTCAGGGCCCCTCCTCGGAGGGGCCCTTCGGCTTTCCTCGAGATCTGCAGCCTCACGGTCGGGCGCGGTCGGGCCGCCGCACTGCGGTCCCAGCGTCCCCCGCCGACGGGTCCTGCACCCCGGACCGACTGAGGATCAGGACGGCCTGGTCGTCGTCGCCCGATGCGACAAGCTTGAGGATACGGCGGGCGGCCTGGTCGAAACCGCTCGAGACGATGCCCGTCGCCGTCGTGCGCAGCCACTCGATGCCGGCGGTGAAGTCCTGCGCGCGAGACTCGACGACGCCGTCGGTGTAGAACATCAGGGCATCCCCGACACCCAGCGTCCCTGTGGTCTGCTGGAAGTTGGGCCGTTTCATGATGCCGAGCGCCGTGCCTCGTGCACCGTCGATCTCCCAGACCAGGCTTCCGGAGTCCCACCGCAGAGCCGGCGGGTGTCCCGCGTTGATGATCGAGTAGTCGCCCGACGGCAGGTCGATCAGGATGTGGACGGCCGTGGCGAACCCCTCGTCCCAGTTCTGCCGGATCAGGAAGTCGTTGCCAGCCGCGAACAGCCCCAGCGGTGGAAGCGCGCCGATCAGCCCGCCGAGCGCGCCGGCGAAGTGCAGCGACTGGGTGCCGGCCGCGACCCCCTTGCCGCACACATCGACCAGGATCATCTCCAGCCTGGTCTCGTCCTCCGACAGGTTGGCGACGAGGAAGTCACCAGCGAACTTGGTGCCGCCGGACGACCGCATGGCCGACTGCGAGGCCCAGCCGACCGGCAGGGGCGGTACGACGCCCTGCGCCTGGAGCCGGTCCCGCAGATCGACCAGCATCGCCTCGCCGAGCGGTCCGGGCAACCCGCTGCGCCGCCGACTCGACTCGAACAGCACCAGCATCGCGACCAGGGCCATGACGATCAACGTGCTGATGCGACCTGTCGTCATGCCGTAGCCGACCGACTGCACCGTCACCGTGATCGCGACCGCGACGCCGACGCACAGGATCAGGACGAGCAGCGGCCGGTAACGAAGAGCCATTGGCCCGAGCAGGAGCGGGATCACGAACGTCGCCACGGGGAAGGCGCTGTAGTTGGCGACCGAAGCCACCAGGATCGCGACGGTCACCACCAGGAGGGCCGCGAGCACCGCGACCTGTCCCTCGGTCGTCCCGGTGCGCCAGCGCAGCATGCGCTCGTCGAGGTACCGGGCCACCGTAGGCAGCGAGCGGCGCAGGCGGTTCGTCACACCCTCGACCCTATCCACGGTGCTGGCACGACGGGCACCAAAACAGATTTCGGCCCGATACTGACCGGCGGCGGATGACGGAATCGCACACGAGGCAATTTTGCCCGTCACGGCGGTAGACGTAAACCTCGCCTCCATGATCGTCGGCACGCGGCGGACGGCCCATCGCGTCGGGTTCGTGCTCAGGTCTGACCGTGTCGATCCGCCCCGACCTGACGCCCGTCCGCATGAGTCCGCCCAGGTCGGCCCACATCGCGTCCCAGCGCTTGCGGGCCAGTCGCCGACCCGCTGTCATCGGTGGGACCCCATGTCGGAACAGCACCTCGGCCCGGTAGACGTTGCCGACGCCGGCCAGCACCGACTGGTCCATCAGGAGCGTCGCGATCGGGACGGTCGACGCGTGGATGCGGCGCCAGGCTCGTTCGGGATCGGCGTCCTGCCGCAACGGGTCAGGCCCAAGGCGGGCCAGGATCGCGTCGACATCGGGCGGACTCAGCAGCTCGCAGGCGTTCGGTCCCCGCAGGTCGGCCGTGTGCTCAGCCTCGAGGCGCCACCGGACCTGTCCGACGACCGGGCGTCCGACGGCTGGGGCGATCGCGAAGGTCCCGTAGAGCCCAAGGTGCACGTGGACCTGCTCGGGCAGGTCGACGAACGAGACGAACAGGTGCTTGCCCCACGCCTCGGCGTCCTCGAGGACACGTCCGTCCAGCCGAGCCGCCTCGGGGACGAACCGTCCCTGTGGACTCGAGGACCCGACGACCCGCCCGACGTACGCGGCATGCAGGTCCTCAGCGAGCCGGTGGAGGGTGTGTCCCTCAGGCAATCTCGCCGGACTTCTCGTACGCCAGCAGCATGTCGATCCGGCGCTGGTGCCGCTCGGCGTGGCTCCACGGGGTCGTGAGGAATGCCTCGACAATCGCGGTCGCCTCGTCGGCGGTGTGCATGCGGGCACCGACGGCCACGACCTGGGCGTCATTGTGCTGACGAGCGAGCGAGGCGGTCTCAGTGCTCCAGGCGAGCGCGGCGCGCGCACCGCGGACCTTGTTGGCAGCGATCTGCTCGCCGTTGCCCGAGCCGCCGATCACGACGCCCAGCGAACCGGGCTCGGCGACCGCAGCAGCGGAGGCCGCGATGCAGAACGGCGGGTAGTCGTCCTCCGGATCCAGCACATGGGCACCGTGGTCGACCGGCTCATGTCCGTTGGCTGTGAGCCAGTCGATGAGGTGGGTCTTGAGCTCGTAGCCGGCGTGGTCGGCCGCAATGTGGACGCGCATGGGACCAGTCTCCCAGCCCGGCATGCGACTCACGAGACCGCCTCGCACGAGCCCTCGGTCGCGGGCCGTCAGCGGGCGCGCGACCGGTGGGCGTCAAGTAGTGCGCCGACGATCGTGACGGTCGAACGCGAGGCGTCGAACAGTGCCGGCTGCCGCCAGTAGGAGTGCACCATGCCGAGCGCCCGGACGCCCATGACGTCGACGCCGGCCTCGGCGAGCTGGGCGGCGTAGGCCTCGGCCTGGTCACGGAGCAGGTCGTGCTCGTTGCTCACGATCAGCGCCGGCGGGTGGTCCGCCAGGTTGGTCGCGTTGACGACCGAGACCTCCGGCAGGTCGCCGAGGTCGCCCGGGGCGTACGCCTGCCAGAACCACTCCATCGAACCGGCTTCGAGCGCGGGGGTCTCCCCTGGCCCACCGAGGTCGGCGCGCCGGTCCACTGGTGGGTACAACAACACCTGGAAGTCGATCGCCGCAGGCTCGCGCACCGCCAGTCCGGCGACCAGGTTCGCGCCGGACGAGTCGCCGATCGCCGGCAGGAAGGAGGCATCGACGCGGTGCTCCCGGTCATGCACGCGCAACCAGTGCGCGGCGACCTGCACGTCGTCCAGCGGCGCAGGGTAGGGGTGCTCGGGGGCTCTGCGGTAGTCGACGGCGAGCAACGCCCAGCCACTCTGGTGAGCAAGGTGGCGGCAGAACGCATCGTGCGTCTCGAGGTCGTGCAGGACCCACCCACCACCGTGCACGTACAGCGCGACCGGCGCACCCTGCCGAGGCCGGTAGAGCCGGCACGCCACCCCCGCAGCGTCAACGTCCTCGACGTGGTCCAGCCCGATCCGTTCGGTGTCTGCCAGCGCGGCCTCGCGAGCGGCGGAGCGGATCTGCCCGTACGTGTCCGCCACGGGGCCGGCCGCGGCGGACTCGAGCGCCTCCAGCAGTGCTCGGGACTGGGGATGCAGCGTCATGACACGAGCCTAGTGCGACTCAGTCGAAGGACAGCTCGCCCTTGCGGGTGCGCTTGAGCTCGAAGAAGTCCGGGAAGCCCGCCAGCAGGCGCGCGCCGTCGAAGACCGAACCGGCGACCTCGCCGCGTGGGATGCTCTGCAGCACCGGTCCGAAGAATGCCGTGCCGCCGATCGAGATGACCGGCGTGCCGACCTCTTCGCCGACCCGCTCGATGCCGTCCTGGTGCGAGGCACGCACGGCATCGTCGAGTGAGGTGTCGTCGGCCGCGGCCGCGAGGTCTGTCGGGAGACCGGCCTCGGCCAGCGCCTCGACGTACATCGCCTGGTCGAACTCACGACCCTCGTTGTGACGCTTGGTGCCGATCGCGGTGTAGAAGGGGCGAAGCGCCTCGGACCCGTGGGCCCGCTCGACGGCGATCGCGATGCGCACAGGTCCCCAGCCGCTCTCGATCAGGTCCTTGTAGTCCTGCGAGACGTCCTTGTCCTCGTTGAGCACGGACAGGCTCATGACGTGGAAGGACGTCTTGACGTCGCGGACCTTCTCGACCTCCAGCATCCAGCGTGAGGTGATCCAGGCGAACGGGCACAGCGGGTCGAACCAGAAGTCGACCTGCTCGGTCGTGGTCGAGGTGTCGGGCGTGATGGTGTCAGTCAAGGTCATGTCTGGTGGAACAACGGCCGACCGGCTCGCATTTCCTCCACCAGCGTTCCCACCACCACATCCAGCTCCCCGCCGTGTGCTGCGGCGACCCGACGCTGGCGCTGGTACGACGCGCCGCCGGCGATGATGTCGTGGATCCCACCGAGCTCCTCGGTGCACCCGAGGCGTTCGGCGACCGGTGCGAGCTGCTCGAGCAGCCGCTCGAGATCGGTCGTGACCAGCTCCTCCTCGGCGGACTTGTCCAGGATCAGGATCGCCTCCATGCCGTATCGCGCCGATCGCCACTTGTTTTCCTGCGCGAACCACGGCGGCACGGTCGGCAGGTCACGCCCGGCGTCCAGCTCGGACGAGAAGTGCTCGACCAGGCAGTGGGTCAGGGCGGCGATGCTGAGCAGCTCGGACTGCGAGGGGATCCCGTCACACACGCGGACCTCGAGCGTGCCGAACTTGGGCGCCGGACGCAGGTCCCACCGGATCTCGTCGAAGCTGTCGATGACGCCGGTATGCAGCATGTCGTCGACATACCTCTCGAGCTCGGTCCACTGCTCGAACTGGAACGGCAGTCCGGCCGTCGGCAGCTGCTGGAACATCAGCGCCCGGTTGGAGGCGTATCCGGTCGCCTTGCCGCCCCAGAACGGCGAGGACGCGCTGAGCGCCTGCAAGTGGCCGTAGTACGTCAGCATGGCCCGACTGATCGGCAGGACCTTGTCGCGGTCCTCGATGCCGACATGGACGTGGACGCCGTAAATCAGCATCTGGCGGCCCCACCACTGCGTGCGGTCGATCAAGGTCGCGTAGCGCTCCTTGTCGGTGACCTTCTGGTGGTCCCACGCAGCAAAGGGATGCGTGCCGGCACACATCAGCTCGACCCTCAGGGGATCGGTCACGACACGGATCTCCTCGATGGCCCGCTCGAGGTCGGCGCCGGCCTCGGCAACCGTGTGGCACACACCGGAGACGACCTCGACGGTGTTGAGCAGCAGCTCCTGCCGGATGTGTGGGTGCTCGCTCCCGTCGGCGGGCGCTATCGCGTCGAGCACGGTCCGCGCGACCTGGCGCAGATCCCCGGAGTCCGAGTCGACCAGGGCGAGCTCCCACTCGATCCCGATGGTCGAACGTTCAGACTGCGCGAACGGGATCTTCATGCGTGCGCTCGCCCCGCTCCGTGCGCGCAGGAGGCGCCGGATCTGCCACGCTGAACCATTCCCCCGCCGCGCTCGGTCATGTGTTCATCCTGCCCGAGATCGGAGGTCAGACCCGACTGGGGCGGGGAAGCATCTCGTGAAAGCATGGCGACATGCCTGGTACAAATCTCACCCGCGAAGAAGCCAGCGAGCGCGCGTCAGTCGTCTCCACAGAGACGTATGACGTGCAGCTCGACCTCACCCTCGACTCCGACACCCGCTTCGGCTCCGTCACGACGATCCGCTTCGGCGCGACGCCGGGATCCTCGACGTTCGTCGACCTGGTCGACGCCGAGATCTCGTCGATCATGCTCAACGGAGCTCCGGTCGACCTGTCTGCGTACGACGACAACCGCATCGCGCTGACCGGACTCGCGTCGGACAACGAGCTCGTCGTCGAGACGACGCTGCCGTACTCCCGATCGGGCGAGGGCCTGCACCGCTTCGTCGACCCGGTCGACCAGCGCGTCTACCTCTACACGCAGTTCGAGGTCCCCGACGCGCGCCGCGTGTTCGCGACGTTCGAGCAGCCGGACCTCAAGGCGACGTTCGAGTTCCACGTCACCGCGCCTGCCGAGTGGGCCGTCGTGTCCAACTCCCCCACCCCCGAGCCCGTCGCCGCCGCCGCCGGCACCGCGACGTGGCACTTCGCGCCGACCAAGCGCATGTCGACGTACATCACGGCCGTGATTGCCGGCGAGTACGTCTCGGTGACTGACTCCTACCGAGGCGCGTACGGCGAGATCCCGCTCGGCATCTTCTGCCGGCAGTCGCTCGTCGAGCACCTCGACGCCGACGACATCTTCCTCATCACCAAGCAGGGCTTCGAGTTCTTCGAGGGCGCCTTCGAGATGGCCTACCCGTTCGGCAAGTACGACCAGCTGTTCGTGCCGGAGTACAACATGGGCGCGATGGAGAACGCCGGCGCCGTGACGTTCCGCGACGAGATGATCTTCCGCAGCCGGCAGACCGTCGCGGCGTACGAGCAGCGGGCCAACACGATCCTGCACGAGATGGCGCACATGTGGTTCGGCGACCTCGTCACGATGAAGTGGTGGGACGACCTGTGGCTCAACGAGTCGTTCGCCGAGTTCGCCGCGTCGCACGCCGCGACCCACGCGACCCGGTTCACCGACTCGTGGACCAGCTTCACCAACGCGCGCAAGAACTGGGCCTACCGCCAGGACCAGCTGCCGTCGACGCACCCCATCGCGGCCGACAACTACGACCTGCACGCGGTCGAGGCCAACTTCGACGGCATCACCTACGCCAAGGGCGCCTCGTCGCTCAAGCAGCTCGTGGCCTGGGTCGGCGAGAAGGACTTCTTCGCCGGCCTGCGCTCGTACTTCGACAAGCACGCGTACGGCAACACGCAGCTGAGTGACCTGCTCGTCGAGCTCGAGGCGGCTTCGGGCCGTGAGCTCGGCGCCTGGGCCGAGGAGTGGCTGCAGACCTCCGGCGTCAACACCCTGCGCGCCCAGTTCGAAACCGACGACAGGGGCTACTTCACGTCGTTCACGGTCGAGCAGACCGCGATCGAGGCGTACCCGACCCTGCGTCGCCACCGCATCGCGATCGGCCTGTACGACCGGGTCGACGGGCGCCTCGTGCGCACCGAACGGGTCGAGACGGACATCCGCGGCGCATCGACACAGATCACCGAGCTGCTGGGCACCAAGCAGCCTGACCTGATCCTGCTCAACGACGACGACCTGACATACGCCAAGATCCGGCTCGACGAGCGGTCGTTCGCGACGCTGATCGAGAGCATCGCGACGTTCGAGGAGTCGCTGCCCCGCGCGCTGTGCTGGGGATCGGCCTGGGACATGACCCGCGACGCCGAGCTGTCGTCCTCGGACTTCGTGACCCTCGTGCTCGCGGGCGTCGGCTCGGAGACCGACCTGACTGCCGTCAGCTCATTGCTGCGCCAGGGCAAGACGGCGGTCAACCTCTACACCTCCGAACCGGCGCGACCGGCACTGCACGAGCGTTGGGAATCGGGAGTCCGTGGACTGCTGGACGCGGCCGAGGCTGGCAGCGACCACCAGCTCGCTCTGGCCCGGGCGTACGCGTCGACAGCCTCGAGCCCTGAGCCGCTGCGGGAGCTCCTTGCCGGCTCACTCGAGGGCCTCGCGGTCGACACGGACCTGCGGTGGACCATCCTCACGGCGCTGGCGCGCATCGGTGCCGCCGACGAGGCGGAGATCGCCGCCGAGCTCGAGCGGGACAACACGATCTCGGGCCAGGAAAATGCGTCCGCGGCCCGGGCCATTCGCCCCCTCGGCGCGGCCAAGGAGGAAGCCTGGCGGATCGCGGCCGTCGACCCGTTGACACCCAACGAGACCCGCCGCTCGACCGCGCTCGCGTTCCAGGTCTCCGGACAGGATGAGGTCCTCGAGCCGTTCGTCGATCGCTACCTCGAGGTCGCCGACACGATCATCGACGACATGGGCGTCTGGATCGGCCAGGTCGTGCTGATCTACCTGTTCCCGTCGGCCAATCCGACCCAGGAGACGCTCGACAAGGTCGCCGGCTGGCTCGCCTCGACGTCGGCCAACCCGGCGGCGAAGCGCTATGTGTCGGAGGGTCTCGACGATCTTTCCCGCGCGTTGAAGGCCCAAGCAGCCTTCTGACCCTCACCTCCCCGCTGAGCCTGACGTTTGTGTCGCGAATCGCCGTGAGGCGTGCGCAGAAACGTCAGGCCCAGCTCCTGGGAGCGGTGGTCAGCGCCGTCCGACCCGATGACCAGCCTCGAGGCCGGGTCGAGCAGGTCCACGATCCCGAGCAGCGATCCCGCCAGGTCGAACACCGGGACGTTGACGAGGAGCCCCGCGATGCCCGCATCGAGCTCCGCGAGCATCCGGGTCCGCGACTCCCGCGGACTCGCTGACCGCGAGCACGCCAGCTCGACGGCCCTTCGCGCCTGCACGATGCCGCGGGTCTTGTGGTGCGAGTCGCCGACCCTCGGTGGGACGGATCCCCGCCCGCACGCCGAGCTGTGAGCCCGGACGACAGTGGACCAGCACATCGCGCGCGTCACCGGAGCGGTCGAGCCCGTCGAACCACGTGTTGCCCTGCACCATCAGCGCTGCCCATTCGCCGATCGTGCGGGATCGACGACTCGCACGCCCACGCTCATCCACAGCCCGCGCTGAGCCTGGCGCTTCTACTGCCATGGCACGGCGACTCGCCGCAGAAACGTCAGGCCCAGCGAGGAGGTGAGGTCTGGTGGCGAGTCAGTGGTGGGCTGGCGAGCTGCCCGGGCGGACCTCGACGTCGGTGCCCGGCGCGGGAGGTACGTAGTTGTTGCGGGCGGTCAGCAGGCCGAAAAGCGAGATCACCACGAATAGCCCGAGGGTTCCGCCACCGAAAAGCACCAGCAGATACAGGTGGCTGCGGTCCGGGCCGGCTGGCCAGGCGTCGCTTGCGGGCTGGTCGGCCCACGCTGCGGCAGAGCTGGCGATGAACGTGGCGACGAAGGCGGCAGCGAGTCCGAGCACGCGAGCAGGAGTCCTCATGGCCGCCATCTTATCCACCCGTACGCTGGAGGAATGCCGCACCTCGACGTGAACTGGAACCTGCCCGACGGAACGGCCTACAGATGGTTCGTCGCGACCCCCGGATCGATCCTGCTGATCATCGTCGCGGGACTGGTGTTCCGGTGGTTCGCGTGCCGCGCGATCGACCGCCTCGTCGCCCGCGCCGTCACCGGCACGATGCCCGGCGTGATCGCCAACTCCAAGGCCGGGGAGTTCCTGGCCGACCTGCGCCCCGGCTCGCAGGAACGCCGCAGCCAGCGTGCCGAGACGATGGGCTCGCTGCTCAAGAGCATCACGACCGGGGTGACTCTGGCGATCGTCATCGTCATGGTGCTGTCCAAGCTGGGCCAGCCCGTCGCGCCGATCATCGCCAGCGCGGGAATTCTCGGGGGTGCGTTCGGCTTCGGTGCGCAGAACCTGGTCAAGGACTTCCTGTCCGGCATCTTCATGATCCTCGAGGACCAGTACGGCGTCGGTGACGTCGTCGACCTCGGCGAGGCCGGCGGCACGGTCGAGGCCGTCGGGCTCCGCGTTACCAGGCTGCGCGACGTCAACGGCACGGTCTGGTACGTCCGCAACGGCGAGATCCTCCGGGTCGGCAACCAGAGCCAGAACTGGGCCCGCACGGTCCTGGACATCACCGTCGGCTACGAGGCAGATCTCGACCTGGTGCAGAAGGTCCTCCAGGAAGAGGCCACCGCGATGTACGAGGACGAGCAGTTCGCCGGTGTGATCATCGAGCCCCCGGAGGTGTGGGGTGTCGAACGATTCGACAAGGACGGTGCCGTCGTCCGGGTGGTGCTCAAGACCGCACCCCTGCAGCAGTGGACCGTCGCCCGAGCCATGCGCCAGCGGGTCAAGGCTCGCTTCGACAAGTCCGGGATCCGGATCCCCGCAACGTTCCACACGATCGTGGACGAGGAGGCGACATGAGCGAGCAGACGTTCTACGACGCGATCGGCGGTCACGACACCATCAAGCTGATCGTCGACACGTTCTACGACGGTGTCGCGACCGACGAGCTGCTCCGGCCGCTCTACCCCGAGGAGGACCTCGGCCCCGCCAACGAGCGGTTCCGCATGTTCCTCGAGCAGTACTGGGGCGGGCCGACCACGTACTCCGACGAGCGCGGACATCCGCGTCTGCGCATGCGACACGCGCCCTTTGCCGTGACTCCCGCGGCCCGCGACCGCTGGCTCGTGCACTTCCGTGAAGGTCTCGACCGGGCGGACCTCTCCCCCGAGCACGACGCTCAGTTCTGGGCGTACGTGCAGCACGCGGCCCAGTTCATGGTCAACCAGGCGGACTGACAGTCGGTTGCCCTCAGCCGATGAGCGCGACGAAGTGCGCCTTCTCCTCGTCGGTCACGGTGCGGGCTCGCTGATTCGGCAGGTCGAACCCGACGAGGACCGACGTCGCCCGGACGAGCACGGTGTCGCCGTCGGACATCTCGGACTCGATCGTGAGAGAGCTGTCACCGATCCGGCCGAGCCAGCTGCGGATCTCGTACGGCTGCCGTCGCCAGGCGATCGGCCGGACGTAGGTGATGTCGACCGTGCCCACCACGAATCGGCCGGGCCCGATCGGAGACGGACCGCTGGTCATCAGCAGGACCCGGGACTCCTGGAGCAGCTCGAACACCTTGGTCGCGCTGACCGATCCGGTCAGGTCGAGATCGCTGCGCCTGATCCGTGAGGGATACGGTGTGCCGGCGGGCTCGTGCCGCTCGAACGCCTGGGGGTCGCCCAGCACCGTCACGACCTGCGCGAACACGGTACGCGAACCATCGCGCTGAACGCAGATCTCCTGCGTCAGCACATCCCCGTCGACCGTCGACACGATCATCACCGGGTGGCGGCTCAGCAGCAGCGGACGGACATACCGCACCGTCATCCGCCTGATCGGCCGATCCGGGAGGAACCCGTCCTCGATCAGCATCGCCCGGCTCTCGACGGCGTAGTCGACGTACACGACGTTGTTGACGTGGTTGAGCGAGTCGAGATCCGCCCAGCGCATGGGCAGCTCGTGGATTACTTCGTCGGCAGGCACGGGCCGATGATGCCAGACCGTCGCGGCCTCAGGCGCTCGCGGTCTCGTCGATCTCGATCAGCGGGTCGCCCTCCTGGACGATCTGGCCGACCGACACCAGGATCTTGCTGACGTGCCCGCTGGCCTCGGCGTAGACCGGTATCTCCATCTTCATGCTCTCGAGCACCGCGAGGATGTCGCCGGCCCCGACCTGGTCGCCCTCGCGGGCGACGATCTTCCAGACGTTCGCAACGATCTCGGCCCTGGCAGCAAACATCAGCTGGCCGACTCGTGGGTCAGCATCCGGAGCGCTGCCGCCATGCGGCCGCGAGTCTCCTCGGGATGGATCACGTCGTCGACGATCCCGGCCTCGGCCGCGATGTACGGCCGGGCGACCTCCTCGCGATAGACCGCAGCCAGCTCGTCACGCAGGACGGTCGGCTCCTCGGCCTCCTTGAGCGCCCGACGATGCAGCAGGGCCACGGCGCCGCCGGGACCCATCACGGCGATCTCCGAGCTCGACCAGGCCCAGTTGACGTGGGCACCCAGCGAGGCGGCACCCATCGCGATGTACGCGCCGCCGTACGCCTTGCGGACCACGACGGTCAGCTTGGGCGAGGTGGTCTCGACGTACGCCTTGAGGAGCTTGGCGCCATGCGTGATGACGCCGCGTCCCTCCTCAACGGTGCCGGGCAGGAAGCCGGGCACGTCGACGAACGTCAGGACCGGCAGGTCGAAACGGCCGCAGAACTCGACGAACCGCGCGGCCTTGACCGAGGCCTTGGAGTCGAGGATGCCGCCGCGGGCGTTCGGCTGGTTGGCCAGGATGCCGACCGCGTGACCGTCGAGGCGGCCGAAGAGCGTCAGGATGCTGGGCGCGTGGGTCGGCATGAGCTCGAGCCGGGCGCCGTTGTCGAGAACGCCGTCCAGCAGGGCGTTCATGTCGAACACGATGCTGGACTTCGCCGGGACCAGCCCGGGGAGCCGATCGACCGCACCGGGGTTGGCCGGGACGGGGCTGTGCCGCTTCTGCGCGCCGCCCTTGTGCGTCGGGAGGAACGACAGGAGCAGGCGGGTCGCGTGGAACGCCTCCTCCTCGCTGTCGACCTCGAGGTGGGCGACACCGCTGACCTTGGTGTGCAGCGCGGATCCGCCGATGTCCTCGGCCGAGGCATCCTCGCCCGTGGCCGCCTTGACGATCTCGGGCCCGGTCAGGAACATCTGCCCCTGCTCCTTGACCATGATCGTCCAGTCGGTCAGCGCTGGCGAGTACGCCGCAGCACCCGCACAGGGCCCGAGGATCAACGAGATCTGCGGTATGCGCTTCTGCGCCTCGATGTTCAGCGCGAAGATCCCACCACAACCGTGCAGCGCGAAGATGCCGTCGTGGATGCGGGCGCCACCCGAGTCGTTGATGTAGACGATCGGGTAGCCCTTCGCGATCGCGAACCGCTGCGCCTTCATGATTGCCTCGGCCATCACGGCACCGATCGCGCCCGAAGCCACCGCGGCGTCGTGCGACACCACGACGACGGCGTGACCGTCGGTCGTGCCCCAGCCGGCCACGACACCGCTGCCGCTACCCCCGCCCGCCGTGCGCAACGGCGTCATCTCGACGAAGGAGCCCTCATCGACGAGCATCTCGGCACGCTCGCGCGCCGTGAAGACACGCTTGCCCTTGGGCTCGACTCGGACGAACCGATCCTGACGGCGCTGCGTGAGTGCCGTGCGGTGTTCGGTCTGATCCGGTGCCGAGACAACCGAGGGGGTGTCGAGCTGCGTCACAAGGTCTCCTAAAACATGAGGTTTTCCTCAACTATACACAAACATGAGGAATCCTTCACCTTCTAGCGCGCTATTTTCGGAGGTGATCTCGCACACTCCACCTCCGGTGCGATACCGTGCTGGAGAAGTTACTAAGCAAGCGCTTAGGCGCGCCGTCGAAGGAGCAACCCGTGACCGAAACCCGTACAGCGATCATCACCGGAGCCGCACGAGGCATCGGCGCGGCAGTGGCCAAGCGCCTGGCCGCCGACGGCTTCCAGGTTGCCATCGTCGACCTCGACGAAGCGTCGTGCGCCGCGACCGTCGACGCCGTCACCGCAGCCGGCGGCAAGGCGCTCGCCGTGGGCGCCGATGTCAGCAACGAGGAGCAGGTCGCGGCCGCCTTCGAGCGCATCACCAGCGAGCTCGGCGCACCGACCGTGCTGATCAACAACGCCGGGATCCTGCGCGACAACCTGCTGTTCAAGATGAGCGTCGAGGACTGGGACCTCGTCATGGGCGTCCACCTGCGTGGCTCGTTCCTGATGACCAAGTACGCCCAGAAGTACATGACCGAGGCCAAGTACGGCCGGATCGTCAACCTGTCCAGCACCTCGGCGCTGGGCAACCGCGGCCAGGCCAACTACTCGGCCGCCAAGGCCGGTCTCCAGGGCTTCACCAAGACCCTCGCGATCGAGCTCGGCAAGTTCGGCATCACCGCGAACGCCATCGCGCCGGGCTTCATCCAGACCGACATGACCGCCGCCACCGCCGAGCGCATGAAGGTGCCGTTCGACGACTTCCTCAAGTTCAGCGCCGAGCAGATCCCGGTCGCCCGTGTCGGTCAGCCCGAGGACATCGCCCACATGGCCTCGTTCCTCGTCAGCGAGGGTGCCGGGTTTGTCTCCGGCCAGGTCATCTACGTCGCCGGCGGACCGACGGACTGAGCATGACCGATCCGAAGGGCCTCGATCTCACTGCGCTGCAGGGCTGGCTGGGACAGAAGCACCCCGGCATCCTGGACGGGCCGCTGACCGCGAGCCTGATCACGGGCGGCAAGTCCAACCTGACGTACATCGTCAGCAACGGCAGCCGTGACCTCGTCGTCCGGCGCCCCCCTCTGGGGCACGTGCTGGCCACGGCGCACGACATGGGCCGGGAGCACCGGGTCATGGCGGCGCTGGCACCCACCGACGTGCCCGTGCCGCGGATGTTCGCGCACTGCGAGGACACCGAGGTGCTCGGCGCCCCGTTCTACGTCATGGAGCGGGTCGCCGGTACGCCGTACAGCCGGGCGGCGCAGCTCGAGCCGCTCGGTGCCGAGCGCACCGGCGCGATCACCGAACGACTCGTGGACACCCTCGTGGCGCTGCACGCGGTCGACTACCAGGAGGTCGGGCTGGGCGACTTCGGCCGGCCCGACGGCTATCTCGGTCGCCAGGTCTCACGCTGGAAGAAGCAGCTGGTCTCGTCGACGAGCCGCGAGCTCCCGGGCATGGACGAGCTCATCGCGCAGCTCGAGGGCACGATCCCGACCAGCTCTGAGGGCACCATCGTGCACGGCGACTATCGCCTCGACAACGTGCTGGTCGACGACAACGACCGGGTGACCGCGGTGCTCGACTGGGAGATGAGCACCCTCGGCGACCCACTGACCGACGTCGCGGTCCTGCTGGCCTACCAGCAGCTCGCCGAGGTCGCTCCCCCGTCGGCCGACGGGGCCGCACTCGTCACCGATGCAGCGCTCGCCCCCGGCTACCTGAGCCGCGACGCAGTGCTCGCACGCTACGCCGAAGGCTCCGGCCGGGACGTCAGCGACATCGGCTTCCACCTCGCACTGGCATTCTTCAAACTCGCCGTGATCCTGGAGGGCATCCACTACCGGCACTCCCACGGACAGACGGTCGGCAGCGGGTTCGACGGGATCGGCGACATGATCGTTCCACTGGTTGCCGCGGGACGGGCCGCTTCAAGATAGGGTGGCGCGCGTGACGGCCGAGATCCTTGAACCCCGGCGCCGCCCCACGCAGGAGCGCAGCCACAAGAAGTTCGACCACCTGCTGCGGGTCTCCCGTGAGCTGCTGCTCGAGGTTGGGTTCGAGTCGTTCACCTGCGAGGAGGTCGCCCACCGGGCCGGCCTCCCGATCGGCACGTTGTACCAGTTCTTCCAGAACAAGTACGTCATCGTGTGCGAGCTCGACCGGGTCGACGCCGTGGCCGTCCGCATGGAGCTGCAGAGCTTCGCCGAGGCGATCCCGACCCTGGACTGGCTCAAGTTCCTCAACCGGTTCATCGATCACATGGCCGCACTGTGGGTCAGCGACCCCTCACGTCGAGCGGTCTGGCTCGCGGTGCAGTCGACCCCCGCCACCCGGGCAACCGCCGCGGTGACCGAGCGCGGGCTCGCCGCCGAGGTCTCCCCGGCACTCGCGCCGCTGACGCCCGGCACCCCGCGCGAACGCCGCACCATCATGGCCGAGGTGCTGGTGCACGTCGTCTACTCGATGCTCAACTTCTCGATCCGCGACGGCCAGGAGCACAGCGAGTCGATCATCGAGCTCAAGCGTCTCGTCATGGCCTACCTGCTGAGCGCCGAGCAGGCCTGAACCGGCTACGGCCGGTGCAGGACGACGTACGCGATGGCGTAGTCGCCGTCGTGGCTCAGGGACACCTCGAGTGTGTGCCCGTCGAGGTGCTTGGCGACCTCGCCGTGCAGACGGATGCGGGGGCGACCCCACGCATCGGACACCAGCTCGATCAGGTGGTGCACGTGCTCGTCCATCAACGGCGCCTGGCCGTACATCGATGCCGACCAGGCCTTGATGACCGCTTCCTTGGCCGCCCAGCGGGCAGCGAAGTGACGCGCAGCGTCGGAGGGATGACTCCGCGCGTCACTTCGCTCGCCGGGCAGGAATGCCGTGACGAACGTGGTGCCGGGTTGGTCGAGCTGGTCCGCGAACGTGGGAACGTGGACCAGATCGACTCCGACTCCGGCGATCGTCACTAGCAGGACGCCCCGAAATAGGCGTCGTCCTCACCCAGCCGTGCCTGCGGATCCAGGAGCATTCCAGCCTCCCGCTTCCGCACTCCCTCGCTGCCGAGGCGCCGGTCTGCAGGACGCGTGTACAGCGAGGGACCGCCGTACATCGCCCTGACCAGACGCATCCGACCCTCGATCAACCGCGCTTCCGCACGGGCGGCGTAGGAGTCGCGCTCCTCACCGCTCAAGGTTGCAAGGAATGCCTGTGGGTGCACGATCGCGAGCAGTCCGGCCACGTGCCCGAAGCCCAGGCTCGTCAGGAGCCCGGCCTTGAGCTGCCCGGTCTCGAGCGGCTGACGCAGCCAGACGAGGTGCTCGTGCTCGGCAAGATCATCGTCGACGCAGTCCAGGCTCCGGTTGGGCGGGATGACCCCGCCCGACAGGACCTGGCACAAGCCGATGAGCTGGAATGCCGCCGCACCGCCCTTCGCGTGACCGGTCATGGCCTTCTGCGACATGACGTACAGGGGGTTGCCGTCGCTGCGACCGATCGCCGTGGCGATGCGCTCGTGGAGCTCGGACTCGTTGCGCTCGTTGACGCCGGTCGAGGTGTCGTGCTTGGAGAGCACGCCGATGTCGTCGGCGGTCACGCCGAGCGACCGCAACGAGCGGGCCAGGCCCGACTCACGTCCGCCGCGAGCCGCGGCGAGCGCTCCGATGCCCGGAGCCGGAATCGAGGTGTGCACGCCATCGGCGAACGAACCGGCGTACGCGACGACACCCAGGACAGGAAGCCCCATCCGAGCGGCAACGTCACCGCGGGCCAGCAGGATCGTGCCGCCACCCTGCGACTCCACGAATCCGCCGTAGCGACGGTCGTTGGCCCGGCTGAAGTAGCGGTCCTCGAGACCCTTGGCCCGCATGGCTCCGGAGTCGGCCGTGGCCGACATGTCGCCGAAGCCGACGATGCCCTCGACGCTCAGGTCGTCGAAGCCGCCCGCCACAACGAAGTCCGCCTTGCCGAGCCGGATCTTGTCAACGCCCTCCTCGACCGAGACGGCCGTCGTGGCACACGCGGCGACGGGGTGGATCATGGCGCCGTACGAGCCGACGTACGACTGCACGACGTGCGCTGCGATGACGTTCGGCAGCGCCTCCTGCAGGATGTCGTTGGCCTTGCTCTCGCCGAGCAACGTGTCCAGGTAGAGCGACTGCATCGACTGCATGCCGCCCATGCCGGTGCCCTGCGTGTTGGCGACCATCGCCGGGTGGACCCAGCGCATCAGCTCGGACGGATCGAAGCCGCTGGACAGGAACGCGTCGACGGTGCAGATCAGGTTCCACAGCGCGACCCGGTCGATCGACTCGACCATCTCGGCCGGCACGCCCCACACCGTGGGATCGAAGCCGGTCGGGATCTGGCCGCCGACCGTGCGGGTCAGCTCCATGCGGCGCGGCACTCGAATCTCGGTGCCGGCCTTGCGAGTCACGGTCCAGTCACCATCCGCGGTGGCAGTGATGACCGTGCGCTCGGGATCCGCGGCGCTCAGTGCGCGCGCCTCGGACTCGCTGGAGACCGTGAACGACAGATCGTTGTCGAGGAACACCGACGTCAGCAGCGGCGCCGTGTTGTCGATCATGGTGCCCTCATCGACGTAGCGACGAATGCCGACGGCCTCGCGGACAGTGGCCTCGTAGCGCTCGACCAGATCGGCCTCGGCGACCTTGTCCTGCGTCGCGGTGTCGAACCAGCCGCCACCCTGCTCGTCCCACGAGACCAGCCCGGTTGTCCAGGCCAGCTCGAGCACGCCGGCCGCGGACAGCTCGTCCGAGACCTCCATCTCGTAGCGGGTACGTGAGGAGCCGTACGGACCGAGCTCGCCGGCACCCACGATGACCACGAGGTCCTCGGGCTGCGCATCGGTCGGCGCCCAGTCGATCTGCTCGACCCGGTCCAGCTGTGCGGGCGATCCGGCCAGCGCCGTGATGGTGGCGCCTGGATCCTCCTCGACGACGGCTGGGCTCTCGATGCCCTCGGCCAGCGCCTTCATGTCGAGCTTGGCGCCGCCCAGGCCGCCGGTCAGGTCGACCGTCAGCGGCTCCAGACGGGCTGCTGCCCGCGCCTCGGCCGAGCAGGTGTCCATCAGCGCCTCGGCCATCGCATCGGGCGACCACGTGCGAACACCGGCCGCCTCGACGGCCTCGACCAACGGGTCGTTGCCGCCCATCAGGCCGGTGCCGCGGACCCAGCCGATGATGGCGTGGCTCAAGGTCACGCGTTCGGCCCACGTACGCTCCGCGGACCAGCGAGCCACCAGCGCGTCGAGCGCCGACTTGGCCTCGCCGTAGCCGCCGTCGCCGCCGAACATTCCGCGGTTGGGCGAGCCCGGGAGGACGACGTGCAACGTCGACGCGAGGTCACGATCCTGGGTGCGGGCCGACAACCGGCCGATCAACCGCTCGACCGACCACACGAGGATCCGCATGTCGATCTCGGTGCGGCTGCCAGCGTCGGTCAGGTCTCCTGCGACCCGGCCGGAGGCGAACGGGAACAGCAGCGTCGGCGTCATGGCGGGCTTCAGGACAGTTGTGGTCCCGGCGCGGGTCTGCGTCTGCTCGCTGGAGATCCAGCTCGACAAGGCATCGACGTCGGCGAACGAGGCCATGTTGGCCGGGACGATCCACAGCGCTGCGCCATCGATCGCGTGGGTGCGGTAGAGCTCCTTGTAGAACCCGAGCCGGGCCGAGTCCAGGCCCGACGTCGTCGCGATGACGGTCGCTCCCCCAGCCAGGAGCTTGCCGGTCACGGCGGCCGCGATGGATCCCCGGCTGGCGCCGGTCACGACCGCGAGCTCATCGGCCCATGTGCCCTTCGTCGAGCTCAGGGCGTCAGCCGCGATCTGCTTGAACCGGTCCGCAAGTGCGGGGTCCGAGTGGGTCGAGTGCCAGGTGGCCTGGGCCGCGACGGCCGGTCCGGCACCCACGAAGCACGCCTCGACGGTGTCGCCGGTCGCGATGCGCGCAAGGTCTTCACGTGCGCTGGCCCATCGGTCGTCCAGCAGGACGGCCTTGAGCTCGTCGAACGCCGGAGCGGTGAGCTTGGCCCAGTCGCTGCCGAGCTCGCTCTCCACCCGGGCGAGCACCTCGGCCGCAGCCTCGTCGGTCTCGACCGCGGGCGGCACGTCGTTGAGTCCGAGCTGGTCCAGGACCAGTCGGGCCGACGAGGCGAGGACGCCATCGGGCCCCGTGATCTGGGCGGTGAACTCGCCGAGGGCGGCCGCGTCGATCGTGGCCTCTCCCCCGCCGGTCGCCGGCAGGTCGACGTTGACGCCGTGGCGAGCGCCCACGGCCTGCACGCTCGCGTCGATCGCAGCATCGGCGTCAGCGGCCGAGCCCAGCCCGCTCAACGAGCCGTAGTCGCCGCCGCGGATGCTGGCACCCTCGCGGCTCGACAGCGCGAGCTCGACGAGTGCGTGACTCGCCCAGCCCGGTCCGAGCTGCCACACGTCGGTGACCCGCTCGGCGATCGAGGACTGGCGCCGGCCGGTCGGGCCGAGCACCTTCTTGAGGTGATCGCCAAGAGCCTCGCTGAGCACTGGCCCGAACGGCTTGTAGCCGCGGGCCAGACCCTTGACCTGGGCCGACAAGGTCGGCAGGTCGGCATCTGCCGCACCGTCGATCGCACCGAGACCGAGCTCGCCGCCCAGATCGACGAGCAGCTGGTTGCGGCGCGAGGATGCACCGTCGCACAGCGACTCGATCGAGTCGGCTGCACCGATCTGGTCCAGACGCATCTTGGTCCACCAGGCGATAAGGACCGTGGTGGCATCGGCCGCGTCGAACGAAAGGTCCGCCGGACGCGGCCCGCTCGAGGTGGCAGCGGAGGGCGCCGCAGCGGCTGGAGCCGCATCCGTCGCCGTGGCGGCCTCGGCCGGAGCCTCGTCCTCCTCGACGACCTGCTCCTCGTCGGTCGAGAAGACCGCGGCGTTGTCGCGCTCGAAGTTGAGCACCTCGACCGGACCACCGAGGCGACCGGGCAGCTTGAGCGTCGAGGACGCGAGGTTCGCCACGGTGGGCGCCTGGCCCACACCGACCTCGATGAAGCGCTCGACACCCAGGCCTCCGGACCCTTCGGCGCCGAACAGCAGGTCCTGTGTCTCGATCCAGCGAACCGGGCTGGCGAACTGCCAGGCCAGCAGCTCGATCAGGACGACGCGGCACAGCTCGCCGGGCCGGCTCGACCAGTCGGCGAAGTCGGCCAGCACCGCGTCGAGCGGCTCCGACGGCACGAGATCGGCGATCTCCTGCAAGAAGGCACGGTCGAGCGAGAACGGCTTGGGCACCAGGTTGGGGACGTAGCGTCCCGTCAGGATCTCCGGGTCGATCGACGTCGGCAGGAGCTCGGTGAGCCGATCCCGGAAGTCCGGGACACCATCACGCAGGACGGTCGAGTGGAAGGGCACGTCGATCCCGGGCACCAGGATGAACGCCGCCTTGCCACCGAACTGCGTGCGACGCTTCGCGATGTCGGTCTCGAGGACCTCCAGACCGCGCACCGTGCCGGCGATCGCGTACTGCGAGTCACGCAGGTTGTAGTTGACGATCTGCAGGAACTCGCCCGAACGCTCGGCGACACCGTCGACGTACGCCGTGACGTCGTCGTCGGTCAGGCCGATCTGCGAAGGACGGATCGCGGCGAGCCGATAGTTGCTGCGTCCGGCGGCGTCGCGCGGGACGAGCGCGTGCATGACCGAGCCGCGCTGGAACACGACCTCGACGACGGCCTCGAGCGGTATGACGCCCGAGACTGCGGCCAGCGCGTTGTACTCGCCGACCGAGTGTCCCGCGAGGATCGAGCCCTCGACGAAGCCGCCGGACTCGCGCAGCTCGGCCATCTGGGCCGCTCCCAGGACCGCCATGGCGACCTGGGTGAACTGGGTCAGGAACAGCACTCCATCGGGGTGCTTGTGGTTGACCCCGTTCGTGACGAGCTCGGTCGGGTTGTCACGGACCACCGTGAGGATCGAGAAGCCGAGCGCTTCGCGGGTGTGCGCGTCGGCACGGTCCCAGATCTCACGGGCAGACTTGGACCGCTGGTACGCGGCCATGCCCATGCCGGGGTGCTGGATGCCCTGCCCGGGGAAGGCGTACGCGGTGCGCGGCGCCTCGAGGCGGGCGGTGGCCGACATGACGACCTCACCATCGGCGCGGCAGGTGATGTCGACGACCTCGGCGCCGGCGTCCAGGCCGATGCGGTCGGCCTTGATGTCGACCGTCACGCCCGGGCGGACCGGGGCGAGGAAGCGCGTCGTCCAGCCCGTGATGCGACGGTGGGACAGGACCTGCTGGGCGGCGGCGGAGACCCACATGCCGTGCACGATCGGATCGCCGAGGCCCGCCAGGCGGGCCGCCGCGACGCTGGTGTGGATCGGGTTGTGGTCGCCCGTCACGGCGGCGAAGCCGCGCAGGTCGGTCGGAGCAATGAGAGTCGCGGCGCCACGCGACTTGCGCGGGGTGTCCGCGATGTCGCCGGTCAGGGATCCGCCTGCCCGCACAGGATCGGCGAGCTCGCCGGAGCCGATGCGGCCACGGATCGCGAAGCGCTCGCGAAGCGTGGCGATGTCACCCGAGGGTGCGGAGACCGTGACGTCGACCGCGACGACGCGGCCGAAGCCGGTGTCCTCGATCGAGTGGACGACCGAGGAGATCGACAGAGCGGTCGGTGCGACCGGGAGCGTGCCGGTCATCGCGATCGCGTGGTCGAGGTGGACCAGGTCGAGCATTCCCTCGATGACCGGGAGACCGTCACGCGTCGTGGCGGCGCCGAGGACCGCGAACACCGACGGCCAGGCCAGGCCGACCAGGACGTCGGGCACGGGATGCGTCGGGGTGTGGGCTCCCGTGACTCCGGCGTGATCGGCGACCAGGTCGGGGTCCCACGAGATGCTGACCGTCGCACGGCCGTTGGACACGGTCGGGACGTCACCACCAGCAGCCCCTGCGACGAGCGAGCCCATAGCGGCCACCGCGACATCGGTCGTGACGATCGGGGCAGAACCCGCGAGCACTGCGTCGTCGAGGTCGATCCGCAGCGAGAGCGGACGGGCCAGCGGCACGTTGAGCTCTGCGGTGCGGCCATCGATCGCCACCAGGGTCGCGCCTGTCTCGGGGTGCTCGGCGCGCTGCGGATCGACGATGAACCACTCGGCGCCGAGACGGTGGACCGGGTTGCGGACCGTGCGACCGGCCCAGACCAGGTCGGGTGCCGCCAGGACCAGGGACAGGACGTCGCCGGCCCCTTCGACCCGCCGGCGTCCGGAGACGCGCTGGGCGGCGCGCCCCGAGGCCAGCAGACCGTCGATCGTGACGTCCTCGAAGCGACGCAGGAGCTGGGCGACCGGCTCGTCGACGCGGTCGATGCCGGCCACTGAGACCGGGCCGGGGATGATGCAGACCTCGTCGGCGGCGTACCGCGGGTCGTGTGCCTGCCACAGCGAGTCCGAGCGCCACCAGCGACGGACGTCCTGGTCAAGCACCGGCACGAAGTTGACCGGCTTGCCCGGCGTCCTGCACTGCTCGACGAAGAACAGCACGTCGGCCGGGTGCAGGGTGACGCCCTCGGCGTGGGGGTAGGTCTCCACCAGCGTGGCCAGCGCCGTAGCGCTGTCGTCAACGGATGCCGAGTCGGCGAACAGGGTCGCGATCTGGCCACGGTCCGCGACGTGCAGCCGGGACTCGGCCCGCTGCAGCATCGCGTGGAAGCGGTCACGCAACGTGATGTCGAGCCACGACGGGGTGCCGGACAGCTCGATGTAGCGGCGCAGCCACTGGGCGTACGTCATGGTCTCGACGTCGCCGAAGTACGGCTTCGCGGTGCGGTCGAGCGCGATGATGATCTCGTCGCGGCGCGCCGCGACGGCCTTGGCGTCACCGGCGACCTCGTCGAGCAGGCGGCCCGTGCGTGACGCCGTGTTGTCGATCTCATGGATGTCGGCGCCGAGCTGGCTGCGGCCCGAGGCCATCCCGCCCTTGGCGCTGCCCGCACCGACCCAGGTGCCGGTGCCGCGGGTGTCGACCAGGAGCTGCTTGACGTCCGGGGCGGTCGTCGCCTCGAGGGTTGCCATCGCGGCGGTGCCGACCAGGATGCCGTCCAACGGCATCACCGGATATCCATGACGACGGGCCCATTCACCGGTCAGGTACGCCGCAGCGACCTCGGGGGTGCCGATGCCGCCGCCGACGGCCACGGCGACGTTGTCGAGCGCGCGCAGCTCGCCATAGGTCGCGAGCAGCAGGTCGTCGAGGTCCTCCCACGAATGGTGCCCACCGGCGCGGCCGCCCTCGATCTGGACGATGATCGGGGTCGGCGCGACGGCTTTGGCGATGGCCACGACCTGGCGAATCTGCTTGACGGTCCCGGGCTTGAAGACGATGTGCGCGATCTCGGCCTCGCGGAGCTCCTCGACCAGTGCCACCGCCTCGTCGAGCTCGGGGATGCCGGCCGTGACGATGACGCCGTCGATCGGCGCTCCGGCGGCACGGGCGCGCTGCACCAGACGCTTCTGTCCCAGCTGCAGCTTCCACAGGTAGGGGTCGAGGAACAGGGAGTTGAACTGGTAGCTCCTGCCGGGCAGGAGCAGGTCGTCGAGCTCGGCGACACGATCGGCGAAGATCTCCTCGGTGACCTGACCGCCACCGGCGAGCTCGGACCAGAAGCCGGCATTGGCCGCGGCGGCAACGATCTTGGCATCGACCGTCGTCGGAGTCATGCCGGCGAGCAGGATCGGCGATTTGCCGGTCAGCCGGGTGAACCGGGTCTCGACGTGCAGACTGCCGTCAGGCAGCGTCACGACGCTGGGCGCGTACGCGGCCCACGGCTTCGCGAGACGAGGCGAGGCGCCAGCGGCGGTCAGCTCACGGTGACCACGACGGGTCGTCGTGGCGATGACGCCGGCCCCACGGCTGCGGAGCTCACGCGCGGACAGCTGCGCGGCGATCTCCGCAGGTCCGATGTCAAGGATCCAGGTGGCGCCAGCATCCAGCGCCGAATCCAGCGAGGCGACCCAGTCGACCGGGTCGACGATCGCGCGCATCGTGAGCGTCCGAGCACGCGCTGCGTCGAAGCCGCAGGCCTGTGCCCACGTGGCGACGAGGTCCGCCGCCTCGGCGAGATCGGGGTGGTGGAACGCCAGCTGCGCCGGGAGCGGCTCGAGCACGGGTGCGAACGGCGATCCACCGGTGGTCTTGCGCTCGCGCTCGGCCTTCTCGGCCGCGGCGATCTCCTCGAGCCGTGCCTCGACGACGCGGAGGCCGTCGACGGGCCCGGACAGGACGACACTACGACGACCGTTGCGCAGGCGCGAGACGACCCGCAACGAGGCCGGCAGCTCGGCCAGGATCTCGTCGATGCGCTGCGGGACGACGTTCGAGACGCTCAGCATCGTGGACCCGAGCAGTCCGCGGCGGCGCCCGACGAGCTGCGCTGCCGCACCCATCAGGCGGGCGACGGCCAGCAGCTCGACATCGTCGACACCCGCGAGCGACTGTGTCGCAAGGTCACCCTGCGAGTGACCGATGACTGCGACGGGCGCGACGACCTGCGGGTCGATGCCCTGGCGGCGCAGGGCCCGGAGGCCCGCGAGCTGGGCCAGCAGGATGCCGGGCACCGAGGCTCCGGGTGTATCCAGCACCTCGGAGCTCGGCAGTACAGGTGCGTCGTCGTCCTCTGCGGACTCACCGACCGCAATGACATCGGCCCACGCCAGTGGGGTGAAGGTGACGCCCACACGAGCCAGCTCGGTCGCCACAGGCGACAGACGCTCCTCGGCCTGCGACACGAGTGACTCCAGCTCGGCCTCGAGCGCGAAGTCACGGATCAGGCCGGCGAGCGGCTCGAGCCACGGCGCACCCTGACCGCCGAACGCGATGGCGTACGGCGTGCCGGTCAGGATGCGGTCGATCAGGGCGCCGCGACGCTCGGTTGTCTGGATCGCGGCAAGCGGGGTGTCGATGGTCGTCACAGGCGGATTCCCTCGGGTTACTGCCGTCGCTGGATCGACGGGCGGTCCCTCCATCATGACAAAACATGAGGGATTCCTCAACTTTTAGATGAGGTTTTCCTCATCTTTTCCCGAGACGTGCCTCACACCCCGCCGCGCTCAGGCCGTGCCGCGAGCCGGGTAGTCGTTGCTCTGCGCGAAGGTCAGTCCAGCGATGACGTCGTCGATCGCGGGGCGACCGAACGGCATGCTCGCGACGCTGCTCCAGAACAGCGAGCCGTCCGAGTCCAGCACGAACATCCCCGGCTCGCTGAACGTGGCCGGCTCCCCCTCCTTGATCGCCGTGGAGATGAACAGGCCCCAGTCGCGCGCCGACTGCTCGCTCAGGCCGTACGCGACCGACAGGTCCTGGAGGTGCCACTCGTCCACGACCTTGGCACTACGCTCCTCGGTCTCCATGCTGACCGCGATCACGCGACCCACGCCGGCATCGTTGAGGTCCTCGATCCGGCGATCGAGCTCCTTGAGCTGCTTGCGGCAGACCGGGCAGTGCAGGCCGCGGTAGAAGACCACCAGGGTGAACCGACCGTCCTGACCGGAGCCCAGCTTGAGGCTCTCGGTGCCTCCCCCTCCCGTGAGCGGGAGATCGAGGCTGGGCGGCGTGTGCGTGGGAAGAATGCTCATACCAAGCACAGCGCGCGTCCGATGCACGAAATTCCTGATCCCACGACGCGACCGTGCCCTCGTCGGCTGACAGTCGACGAGGGCACGGTGTGACGGACGCGGACGGGCTAGACGCCCCCGGTGAGCGTCACGCCACCATCGATCGTGATGGTCTGGCCCGTGACCCAGGCGGAGTCCTGCGACAGCAGGAACGTGACGACCGAGCCGATGTCGTCCGGCTCGCCCAGACGCTTGAGGGGGTACGCCGCCGCGACCTCCTCCTCCCTGCCTTCGTACAACGCCGTCGCGAACTTGGTCTTGACGACCGCAGGCGCCACGGCATTGACCCGAATGTCGGGGCCGAGCTCGACCGCGAGCTCCTCCGTCACGTGGATCAACGCGGCCTTGGACGCCCCGTAGACACCGATGCCGGGCGCCGGCAGGAGGCCTGCCACGGAGGCGATGTTGACGATCGCGCCACCGTGGTCGCCCAGCCAGGCGTGATAGACCTTCTGCGCCCACGCAATCGCGGAGACCACGTTGACCCGCATGGTCTTCTCAGCAGCGCCGAGGTCAACGTCGATCATCCGCCCGTACGTCGGGTTGATGCCCGTGTTGTTGACCAGGAAGTCGATCCGACCGAAGGCCGCCAACGTCGTCGCGACGGTCTCGTCCTGGTGCGCCTCGTCATCGGCACTGCCAGCCACGAAGATCGCGTGCTCGGAACCGCCGAGCGACTCGACCGCCTCGGCGAGCGCCTCGGCCTTGCGGGCCGTGATGCACACCTTGCCGCCATCGGCCACGAACCGCTGGGCGATAGCGAGACCGATCCCCCGGCTCGCACCGGTGACGATCGCGACCTGGCCGTCGAAACGACCCGCCATCAGGACAGACGCTCCAGGACCATCGCCATACCCTGTCCGCCGCCGACACACATCGTCTCGACGCCGAACTGCTTGTCGTGGTGCTGCATCGAGTTGATCAGCGTGCTGGTGATACGTGCACCGGTCATGCCGAACGGGTGACCAATCGCAATAGCTCCACCGTTGATGTTGAGCTTGTCGATCGGGATGCCGAGAGCCTGCGCCGAACCGAGCGCCTGCACCGCGAAAGCCTCGTTGATCTCGAACAGGTCGATGTCGCCGATGTCCATGTTGGCGTGGCGCAGAGCCTGCTTGACGGCCTCGACCGGTCCAAGACCCATGATCTCGGGCGACAGACCCGTCACACCGGTCGACACGATCCGTGCCAGCGGGGTCAGGCCCAGAGCCTTGGCCTTGGTGTCGCTCATGATGACGAGCGCCGCGGCGCCGTCGTTGAGCGCGCAGCAGTTGGCGGCCGTGATCGTGCCGTCCGGCCGGAACACCGGCTTGAGCTGCGAGACGCCTTCGAGGGTCACGCCGGCGCGGGGTCCGTCGTCGGTGCTGACGATAGTGCCGTCGGGCAGCGTGACCGGAGTGATGTCCTTGGCCCAGAAGCCGTCGTTGATGGCCTTCTCGGCCAGGTTCTGGCTGCGGACGCCGAACTCGTCCTGCTCCTGGCGGCTCATGCCGATGAGCTGCTGAACGTTCTCGGCGGTCTGTCCCATCGCGATGTACGCATTGGGGATCGAACCGTCCTCGCGCGGGTCGTGCCATGCGTCGGCCCCACCTTCGGAGCGCTTCTCCGTGCGGGCCAGAGCATCGTTGAACAACGGGTTGAAGGTGCTCGCCGAGTCGGCCATGCCGTTGGCGAACCGGCTCACGGTCTCGACGCCCGCCGAGATGAAGACATCGCCCTCGCCGGCCTTGATCGCGTGGAAGGCCATGCGGGTCGTCTGCAGGCTCGAGGAGCAGTAGCGGTTGACCGTCACGCCGGGAACGTGGTCCATGCCAGCCATGACCGAGACGATCCGACCCAGGTTGTTGCCCGACTCACCGGCCGGCTGGCCGACGCCGAGGTGGAGGTCCATGATGTCGTGGCGATCCAGCTCCGGCACCTTGCCGAGCGCGGCTTCGACCATCTGGACCGTCAGGTCGTCAGGACGCATGTCCTTGAGCGATCCCTTGACGGCGCGACCGATCGGCGAGCGCGCGGTGGCCACAATTACTGCTTCGGGCATTTCGTTGCCTTCCTGGTGGGGTGGTCCGGCCTCAGAATCCGAGGTCGCGACCGATGAGCTCTTTCATGATCTCGTTGGATCCAGCCCAGATCTTGCTGACCCTAGCGTCGCGCCAGGCGCGGGCGACACGGTACTCGTTCATGAAGCCATATCCGCCGTGCAGCTGCACGCAGTGGTCGAGCACATCGTTCTGGATCTCCGAGGACCACCACTTCGCCTTGGCGGCGTCGGTCGCGGTCGCGTTGCCCTGCGTGTGGGCCAGCACGACCTGGTCGACGTACGCCTCGGCGACGTCGATCTTGGTCACCAGCTCGGCGAGCAGGAACTTGTTGTGCTGCAGGCTGCCGATCGACTGCTTGAACGCCTGCCGGTCGTGCGCGTACTGGATCGTCTCGGCGAGGATCTGCTTGGCATGCGCGACGTTCGACACCGCGCACGTCAGTCGCTCCTGCGGGAGTCGCTCCATCATGTAGATGAAGCCACGGTCCTGCTCACCGATGATCCGGTCGTCGCCGAGGCGCACGTTCTCGAAGATCAGCTCAGAGGTGTCGGCCTCGGACTGCCCGACCTTGTCGAGCTTGCGGCCGCGGCTGAATCCCGCATCGGTCGCCTCGATGCCGAACAGCGTGATGCCCTTGGCCCCCTTCTCCGGCGATGTGCGGACCGCAGTGAGGATCAGATCCGCCGAGAAGCCGTTGGTGATGAAGGTCTTGGAGCCGTTGATGACCCACGCGTCGCCGTCGCGGACCGCAGTGGTCCGCAGCGCCGCCAGGTCCGAGCCGCCGCCGGGCTCGGTCATGCCGATCGCGGTGACGATCTCGCCCGCTGCACAGCCGGGCAGCCAGCGCTGCTTCTGCTCGTCGGTGCCCAGGTCCACGATGTAGGGCACGGCGATGTCGGAGTGGATCGCCGCGCAGGACGCGAGCGCGGCGTTGAGCTTGCTGAGCTCTTCGGCCCACACCGCATTGAACCGGAAGTCGCCGGCCTCGGCGCCTCCGAAGGCCTCGGGGATCTCCAGCGCGAGATACCCCTCGGCGCCCGCGGTCAGCCAGAAGTCGCGCGGGAGCGCCTTGTCCTCCAGGTACATCTCAAGATGCGGTTCCACGTGCTTGGCGAGGAACGCGGCGCACGATGCGCGGAATGCTTCGTGGTCCTCGTGGAAGATCGATCGCTGCAATGCTCTGCCTTCGATGGTGCGGCTCTGGAGGTCAAACACGCTAAGCGCTTGCTTAGCATGCAATCACTCCGCCATGCTGTCAACCGAAGGAGGTCCCGACATGACCACGATCACGGCACGCGAACGACTCATCAACGCCGCGGTCGAGGCGTTCGCCGAGAAGGGCTTCGCCGGGACCACGACCCGAGACATCGCCTCACGGGCGGGCATGAGCCCCGCGGCGGTCTATGTCCATCACGACTCCAAGGAGAGCCTGCTGTTCACGGTGAGCCTCAACGGGCACCGCAAGGCCCTGGACGTCATCACCACTGCCGCCGCGTCGAGCGCCGACCCGATCGAGCGACTCCGCACGATGGTCTACGAGTTCAGCCTCTGGCACGCCGACAACAGTCGGGTCGGACGCATCGTGCAGTACGAGTACCACGCGCTGACCGCCGATCACCGGACCGATGTCGCGGGGTACCGCCGAAGCATCGAGAAGGCCATGCAGGACGCCCTGGCCGACGGCGTCGACCAGGGAGTCCTGGATGTTGATGACGTTCCGGGGACCGCGTTCTCGCTGCTGTCCCTGGGCGTCGATCTGGTGCGTTGGTTCGAGCCGGGCGGCTCCCGGTCGGGTCCTGAGCTGGCAACCCTGCACGCAGATCTCGCGGTGAGGATGACCCGGCCCAACAGCCGCTAGCCGTCCGACCTGCAGGCCGGATCAGGCCTGGAGCACAGCCTCGGCGTTGATGTGGATCGAGATCTTGTCGCCGATCATGAGCTTGTCGGAGCCCTCGACGGGCATGTTGAAGTCGATGCCGAACTCCTTGCGGCTGATCTGGGTCGTGGCCTCGACACCGACCCGGGTGCCACCCCACGGGTCGCCCCCCTCACCGAGGAACTCGGTCGCGAGCTCGACCGACTTGGAGATGCCGCGGATCGTCAGGTCGCCGGTCACGACGAAGTCGGTGGCGCTCTTCTGCACCACGCCGGTCGAGACGAAGGTCATGGTGGGGCTGCTCTCGACGCCGAAGAAGTCCGCCGAGCGCAGGTGCTCGTCGCGGCCGGCAGTGCCGGTGTCGATCGTGCTGAGGTCGACCTCGACCGTGACCGATGACGCGCTCAGGTCCTCGGCCGTGACGACAGCGCCCTCGAAGCCGGTGAACTTGCCACGAACCTTGCCGATCAGGTGGCGGACCGTGAAGCCGATCTCGGTGTGCGTCGGGTCCAGTGTCCAGGTGCCGGTGGTGACTGCGGTAGCTGTGGTCATGAGTACTCCTAGTGGCTTTGTCGTTGATCCTTCAACTAGATACACTGTACACACGATTGAACGTTCAATCAAATGCCTCGACGGAGTAGGGTGACCACATGGAAACGACGACCGCCACGCCATGGCTGACCGCGGAGCAGCAGGGGGTCTGGCGCTCGTTCCTCGGCGGCACCACCGCGCTGATGGACCGCCTCGATCGTGATCTCCGCACCGCACACGGCCTGTCGATGCCGGAGTACGAGATCCTCGTACGGTTGTCCGAGGCGCCGGGCCGCTCGATCCGGATGGCTGAGCTGGCCGATGCAGTCGGCCACTCGCGCAGCCGCGTGACCCACACGATCGCGCGCCTCGAGCGCGAGGACATCGTCGTCCGTGGCCAGTGCTCTGACGACGGACGCGGCGTGTCGGCAGTCCTGACCGACCACGGCCTCAGCACCCTCGAGGCGGCGGCCCACACCCACGTGCAGGGAGTCAACGACTACCTGCTCGACACCGCTGGGGCCGAGGACTTCGCCGCCCTGGGTCGCGTCATGCAGCAGGTTGTCGAAAAGCTCAACGGCAAGGGCTTCTGACCCCGGGTCCCGTCGCCTCGCGCGTGGCCCTGCTCAGTCGCGGGTCAGCTTGCGGTACGTCACGCTGTGCGGCCGTGCGGCCTCTTCGCCCAGGCGCTCGACCTTGCTGATCTCGTAGTCGGCGAAGTTGCCCTCGAACCAGAACCACCGGGCCGGGGTGTCGGCATTGCCTTCCCACGCCAGAATGTGCGTCGCGACGCGGTCGAGGAACCACCGGTCGTGCGAGACCACCACGGCGCAGCCGGGGAAGTCCAGCAGGGCATCCTCGAGGGACTGCAAGGTCTCGACGTCCAGGTCGTTGGTCGGCTCATCCAGCAGCAGCAGGTTGCCGCCCATCTTGAGGGTCAGCGCCAGGTTGAGGCGGTTGCGCTCACCACCGGAGAGCACCTTGACCTGCTTCTGCTGGTCGGGGCCCTTGAAGCCGAACGAGGCGACGTACGCGCGGCTCGGCACCTCGTAGTTGGCGACCTTGATGAAGTCGAGCTCGCCGGAGACCAGCTGCCAGATGTTGAGGCTGTCGTCGATACCGCCACGACCCTGGTCGACGTACGAGATCTTGACGGTCTGGCCGACGTCGAGCGAACCGCTGTCGGGCTTCTCCTCCCCCACGATCATCCGGAACAGGGTCGACTTGCCGACGCCGTTGGGGCCCACGACACCGACGATGCCGGCACGGGGCAGGTCGAAGGTCAGGCCGTCGAAGAGTTCACGGTCACCGAAGCTCTTGTGCAGCTCCTTGGCGTTGAGCACGACGTCGCCCAGGCGTGGACCCGCCGGGATGTTGATCTCCTCGAAGTCGAGCTTGCGTCCGCGCTCGGCCTCAGCCGCCATCTCCTCGTAGCGACCTAGACGCGCCTGGTTCTTGACCTGGCGCGCCTTGGCGTTGGACCGAACCCACTCGAGCTCCTTGGCGAGGATCTTGGCGCGCTTGGCGTCCTTCTTGCCCTCGACGATGAGACGGGCCTGCTTGGTCTCGAGGTAGGTCGAGTAGTTGCCCTCGTAGGGGTGGGTCTTGCCGCGGTCCAGCTCGAGGATCCACTCGGCGACGTTGTCGAGGAAGTAACGATCGTGGGTGATCGCCAGGACGGCGCCGGGATAGCTCGCGAGATGCTGCTCGAGCCACAGGACGCTCTCGGCATCCAGGTGGTTGGTGGGCTCGTCGAGCAGCAGGAGGTCGGGCTGCTCGAGCAGCAGCTTGCAGAGCGCGACGCGGCGACGCTCACCACCGGAGAGGTGGTCGACCAGCTCGTCCGGCGGCGGGCAGCGCAGCGCGTCCATGGCCTGGGCGAGCCGGGCGTCCAGGTCCCACGCGTTGGCGTGGTCCAGATCGGTCTGCAGCTCGCCCATCTCGGGCAGCAGCGTGTCGTAGTCGGCGTCCGGATCAGCGAGCTCCTCGCTGATCTGGTTGAACCGGTCGATCTTTCCCTTGATCTCGCTGACGGCCTCTTCGACGTTCTGCAGGACCGTGCGGCCCTCGGTCAGCGGCGGCTCCTGCAGCAGGATGCCGACCGTGGCGTCGGGGTCCTTGATCGCGTCGCCGTTGTTGGGCTGCACCATGTCGGCCATGATCTTGAACAGCGTGGACTTGCCGGTGCCGTTGGGGCCGACGACGCCGATCTTGGCGCCATGCAGGAACGAAAGCGTGACGTCGTCGAGGACGAGCTTCTCGCCGAGCTTCATGCGGACGTTGCGGAGTGTGAAGACGTAGTCAGCCATATGACCCAGCCTATCGAGCCGGACCCCTGAACGACGAACCGTGGTGGCTCCGTGGCCCGATGAGGTCAGCCCAGGGCTGCGAGGACGCCGATGCGGTACGCCGCATAGGCATCGAGCTCGGCCTGGATCGGCACGATGACCCGCTCGGTCGTGACCGCGTCGATGGCCGCACGGAGCTGACTGTCGGCACGCATAGCCTTCCTGCGTCCGCCGACGCGGGAAGCCAGCCGCGACACGATGGCCAGCACGATGCCAGCCGCGAGCGATCCCCCTGCCACCACGGCGGCCACCGGAGCACCGGACACCTCGCCGAGATCGGGCAGGTCGAACGAGGCGAGCGCGGCAATTCCCTGCAGCGCGAGCCAGCCCACACCGACCACCATGGCGGCGAACAGCAGAATCTGGACTGCCTGGACGATGCGCCACCACACAGCCGGACGGGTCGCACCGAGGCTGGTCTCGTGGATGGCGCGGTCCAGTGCGTCGATGATGTCGTCACCTGGGGGGCTCGACACGTCGCGGATCGCGTCCCGCCATGGACGCGACAGACCCACCGAAGCCTTCTCGGCGGCATCGCGGATCGCCAGCTCGGCATTGGCGCGCTGCACGTTGCCGGCCTCGGGCACGGCGACGCGGGCCAGCGAGGACATCGAGAGGTCCTCGTCGAGTCCGAGCTCCTTGAGCGGGTCGTCGCGGAAGCGGCCCATCCACCGCACCACCGGCCAGTCAGTGTGTTGTGCTGCCCGGCGTCGGGTCGACGCCGCGATGGCGTCGACGATCTGCGGCACACCGGCGCCGTCCACGAGGGCCGTGTCGAGGGCCTCACGGTCCGCCGGGGCGAGTCCGGGAGCCTGCGACGACCCGCCGGCCTCGACGAGCGCCTGGGCCGCAGACGCGATGTCGGATCCGAGCCTGGACTTCGCCGACGACTTCGCCCGGATGCGGGAGGCCATCTCACGCTTGAGGTCTTCGACGCCGTCACCGCGCGTCGCGGACACACCGATCACCGCGACATCGGGGAGGCCCTCGTCGGAGAGGATCCGCTTGACGTCGGCGAGTGCGCGTTCGCGCTCCTCGAACGGGATGCGGTCGATCTGGTTGAGCACGACGAGCGTGACGTCGGCATAGGACGCCATGGGCCGGATGTAGCGGTCGTGGATCGCGGCATCGGCGTACTTCTGCGGATCCAGGACCCACACGAGAAGATCGGCGTAGGTGACCAGTCGATCCATCTCGAGGTGGTGTGAGACCTCGGTCGAGTCGTGGTCCGGCAGATCGAGCAGCACCAGACCGTCGAGTTTGGTGTCCTCGGCGGAGTGGTCAAGCATGCTCATGCGGGACACCTGGTGGCGCGCCGGTATGCCCATCCACTCCAGCAGGCCCTGTGCTCCGTCCGGACCCCACGCGCAGGCCAGGGCCCACGAGGTCGTCGGTCGTCGGACACCGACGCCGGCGAGCTCGAGATCGGTCAGCGAGTTGAACAGCGACGACTTGCCCGAACCCGTCGCACCGGCCAGCGCCACGATCGTGTGCTCGCCGGAGAGCTTGAGCCGCTCAGCGGCCCGGTCCGACAACGTTGCGGCCGGAGCGAGCACCTCGGGCGCGATTCGTCCTTGGCTTGCCTCGACGGCCTTGGTCAGCCCGTCCAGGCGTGCAGCGACGTCGTTGCGCCCACCGCTGAACACTGGTTCGGCGGCGACGGTCGGGGAAGTCATGGCGTCGGCTCTCCGTTCAGGAAGTCGGAGTGCCGAGCGTATTCGGCCTGACGTGCAGACTCGCGGAGGACATCCTGATTGGCCTTGATCGTCTGAGGACTCTCGACCAGGTCGAGGAAGCGCTGGATCTCGCTCTGGAACAGTCCAGCGGCGCGCGCCTCCAGATCGGCCTGGGCACGGTCGGCCAGCGAGATCACGACCTCCTCGCCGAAGATTGCATCCAAAAGCTTGTGGGCCAGTGCTGCGGTGCCGCCGGCCTCCTTGCCCTCGCCATTGCGTGAGAACACCACGACCATCAGCGCGACACCGATGCCGTTGACGCCAAAGGCCAGGAACCTCGCAGTCATCCGCTTGTCGGCGCCCTCGACCCGCACAAGTTCCAGGACCGACTGACGCCAGTCGTGGACCATGCGTTCGGCCCGCACGCGGAAGTCGCGCGACGCCCGATCGATCCCGCGGTTGGCAGCCAGCAGCGTGCGACCGGCCGGAACACTCGCCCAGGCCCGCGAACCCGCTTCGGCGGCTGCCTCGGCGTGCTCGACCAGCAGCATCTGGAGACCGGACTCGATCGCCTCGACGACCTCGGTCGAACGGGTACGTTTGCCGGTCACGCCGTCGACGAACCGGTCGCGGATGCGGCTGACCTTCTCCTCGACCGAGCGCAACAGCTCGCCGGTGCCGACGAATTCCTGCCACCGGGCGAGCACCTCACCGCGCAGGATCGTGCCGTCGGCGCTCTGCGTCGCAAACGTGTCGAGCGCCTTGCGGAAGATCGTTTCGACCTCCCCGTGGAGCACCTCGGCCGCCGCGATCTGGGTGTCCATCGCATCGGCGACGTCGTGGGCCCGCAGCACGACGTGGCGGACAGCCCCGTCCAGCGTGCGACCGACGACCATCTGTCGAGCCGCCGGGTCGGCGGCGAGCTCGTGCAGCCACACCACAATCGGAGAGACGGACTCGCTCGGCAGCAACCCGTCGGCGTCGACGCCTGACTCAGGGACCGTGAACAGCGGGGAATCCGAAAGGCCACGTGAGGTCATCATCCGAGCGAGGTGACCCCGCACCTCGACGACGGCCTCGGCGCTCGTTCGGTCGAGGACCACCGCGACCGAGGTGCTGCGCTCGGACGCCTGCCGCAGGTAGTCCCACGGGACCTGATCGGCGTAGCGGGCAGCGGATGTGACGAACAGCCACAGGTCGGCGGCGGCGAGGAGCTGAGCGGCCAGATCGCGGTTGCCCTTGTCGATCGAATCGACATCGGGCGCATCCAGGATCGCCAGACCGCGCGGGACCTTGTCGGACGAGGCGAGACGGAGGGCGTACGTGTCGTTGGTCGGCACGTCGGTGCGCGGCAGATCGGGCAGGATCCGATCGGGCAGGAACCACTCGGCGTCATCGGGGTGGTAGACGAGAACCGGCGAACGCGTCGTCGGTCGCAGGACACCCGACTCGGTGACGCGCTCCCCCACGAGCGAGTTGACCAATGTGGACTTGCCGGCGCCGGTCGATCCACCGACGACGGTCAGCAGCGGCGCGTCGAGCTGCACGAGACGCGGAAGGACGTAGTCCGACAGTTGGTCGACGAGCTTGGCCTGAGTGGTCCGCGCAGTGTCGACGTCGTCGACCTCGAGGCGCAGGGCGACGTCGCGCACGCCGATCAGGAGCTTGCTCATCGCACCAAGGAGCTCGGCCGAAGCGTGATCGCTGGCCACGGTGGCTCCTTTCGTTGACGGGTCTGTGCGGATGGGGGGCTGGCACACAGATTAGTGGACGTGAGGACAGTTCGCCGCCACGTCCCGTGCGGCGGGCGGGTCAGAAGTGACGTGCGGTGTTCTGGAGGGCGGGCGGGAATCGAAGAGCGGGACGCAGTGCGTACATCGCATCGAGCAGTGCATACGTGCGCTCGACCCCGTGGGGGATCGACCGACCAGTCATCATCGCATCGTGCAGGAACGCCATCTCGGTCGCGTGCCGCTGGTAGCGCTTCACGACCTTGGCCGTCACCCTGCCCCCGTGATCCTTCGCGAAACGGCGGGCTGCCTTGCGGTAGCCGAAGCGCGAAAGGTAGGGGATCTCGGCCGGATGGATCCACCCACGTTGCGCGACGTAGGACAGCGAGCGCTCCAGAGTCCTGACCTGACGGACCCGCGCGACGATCGCCAAGATCGTGATGCCGGCCAGGACGATCGCGAGAGCGAGATAGGCCAGCACGAAGCCGGCGCCTCCGCCATAGCTCAGTGACCCGTTCCACACCGCGTGCAGCCCAACACTCGCTGCCAGGCCCACCATGAGGATCACGACCTTGAGCACCTTGGAGCGCCGCGCAACGGCCAGTCCGACCGCGATCCCGAATGCCGAGGTGAACAGCGGGTGGGCGAACGGACTGAAGAGCCCCCGGACCACGAACGTCGTCGTGACGCCCTCGGCGCCGGCGACCTGGATGTCGGGCGAGCCGAGGTAGCTCGCGGCGTAGTAGCCGATGTTCTCCACGAAGGCGAAGCCGACGCCGACGATGCCCGCGTACACCAGGCCGTCGAGGAAACCGTCGATCACGCGGCGGGAGCGGACGAAGGTCAGCAGGAGGAACAGGCACTTGGCCGGCTCCTCCACGAGGGGTGCGACGACCGAGGCCGCGGTCTCGTCGCTCAGGTCCCACGTGTTCTGGATCCAGACCTCCAGAGCAAGCGCGATCGCGACGGCGACCACTCCACCCCACACGAACGCCGCGAACTTGTAGCGGCGCGGCTCCGGCTCATAGCGGTCGAGCCACCAGTAGGCGAGCAGTAGCAGCGGCAGTGGCACGATCGCGAACATCACCGAGAGGCCGGCACCCTCGGGATCGCCTGCGCTGAACGAGATCGCGGCTCCGCCGGCAATACCTGCGATCGCGATCAGGACGAACAGGACGATCAGGGCCACACGTCCGCGCTGGCGGAACGGCTCTCGATACTTGGGCAGCGCGGCTGGGATGGCGGCGGCAGTCGCTTCTGTCACCCGCAAATCGTAGGGCATGCAGGTGATCGGGGCTTGGGCCCGCATGCTCGGCGACCGGCGCAGATAGGCTTACCCCGGGTGGCAACGCCCGAGCGCCCGTAGCTCAGACGGATAGAGCAAGAGCCTTCTAATCTCTAGGTCGCAGGTTCGAATCCTGCCGGGCGCGCCAACGAAACGTGAGGTCCGCTGGCGAATCCCGTCGTTCAGGATTCGGGGAGGAGGGCGCCCAGCGCCCGACGGAGTCCTGCCGGGCGCGCCAACGAAACGTGAGGTCCGCTGGCGAATCCCGTCGTTCAGGATTCGGGGAGGAGGGCGCCCAGCGCCCGACGGAGTCCTGCCGGGCGCGCCAACGAAACGTGAGGTCCGCTCGCGAATCCCGTCGTTCAGGATTCGGGGAGGAGGGCGCCCAGCGCCCGACGGAGTCCTGCCGGGCGCGCACGACGTGCGAGGCGGCGGGGCCTGCGCTCAACCCAGCAGCGACTGGGCAAGGAACTCGCCCCGCTGACAACCCGGTGGGACGGCGAACACCGCGGACCCGATCGGGGTCGTCCACTTGTTGAGCAGGTCGAGCTCGTCGAGCCGCCGTTGGATGGGCACGTACTGCTTGTCCACGTCGGCCTGATAGGTCGCGAAGACCAGGCCTGAGCTGCTGAGCTGCCCCTTCGGCGGCGCCTCGTCGTAGTTGTACGGACGCCGCAGGAAACGCTCGCGAGGATCGTCGGACCGCGCTCGCCGGATGTGCGCGAACGGCTCGATGACTTCCAGCCCCAGGTCGTTGAGCGCCTCCAGGTCCGGCTCGTCCTTCTCCCGCATGCCGGTCAGGGGTGCACCGTTGTCGAGGCGGCGTCCGACGGCCTGCTCACGGCCCGTGCGATCGAGTTCGTCCCACGTGTCGAGTTCCATCGCGATACGACGCACGACCAGCGAGGTCCCGCCAGTCAGCCAGCTCGGCTGGGGTCCGAACCACTGCTGTGAGCGATCGCCGATCCAGAACAGACTCGACTCGGTGTCCGCGTCGGGGTTGCGGGTGCCGTCGACCTGCCCCATCAGGTTGCGGGTCGAGCCTCCCGCACCCGCGGTGGGCGACGACTGACGAAATCCTCGCTGCACCCATCGCACGGAGGTGAAGGTCCGTGCCTCCTTGGTCAGCACCCGCACCGCGTGCGAGACCGTCAGCTCGTCGTCCGCGCAGACCTGGAGCAGCAGGTCGCCGCCGGACCACTGCTCCTCGAGGCGATCGATGCCGAATGCCGGCAGCGGCGCGAGCCACGACGGCTTGCGATCCGGCAGTCGCGCCGCGTCGAACACCCCCGGTCCAAGTCCCAGGGTCACCGTCAGCCTGGCCTTCGCCAGAGCCAGCTCGGGCTCGGTGTCCGACAGTCCTGGTCGCCCCTGGCTCAGACGCTCGATGTCATCGGTCCAGATCCGCATGAGCCGCACCAGCGCCTCGCGGTCCACCCCTCCGCGCAGGTCGTACGCGACGAACGCCGCGTACGCCTGCGGGGAGGTGGCCACCCCGGCCTGGTGCACTCCGCGGAAGGGCACGATCGCCGGAGCGGCCGGGGATGCCGCCTCGGCAACCGTCGCCTCACGCGCAGCGACGCCGAGGGCGACCCCGCCCGCGGCGACGGCGCCTGTACGCAGCAGTTGGCGTCTGTTCAGCCGCGGCGGTGGGGCGCCGCCGCCGTCACTCATCACCCATCTCGCTCATGTCCGTCCCGGACTTGTCGTCGCCCTGATAGTCCTCATTCGCGCCCGCGAACGTCCGGGCAGGCGCGGTGAACTTCATCGTCGACTTGTCCGCGAACGTCAGCGTGACCGTGACCGTGTCACCGGCCTTGATCGGCTTCGTGACGTCCATGAGCATCAGGTGATCAGCGCCCGGATCGAGCGTGTGGGTTCCGCCGGCGGGGATCGTCACACCACCCTTCTTGGCCCGCATGACCATGTCGCCGTCGTCGTGGGGGGCCATTTCGTGGAGCTCCATCGACGACGTCGAGGGGCTGGTCGCCGAGACGACGACGGCCTCGGTGTCCGAGTCGTTGCGCAGCACGCCGAAGGCTGCCGTCATGCCTGAGTCGGCCTCCTTGACCCAGGGGTCCTCGATGACGATTCCGGACGCCTGGGTGGCGACGTCCGCACCGCTGCTGCCACATGCAGTCAGTCCGAGGGACGCAACCACCGCGACCGCGGCAGCGGTGAGGGACGTGAGACGTCGGGTCGAGGTGGGACGAGCGGTTCGCATGTTCATGAAATTCTCCAGTTCAGTTCAAGGGGTGTGGTTGGTGTTGTAGCGGCGCAGCACGAGCGCGGCGCCGATCAGGGCAGCGAGAACAGCTGCCGCGACGGGCAGCCAGGTCCAGCTGCGGCTCGTCGAGTTCTCGGGTGCATCGACCTCGTTCGCATCGACCGGATCAGACGCATGCCCGATCACGAACCGGATCACGCCCTGAATCGGGTGCCCGTCATCCGACACGACCCGCCAGACGATGGAGTAGCTACCGTCGGGCAGCCCTGTGGGAACCGTCGAGCTGATCGTGGTCCGACCGACCGTCGGTGGACGACTGCTGATGACCGCCTCGGCGTCGTTGCGCAGGACGATGGCCGGGGCGATCTTCGAGACCTTCTCGTTGAACTCCAGGGTGATGCTGCGTGGCGCTGTGGGCAGCACCGCGCCTTCTGCGGGACTCGAGCGGACCAGAGAGCTGTGCGCGCTAGCCGGCGATGCCCACATGAAGCAGGCAGCCAGCAGTGACGCGCAAGCCATGATCGCCCGTCCCGGACGGGACACGCGCATGGTGAGGTACTCCTCGACGACGTCCACCGAAGTGGACGGACGGCGCACCGGATGGGTGCGATGGCCGGGGTCGGAGCCGTGCGCAGGAGCCTACGGAACCGATCGGCTCAGAGGGTGACCATGCGCGCGGCGACGCCGGGTGGGGCTCGGCTCGGCGCCACGTGCCACGACGTCATATGGCGGGGTGAGGCGACGGACACCGCGACGACAGCCCGCGCCTGGAGGACCGGCGCGCCCGCGAGGAGGAGCGCCATCGGCCGCAGGGCCAGGACGTCGACCAGCGACCACAGGACGCGTTCGCCCCAGCGGATCGACACCACCAGACCCGCGCCACCGAGCAGGTGCGCCGAGACCATGGCGGTCGACACCCCCATGCCGCCCATCCCGTGCTCGCCGTTCAGGGACGACATGCTCAGCAGGTGCACTGCAGCCTGCGCCAGCAGGAACATCGCGAAGAGTTCACGGACCGACCACCGATGGGCGCTGATCTTCCAGCTGAGCGGAGTGCCCGCAGCGAGCATGAGGCCAGCCATGACCCACGAAGGGGTCGTGCCGCCACCGGCAACATGACACCCGGCAGCGACCGTCACGGTCAGCACAGCAACAACAGCCGCTCTGATCGCGCGCACGTGCCCCGACGTCAGCGACGTCCGGGACGTACGAGCCACACTGGTCACCACGTCAATCTACCGATCGGCTTCCTGCTGACCGGCATGGGGTACTACATTGCGTAGAAGACATGGACCGGCGGCATCAGACGAGGATCCCGATGACCGAAACAGGCAGGCGCGCGCACGGCGAGTTGGAGGCCCAGGTTCTCCGGACTCTGTGGGGTGGTGAGCGCCCGCTGACCGCCAAGGAGATCCAACAGGCCCTCCCCGGCCAGCTACCCGCCCACACCACGGTGCTCACGGCACTGGATCGTCTGCGCGGCAAGGGCGACGTCGAGCGCGCCGGTGTCGACGCGAGAGGGATCCGGTTCGCGGCCACCAGGACCGAGGCCGAGCACACCGGACTGGCCATGCTGCAACATTTGACCGGGGCTGGCGACCGCCGGGCGGCACTCATGCGGTTCGCGGGCCATCTGGGGGCCGAAGACATCGAGCTCCTGCGCCGCGCCATCTCCCCCGATGGCCACAGCCAACCACTGACGGGTCCCTGACCCGCCAGGTGTATGTGCGGGATGGTGCGGCGGTGCACTTGGATGGGGGGATGGATCACGCCGCCCTCGTCACCGCCCTCGCGGGCCTGGGCTTCGGGCTGTCCCTGATCATCGCGATCGGTGCGCAGAACGCCTTCGTCCTGCGGCAGGGACTCCTGCGGCAGCACGTCCTTGTCGTGGTGCTGGTCTGCATGGTGTCGGACGCCCTCCTGATCGCCCTGGGCGTCGCAGGCATCGGGAGTCTGCTGCAGCTCGCACCGTGGCTGCTGGACACGATGCGCATCGGGGGTGCTGCCTTCCTGCTGACGTACGCGGGGCTCGCTGCTCGACGGGCCGTGCGGCCCTCCGTGATCGACGAGTCCCCCGCCGAGTCGACGCCGCTGTGGCCGGTCGTCACGACTGCCGTCGCCCTGACCTGGCTCAACCCGCACGTCTACCTCGACACGGTCCTGCTCCTCGGCTCCGTCGCCGGTACGCACGGCGAGGACCGCTGGTGGTTCGGCGCCGGCGCGGTGCTGGGGTCGGTCATCTGGTTCGCTGCGCTGGGCTTCGGTGCGCGACTGCTCCGCCCACTGTTCGCCCGTCCGAACGCCTGGCGCATCCTCGACGGACTCATCGCCGTCGTCATGGCGGCGATCGCCGCCAGCCTGCTGCACGGTCTAATGGACCGGTGAAGTCCTTCGCCCTGGTCGCCGTCGGCGGCGCCGTCGGCACCCTGGGCCGATTTGGGATCGCGGAGGCCCTGGACGCCGACCGGCTGTTCCCGCTGGCCACCTTCGTGGTCAACGTCGTGGGGTCGTTCGCCCTGGGTGCCCTGCTCGCAGTCCTCATCGTGCACGACCACAGCGCCCGGGCCAACCGACTGCGACTGCTGCTGGGCACCGGACTGCTCGGCGGGTTCACGACGTACAGCGCCCTCGCGGTCGAGACCGACACCCTGCTACGCGGCGATCACGTCGCGCTCGGCCTGGCCTACGCCGTCGGCACGGTCGTGGCGGGCCTGCTGGCCGCGCTCCTGGGCATCGTGACTGCCCGGGCGGTCGTCCGATGACGCCGCTGATGATGGCCCTGGCCGGTGGGCTGGGTGCCGGCGCCCGCTACTCGCTCGATGCCTGGGTGCGCCCGCGCGCGTCGAAGAGGCTGCCGTGGTCGACGCACCTGATCAACATCAGTGGTTCGCTGCTGCTGGGTCTCGTCGTCGGCCTCGGCACCGGAGACCTGTGGCACACCATCATCGGCACCGGATTCCTCGGCGGCTACACGACGTTCAGCACCGCCAGTGTCGAGACCGTGCACCTCGCGCTGGACCGTCGGTACGGCGCAGCCGCAGTCAACGCCGCCGCGATGCTCGTGCTGAGCATCGCGGCGGCGTCGTGCGGCTACGCACTCGGAAGCGCGCTGTGAGCCTGGCCGGCTGAGCCCACGTCAGCCCTTCTGGGCCGCTTCGACAGCCTGCTGCAGGCTGGCGGGCGTCGGTGATTCGACGACCTTGCCGGCCACCTTCACGGTCGGGGTGCTGCCGACTCCGTCATCCGAGCCCTTGTCCTTGGCTGCCTTGACCCACGGCACGAACTTCTCGGTCTTGATGCAGGAGTCGAGCCCGGTAAATCCCAGACCCTCCATGGCCGTGACGAGGGCCGCGTTCTCCGGCCCGGCGGTCCCCTCCTGCGGCTGGTTGGAGTACAGGTAGTCGTGCGCCTTCTGGTAGTCCGCGACGCCACCCTGGTCGAGCACGCACAACGCTGCGTTGGTCGAACGCTTCGAGTAGTCGTTGGGGCTGCCACCGAGCTCGTCGAGGAACGAGAACGGACGGTAGGTAATCGTGATGGCGCCACTGGCGACCTGCTGCTTGAGGAACGCGCCGCTCTGCTGCTCGAACTGGAGGCATGCGGGGCACTGGAAGTCCTCGTAGATCTCGACCGACACGGGCTTGCTGTCGGCCTCCGCGCTGCCACCGGCCGCGGCAGCGTCATAGACGATGCCGAAATCCTTGGTCGCGTTCGCCGGCTTGATGACGTCCTCGACCTTGGCGTTGTCGTCGCTGGCGGACTTGATCGCGTAGCCACCGAGTGCCGTGAGCGCAACCACGACGACCACGATGGCGATCGTGATGACGTTGCGCTGCTTGCGGTCGGACTTCTCCCGTTGCTTGCGCATCTGCTCGGCACGGGCGGCGCGCTGCTGACGTTCGTTGCTCACTGAGTACTCCTGGTTCGGGCGGTCACCATCTGGACCAACGCGGCTCGCTCGCCGAAGGTTCCATGTGACCCTATCTGCCCGCGCGAGCCGCCTCGTCCGAGAGGCGCAGTAAGGTTCAGCGCGTGAATGACAAGCTGGTGTGGATCGATTGTGAGATGACCGGGCTCTCCCTGGCCAACGACGCGTTGGTCGAGGTGGCCGCCTTGGTGACCGACTACGACCTCAATGTGCTCGGCGAGGGGATCGACTTGATCGTGCGGCCCCCGGAGGCGGCGCTCGAGCAGATGAACGACTTCGTGCGCAACATGCACACGAGCTCAGGGCTGCTGACCGAGCTCGAAGCCGGCCTGAGCCTGCGCGACGCGGAGGAGCAGGTGCTGGACTACGTCCGCCAGTTCGTCCCAGAGCCGGGCAAGGCACCGATGGCCGGCAACACGATCGGCACCGACCGAGCCTTTCTCGCCCGCGACATGACCGAGCTCGAGGGCTGGTTGCACTATCGCGTGATCGACGTCTCGTCGATCAAGGAACTGGCCCGCCAGTGGTTTCCACGGGCCTACTTCGCGGCACCGGTCAAGGCCGGTCACCACCGTGCGCTGGTCGACATCCAGGAGAGCATCGAAGAACTGCGCTACTACCGGCGCACCGTCTTCACCCCCGAACCGGGCATCGACACCGACACCGCGAAGGCCATCGCGGCCGAGGTGTCCGGTTCGTTGAAGGGCGCGGTCTGAGTCGTCATCAGGTTGCGTTAGACTTACCGACGCCGTGTCGGGCGCATGCTCGACACGCGTGGTGGGTGTAGCTCAGTTGGTAGAGCACCGGCTTGTGGTGCCGGTGGTCGCGGGTTCAAGTCCCGTCATCCACCCCAACAAGACCCCCGTTCCGCAAGGAGCGGGGGTCTTGTCATTCGCTCCCGAGATCGATGTCCCCGCTGTCGGACCTGACCCGGACGAATCCAGCGCCTTCTGCGTCCGACTGCAGCGCATTGGACACCTTCCCGGACTTGGAACTTGTCGTGACGACGTAGGTCCGTTTGCCGGTCGGCACGGTCGCCCAGATGTCTCCAGCGACCGTCGTGGCCTTGAATCCGAAGGGCTGCGTCGAGAACGACGCCCGGATGTCTCCGTCCCCGGTCGCCGCCGAGAACTCGTCGACCTCCAGCTTGGACGCCACGATGTCACCGCTGTCCGACGTCACGGTGAGAACACCCTCGGTCAGACCGTCCGCGACCACATCGCCCGAGGTCGTCCTGACCACGACCGGCATGCCCTTGGGAATCTCGAGGGTGGCTGACACCCCGCAGCCCGGGGACAGCCACGTCTGGCATCCGGACGCGATCTTGATCTCATCGCCGCGCCGGCCCAGCGCAAAGTCGGTTTTACGGAGGCCCGAGGTGATGCGGGCACGGATCTTGACGAGGTCTTCCTCTCCCTCGACGAGGGTGACATCGGCAGATCCGGCATTGATCACGACCTGGGCGGAGCCGTCGAGCTCGACCACGCTGGTCGAGATGCGGCTCTCACGTTTGAGCAATGACGCGCCCAGCACCAGCCCCGCCAGCAGCCCGACCGTCAGCAGCGTGCCGATCACGGTCAGGAGCGTGCGCGAGGCCGGTGAGCGCACGTCATAGTCAGCGATCGTCTCCTCGTGCGTCATGGGGCAGTCTGCGCCGACAGGGTCGAGACCGGGACGACGTCGACGGCGCCCTTGCGGGCCGCGTCGGCGGTCTCGTCGTCAGGCATCGTCTGGCTCTCCCGTTCGGCCTCGACCCGCTTGAGGTAGTGGTCGACCTCGTTGGCCCGCTGGGCCTCGCTCCAGCCGAGCACGCCACCCATCAGCCCGGCGACCTCCTCGGCGACGTCGGTGCCGCGATCGAAGGTCTCGATCGAGATGCGCGTGCGTCGCGCGATCGCGTCGTCCAGGTGCCTGGCACCCTCGTGCGACGCGGCGTAGGTGATCTCGGCGCGCAGGTAGTCGTCCGCGCCGGAGAGCGCATTGCCCAGATCCGGCCGCTCGGCGATCAGGTCGAGCAGCTCCTGGGTCAGCGAGCCGTACCGGTGCAACAGGTGCTCGATCCGACCCACGCCCAGACCACTGGACTCGGCCAGCATCTGCCGCTGGTTCCAGACCGCCTCGTAGCCGTCGGCACCCAGCAGGGGGACGTCCTCGGTGCACGAGGGAGGGACCGTGCGGCCCAGGTGCGTCGACATCCCGTGCACCGCAGCGTCGACGGCGTCCTTGGCCATGACCCGGTACGTCGTGTACTTGCCGCCCGCGATCACGACGAGCCCCTTGACGCTCGTGCCGACCGCGTGCTCGCGTGAGAGCTTGCTGGTCGCCTCGTCCTCGCCGGCGAGCAACGGCCGCAGGCCGGCGTAGACGCCTTCGACATCCTCGTGGGTCAGGGGATCGATAAGCACCGTGTTGACGTGGTCGAGCAGGTAGTCGATGTCGCTGCGACTGGCCGCGGGGTGGTCCTTGGAGAGCGACCAGTCGGTGTCGGTCGTGCCGATGATCCAGTGACGCCCCCACGGGATCACGAACAGCACCGACTTCTCGGTGCGCAGGATCAGGCCGGACTCCCCGCGGATGCGGTCGCGCGGCACCACGAGGTGCACGCCCTTGCTCGCGCGGACGTGGAACTGCCCGCGCTCGGAGGTCATGCCCTGCGTCTCGTCGGTCCAGACTCCTGTCGAGTTGATGACCTGCCTTGCCCGGATGTCGAACTCGCGGCCGGACTCCAGGTCCTTGACCTTGGCCCCCGTGACTCGGTCGCCCTCGCGGAGCAGGCCCACGACACGTGTGCGGCTGGCGACGTGGGCTCCATACGCCGCGGCGGTGCGCGACAGGAACATCGTGTGCCGGGCATCGTCGACCTGCGCGTCGTAGTAGTGCAGCGCGCCGACCAGTGCGTCCTTCTTGAGCGCCGGCATCATCCGACGCGCCCCACGCCGGGTCAGGTGACGGTGCAGCGGTACGCCCTGGCCGTATCCGGAAGCCTTGCTCATCGCGTCGTACAGCGCGACGCCGGAGCCGGCGTAGAAGCGCTCCCACACGCGGTGCGTCAGCGGATAGAGGAAACCGACTTCGTGCACGAGGTGGGGTGCCAGCTTGCGCAGGTTCAGTCCGCGCTCCCTGAGCGCCTCGGCGACGAGCCGGAAATCCAGCATCTCCAGGTAGCGCAGGCCACCGTGCATGAGCTTGCTGGAACGGCTCGACGTACCGGACGCGAAGTCGCGCGCCTCGACCAGGCCCACAGACAGTCCGCGGGTCGCCGCATCGAGCGCGGAGCCTGCGCCCACAACTCCTCCGCCGATGACCAGCACGTCCAACGGCGTCTGTGCCATCGCATCGAGAGCGGCTTGACGGTTTTCGGGTGACAGGGCTACCGATCTCATGCCCCCAGTCAATCAGGTGCACCAACTGGTCGCGGACGCGTGCGGCCGCCGAACGCCGCAGCGTGTCCCAGCCGCACTGCTCAGTCGGTCTCGACCCAGTCGAGGGTGCGGTCGACAGCCTTCTTCCACTGCCGGTGACCGGCCTCGCGCTCCTCAAGCGTCGACGTCGACTCCCACCTCCGCGACTCGTGCCAATTGGCAGTCAGCTCGTCGGTGCTCGCCCAGAACCCCACGGCCAGGCCCGCCGCGTAAGCGGCACCGAGAGCCGTCGTCTCGGCCACGACCGGGCGGCTCACCGCGACGCCGAGGACATCAGCCTGGATCTGCATGCACAACTCGTTGCTCGTGACTCCCCCGTCGACCCGCAGAGTCTTTAGGTCGAGGCAGGCGTCGGCGATCATCGCATCGACGACGTCTCGGCTCTGATAGCAGATGGCCTCGAGAGCGGCCCGCGAGACGTGCGCGACCGTGTTGAACCGGGAGAGCCCGACGATGACCCCCCGCGCATCCGAGCGCCAGTACGGGGCGAACAGACCCGAGAACGCGGGCACGAAGTAGACGCCCCCGTTGTCCTCGACACTGCCGGCCAGGCTCTCGGAGTCCGCGGCCGCCTTGATGATCCCGAGCTGGTCCCGCAGCCACTGGATCGCCGAGCCGGTCACCGCGATCGAACCCTCGAGCGCGTAGACCGCTGGTGCGTCTCCGAGCTTGTACGCGAGTGTCGTCAGCAGACCGTTGGTCGACCGGACGATCTCGGTGCCGGTGTTGAGCACGAGGAAGTTACCGGTGCCGTAGGTGTTCTTGAGCTCGCCGGGCTCGAAGCACACCTGCCCGACCAGCGCGGCGTGCTGATCACCCAGATCTCCGGCGATCGCGACCTCGCCTCCGAACGGACCATCCTCGCGGGTGTGGCCGTACACCTCGGACGACGAACGGATCTCCGGAAGCATCGAGCGTGGGATGTCGAACAGTGCCAGCAGCTCGTCGTCCCACTGCAGTGATTCCAGGCCCATCAGCATCGTGCGGCTGGCGTTCGTGACATCGGTCAGGTGCAGTCCGCCGTCTGGTCCGCCGGTGAGCCACCACATGATCCAGCTGTCGGTGTTGCCGAAGATCGCGTGCCCCGCCTCGGCATCGGCACGGACTCCCTCGACGTTCTCCAGGATCCACTGGATCTTGCCGCCCGAGAAGTACGGCGCGGGCGGCAGACCCGCGCGTTCGCGGATCAGGTCTCCGTGGCCGTCTCGTTCCAGCGCGCTGGCGATCTTGTCGGTGCGGGTGTCCTGCCACACGATCGCGTTGTAGTACGGCTCGCCCGTGCGGCGGTCCCACACGACCGTTGTCTCCCTCTGGTTGGTGATGCCGACCGCGACCAGGCCGTCGGCAGCGATGCCGGCGCGCCCCAGGGCTGCCTCGATGACGTCCTGCGTCGCCTCCCAGATCTCGTGTGGGTCGTGCTCGACCCATCCGGCGCAGGGCAGGATCTGCTCGTGCTCGAGCTGGTGGCGGGCCACCTCGTGACCGTCGTGGTCGAAGATCATGAATCGAGTGCTGGTGGTTCCCTGGTCGATCGCGCCGACATACCGCGCCTGTGCATCCGTAGCCATGCGCGAGAGCCTAGCGAGGTCACTCGGCCTAGGCTCAGCACATGCGCTTGATCCTCGTACGCCATGGTCAGACTCCGGCCAACGTCGAGGGGGTGCTTGAGTCGACCGTCCCTGGACCCGGGCTCACCCCGCTCGGCCACGAGCAGGCGATCGAGCTCGTCCCGGCGCTCGCAGACCACAAGATCGACGCGCTGTTCGTCTCGTCAATGGTCCGGACGCACCTCACCGCTGCCCCGCTGGTCTCCGATCGCGCGCTTGCGCCACTCGAGCGGGACGGCATCCGGGAGATCGCCGCGGGTGACGTGGAGGGCAACACCGACGATGCCTCGGTCGCCCAGTATCTCCGCACGCTCCTGTCGTGGTGCGGGGGTGACCTCCACGTACGAATGCCCGGCGCAGAGAGTGGTCACGAGGTCATCTCCCGGTTCGACGGCGTGGTCGGCGAGGCGGAGTCGCTGGGCGTCGAGAGTGTCGCCTTCGTGAGCCACGGCGCCGTGATCCGCGCGTGGTGCGCGGCCCGTACAAACAACGTCGACCTCGAGTTCGTCATGCACCGTCATGTCGTCAACACCGGGATCGTGGTCGTCGAGGGATCCTCCGAAGCCGGCTGGGAGGTCCGTTCCTGGCTCGGCCAGAGCATCGCCGAGGCGGCGGCGATGGGCATTGCCTCCGGCCCCTTCGACAGGTAGCAGTACCGACGGACGCGGCGAGCCCCTGACCGCCGCGGCGGTCAGGGGCTGCTCCGGTCAGTCCTGCAGCATCTCGCCGTGGACGTCGCTGTGCGGGACGGTCGGGATCGTGCCGAGCCGCCCCTTCTGGAAGTCTTCGAACGCCTGCATGACCTCGGCCTTGGTGTTCATGACAAATGGTCCGGCCCACGCGATCGGCTCGCGGATCGGCAGGCCGCCGAGCACGACGACCTCCAGGGCTGAGTGCTTGCTGTCCTGGCGTTGGTCAGCGCCGACCGTGATCGTCTCCCCGTGTCCGAGCACCGCCAGCTGGCCCGAGCTGATCGGACGCCGCTCACGGCCGACGTGGCCGGAGCCGCTCATGACGTAGACCAACGCGTTGAAGTCGGCACGCCACGGCACCGTCATCTCGGCTCCCGGGAGGACCGTCGCATGCACCATCGCCATCGGCGTGTGCGTCGAGCCCGGACCCTTCACGCCGTCGACCTCGCCGGCGATGACCCGCAGGAGAGCGCCGGCGTCGGGGGTCGACGCCAGGCCGACGTCGGTGCCGCGAATGTCCTGGTAGTGCGGCGGGAGCCACTTGTCGGCCTTCGGCAGATTGACCCACAGCTGCAGGCCGTGGAACGTGCCGCCCTTGACGACGAGCCATTCCGGCGGCGTCTCGATGTGCAGCAGGCCGCTGCCGGCGGTCATCCACTGCGTGTCGCCGTCGGTGATCGAGCCACCGCCACCGTGGGTGTCCTGATGGTCCATGACGCCGTCGACCATGTAGGTCACGGTCTCGAAACCACGGTGCGGGTGCCACGGTGTGCCCTTGGGCTCGCCGGGCTCGTACTCGACCTCGCCCATCTGATCCATGTGGATGAACGGGTCAAGCTTGCTCGGGTCGACTCCGGCGAACGCCCGGCGAACCGGGAAGCCTTCGCCCTCGAAGCCCTTCGGCGCGGTGGTGACGCTCACCGGCGCGCGGTCCTCGGTCTGCGTCGGCGCCGCGATCACGCGGGGCAGCACGGTCCAGTCGGCAACATTCACAGCAGGCATCAGGTTCTCCTCGGTAGGTCTTCAAGATAGTTTAACATTCAATGACTGTCAACCATTCCCGTACGCTGCCGACATGGCTGTCGCTCCTCTCGTCTCCGCGATCCGCGAGGCGCTGCAGAGCGCGGCAGATCCTGAGCGCGCACCCCGCATGCAGGCGTACACGAAGTCCGCGATGCCCTACCGAGGCGTGCCGATGGCCGAGATCCGCTCGATCGCCGGGGCAGCCGCGAAGGCGCACCCACCGCACACGCTCGCCGAGCTCGAGACCGCGGTCCGGAGGTTGTGGGACGGGGCCGCGTTCCGGGAGGAGCGCTACGCCGCGGCCAGCCTGCTGCGGCTGAAGATCGCGACGGGCCGGCTCGAGCTCGTGCCGCTGTACGAGCACCTCGCCACGACAGGCGCCTGGTGGGACCACGTCGACGACCTCGCACGGCGCATTGCAGCACTGCACGACGCGCATCCGGAGCAGACCGCGGCCGTCGTGCGTTCCTGGAGCACTGCCGATGATCTGTGGTTGCGCCGGCTCGCGATCCTCGGCCAGCTGCGACGCAAGGAACGCCTCGACCCCGCTGTGCTGTCCGACGCCGTCGAGTCCAACATCGCGGACCGGGAGTTCTTCATCCGCAAGGCGATCGGCTGGGCGTTGCGCGACCACGCCGGGTCCGATCCGGACTGGGTCCGCGCCTTCGTCGCGAGCCACCCGGACCTGAGCGGAGTGTCCAGACGTGAAGCGCTCAAGCACCTCTGACCGCCGATCAGTCCTACGCTGAGGGCATGGACGCAGCAACCGAGAAGCGGGACGTCGTCATCGTCGGGGGTGGCCACAACGCCCTGGTCGCCGCGACGTACCTCGCCCGCAACGGACTCACCGTGACGATCCTCGAGCGACTCCCGCATGTTGGTGGCGCCGCGATCAGCGCACCGGTATTCGACGGCCTCGATGCCCATCTCTCGCGCTATTCCTATCTCGTGAGCCTGATGCCGGAGGAGCTCATCACGCGCCTCGGGCTCGAACTTGAGCTCCGATCACGAGACACCGCGTCGTACTCGCCCTACGACGGAGGCGGTCTGCTGATCGAGACCGCGGAGGGTGCCGCGACCGAGGAGTCGTTCCGTGTGCTGACCGGTTCGGACACCGAGCTCGTGGCGTGGCGCCGGTTCTACGCCGAGGTCGCGACGGTCGCCGCGGCAATAGCCCCCACCCTCCTGAGCCCACTCCCCCACATCGGCGAGCTGCGCGACCAGGTCGAGATGGCGATCTGGACCGATCTGATCGACGAGCCCCTGGGCACCGCGATCGAGCGCCGATTCACCCACGACCTGGTCCGTGGGGTCGTGAGCACCGACGCGCTGATCGGCACCTTTGCCTCGCTGCACGATCCCACCCTGATCCAGAACCGTTGCTTCCTCTACCACCTGATCGGCAACGGGACCGGCGAGTGGCGCGTGCCGGTCGGCGGCATGGGCGCGGTCACGGGTGAGCTCGAGCGGGTCGCACGCGAGGCCGGCGTCCAGATCCGCACCAACTGCGAGGTCGACGGCATCGATGCCCGCGACACCGATGCGACGGTCTGCGGCGACGGGTTCGTGATCGAGACGGACTGGGTGCTCAGCGGTGTGGCGCCGTACGTCCTGGCGCGACTGCTCGGCGACCCTGCTCCGCCCAAGCCGTCGGGCTCACAGTTCAAGATCAACCTGCTCGTCTCCCGCCTGCCGCGACTGAGGTCAGGCATCGACCCGGCGATCGCGTTCGCCGGCACGCTCCACCTCGGCGAAGCGATGAGCGAGCTGGAGACGGCATGGGCGCAGGCCGCTGCGGGCGCCCTGCCCGACCGGGCAGCCGGCGAGCTCTACTGCCACACCCTGACCGACCGGTCGATCCTCGGCCCGGGCCTGGCGGACACGCCGGCGCAGACCCTGACGTACTTCGGGCTGCACACCCCGTACGACGTGCTCCCGGACGAGATCGCGGCGGAGCAGGCGTACGCGCAGTTCCTCGCGGCGCTCGACGAGCACCTCGCCGAGCCGATCGAGCCGCTGATCCTCGGCGTCGAGCACCGCACCCCGGCTCAGATCGAGGAGTCACTCGGCATGCCCGGCGGCCACATCTTCCACGGCGACCTCCAGTGGCCGTGGCTCGAGGAGGGCGAGCGGCCGCACGACGCGGCGGAGCGTTGGGGCGTCTCGACGGGCCACCGCAGGGTGCTGATGTGTGGCAGCGGCGCTCGTCGCGGTGGCGCAGTCAGCGGCATCGCAGGGCACAATGCGGCCCACGCGATCCTCGAGGCACTCCCGATTATGGAACGACCGTGAGTGGCTGATAACGTTTCCCTCGCTTCGCGGCATTAGCTCAATTGGCAGAGCAGCTGACTCTTAATCAGCGGGTTCGGGGTTCGAGTCCCTGATGCCGCACTGTGAAGGCCCCGTTCCTCGCCGAACGGGGTCTTCGCTTTTTTCGCGAACGGAGGGCGCCCGTGGAGACTGCTCGCGCCATCGCCCGACTCGACCTGGAGCGGGCGTCCGCACAGGATCTGCTCGCCGCCCTGACCCGCGACTTCACCGGGATCATCGAAGCCTCGGCCGACTCGAACGCCGACGACGAGCACGACCCCGAGGGGGCGACGATCGCCTTCGAGCGATCGCAGGTGTCGGCAATGATCGAGCAGGCCCGGCACCGCCTGGCCGAGATCGCCGCCGCTCACCTGCGGATCGACGCCGGGACGTACGGGACGTGTGAGATCTGCGGGACCCAGATCCCAGAGGCTCGACTCGATGCGCGCCCCACCGCCCGGACGTGCGTCACGCACACGACGAGACAGGAATAGGCCACCCGAGCACCCCGTTGACCCTGGTATGAAGATCTTGCTCACCGGGGGAACCGGCTTCATCGGCTCAGCCGTGCTCGACCACCTGGTCGACGCGGGACACCACGTCACGGCGATAGTCCGCAACCAGAAGTCGTCGCTCGCAGTCCAGGACGCAGGCGCCACAGGCATCATCGGCGACCTGTTCGACGCGGAGTGGCTCGCCTCGGAGCTCCGTCAGCACGATGGCGCGATCCACACCGCAGCCGGCAGTGACGACCGGGACATTGCTCTCAACGATGCCGTGATCGATGCGGCGTTGGCCGCGTTCGGCGGCACGACCAAGCCCTTCGTGCACACCGGGGGCATCTGGATCTACGGCAGCAACGCCTCGATCAGTGAGGGTGACGAGCTCGACTCCCCCGCGCTGACGCAGTGGCGTACCGCCGGCGAGCAGCGCCTGCTCGACTCCGACGTCAGGGCCTCGGTCGTCCAACCCGGCATCGTCTATGGTCACGGCAAGGGCATCCCCGCGATGCTCCGCGACGCGGTCGACGGCAACCGGGTCGCGCTGATCGGCAGTGGCGACCAGCACTGGACCTCGGTCCACGTCGATGACCTGGCCAACCTGTACGTCCGGGCGCTCGAGAAGGCACCCGGCGGACGGGCCTACGTCGGCGCCAGTGGACAGAACCCCACGGTGCGTGAGCTCGGCGAGGCGCTGGTCGGCGCGGTCGTGCCAGAGAGCCGCGAGGCGACCCTCGAGCGACTCGGCGGGTTCGGCGAGGCGCTGCTGCTCGACCAGCAGGCCAGCGGCGCACGCGCCAAGACCGAGCTCGGCTGGGAGCCGAGCCGCCAGAGCCTCGTCGAGGCGCTGCGCGAGGGCTACCCCGCAGCGGCCTGAACCGGCCGGTCATCGAGCTCCCGGCTGCGGAGCGCTGGCGACTCAGTCCGTCGATGGGGCCCGCGTGCTGACCGTCGTGAGGAGCACGACGGAGTCCTCGATCGCCTCGAGGGAGTGGCGGGAGTCCGGCACCTCGATCAGGTGCCCAGCGGCGCCTCCCCATGAGTCATCACCCGCAACGAGTCGCACCCGGCCCTGCAGGACATGAACCGTGGCCTCGCCGGGGTTCGCGTGCTCGCCCAGGGAATGGCCGGCCGCCAGCGCGATCATGGTCTGGTGGAGGGTGTGCTCGTGTCCTCCGCGCACCGAGTGCGCACTGCGGCCGCTCGCCGCAGATGTCGCGATCTCGAGCTGCTCGCGCGCCAGCGCGGTCAAGGAGATGTTCATGATGATCCTTTCGGTTGATGAGTTCTGCGTCTACGCACCAGTTTCTCCAACCCCACGACGGGCACGACCACGGCACCGGCGAGCGCCGCAACCATCCATTGGGTCAGGTTGAGGCCGCTCGAGCTGAAGACCTGTTGCATGACGGGGACGTGCACGAACGCGGCCTGCAGCACGATGACCGCGCCGACGCCGAAGAACACGTAGTGGTTGGAGAAGAATCCGATCGACCTGATCGGCTGCTTCAGAGTGCGGCACATGAGCAGGTAGAAGACCTGGAAGAACATCAGTGCGGTGACGGCAAGCGTCTGCGCCTCGGCCAGGGCGCCGTCGCTCGGTGTCTGCCCACCCGTCAGCGGCTCCCCCGACGCGTCGAGCGAGATCACGAACGTCGCGACGGCGATCGCACACATCAGGATGCCGACGTAGGCGGTGCGCACCAGCACGAAGCGTGACAGCAGCGGCTCGTGCGGGTCACGCGGGCCGCGTGACATGAGTCCCGCCTCCCTGGCCTCAAAGGCCAGGGGCAGCGCCAGCGAGACTGTGGCGATCAGGTTGATCCAGAGGATCTGCACGGGCTCGATGGGCAGGATCGGCTGCCCACCAACCACCGGGAACACCAGCACTGCGACCAGGATCACGAGGCCCTCGCCGACGTTGGTCGGGAGCGCGAAGGCCAGGGCCTTGACCAGGTTGTCGTAGACGCGGCGACCTTCTGAGATCGCCGATCGGATCGTCGCGAAGTTGTCGTCCGCGAGGACGATGTCCGCGGCCTCCTTCGCGGCCGCCGTACCGGTGATGCCCATCGCGACGCCGACATCGGCCTGGCGCAGGGCCGGCGCATCGTTGACGCCGTCCCCCGTCATGGCCACGATTGCGCCGTTGGCCTGCAGCGCCCGCACGAGGCGGAGCTTGTGCTCCGGGGCGACGCGAGCGAAGACAGCCGTACGGCCGACCCGCGCGAGCAGCGCGTCATCGTCAAGCTCTGCGATCTCCGGGCCGGTCAGGGCCGGCAGCTCACCCACGATGCCGAGCTCGCGACCGATGGCCGTCGCAGTGCCCGGATGGTCACCCGTGATCATCTTGACCGCGATGCCGGCGCGATGACATTCGGCGATGCTCTCGGCCACACCGTCCCGCGGCGGATCGATCATCGCGACAAGTCCCAGCAGCTCCAGCGTGTCCGGCCACGATGCCGCCGCCATCAGCACTCCCCGGTAGCGCGCGAACGCCAGCACACGCATCCCCTCACCCGCGTAGCGCTCGAGCGCCTCGCGAGCCGGAGCCGTCATGAGGTCCGGGAAGTGCTCGAGGACAACTTCCGGTGCGCCCTTCACATACGTCATGGGTTCGGCTATCTCATCTGGTGTCTCGAACACCCCCGCCATGTAGCGACGATCGGCGTCGAAGGGCAGCAGGTCGACACGCGGTCGCTCGGCCAACGCACTGCGAGACAGCCCGGCCCGGTCGGCCGCTGCCAGGAGCGCAGCATCCGTCGGGTCTCCGACGACCTGACGTGCCGCGGCATCACCGGTCAGACGACTCTCGTTGGCGAGCACCGCCGCCACAAGAAGCCGCTCGACCGAGTCGGGAACCTGCATGACCTCTTCACCGTCCCGCACGACCCGGCCCTCCGCGGCGTAGCCCTGGCCCTCGAAGCTCACCTCACCGTCGGGTGTCCACGCACGGCGCACGACCATCTCGTTGCGCGTGAGCGTCCCGGTCTTGTCGGTGCAGATGACGCTGGTGGCACCCAGTGTCTCGACGGCGGGGAGCTCCCGGACGATCGCGCGTTGCCGGGCCATCCGACGCACGCCGATCGCGAGCGCGATCGTCACGATCGCCGGCAGGCCCTCAGGGATCGCGGCCACAGCCAGCGTGATGGCGGCGAGTGCCGCGTCGGCAAGCGGATAGCCCCTCGCCAGCGCGACGGCGAGCAGCACGACGGTGACCGCGGCGATGATCCGGGTGACCCGGGAGCCGAGCAGGGCGATCGAGCGGGTCAGGGGTGTCGCCGTGCGCTCGGCGCTGCTCAGCAGACCGGAGATACGACCCAGCTCGGTGCTGCCGCCGGTCTCCACGACCAGGCCCTGACCCGTCCCGCTGCTGACGATCGTGCCGGCGTGCAGGACCGACGAACGCTCGGCGAGCACGGTCTCGGTCGGGACGCTGCGGGCTGACTTGTCGACCGGCACCGACTCGCCCGTCAGAGCGGACTCGTCGGCGCGCAGGCCGTGGTCCTCGATCAGGCGGAGATCAGCCACCACCCGGCCACCCGGTGCCATCTCGACGACATCGCCCGGAACGAGTCGTTCGGATGCGACTGCGGTCCATTCGCCACTCCGCAGCGCGTTCGCGGGTGTGGCGACCATCTCGGCCAGCGCGCTGATGGCCTGTCCTGCGCGGAACTCCTGGACGAATCCGATCGCGGAGTTCAGGAGGACGACGGCGAGGACGACGGCGCCATTGACAACCTCGCCGAACGCGAAGGCCACGCCGGCCGATGCGATCAAGGCATAGATCAACGGGCTGGTGAACTGGCGGGCCAGGACCCTCCACCACGGCGGCCCGTCGTCATGCTCGATGGTGTTGGGCCCGTACACCTTCATCCGCCGCTCGGCATCCTCGGCCGTCAGACCGCCGCGTTGCGCCGAGAGGGCCTCCAGAGCCTCGCCGATCTCGAGGTCATGCCACGTGGCGGGCGGCCGGTCCACCGTCGTCACGGCCGATACTCGACGCCCGAGCGCGCTGCACTGAGTGTCGTCCCCGCGGTGCCGGCGAACATCTTGTCGATGTCGCGCAGCGAGCCGATCACCGCAGTACCTTGGGTCTCCCTGGCGAATTGTGCGGCCGCCCGGACCTTCGGCCCCATCGAACCCGCCGGGAAGTCGTCCGGGTTCAGCGCATCCGGATGTGCGCCGGCGATGAGTCGCTGGTCAGGTCCGTTCCAGTCGACGTAGACGCCGTCGACGTCGGTCGCGATCACGAGCAGGTCCGCGCCGAGGTCTCGCGCCAGGACTGCGCTGGCCAGATCCTTGTCGATCACGGCCTCGACCCCCACGATGAGATCGGTCACGGGGTCTCGAGTTGTCGGCACGCCACCGCCGCCGGCGCAGATCACCACGCCCTTGTTGTCGAGAATCCACTGGATCGGCTTGGTCTCCACGATCCGCAGCGGCGTGGGCGAAGGGACGACTCGTCTCACGTCAGCACCATCGGGCTTCATGACCCAGCCATGTCGCTCCGCCATCGCCTGGGCTTCATCCGCGGTGTAGACCGGGCCGACGAACTTGGTCGGGTCGTCAAACGCAGGATCGGTGGGGTCGACGACGGTACGGGTGACCAGCGTGGCGATCGCCCTGTCGTTGCCCAGCCTGTTGCCCAGCTCCTGCTCGATCATGTATCCCAGCATCCCCTCGGTCTGCGCGCCGAGGACGTCGAACGGGTACTCGCTGATCTCCTCGTAGGAAGCAGCCTGGAGCGCCAGCAGCCCGACCTGTGGCCCGTTGCCATGGGACACGACCAGGTCGTGGTCCGCGGCGATCTGGGCCAACGGGACGCAGGCCTCGGCGATCGAGACGCGCTGGTTCTCCACCGACATGGGTTGTCCACGTCGCAGGATCGCGTTGCCTCCCAGCGCGACGACGACCAGCACGTCAGCGGGTCTCGAGCGTGGCCACGAGGACCGCCTTGATGGTGTGCATCCGGTTCTCCGCCTGGTCGAACACGATCGAGTGCTCGGACTCGAACACCTCGTCGGTCACCTCCAGGCAGGTACGACCCGTGCGCTGGAAGATGTGGTCGCCCACCTCGGTCTTGCGATCGTGGAACGCGGGGAGGCAGTGCATGAACTTGACGTCGGGGTTGCCCGTCATCGCCAACAGCTCGGCGTTGACCTGGTAGTCCGACAGCAGCGCGATGCGCTCGTCCCACGCCGCTTCCGGCTCACCCATCGACAACCACACGTCGGTGTACACGTAGTCGGCCCCGGCCACACCCTGGGCGGTGTCACTGGTCTGCAGGATCCTTGCCCCGGTGGTCGAAGCGATGCCGGTCGCGATGTCAGCGACGTGATCCGGGTTGCGCAGCTCGGTCGGCGAGACCATGCGGACGTCCATGCCCATCATGGCTCCGGCGACGAGCAGCGAGTTGGCCGTGTTGTTGTGGGCATCGCCCACGTACGCGAAGCAGATCTGGTCGGCTGGCTTGTCGGTGTGCTCGAGCATCGTCAACATGTCGCACAGCGACTGCGTCGGGTGCCACTCGTCGGTCAGCCCGTTCCAGACCGGAACGCCGCTGGAGGTCGCGAGCTCCTCGACGCTGGCCTGCGAGAACCCGCGGTACTCGATGCCGTCGAACATCCGACCCAGCACCCGACCCGTGTCCTTGACCGACTCCTTGTGCCCCATCTGCGACCCGGACGGATCCAGGTAGGTCACATGGGCGCCCTGCTCGTGTGCGGCGACCTCGAACGCGCAGCGTGTGCGGGTCGACGACTTGGCGAAGATCAGGGCGAGGTTCTTGTCCCGCAGCCTTGACCGCTCGTGACCGGATCGACGCTCCGCCTTGAGCGCAGCGGCGAGGTCGAGCAGACCGTGCCACTGCTCCACGGTCACGTCGAGCTCCTTGGTGAAGCTCTTGCCGCCGAGCTGCAGGTCGGTCATCGGCCGGGGGCTGTTCGGGGCGCCATCCTGAGATGTCATGCGTTGACTCCTTCGCGAACGATCGGGCAGGTCATGCAGCGGGGGCCGCCACGTCCGCGACCGAGCTCCGAGCCCACGACCGGGATGACCTCGATGCCGTTCTCGGTGAGGTACGCGTTGGTCGTCGTGTTGCGTTCGTAGCCCATGATCACGCCCGGCGACACCGCCAGGAAGTTGTTGCCGTCGTCCCACTGCTCACGCGCTGCGGCCATCGGTGTGGTCGGCACACGAAGCACCCGGAGCTTGTCGACCTCGATGGCCTCGGCGACCGACGCGAAGAGCTCGGCGTTCTCCGCGACGCGATAGTGACCCGCGGCCCCGTCCGGTGTCAGCGTGAACGACCGCAGGTTGTCCGGTAGGTAGGGATAGACGCAGAACGCGTCCTTGTCGATCATCGTCATCGCGGTGTCCAGGTGCATGAAGGCGCGGGTCTTCGGAAGTTCCACGACGATGATCTTCGACGCGGTCTCGGTCTCGAACAGTCGGCGGGCCAGCATCTCAACACCCTGGGGGCTGGTGCGCTCCCCCATGCCGATCATGACGGCGCCGTTGCCGATCACCGTGATGTCGCCGCCCTCGATCGTCGCCGGCTCGTGGATCAACGCATCGTTGCCGTAGAGGAAGGTGAAGTCGGCGCCCGTGAACATCGGGTGGAAGTTGTACATGACCTGGGAGTTGATGGTCTCCCGCTTGCGGGCCGGCTTCGACATCGGGTTGACCGAGACGCCGCCGTACATCCAGGCGGAGTTGTCGCGCTGGAACAGGTGGTTCGGGAGCGGCGTCAGGAGGAAGTCCTCGTCGTCGAGATACTCCATCAGCAGGCTCGACACCTTGAGCCGGGGAGCGATCTCCCGCTTCAGCACACCGCCGATCATCATGTCGGCGAGCTCAGCGGCCGGGGTCTCGTTGACCAGGAAGTCCAGCGGAGCGTCAAGCGCCGGGCCGAAACGCGTGGCCGTCGTGAGCTGGTCCTGGAGGAACTCGCGGGCCCCCGGCTGGTCGATCGCGGTGGCGAGCAGCTCGGCGAAGTAGTGCACCTTCGTGCCTCGTCCGCGGAGCTGGGCGACGAAGCCGTCATGCTCCTCGCGAGCCCGCTCGGCCCACATCACGTCGTCGAACAACAGCTCGTCGACGTTGTCGGGGGTGAGCCTGGAGAGCTCGCTGCCTGGACGGTGCACGATCACTTCGCGCAGCTCGCCGACCTCGGAATCAACATGGAACGTCATGGTCAAAATCTCCTTGGGATGGTGCTGGATGAATGGTTGGTGTGTCGGGTTCGGCGCAGCGGCGGCACTAGATCATGGATCCCAGCGCGATGAAGGCGCCGCAGACGACCACGAGCACCAGGAGGAATGGCGCCATGAAGCGCAGGTACTGGTCGTAGCGGACCCTCGCGAGCGCCAGCCCGCCCATGACTACCGCCGAGGTCGGGGTGATCAGGTTGACGATGCCCGAGGCGGACTGGAAGGCCGTAATGACCATCGCGCGGGACACCCCGGCGAAGTCGGCGAGAGGCGCGAGGATCGGCATGGCCAGGGCCGCGTGGCCAGATGTCGACGGCACCAGGAACGCCAGCGGGATGTTGATGAGGAACATCAGGACACCGAACACGCCGGCGGAGGTGTTGCTGACGACGTCCTCCATCGAGTGCAGGACGGTGTCGGTGATCTGCGAGTTGTTCATGATCACGGTGATCCCCCGGGCCAGGACGATGATCAGTCCCACACCGATGAAGTCTCCGGCCCCGTGGACCAGGGTGTCGGTGAGCCCCTTCTCCCCCAGTCCGCCAATGAGGCCGACCACGACGGCCATCACGATGAACAGGGCGGCGAGCTCCGGGAAGTACCAGTCGAGCTGCCAGACATAGCTTGCGGCATCGGGGCCGCTGATGACCTGGGCCCACGGGACGATCGCGAAGATCATGAAGGCGAATGTCAGCCCGACGATCGTCAGCACGCTCTTGTGCTTCGCCGTCAGTGCCGGAGTCTCGCCGATGCCGAGTGCGGCCAGCTCGGTGTCGCCATCCTTCGGCTCCACGAGCGACCGCGACGGGTCCGCCTTGACCCTGCTGGCGTAGCGCAGCACGAACAGCACGCCCAGCGGGACCAGCACGACGTACATCAGCAGTCGGAAGCCGATGCCGTTGCCGATCGAGATGCCGGCGGCGTCCGATGCGACTCCGGTCGCGAACGGGTTCACGGTCGAGGCGAGCACACCGACACCGGCCCCGACCAGGATCGTGGCCGCGGCGACCATCCGGTCGTAGCCCAGCGAGAGCATCAGCGGGATCACCAGGGCGTAGAACCCGAGCGTCTCCTCGGCCATGCCCTCGGTCGTGCCGCCCAGCGAGAACAGCACCATCAAGATGGCGATCACCACGACGCCGTGTGACTGGAACCGCCTGGCCACGCGGCCGATGCCGACGTCGATCGCGCCGGTCTTCATCGACATCGTGATGAAGATGCCGATCGCGAGCACGAACATGAAGACGCCGACCGCACCGAACAGCTCGCCGGTCTCATAGGGACCGATGAATCCACCCTCGGACGCCTTGACGCCGTAGAGGCCGTTGATCGGCGCCATGAACAGCTGCATGAGCCGGTCGCCGAAGCTCAGCCCGGCATCCACTCCGCCGTACGAGCCCGGAATCGGGGCGCCGTTGTCGTCGAGCTTGTACGCACCGGTCGGCACGACGAACGCGAGCAGCCATACGGCGATCGTCACCCCGAACAGCACGGTGAACGCGCTGGGGAAGTGGAACCCGCGCGCGGGCTTGCCCGTTGCCGGCGCTGGGGTGCGAGTGGTGCTCGACATGCTGGTCTCCGATGAGGTCAGGTGGTGGTGCCTCAAGGATCAGCGAGATGCAGTCGAACGGTTAGGGCCCAACGTCCCGTCACCGACGCCAGTGGTCCCGCGGCCTGACCGGGAGAGCCGGATGGGCGGAACGGACCGCACCGCCCATCCGGACCAGCGGCTAGAGCAGGCTGCCGGAAAGTCCCCCGTCCAGGGTCAGTGCCGTGCCCGTGACCCAGCCCTGCTCGGGATCGGCGAGGAATGCCACCGCGCGGGCTACCTCCTCGGGCGTGCCGTATCGACCTTGCTTCTGCGCGATGAGACCGTCGAAACCACCAGCGGGCAGACCGAGGTAGCCCTCGAACTCCGCGGCCCGGTCCATCACGAGGTCGGTCCCGATGAAGCCGGGCAGGACTGCGTTGACCCGCACGCCGTGATCTCGCAGCTCAACCGCGAGGGTCTTGCTGAGGTTGATCACCGCCGCCTTGGCGGCCGCGTACGAGCCGACCAGCGCAGTGCCGTTGACACCTGTGACCGAGGCAATCGCGACCATGTTGCCGCCGCCGGAGGCCATGATCGCCGGAGCGGCGTAGCGAAGGCAGAGGAAGACCCCGTCCAGATTGACCGAGGTCACGGTTCGCCACGCTGCGAGATCGGTCTCGAGCAGCGGGGCGACGATCGCCACGCCTGCGTTCGGGACCATGAGGTCGAGCCGGCCCAACTGTTCCACGGCACCGTCGACCAGCGCCTTGACCTGCTCCTCGTCGCGGACGTCGCAAGGAATGCTGATGGCGCCCTCGAGCGAGGCGGCCGCGCGGTCCGATGCCTCGGCGTCGATGTCCGAGATCACGACCCGATATCCGCGCGCGGTGAGCTCGGTGGCGACCGCGAGCCCGATGCCCTTGGCCGACCCGGTGACGATCGCTGTGCGCTGCTGGGTTGAAGACATGATTCCCCTTCCGAGGGATGAGTGGTGATGGTGGTCGTGCAGGTCAGGAGCTGTCGTGCAGGACGCCGAGGATCTGCCTGCTCCTCGTCCGTCTGGCCGTCATGGCGCGGCTGAGCTCACGGTGAGCTCGGCCCCACGAAGGAGCGGAGGGTGGGCTTGTCGATCTTGCCCACCGGATTCTTGGGGAGCTCGTCGGTGAAGGAGATCTTCACCGGCAGCTTGAACGCGCTGAGAAGCACCCGACAGTGTTCGAGCAGCTCGTCTTCGTCGACCGACGATCCCGCGCGTCGAGCGATGAAGGCCACGGGAACCTCACCCAGGATCTTGTCTGCCCGCCCCACCACGGCAGCCTCCAGAACATCGGGGTGCTGGTAGAGGACCGTCTCGATCTCCTTGGGATAGATGTTCTCTCCGCCGCGGATGATCATGTCCTTCACGCGGTCGACCAGCACGAGGTAGCCGTCCTCATCGATTCGTCCGACGTCACCGGTCCGCAACCAGCCGTCCACGATCGTCCGAGCCGTCTCCTCGGGCTTGTTCAGGTAGCCGGCCATGACAGTCGGGCCCGCGATGACGACTTCGCCGACCTCGCCGGCCGGCAGATGGCGGCCCTCGGGATCGATGACGTCCACCTGCTGTCCGGGAAGCGGCGGCCCGACGGTTCCGGCCTTGCGGACGCCGTCCAGAGGGTTGATCGTCGAGGCGCACGTGGTCTCAGACAATCCGTAGCCCTCGACCAGCGTGAGCCCGAAGCGCGTCTCGAAACGTCCGATGAGCTGGGCCGGCATCGGCGCCGCTCCGCACACCGCGAAGCGCAGGGACGACGTGTCCGGGTGCACGTCATCGGGAAGGTCGCTCAGCATCGCGTAGATCGCCGGGACGGCCGAGAAGTAGGTGGGCCGAAGGCGCTCGACATCGTCAAAGAACCGGTCCCGCGAGAACTTGCCCGTGATGGAGACCTGACCGCCGGCCCGCAGGGGTGTCAGCGTCCCGAGGACGATCCCGTTGGCGTGGAAGAGCGGGAGGACCAGCATGCTGTGGTCGGCATCAGTGATGTCGAGCCACTCGATGAACGACTCGGTCATCGAGTCGAGGTTGGCGTGGGTGAGCATGACGCCCTTGGGCTGTCCGGTCGTCCCGCTCGTGTAGATCAGCAGGGCCAGGTCGTCGACCGACTCCTTCGCGGGCGCGGTGGTTGTCGCGGACGAGAGGTCCGCGAGGCCGATGGTCGCGACGCCGGCCACCGGCCCCGTCCCGTCCCGGGTCACCAGCAGCACGGACCCTGCGTCGAGCACCTGGTGGGTCGCCTCGGCGCCCGTGAGCACGGGGTTGAGCGGGTTGAGCGTCGCGCCGACGCGCCACGCCGCGAACAGCGCGACGATGAGCTCGACCCGATTGGTCAGCTGGACGGCGACGACGTCGCCGACTCCGACTCCGCGGTCGACCAGAGCACCCGCCGCCGCCGACACCCGGGCCGCGAACTGTCGATTGGTCAGGGTCGTGGAGTCGTCGGCGATCGCCGGCGCATCAGGTGCTGAAGCAGCGCGATCGTCGGGGAGGCTGGCGAAGTGCATGGCGTCCTTCTCAGTGGGTGGGTTGAGGGGAATTCGTGGGGCGGCGGATTCCCGCCGCCCCACGGATGGGTTCAGTCGATCGTCAGCACCGGCTGCTGCACGAGGCCGAAACTCATCAGCTGGCCGAGCAGCTCACGGTGTCCGAAGGCCTGGCATCCCGATGCGAAGCCGACCTTCTTGGGCGGCTGCTGCAGCAACGCGTACGCCGCGTACGCCTGGAGCAGTCCGGTCTGCTTGTAGTTCTCCCTGCCGTGGATCACGCAGTGCGCCCGACCGAGCGGGCCCGAAGCGTGCGCGGAGTCCATCGACTTGTTGATCCGCGGGTTCTCGCGGGGAGGCATCTCGCTCATGACCTGCGAGGCCGTCGCGGCCAGCGCTGCGTACTTCTCCTCGATGCCCATGCCCTCGGTCGCCTGGATTGCACCGGCCACGATCTGCGGGACGGCGAGCATCAGGCCGCGGTTGAACACACCACCCAGTGCCCTGACGTTGGCCACCCTCGGGTCGTTCTTGTACCAGACCGGGTGCGACGTGCCACCCCACGGAAGCGCCAGCGCGACTTCGTGCTGACCGGGAATGTTGAGGTGATAGTGGCCCGCCTCCGGGTCGAACGGCACATAGGCGTTCTGCTCGAGGTACTTCGCCTCGGTCAGTGCGGCGTTGAACAGGATCGTCTGGGTCGACGCGATGGTCGGGCTGCCGCCCCAGAAGACCGCGATGTCGAGGGTGTCCAGACCTGGCTGCTCGAGGGCGATCTCGGCGGCGATCTCGCCGGTCGTGTACATCTGGGCCAGCCCGGGAGAGAGCAACAGGCCGGCGGCAGCGAAGTCCGCGCCGTACTTCTCGTCGCACGTGATGACCCAGTCCTGCTCACCGGTGGTGTCGGTGTAGTGGACGCCAGCCGCCAGCGCCGCCTCGACGACCTCGGGCCCGAAACGGCTGAACGGCCCCACGGTGTTGAGGACGACGGACGCACCACTGAACAGATCAGTCAGGGCGCCGACCTCGTGCTCGACCTCGACGACCTCGTAGTTGGCGGTCTCGATGCCCGGTACCCACGACTGCATCGAGTCGGTGAGCTTGTCCTCGTCGCGGCCAGCGGCCACGAACGGGACGTTGTACTCGCGGAGGTATTCGCAGATCAGTCGACCGGTGTATCCCGATGCGCCGTAGACGACGACAGGCTTGTTGCTCATGGAGTTTCCTTTGCTTGTGGGGAGGGTGGTGTGGGGAGACGGAAGGACTACATGCCCATGCCGCCGTCGACGGACAGCGCGACACCGTTGATGAACGCCGAGTCCTCGGACGCGAGGAAGGCGACGGCGTCAGCGATGTCTTGCTCGGTCGCGAGGCGCCCGCTCGGGGTCAAGCTGACGACGGCGCCGACTGCTTCCTCGGTCGAGCCGAACAGCCCCAGCTCGGCGGTGTCGTTCGCAAGCTGGGCGCCCATCGCGTTGGGGACCAGCCCCGGGCAGATCGCGTTGACTCGAACGCCGTAGCCCATGCGCCCGGACTCGGCCGCGGCGACGCGGGACAGCCGGTCGACAGCCGACTTGGACGCCGAGTACGCAGCGATGCCCGGAAAGGCGATCGTCGCGGCGACCGAGGCAATGTTGATGATCGCGCCGCCGGCACCGGCCGGGCCCTCGGGACGCATCGTGCGGAAGGCGTGCTTGACTCCGAGCATCGTGCCCACCACGTTGATGTCGAAGATCTTGCGCGCATGATCCGGATTCAGGTCGACGAACAGCTCGGTGATCTCGATACCGGCGTTGTTGACCACCACGTCGAGTCCACCCAGCGCGGAGAGCACGTCCGGGATCGCCGCTTCCCAGGAGGCATCGTCGGCCACGTCGAGATGGACAAAGGAGACGTGGTGCGCCTGATCGGCGAGGGCGGCAACGCTGGCGGCTCCTGCCTCGGCATCGATGTCGGCGATGACCACCGCTGCGCCCTGGCCCGCCAGGGTCTCAGCCATCTTGAGTCCAAGCCCTCGGGCGCCACCAGTGATGAGGACCTTGCGGCCACTCAAATCGCATGTTGCCATCGTGTTCTTCCCTTCGTCGCGGATATGACCTCCATCACAGACAAGCCCAAATTTGGACACTTGACAAGACAAATCTGGACGATTGACCAGTAGAATGGGCGCATTCTTCCGAGCGCACAAAACCGTGCACCCGGATTGGACGAACAGACAAAGGGTGAGACGTGAGCACGCAGAACGACCGGCTCGAGAAGGCCGCGGTCGACAAGTTCGCCCGCCGGCGCGAACAGCTCGCGGCGTCCGCGCTGGCCACCCTCGCCGAGCGCGGCTACGCCCGCACCGGTTTGCGCGACATCGCCCAGAACTCCGAGTTCAGCCACGGCGTCCTGCACTACTACTTCAAGGACAAGGACGAGCTCATCCAGCACTGCGTCCGCCAGTACAAGAGCGACTGCGCAACGCACTACGACGAGATCGTCGCGACGGCGTCCACCGCGGATGAGCTGACCGACCAGTTCGCGGAGGCCATGTCTCTCACGCTTCGCGACGATGCGTCGATGCACCGCCTCTGGTACGACCTGCGCAACCAGAGCATGTTCCAGGCCGAGCTGCGTCCACTGATCGACGAGATCGATGATCTGCTGGAACAGATGATCTGGAACGTCGTGACCCGGTGCGCAGAGCTGTCGGACTCCTCGGTCGACGTCGAGTCTGCTCTCGCCTACGCGATGTACGACGGCATGTTCGAGCAGTCATTGATGGCGTTCCTGGCCGGGGACCTTGGCGCGATGGATGCCGTCGTGCGCCGGTGCAGGCGCCTGATGCACGCCATCGTCAGCTGACCTGATCAACGCAGGTCCACTGGCGCGACGCTCGGTCTGTGCTCCCGACCAAGGCACATGCCGCGTCTTGTTCGACCGTACGAACTTCCGGTCTGCGGGTTCCTTCAGCCCTCGGTCCGCTGGAGAGTGAGCGGATGACCAAGACAACAGCACCTGTGCACGTCGTCGGCGTGGGCATGATCCCGTTCAGCAAACCAGGCCGTAGCGACTCCTACGACGCCATGGGCAGTCAAGCCGCCCGACGCGCTCTGGACGACGCCGGCATTGCCCTGAGCCTCGTCGAGCAGGCCTACGTCGGCTACGTGTACGGCGACTCCGTCTCCGGGCAGGCTGCGCTGTATGGCGTGGGACCCACCGGCATCCCGGTCGTCAACGTCAACAACAACTGCGCCACAGGATCCAGCGCACTGTGGCTCGCCCGCCAGGCGATTGCCTCCGGCGCCGCCGACTGCGTCCTGGCTCTGGGCTTCGAGCAAATGACCCCTGGCGCCCTCACTTCGGTCTTCACCGACCGACCGGACGCGCTGCGCCTGTTCAACGAGACACGCGAGGCCCACCAGGGCACCCATCCGTCGGCTCCCACAGCGGCGCAGTTCTTCGGCAACGCCGGCCAGGCCTACATCGACGAGTTCGGGATGGACCCGGACACCTTGGCCCACATCTCGGTCAAGTCTCGCCGCCATGCGGCCCACAACCCCTACGCCGTCTTCACCGACCCGGTCTCGGTCGAGGAGGTCCTGGCCTCGCCCACCATCCACGGGCCTCTCACCCGCTTGCAGTGCTGCCCGCCGACGTGCGGCGCCGCGGCAGCGATCCTCTGCAGCGCGGAGTTTGCCCGCAAGCATGGGCTCGACGCCTCGGTGCGCATCCGCGCCCAGGCCATGACGTCGGACACCCCGGAGTCGTTCGCCGGGGACCCAAGGATGCTGGTCGGCTACGGTATCGCTCGCGCGGCCGCCGATGCGGTCTACGAGGAGTCCGGCGTGGACCCCGAGGACATCCCCGTCGTAGAGCTCCACGACTGCTTCACCACGAATGAGCTGCTGAGCTACGAGGCGCTGCGTCTGACGCCCGAGGGCACGGCCGAGAAGTTCATCCTGTCGGGAGACAACACGTACGGCGGTCGCGTCGTGACGAACCCGTCCGGCGGTCTGCTGTCGAAGGGACACCCGCTCGGCGCGACCGGTCTCGCGCAGTGCGCCGAGCTCGTCTGGCAGCTACGCGGTCAGGCCGGCGGGCGTCAGGTCGAGAACGCGAGGCTCGCGCTCCAGCACAACCTCGGACTGGGTAGCGCCTGCGTCGTCACGCTCTACGAGAAGGTCTGAGACCTCCACCTACCGCGTGGCGGCAAAGAGGTCGCGGCGCCACTCCAGGATGCTCAGAGCGAGCATCGTGTCGTGGCTGTTGCCGACTCGCGGTCGGTGCGGGTCGATCGTCTGGAGCGCCTGCTCGATGCGGTAGCGCACGGTGTTGCGGTGGACGTGGAGCCTTTCCGCCGTCAGCGTGTGATCGCCACTGAGCTCCAGGAACGCCAGCATCGTCTCGCGGAGGCCGTCGTTGCGTTCCCCGGGCTCGGAGAGCCCGCCCAGCACACGACGAACGAAGTCCTGCTGCTCCACGGGGTCGTTCCTCAGCATCGCCACGGCGGCGACCTCGGTGAAGTCGACGGCCCTCCGGTTCGGGTGGCTCGCCGCGAGCTCCTTGGTGCGGGCCGCTTGGTGGATGCTGCGCCTGAAGCCTTCGACACCCGCAAGAGTCGTGCCCCAGGCCAGCCGGACCGGGACGCGCTGCTCGCGCAACCAGGTGGCGACGTCGTTGACATCCAGTCTGTCGGCTGGCCGGGACGCGAACCACGCTCTGGCCTCGTGCTCCCCCGTCGCCACCATCATGTGCGGGCGGCGGGCGCCCAGCGACTTGACGATGAACGCCGACACGAGGTCGAAAGCATGCAGGCTGTCGGCCCGGTTGACGACGTCGTCACTCCACACCTCGACGGCCAGGTGGCTGCCCTTCAACGGATAGCCGAGCACCGCCTCCGCCTGATCGATGTCGGTGACATCGCCGGCCAGCAGCTCTCCGATCCAGTGCTGTCGCATGCCGCTGCGGCTGCGCACCCACCGATCGCGCTCCTGCTCGTACTCACGGGCCACGATGTCGCAGATCCGATCGATGAACTGGGCGACCCGCGTCACGATGTCGCTGAGCACGGAGATCTCATAGCGCTCGCCAAGCTCGGCAGCGACCTCGAGACACATCTCGGTGAATCGTGCCTGCCCGAACCGGTAGGCCCGCATGAGCGAGGCCATCGAGACGTCATTCTGGGCGAGCCTGCGGGCGTACTGCACCGCACCGGGCGGTGCGGTGACCGTCGTCGGGTCCTGCCCCTCGTAGAGGGTCTGGATCAGCAGCAAGGTGTTCTCGCTGATGCTCGCGCCGAGCAGATGGGCTGTCGACTCATCGGCGACGAGCTCGGCGATCGCATCACCGGTGTAGGTCGTCAGCTCCTCGACGAATTCGCGGCGCCGGGTCAGGACCTCCCGCATGATCTCCTCGACGCGACCCTCGCCGTCGCCGCCGGTCAACCCTGTCGGTTCCACCGTCATGACAGTCTCCTGGCTCCGGTCACGATGTCGCCTCCAACGTGGTCATGGTGGTGCACCACCAGTTCTCGAACCGCGTGAGCGGTCGTGGCGCCGATCCGGTCGGTCACCTCGGGAGGTGCGCTCGGCCGATCCGATGATCCGCTCGGTCGCCTCGCACGCGGGGTGCTGAGAAAAGCGAGCGTATGCGCAGATCGGCCGCGTGTCACTCTCCGCCCCGGGACGGCCCCGCGCTCGGTCCCGGCCCGGCCGCGCAGGTCACGTGGCGCAGCGGGTCGCTGGCGTCCTGACCAGCCGGCGCAGCGGCAACGTGCGGTACAACTGGTCGGTGAGCAACTCCAGTGCGCTGCAGGCGTGGATCGTCGAGGCGCTGTCGGCCGTGGGCGGATCAGGGAAATTCCTCGACGTGTCGAAGCAGGTCTGGTCGCGACACCGCGCCGAGCTGGAGTCGACCGGCGACCTGGTCTACGTCTGGCAGCTCGAGCTGCGCGAGACCGCCTCGATGATGGCGGCCGCCGCGGAGCTCCTGGTCGACGGCGACGTCTGGGCGCTGCCGACCGGTGCGATCGCACGGGTCAAACCGGGGCGTTGGACCGAGGACGACGTCAGGGTGGCCGTCGAGGCGTACGCATCGATGCTTCGCGACACCCTCGACGGCCGACCCACCCGGCGCAGGGAGGCCGCCGCCGTTGTCGTGTCGTCCACCGGGCGGACCAGCTCGATGGTCGAGGCGATGTTCGCGAACATCTCCGCGGTGGTGCAGGAGCTCGGCCTCGACCACCTGCCGGCGTACCCGCCCCGATCCAATGTCCCGGCCGGCGTGCGACCGGCCGTGCGCGAGTCGCTGGCCGACCTCATCCACGCCTGACCCGCCGGCATCGTCGCCGAGCATCAGCCGTCCTGCGGAACCATCCGGGAACGCACCTCGTCGAGGCGCTGCGCCGCGATGACCCTGAAGTCCTCGAGGAGTGACACGTCGTCGACGACCGCGGGCGAGACGACCTGGGCCAGCTCGACACCCTGGATCAGCCGCTTGATCGGCACCTCGAGCTTCTTGCCGGTGCGGGTGTGAGGGATGCCCCGCACGGCGATGATCTCGTCTGGCACGTGCCTCGGCGACGCCATCTCACGGATCCGGGTGCGCATCGTCGAGACCGTGACGTCATCGAGCTCGACCCCGGGCTGCAGCACGACGAACAGCGGCATCCAATAGCCCCCGTCGATCTCCTCCGCGCCGATCACGAGCGCCTCGGCGACCTCTGGCATCGACTCGACCGCGGCGTAGATGTCTGCCGAACCCATGCGCACGCCGTGCCGGTTGAGAGTCGAGTCCGACCGACCGTGCACGATCACGCTGCCGCGGTCGGAGATCGTGATCCAGTCACCGTGCCGCCACACACCGGGAAACGTCTCGAAGTAGGCCGCACGGTACTTCGACCCGTCGGCATCGGCCCAGAAGTGGATCGGCATGCTTGGCATGGGGTGGGTCACCACGAGCTCGCCGACGCGATCCACGACCCGTCGGCCCTCGTCGTCCCACGCCTCGACCGCGACGCCGAGGCCACGGACCGGCAGCTCACCCGCCCATACCGGCACGTTGGGCGCGCCCAGGGCGAACGCCCCTGCCACGTCGGTGCCCCCGGACATCGAGAACAGCGGCAGGTCGCCGACCTCCTGCGTGACGTAGTCGAACGCTCGCTCGGGGAGGGGCGCTCCGGTGCTGCCCATGATGCGCAGGGCACTCAGGTCGTGCTGGGCGGCGGGTCGCACACCCGCGTCCTGAGAGGCGGCCAGGAATCCAGGACTGGTTCCGAAGATCGTGACCTGCTGCTCGGCCACCAGGTTCCACAGAGACCGCGGACCGGTCGCCATCGGGGCCCCGTCGAAGCACACGACGGACGACCCGGCGCCCAGCGCGGCGAGCACCGTGTTCCACATGACCCAGCTGGGCGAGGTGTACCACGTGTAGCGGTCGGTCGCGCGAAGGTCCCAGTTGAGCCCCAGCATCTGGACCTGCTCCACCAGGACCCCGCCGTGGGAGTGCACGATGCCCTTGGGCAGCCCGGTCGTGCCCGACGAGAACAGCACCCACAGCGGGTGGCCGAACGGGGTGTCGACCGGCTCGAAGGGCACGTCGTCGCCGACGGCGACCGCGAAGTCGATCGTGTCGTCAAGGCCGTGTCCCAGACGCGTGACCCCGATGACATGACGCACGGTGGGCAGGTTCGAGCGCAGCTCGGTGACGGAGGCACGCTGGTCCCGCGGAATGCCGTTGAAGACGTGTCCGTCGGCCGCGAACAGCAGCACCGGCTCGAGCTGGGCGAACCTGTCGGTCGCAGCCTGTGCGGCGTAGTCCTGGCCGACTCCCGACCAGATTGCGCCGAGAGAGGCGGTCGCGAGACCTGCTACCAGCGTCTCGCCGATGTTGGGCAGGAAGCTGGCGACGACATCGCCCTCCCGCACGCCGAGTCGGCGCATCGTCGCGGCAAGGCTGGCGACCTGACGACGCAGCCCGCCCCACGTGATCTCGACCGGCGCCCCGGTCTCCCCCACCGTGACGATCGCGACCTCACCGTCGTCCGATCGGGGACGCAGGATGTACTCGGCGACGTTGGCACGGGCGTGCGGGAACCATTCGGCACCCGGCATCCGCCGATCGATCAGCACCTCGTCGTCGGGAACCGGATCACCTATCTCGTAGTACTCCCACACCGCGGCCCAGAACTGCTCGAGATGATCGACCGACCACTGCCACATCTGGTCGTACGTGCCGACGTCGAGCCCTCGGGTCTCGCGCAGCCAGCTCGCGAAACGAGCGATGTTCGTGTCGGCGACGTCGTCGGCCGACGGCGTCCAGACTGTGCGTGCGGTCGAGGTCATGGCGCTCCTTGGTCGTGGTTCGGCACGTCTGGACGAGTCGCTGAGTCGGACTCAGCCACGACCCGCACCGAACACCGGCTGCCGCTTCTCGACAAAGGCCCTGACCGCGGCGACGTGGTCGTCGCTCAGGCCGGCCGTCTTGTGCCGCGGCACCTCGGCGTCCATCGAGGCCTCCAGATCGACCATCGGCGCCTCGATCAGGTTCTGCTTCATCGATGCGAGCGCGAGCTGTGGGCCGTTCGCGAGCTGCTCGGCGATCTCCGCGGTCCTTGCCTCCAGCTCGTCCTCGCCCACGACCCAGTTGAGCAGGCCCAGCTCCAGGCACTGCTCGGCCTTGATGCGCGGGTTGAGGAACATCAGCTCGCGTGCCTTGGCCGGGCCGACGGCCCGTTCCAGCAGCCATGCCACGCCGAAGTCGCCGGAGAGCCCGACCGCAGCGAACGCCGTGGCGATCAGGGCTCGGGGTCCGCCGATGCGTAGATCGGCGGCCAGCGCGAGGCCGACGCCGGCTCCCGCAGCGGCACCAGGCAGGGCCGCGAGAACGGGCTTGTGGCACCGGTAGATGCGGCCGACGGTGTCCCGCTGAGCCTGCTGCTGCTGCGCGACCGCAACCGGGTCGATCGTCTGCGCTCCCCCGCCTTCGCCGCCCTTCTCGTCGAACCCCTGCACATCGCCACCTGCACAGAAGGCATTGCCGGCGCCGGTCAGCACGATGGCGCCGATCTCGTCGGAGGCCTCCATCGCGGCGAGCAGGTCGGCGAGCCCGCTGATCATCGCGTCGGACATCGCGTTGCGCCGATCGGGACGGTTGAGGGTGATCGTGCCGACGCCGTTACGCACGACGCCGAACACGTCGTCCTCAGGTCCGGTTCCAGCAAAGCTCATGGCACTGTCCTTGATGTCCTCGGAGCTCACAGCGCAACCTCGAACAGTCCGGCCGCACCCATGCCGCCACCGATGCACATCGAGATGACGACATAGCGCGCGTTACGACGCTTGCCCTCGAGCAGCGCGTGCCCCACGAGGCGTGCGCCGGTCATGCCGTACGGGTGACCGACCGAGATCGCGCCACCGTCGACGTTGAAACGCTCGGGATCGATGTCGAGCTCGTTGCGGCAGTAGAGCGCCTGCGAGGCGAAGGCCTCGTTGAGCTCCCAAAGGCCGATGTCGTCGACCGTGAGACCGTGCTGCTTGAGCAGCTTGGGGATCGCGAACACCGGGCCGATCCCCATCTCGTCGGGATCGCATCCGGCCACCGACATGCCGCGATACGTGCCCAGGATGTCGAGCCCGCGTTGCTGTGCGTGGCCGGCCTCCATCAGGACCGCCGCAGATGCGCCGTCGGAGAGCTGTGAGGCATTGCCCGCCGTCACGCTGGCAACCTCGGTCACCGCTCCGTCGGGCAGGACAGGCTTCAGCCCGCGCAGCGAGTCCAGCGTCGTCGACGACCGGTTGCCCTCGTCCTGGGTCAGCGTGACCCGCTCCTCGCTGGTCTCGCCCGTGGTGCGGTCCGTGACGATCTTGACCGTCTCGAGCGGCACGATCTCTGCATCGAAGCGGCCGGCAGCCTGGGCCGCGGCGACGCGCTGCTGCGAGAGCAGGCTGAACTCGTCCTGTGCGTCCCGGCTGATGCCGTAGCGCTCCGCGACGAGCTCGGCGGTCTGGAGCATCGGCATGTAGATGTCGGGGCGGTGCTCCACGAGCCAGGGGTCCTCGGCGCGCAACGTGTTCATCTTGTCGTTCTGGACCAACGAGATCGACTCGACCCCGGCCCCCACGGCGATGTTCATGCCGTCGTGGGTGATCTGCTTGGCGGCTGTGGCGATCGCCATCAGGCCCGACGCGCACTGACGATCCATCGTCATGCCCGGCACGGAGGTCGGAAATCCGGCGCGGAGGACCGCCTGACGAGCGATGTTGAACCCCGAGCTTCCCTGCTGCATGGCCGCTCCGAAGATCACGTCCTCGACCTCGCCGCCCTCGATTCCGGCGCGGCTCACCGCAGCACCCAACGCGTGGGCGGCAAGCTCTTGTGCCTGGGTGTTGTTGAAGGCTCCCCGGTAGGCCTTGCCGATCGGGGTGCGCGCAGTCGAAACGACGACGGCTTCTCTCATGTCGGTTTCCCTATCTCTTTGAATCTCTTGCCGCATACGCGAAGTGGACTAACATGAATCTAACGTCGACTTCAACTTAGGCCCCGGGACCGGCATCGTCAACCAGCACGAGCCCCGCCCGACGCCGCCACGCGAGAACGGTTGTCCCGAGATCATGGCCCTGTCCACCAGGCACACGCCGACCACATCTGCCATCGAGACCGCCCGGCCAGTACTGGTTCTGGTGCTGTCGATGCTTGCCATGGTCACCGCCCTGCTCCAGACCATGGTGGTTCCGGTCCTCCACCAGATCGGCGATGCCCTGAACGTCTCGGCGTCCGCGGTCGGCTGGGCCGTGACGGTCAACCTGCTGGCCGCCGCCGTCTTCACACCCATACTCAGCAAGGTCGGCGACATCCACGGCCGCAGGCGGGTCCTGATCGGGATCCTCGTCACGGTCGCGGCCGGATCACTGCTGGCCGCCGTCACGAGCTCGCTCGCGATGCTGCTGATCGCCCGTGCCATGCAGGGCGTGTCGTTCGGCCTCTTCCCCCTGTCGATCGGCATCCTTCGTGCCTCGTTGCCCGCGCACCGGCTCTCGTCGTCCATGGCGATCGTCAGCGGGGCGATCGGCGTCGGAGGTGGCGTGGGGCTCGTCCTGACGGGTCTGGTCCTGCGCGACGGCGGCGACTACCGGCGCATGTTCTGGCTCGCACTGGTGGTCGCGCTGGTCCTGGTGGTGTGCGCCCTCGGGACGGTCCCGGCAGACGACCCACACCGGCATGGGCGCGTCGACTGGATCGGCGGGTTGCTGCTCGGCCTCAGCCTGGTCCTGCTCCTGCTCCCGTTGTCACAGGGCCACGAGTGGGGTTGGAGAAGCACCGCCACGATCGGCAGCTTCGCCGGATCGGTCGCAACGTTCGTCCTCTGGGGCATCGTCGAACGACACGTGCGCGAGCCGCTGGTCCCGCTGGAGATGCTGCGCAACCGGGCGCTGATGGCGACCCATGCGGCCGGCATGTTCATCGGCTTCGGCATGTTCACGACGTTCCTCGTGATCTCTGCCTTCGTACAGGTCCCGCGAGAGCTCGGCTACGGGTTCTCGGCATCCGTGCTCCAGACCAGCTGCATCTACCTCGTCCCGGCGGCTACCATCGGCATCATCACCGCGCCGCTGGGCGGATACCTCCTGGAGAGACTGAGCGGCCGCACGACCCTGATCATCGCCTCCACACTGGGCCTGGTCGGCTTCGCCCAGATGGCCGTGCTGCACTCCCAGAGCTGGCACCTGATCCTCGGTGGCGTCATCACCAACGGCGCCTTCAGCATGGGCTACGCAGCGCTGCCGGCGCTTGTCGTTGCGGAGGTGCGTCCCGAGGAGACGGCCATCGCCAACGGCGTCAACTCGATCGCCCGGTCGATCGGCAGCGCCCTGGGCAGCGCCCTGGTCATCACCCTGCTCAGCAGCCGGATCCTCGCCAACGGCCACTCGCCGGAGTCGTCGTTCATCACCGTGTTCATCGTCGGATCGATCGCCATGCTCACCAGCATCCTGATCGTCGTCCTGGGCATGCGCCCCAGCACGAACGGGACCGATCCGCGCAGTGCCGAGGAGATCGAACGCGAGCACGCCCTCTCCCTCGGCGCGGAGTGGGCCATCTTCACCGAGGATCGTCCTAGTTGAATCCGACGTCAGTTTCGCATAACATCCCCGTACGACTCCGTCCCGCGATGCCACGAAAGTTGACCCCGTGACCACTACCGCACAACAGGTTCTGCTCAAGCAACGCCCTGTCGGACTCACCGACGAACAGACCTGGGAGTACGTCTCGACCGAGCTGCCGGCGCTCGAGGACGGCGAGTTCCTGATCAAGGTCGACTACTTGTCGATGGACCCGGCGATGCGCGGCTGGCTGAACGACGTCCGCTCCTACGTCCCACCGGTGCAGATCGGCGCCGTCATGCGCGCCTTCGGCATCGGCACCGTCACCGAGTCACGCCATGAACAGTTCGCTGTCGGCGAGACCGTGATGGGGATCTTCGGCGCCACCGACCATGTGATCAGCACCGGCAAGGACGTCACCCGCGCCGACCTGGCGGTCGCGGCAGCCCCGACCTGGCTGGGAACCCTGGGCATGCCGGGCATGACCGCATACTTCGGGCTCCTGGAGGTCGGCAAGGTCACCTCCGGTGACACTGTGGTCGTCTCCGGCGCCGCAGGTGCCGTCGGCAGCGTCGTCGGGCAGATCGCCAAGGCCAAGGGCGCGACGGTCATCGGGATCGCCGGCGGCCCCCAGAAGTGCCAGTGGCTGACCGAGACCCTCGGGTTCGACGCAGCGATCGACTACAAGAACGAGTCGGTGTCACGCCGCCTGCGAGAGATCGCCCCCACCGGCATCAACGTGTTCTTCGACAACGTCGGTGGGGAGATCCTCGACGCAGCGCTGGCCAATCTGACCCTCGGCGCGCGAGTCGTCATCTGCGGGGGCATCTCGGCCTACAACGAGTCCAAGCTCCCGCCCGGACCGTCGCGCTACATGTCGCTGCTGGTCTTCCGCGCCACGATGACCGGCTTCCTCGTCTTCGACTTCGAGGACCGCTACCCCGAGGCGGTCACGCAGATGTCCTCGTGGCTCGAGGACGGGACGCTGATCCCGCGCGAGCAGGTGGTCGAGGGTGGCATCGCAGCCTTCGGAGACGCCCTCCAGCTGCTGTTCACCGGCGGCAACACCGGGAAGCTGGTGCTCAGGGTATGAGCGCGATCGACGACCTCTTCGGCCTCGAGGGCAAGGTGGCCATCGTCACCGGCGGCAGCCGCGGGATCGGTCTGATGGCCGCACGCGGCCTGCTCCAGGCCGGCGCCCGGGTCTACGTCGCTTCGCGCAAGAGCGACGCCGTCGCTGCGGCCGTCACCGAGCTCGAGGAGTTCGGCCCGGTCACGGGCCTCTCGGCCGACCTGTCCACCGAGAACGGTTGCACGGCATTCGCCGCCGAGATCATGGCGCGCGAGGATCACATCGACATCCTCGTCAACAATGCCGGCGCGACCTGGGGCGCCGCGCTCGAGGACTTCCCGGCCGCCGCCTGGGACCGGGTCTTCAACGTCAACGTCAAGGCTCCCTTCTTCCTCACCCAGGCCTTCCTACCACTGCTGGAGAGGTCCGGCAGCCAGGACGATCCTGCGCGGATCATCAACATCGGCTCGATCGACGCCATCCACACACCACAGCACGAGGCGTACTCCTACGGCCCGAGCAAGGCCGCGGTCCACCAGCTGACCCGGGTCCTTGCCGCCAAGCTCGGCGAGAAGTGGATCACGGTCAACGCGATCGCGCCGGGGCCGTTCGAGTCCAAGATGATGGCGTCGCGGCTCGCGGAGTCTCGCGACGAGATCGCGGCACACTCCCGACTGAACCGGATCGGACGCCCCGACGACATCGCCGGGGGCGTCGTGTTCCTGTCCAGCCGGGCGGGTTCGTACCTGACCGGCGCGATCATCCCGATCGATGGTGGGATCGCCACCACGGTCGGAAGCTGATCCGCGCCGATCGCGTCACGAGCCGGGCCCGCTCACGTCCTCACCGATAGGTCGCGAGGCCCGGGAGCACGTGCGCGTGATCGTTGAAGGTCAGCAGTCGGGGCCCGGTCCGGCCGACGATCACCGTGGTGACGCTGGCGTTGACGACCACGTCGTTGAGGGTCGTGAAGAGGGCGTCGCTCGCGGTCAGCAGGTGCGAGACGACCAGGGCAATGGGTCCGGCCGACGAGAAGACCGCAACCTTCCCACCCGGCCCCGCCGCCGCGACCACGTCGGCGAACCCCGTCCGGATGCGCGTGCAGAAGTCGGCATAGCTCTCGGGAAAGTCTCCTTCGCCGCTCATCCACTGGGCCAGCGCCAGGTTGAGCGAGGCCTGGAAGACCTTCTGGTCTCCCCCACTGTCCTGCGCGTGCTGGGCGGTCATCCCGACGTGCTCGAACTCGTTCCACTGCGGATCGACCCGGTGCGGCGCGCCGGCATCACCGGCCGCGACGACCCCGGTCGCGGTCTCCCGCTGGCGACGCATCGATCCCGACACCCGTCGCGTCGGCACGATGCCCGCCGACGCCCAGCTGGATCCGAGCCGTGCCGCTTGCTCGTGCCCCCGCTGGGAGAGCTTGTCGTAGTCGTCGGACCCGAATGATGCCTGGCCGTGCCTCACCAGATAGATAGTTCCCACACATCTGATCCTACTGTAAAGTTGACGTTGGATTCATGTTTGCGGATGCCCCCGCCCCACCGAGATTGGACGACCCAGATGCCCGCTGCCGACGCCAGCACTCCGCGCCCCGACGACGTCATGGACGTGGCGACCAACGGCATCACCCTGAGCGTCCGGGTGGCCGGATCGGGCCCCGCGGTGGTGCTTGCGCACGGCTTCCCCGAGATCGGCTACTCGTGGCGCCATCAGGTCCCCGCGCTGGTCGAGGCCGGCTATCGCGTCATCGTCCCGGACATGCGCGGCTACGGCGGGAGCGACCAGCCGACCGACGTCGAGTCGTACAGCGCGCAGAACGTGGGCAACGACCTGATCGGCCTGCTCGATGCACTCGGCGAGCAGCAGGCGGTGTTCGTGGGCCACGACTGGGGCGCCGGCATGGTGTGGCCGTTGGGCCTGTCCCACCCCGATCGGGTCCGTGCCGTCGCAGGGCTGAGCGTGCCGTTCGGTCCGCCCGCACCCGTTGCGCCGACCCAGATCATGCGCAAGCGGCTCGGCGAGAGCTTCTACATGATCCAGTTCCAGCAGCAGGGTCCACCTGAGGAGAACCTGGCCCGCGACGTGCGTGCGACCATGACCGCGATGATGGCGTCGATCTCGACCGCCGTCGGCGGCACCTTCGAGCCCGCAGAGCTGCCCGGATGGCTCACACCCGACGAGCTAGACGTCTACGTGCGAGCCTTTGAGCAGACCGGATTCGCCGGTGGACTCAACTACTACCGCAACATCGATCGCAACTGGGAGCAGTCGATCACGATGTCGAAGCGTACGTCCGAGGTTCCGGCCATGTTCCTCACCGGCTCTCTCGACCCGGTCCGGGGCTTCATGCCGTCGGATCGTCTCGGCGAGGTCTTCACCAACCTCCAGGAGCCGATCGTCGTCGAAGGCGCCGGGCACTGGGTCCAGCAGGAGCGTGCCGCCGAGGTCAACGACGCGCTCATCGCCTTCCTGGCATCACTCGACCGGGACTGAGACCCGGGCGCGCACGTCGAGGTGCGCGCCGACCCGGAAGGTCTCAGCGTCCCTGCCACACGGGAGGTCGGCGTTCGGCGAATGCCGTGGCACCTTCGCGCGCATCCTCGGACGTGCTGACGCTGACGGTGATGTCGTGCTGCTTGTCCCAGCCCTCGGCCATCCCCCAGTCGCCCGCCCCCGCGAGCACGAACTTGGTGCCCTCCAGGGCGAGCGGCGCGTTGTCGACGATCTGCGCCGCCAGGCTCATGGCCATGTCGAGCGCCTGACCCGGCTCGGCCAGGCGATTGATCAGCCCGACGTCGTACAGGCGCTGAGCGGGCAGGGGATCTCCGGTCAGAGCGATCTCCGCGGCGACGTGGTACGGAATCCGCTGCGCGAGACGCAGCAGTCCCCCGCCCGCGGCGGTCAGCGACCGCTTGACCTCAGGCAGCCCCAGCTTGGCGTCGTGCGCGGCCACGATGAGGTCGCACGCCAGCGCCAGCTCCAGTCCACCGGCGACGGCGAAGCCTTCGATCGCCGCGATCAGCGGTTTGCGCGGCGGGGACTGCGCGAACCCACCGAAGCCTCGGCCCTCGACGGTGGGCAGGTCCCCGTCGAGGAACGCCTTGAGGTCCATCCCCGCGCTGAACCCCCGGCCCTCGCCGTACAGGATCCCCAGGCGAAGCGCTGGATCGGCGTCGAGGCGGTCCATCACCGCCGCAAGCTCACGGGCCATCTCACCGTTGACCGCGTTACGCGCCTCCGGGCGGTTGAGCTTGATCAGGAGCACCCGTCCGTCCAGGGCGGTCTCCACCACAATGACTGATGACATGTCACACCTCTCGTGTCCAACGGGGGCCGGAATCACGTGACCTTAACATGAATTCATGTTCATTTCGATGACGTGACGATCCCGCCCGACCCGCCCCGACCGGCCCCGGGCGAACCGACGGGATCGATCCTTGGACCAGCGCCGGCTGGACTCGCCTACGAGCGCTTGCCGGAGGGCTGGCCGGGGTGCCGGTCGTCAAGCTTGCCGAACAGGCTTGCCAGCAGGTGCTGCATCTTGTCGACGGCCCCGTGGAACGCCTCCTCGGTCGTCGACGCGTGGTCGGTCACGACGACCGGCTCGTGGCTGGCAGGACGAACCTCGATCATGCACTTCATGTCCGCCTCTGTCGCGCGGCCTGCGCTCTCGTCGCCGAAGTGGACGTCCACCCGCGTGATGCGCATCGACTGGGGACCCAGGGCCATCTCGATCCCGTCCTCGACGAGCTTGGTGAGCTGATCGCCGGAGTCGACGTTGTTGTCGGTGTTGACCTGAATCTGCATGTGGGGCTCCTTCGCGAGATGTGTGTGCACCCACGAGTCTGTCGATCGTCCCGCCCCCGCGACAGGGCCTCAGCCCCCTCGAACGAGGGACCGAAGTCCCTAGTGCGTAGATACCCCCATGGGTATCGTGAAAATCATCACCAGACAAGCACGAAAGGGAGTCATGATGGCCGACATCGTCGTCCTCGGAGCAGGAGTGTCCGGACACACCGCAGCGCTTCACCTCAATCGGCTGCTGGGGAAGGACGACACCGTCACGGTCGTGTCGCCGAACTCGCAGTGGAACTGGATCCCGTCGAACATCTGGGTCGGCGTCGGCCGGATGTCCAAGAAGCAGGTCGTCTTTCCACTCGCGCCGGTCTACGCACGCAAGGGCATCGAGTTCCGGCAGGCCAAGGCCATCGCAATTCGACCGGACGGCGACCAGACCGATCCACGCGGCGCTGTCGACGTCGTTCACACCAGTCGCGCGACGGCAGGTCGGGAGGAGCGGATCCGCTACGACTACCTGATCAATGCGACCGGCCCTCAGTTGAAGTTCGGCGCGACCGAGGGTCTCGGACCTGACGGTCACACCGTGTCGGTGTGCACGGCCGATCACGCCATCGAGGCTGCTGCAGCGTTGCGCGAGTCGATCGAGCTGATGCAGGGCGGCACCCCACAGACGCTCGTGGTCGGCATGGGCCACGGCACCTGCACGTGCGAGGGAGCGGCGTTCGAGTACGTGTTCAACGTCGACCACGAGCTGCGTCAGGCGGGCGTACGCGACCTCGCGCGGCTGGTCTACCTGACGAACGAGGCCGCACTTGGCGACTTCGGCGTCGACGGGATGACGTTCGAGGAGAACGGGTTCCAGACCTCGAGCGAGCTGTGGACCGCCTCGCTGTTCCGCGAGCGCGACGTCGAGCCGATCCTCGGCGCACATGTCGAGCGGGTCGAAGCCGGAGTCGTGCACTACGAGACCCTCGACGGCGAGCACCACAGCCTGGGCTTCGACTTCGCGATGCTGCTGCCGCCCTTCGGGGGCGTACCTCTGGCCGCCTACGACCGCTCCGGTGCCGACATCACCGACACCATGTTCGCCCCCAGCGGGTTCATGAAGGTCGACGCCGACTACACGCCCAAGCCGTACGAGGACTGGCGTGCCGAGGACTGGCCGGAGACCTACCTGGCCCCGGGCCACGACAACATCTTCGCGGTCGGCATCGCCTTCGCCCCCCCGCACCAGATCTCCCGCCCGCGCAAGAGCCTGAACGGCACGGTCATCGCGCCGGCCCCGCCCCGCACCGGCATGCCGTCAGGGGTCATGGGAAAGACCGCGGCCCTGACCATCGTCGACCGGATCAAGCACGGCGCCCGCGCACCCGCGCACACCGCCTCGATGGCACACATGGGCGCCGCGTGCGTCGCCTCGGCCGGCGCCGGCATGCGGAACGGCTCGGCCGCCGCCATGACGATGATGCCCGTCGTGCCGGACTACGCACGGTTCACCACCGGTCGCGACCTGCGCGACACCCGCGGGGAGATCGGGCTCAGTGGTCACTGGGTCAAGCTCGCCCTGCACTACCTGTTCATCCACAAGGCCAAGGCCCGCTTCGGCTGGCACCTCATCCCGGAGTGATCGACATGACCCCCACCAGTTCCTCGTCCGAGCCCGCCCCCACCGACGACAACCAGCCCGTCGCCGACCTGAGCGGGGCGCCGCTGCCCACCGCAGCCACCCTGCGGCGACGCAACAGCGTCGTGTTCCAGCTGACCCGGTTCATCGCCTTCAACCTGCGCATCCTCCGGATGGCCTCCAAGGGGCACCGCTAGTCGTCCGAGCACCACCGGGCGTCCTCCTCGCCAGGCACCACGAAAGGAACCCCATGACACCCACGACCCACACGGCCGGGCACGGGAAGGACGTCCTCGACGACCTCTCCCCTCTGCACCGGGCTCTTCGCCGGGCGATCCCCGACGTCTACCAGGGCTTTGGCGAGCTGCACAAGGCGTCGTTTGCTCCCGGTGCCCTCGACGTCAAGACCAAGGAGCTGATCGCCGTCGCGATCGGCGTCGTCGAGAGCTGCGACGGCTGCATTGCCTCACACACTCAGGCCGCGGTCCGCGCCGGCGCCACCCGGCAGGAGGCGGCCGAGGCCATCGGCGTCACGTTCCTGATGAACGGCGGTCCCGCGACGATCTACGGTCCGCGCGCCTACGACGCGTTCTGCGAGTTCGCCGACGCCGCCGCGCCCACCCAGGAAGAGAGCACCCATGCCTGAATCACTGAACCTCGACCGTGCCGTCCTTGCCTTCGCTGGCATCATGATCCTGATCGGTGTGCTGCTCACGGCGCTCGTCTCGACCTGGTGGTTGCTCCTGCTCGGCTTCGTGGGACTCAACGTCCTGCAATCCAGCGTGACGGGGGTCTGCCCGGCCGCGATGGTCTTCGCCAAGCTCGGCGTCGCTCCTGGCTGCGCATTCTCCCCCCGAGGATCGACCGAGACGAACGCCTCAACCTGATGAGCAGGCCATGAAGGACGACTCCGAACGTCCCGGTGACTCACCGCTGCTGCGCCGCATCCGCGCATCGGTGGTCGGCGACGATCACGTGATGATCGGTCCGTTCGGACCCAGGCGAGTCACCTATGCCGACTACACCGCTTCGGGGCGGGCGCTGGGGTTCATCGAGGACTTCATCCGTCAGCAGGTGCTTCCCAGCTATGCCAACACGCACACCGAGTCCAGCGGCACCGGGTTGCAGACCACCCGGTTGCGGTCGGACGCACGCCAGATCATCCATGATGCCGTCGGCGCAGACGACAGCACCGTGGTGATCTTCGCCGGCTCAGGATGCACCGGAGCGATCGACAAGCTGATCGGCATTCTCGGCCTGCGCATCCCCTCGGTGCTCGAGGACCGCTACCACCTCAGCGACGCCATTCCGGCCGCTGAGCGACCGGTCGTCTTCCTCGGCCCCTTCGAGCACCACTCCAACGAGCTGCCATGGCGCGAGTCGATCGCCGACGTCGTCTCGATCCCGGCAGATGGCGACGGGCACATCGATCTGGCCCAGCTCGAGGCGGAGCTCATCGCGCACGCCGACCGCCCCCTGAAGATCGGCAGCTTCTCGGCCGCGAGCAACGTCACGGGAATCATCAGCGACACGGCCGCGATCTCGTCGCTGCTCCATCGTCACGGCGCCTTGTCCTTCTGGGACTTCGCCGCCGCGGCACCGTACGTCGAGATCGAGATGAACGGTCCCGACGCGGACGATCTCGACTGCTACAAGGACGCGATCTTCCTCAGCCCGCACAAGTTCATCGGCGGGCCGAGCACCCCAGGGGTACTGGTGGTGCGACGTGACCTGCTGACCAACCGGGTTCCGGATGTCCCCGGCGGCGGAACCGTCACCTACGTCAATCCGGACGAGCACCGCTACCTGACGGACGCGGCCCAGCGCGAGGAAGGTGGTACGCCCGCGATCGTCGAGTCGATCCGGGCCGGCCTGGTCTTCCAGCTCAAGCAGGCCGTCGGCATCGAGGTGATCCGCGAGACCGAGGAGCGTTTCCTGCGGCGCGCTCTGGACCGTTGGGCGGACGAGCCCACCATCGAGATCCTCGGAAACCTCGACGCGGAGCGACTTTCGATCGTCTCGTTCGTGATCCGCGCACCGAGTGGGAAGTTCCTGCACCACAACTTCGTAGTTGCCCTACTCAACGACCTGTTCGGCATCCAGTCCCGGGGCGGGTGCTCGTGCGCCGGCCCGTACGGCCACCGGCTGCTCGGCATCGAGCTCGAGCGGTCCCGCGAGTTCGAGCGGGAGATCACCAGGGGGTGCGAGGGGATCAAGCCCGGCTGGGTCCGGATCAACTTCAACTACTTCATCTCCGAGGCGGTCTTCGACTACATCAGCGAGGCCGTCGCGCTGGTCGCTCGCGACGGGTGGCGCATGCTCGGCGAGTACCTGTTCGATCCGGCGACCGGCATCTGGCTCCATCGCCGCGGGCTCGTGGAGCCGCCGCTGCGGCTCGACCAGATCAGCTACGGACCCGAGGGGCAGATGCAGCACCCGGCCCAGCCGCCGACCTCGCCCGAGTCGATGTTGGCAGAGCACCTCGCTGAAGGCGTCCGTCTGCTTGCCGAGCAGGAGCCTCCCGCCCTCGATGGGTCCGGCGACCTCGTGTCTCGCGACTTCGAGCACATCCGCTGGTTCGAGCTGCCTGACGTCTGCATCCGCCCGACCAGCCGCCGAAGCGCGGGATAGGCGGGCTCCGGCTACGTTGGCGGGATGCTCAAGCACCCCGAGATCGACCTGCACGGAACGCCCCTTCCAGAGGGTTCCTCCGGCTGGATCCGGGTCCGTGGAGCGCGCGAGCACAACCTGCAGAACGTCGATGTCGATCTCCCCCGCGACTCCTTCGTGGTCTTCACCGGCGTTTCAGGGTCCGGCAAGTCCTCGCTGGCGTTCGGTACGGTCTTTGCGGAGTCTCAGCGCCGCTACTTCGAGTCGGTGGCGCCCTACGCCCGCCGGCTCCTGTCACAGGTCGGCGCTCCCGCCATCGACACCCTCGACGGGCTTCCTCCGGCCGTAGCGCTCCAGCAGGCGCGCGGCGCCGCGAGCTCCCGGTCGACCCTGGGAACTCTGAGCTCCTTGTCGGACGTCCTCCGGCTCCTGTTCAGCCGGGCCGGGACCTATCTCGACGGAGCAGAGCACCTCCCCGCGGCGGCGTTCTCGCCCAACACCGCCGTCGGCGCCTGTCCCACGTGCCATGGGAGCGGGGTCGCGCGCAGCACCACGGAGGCGCTGCTCGTGCCTGACCCGACCCGGTCGATCGATGACGGGGCGATCGGCGTCTGGGCGAACAAGGCATGGGTGGGACTCAACGTTCGACGCATGGTCACCAAGCTCGGGATCGACATCCACGCCCCGTGGCACACGATTCCCCAGGCCGATCGCAACTGGCTGCTCTTCACCGACGAGGAGCCCCGGATGCTCCTCCAGGGCAACAAGCAGGGCGAGGCGAGCGCCTACCACGGTCACTGGTCATCGGCCCAGAAGTACCTGCTGCGCAACCTGGCCAAGACCCAGTCGCCCACACAGCGCGAGAAGCTCGAGGCCTTCATCGCCGATGGGCCCTGCCCGACGTGTCATGGCAGGAGGCTGCGACCGGCGGCCCTCGCGGTCACGTTCGCCGGGGTCGACATCGCAGCGATGGCGGCGAAGCCGCTGTCGGAGGTGTGCGCCCTGCTCGACACCGGGTTGGAGGAGCAGGCACGCGGCACTGGCCGCCACGGCGCTGCTGCCTCGTCGGCCGCCCGGTCGCTCGTCAAGGACTTCAGCGCCCGGGTCGAGGCGATCATCGGACTCGGACTCGGCTACCTGTCGATGGATCGCAGCAGCACTGCCCTCTCCCCCGGCGAGCTGCAGCGCGTGCGCCTGGCCGGTCAGCTGCGCGCGGGGCTGTTCGGCGTCCTCTATGTCCTGGACGAGCCGTCCGCGGGCCTGCACCCGGCCGACTCCGAGGCGCTGTACGCCGCGCTGCGTGAGCTGGTGGCTGCCGGCAACTCGCTGTTCGTCGTCGAGCACGACCTGTCGATCGCCCGGAACGCCGACTGGGTCGTCGACGTCGGCCCCAGCGCCGGCGTCCTCGGCGGTCACGTCGTGCACAGCGGACCCCCTGAGGGGCTGGCCGATGTCGAGGACTCGGCGACTGCCGAGTTCATGTTCAGCCGGACCGCGGCTCCGACGCTGGCCGCCCGACAGCCCACCGACTGGAACACGATCGACCACCTGTCCCTGCACAACCTGCAGGACGTCAGCATCCGCCTGCCCAGCGGCGTCATGACCGCGATCACGGGGGTCTCGGGGTCGGGCAAGTCCTCCCTGCTGGCCGCGATCGTCGAGCGACTGGAGGCCCCGGGCGAGGCGATCGGCGATCCCCAGCGCATCATCTCGATCGATCAGCGACCGATCGGTCGCTCTCCACGCTCGAACCTCGCGACCTACACGGGTCTGTTCGACGGGGTGCGACGACTCTTCGCCGCCACCCCGGATGCTCTCGAGCGCGGGTGGGCGGCGGGTCGATTCTCGTTCAACGTCGAGGCGGGCCGTTGCCCGACCTGCGAGGGCGAGGGATTCATCGCGATCGAGCTCGTCTTCCTACCGACGAGCTATTCGACCTGTCCCACGTGCCACGGCTCGCGCTACAACCCCGAGACGCTCGAGGTCCACTACCGGGGACGGGACATCGGTGAGGTGCTTGCCATGACGGTGCAGGAGGCCTCGGCGTTCTTCACCGAGGTTCCTGGGGTACACCGCTCACTGGCCACGCTGCTGGACGTCGGACTCGGCTACCTGACCCTCGGGCAGCCGGCGACCGAGCTGTCCGGCGGTGAGGCCCAGCGGATCAAGCTCGCCACAGAGCTCCAGCGTCCGCGTCGTGAGAACACCGTGTTCGTGCTGGACGAGCCGACCGGTGGGCTCCACCCGGTCAACGTCCGCGACCTCGTCCGCGTGCTGGGTCGGCTCACCGATGCCGGTGACACCGTGATCATCGTGGAGCACGACATGCAGATCATCGCCGCGGCCGACTGGGTCATCGAGCTGGGACCCGGCGGCGGCGATCTCGGGGGCACCGTCGTCGCCTCGGCCACCCCGGCAGGGCTGCTGGAGGTCGCCGACAGCATCACCGCGCCCTATCTGCGGCGATCACTCGCCCGCTGAGCATCACACCGCGTCACCGAGCGAAGCGATCCGTAGCCTCGATGACGGCATCGAGGATCCCGGGCTCCTTCAAGGAGTGGCCGGCGTCCGCGATCATCCGGAACTCCGCCTCGGGCCAGGCCCGATGCAGGTCCCAGGCCGTCGTCGCGGGGGTGCACATGTCGTAGCGGCCCTGAACGATGACACTGGGGATGTCCTTGAGCCTCGCCGCCTCCGCGATGAGCTGGCCGTCGCCGAACCACCCGTCGTTCATGAAGAAGTGGTTCTCGATCCGCGCGAAGGCCACCGCGAACGCATCCTCGGTGAACTGCGCGATCATCGCCGCGTCCTGCAGGAGAGTGACGGTCGAGGACTCCCACCGCGACCACGCCTTGGCGGCAGGGACGTGCACCGCAGGGTCAGGGTTGTTGAGCAAGCGGCTGTACGCCTCGACGAGCCGGTCCCGCTGGTCCTCGGGCACAGGCTCGACGAACCCCTCCCAGAGGTCTGGATAGACGTGGGCAGCCCCACCCTCGTAGAACCAGTCAACCTCGCTGTGGCGCAGCGTGAAGATACCGCGAAGGACCAGCTCGCTGACTCTCTCGGGGTGCTTCTCCGCATACGCCAGAGCCAGGGCCGAGCCCCACGAGCCGCCGCACACGAGCCACGTGTCGATGCCGAGGTGGGAGCGCAGCGCCTCGATGTCCGCAACGATGTGCCACGTCGTGACGGCGCTCAGATCGGCTTCCGGTGCACTGGCGTGCGGCAGGCTCCGGCCACAACCACGTTGGTCGAACAGCACGATGCGGTACTCCGCTGGATCGAAGACCCGCCGCTGGTCCGGGCTGGATCCCGCGCCGGGACCGCCATGGAGATAGACGGCAGGCTTGCCGTCGGGATTGCCGGAGACCTCGTAGTGGATCTGCTGGCCATCACCGACCTCGAGCAGGCCGGATTCGAAGGGCTCGAGCTCGGGATAGAAGTCGCGCATACCCAGGACCCCAGCGATTCCTCAGTCCGACGGGGTGGCACGGCCCGGGGTGGCCTCAGGCGCCGCCTCGACCGCTGTTGCCCGGATAGAAGGAGTGGGTGGCCGTCACGCCACCGTCGACCGCGAACTCACCACCTGTCGTGTAGCCGCTCTCATCACTGGCCAGGTACACGTAGAGCGGTGCGATGTCTTCGGGCGTTCCGACTCGCTCCAGGGGCACGCGGGTCGCGCCCCACTCCATCGCCGCATCGCCGCCGTGGGCCTGGGTCATGGGCGTGTCGATCATGCCGGGGTGCACCGAGTTCACTCGCACCCCGAACGCGCCCAGCTCGACCGCAGCAGCCTTCGTCATGCCGCGAATCGCGAACTTGGTGCCGGTGTAGGCCGTCAGCGAGGCCATTCCTGCCAGTCCCTCCACCGAGGAGCAGTTGATGATCGAACCTCGACGGCCCTGCTTCATCGCCGGTGCGACGGCCCGCATTCCCAGGAAGCAGCCACGCTGGTTGACGTTGAGGAGCAGGTCGAAGTCGTCCATCGGCATCGTGTCGACCTCGCCGAACCGCAGGATGCCGGCGTTGTTGACCAGGACGTCCACGGGCGCGCCGAGGTGCGACTCGGCCTCGGGCACGAGTCGGTCCCACGATGCAGCGTCACTCACATCGTGATGGATGAAGACTGCTGCGTCTCCCAGGTCGGCGGCGAGTGCCGATCCGGCCTCGTCGGCGACATCGGCGATGACGACCCTGGCGCCTTCGCGAACGAACGCCCGCGCGATCGCCTCGCCTTGTCCTTGGGCGCCACCGGTGATGATGGCGTGCTTGCCGTCCAGTCGGTTCATGGTCTTCCTCGATGTCTGTGTGCGGTGGGAGTGGGAGTCAGAGCGAAAGGATGGAGTCGGCCGCGAACGACGTGCCCGGATCGCGGTCGACGAAGAACCCGCCGAGCGTCCGATCGAGCTCCTCGGTCGACCAGAGGTCACCCTCGGTGTCGAAGCGCTGCTCCACGACGGGAGCCGCCATGAGCGCGACCATCCCGCCGTAGACGACGAACACCTGGCCGCTGATGCGACGTGCCGCCGGCGACGCCAGGTAGGCGACCAGCGGGGCGACATGATCGGCGCTGTACGGGTCGATGCCGCTCCCCGAGTCATCGGGCCCGAACACTGCGGCCGTCATGGCCGTACGCGCGCGGGGGCAGATGGCGTTCGCCCGGACGCCGATACGAGACAGGCCCCGCGCGGTCGACAGAGTCAGAGCGGTGATGCCGGCCTTGGCTGCCGCGTAGTTGGCCTGACCCGGTGATCCGGTGAGGAACGCTTCAGAAGCCGTGTTGATCACACTGGCGTCGACCGGCTGGCCGGTCTCCTTCGCGACACGCTTCCAGTGTGCGGCAGCGTTGCGGGAGAGCAGGAAATGACCACGCAGATGAATGCGGACGACCAGATCGAACTCGTCGTCAGACATGTTGAACAGCATCCGATCGCGCGTGACACCGGCATTGTTGACCACGATGTCCAACGAGCCGAACTTCTGCAGCGCGGTCTCGACGATCAGGCTCGCGGTCGACGCCTCGCCGATGTCGCCGGCGGCGATGGCTGCCTCGGCGCCCAGCGACGTGAGCTCGTCCAATGTCTCGTCGGCGGCTCCGGGCAGGTCGTTGAGAACGACCCGGGCCCCGGCACGCGCAACGGCGAGAGCCTCAGCGCGACCAAGCCCGGCACCCGCACCCGTGACGACGGCCACGCGGCCGTCGAGGGAGGTCTCGCTCACGCATCCTCCACAATGCGAAGCGCCGTCTTGGGGCAGGCAGCTACAGCCTGCTCGACCCGAGTGCGGTTCTCGTCGGTCACCTTCGGGTCGCTGACCTGGAGGTTGTCGTCGTCGTCGAGCATGAACATGTCAGGCGCGAGCGCCTCGCACAGCGCATTGGACTCGCATGCGTCGTAGTCGACCTCAACCCTTGCCATCACTGTCTCCATTCATGACGCTCGAAGCGACTCCACGCCGCACATACTAGAACGTGTTCTAGTCTAGCCCAACGCGGTCAGTTTGGACATGAGCCAGTCGCCATCGCCTCTGGTCAGGGTCACGACCAGGCTGTTGCGGCTCAGCTGCTGCTTCTTGGTCTTGCCCACCTCGGTGGTCTGGTTGAGAAACAGCAGGACCTTGGCCTTGTGCTCGGTGGCACTGATGATGGCCGACGACACCACAACCGCCTGAAGGATGATCTGGTTGGTCTCGGTGTTGTCACGCACCTGCGTCATCGTGGCGTCGTACTCCTTCTTGAACGATGCCGTCATGCGCGCCCGGGCGACCTCCATGTCGTTGTCCAGCGACTTGTAGCTGTAGGACAACGCCCGCTGGGACAGATCGGCGGCCTCCACCAGCACCTGGGTCCGCGCGTCGTCACCGACCAGAGCTCCGTTGGGAGCCACCGCGGACGTCTGCTCGGCACGCCACCAGTTCACCCCGACGCCCACGGCGGCCAGAAGCACCAGCACTGCCAGCACGACGGTCAGGTTCCGGCGCAGGACGGCGCGCGCAGTCCTGGCCGGCGCCGGAGGCTGCTCCGAACCGACAGCGGTCTCCTCCACGGCCGACTCGAGCACGGCCGACTCGAGATCTGGATGGGCCGCCTGTGGCGAGGGGCGGGACTCTGCCGGTCCCGAAAGCCGCTGGATCTTCGATCGGGCCCTGGTGTCGGGGCCGGGCTCGGCCTGAGCCTCGACGTCGGCATGACAATACCGACAACGGACTGCGACCGACTTGATGCTCTCCCCACACAGGGGGCAGATGCGCTCGTCGCGCTTCAACCTGGCCACGGCTCAGCCCACGAACTCGAGCTGGGAGACCAGCCATTGGCCGCTCTCCTTGACCATGGAGAGCTTGATGCGCCAGAACCGATCTTCGACCTCACCCTTGGTCTCCTTGTTCCTCACTTCGCTGCCCGCCGCCACGAACACGGTCGCGGAGTCGCTGTCGACCTCACTCAGCCCGACCTCGTCCACCCGCCCCTCGGAGATGGATTCCTGGGCCGTCGCTGACTCCTTGAGCGCGGCGAGCGAAGCCTTGTACTGCTTCTTGAAGTCTCCCGTCGCGCCGGCAATCACGCGGTCGGTCAGCTTGTCCATCCGGGTGTGGTCGATCTCCAGAAAGGCCAGTGTCTCTGCCCGGGCCGCGCTCTGGATGGCAGCGAACTCATCGGCCTGCGCCTCGGCGGGCGTGGATCCCGGTGCGGCCGACGCGCCGTTGAACGCAAACAGCATCAACCACCCGCACAGACCCACCAGCACGACCGCAAGAACGGGGTGCGTGAGGTTCTCGCGATTCACTCTTCACCACCGATCAGCTGACTCCTCCAGTCGACGGGGGCCGGAGCATATTTCATGCCGCGCATGTTCACTGGAGCTCCGGACGAGCACTCGGCCGGGTAGTAGGGGACATAGCTCTCCTTCGACGTTGCTCGCCATTGGGCGGCCGGCAGGTAGCCCTGCGTGCAGGGCGGCGGATCCTGGTTCAGGTTGAGGTGGACCCGGCCGAACTTCTGGACCCCCGGCGAGAGCGCCGACGGTCCGACCGCGACGAGCCGCGGGAAGGTGACCAGGAGCTGTTCGAGTGCCGGGAGGCGTGCATCGATGAGCTTGGAAAGACTGATCATGGGGTCGAGGAACTCGGGGAGCAACGTGCGCAGATCGGTCACCAGCAGGTTCAGCTCGTCCGCGGCCGGTGCCGCGTCCTTCAGGATCTTCCGGAAGTCCGAGTCCGATGTCGCCAAGGTGTCGGTGAGATCGGCCAGATCGCGCGCGAAGGCGCGGATGTTGGCCGAGTTGTCTGCCTGGGTCTGGAGCACCGTACGGCCGTTGCGGATCAGGTCGATCGTGGGCGCCTCGTTGGCAATGGCCGCCTCGACGAACAGCTGGGTGCTGTCGATCATCGACCTCAGGGGGCTCGCGTTGTCGCCGAACATCGTGCCAAGCTCGCCCACGACGGTGTTCAGGTCATCGCCGTCGACGCTGGAGATGAACCGATTCAGGTTCTGCAGGAGGTCTTCCTCGGCAACTGGGAGGCTGTCCTTGGTGCCCCGCACGACGTCGCCGTCCTTCAGCATGGGGCCCTGCTTGGAATCGGGCTCGAACGACAGGTACTGCTCCCCCACGGCGGTGAGGTTGTCGACGCTCACGGGCGAGTCGCGGGGTACGCGGGTACCTTCCTGCAGCGCCACGTCGACGCGCAGACCGTCGTCCTCGACGACCATCTGCGACACCTTGCCGATCTTGACGCCGCGATACGTGACTTCGCTGCCCTCGAAGAGGCCACCCGAGGCGGGCAGGAGCACGTGCACGGTGTAGCCGCGACCGAGGAGACGGTCGACCACGCCGAGGTATGAGCTCCCGATGTACACGATGCCCACCGCGCTCAGGAGCGCGAAGGCCATCAGTCGGAACTTGATTCCCTTTCTCATCACGCACCGCCTCCCAGCAGGCCATCGAGCAATCGTTGCCAGACCGAGGTTCCCAGGCCGGTGCCGGTGCCTGTGTCGCCGCTCGCCGGAGCCGAGGGTGAGCTGGAGGTGGTCGACGGCTCCGAAGGGGCAGGTGTGGTCCCGCCGTCGTCGGGTGCGATGTTGGCCGCCGGATCGGTGCACAGGGGCAGCGTCGCGATGACCGAGCAGAGCTGCGTCAGCGCACCGGTCGTCGACCCGCAGATTGGTGCGAGCGGCGTCGCCCGGCACACCGTGTGGAGCTCGTCGAGCGATGTCGGAAGCAGCCCGCCCTCGCTCACCGGGTTGAGATTGATCTGCATCTTGAACACGACGTTGGCGAAGTCGCCTCGGATCGTCGTGGCGGCGTCGATCGGGAACGGATAGCTGGCTGCTGCCACGAGGCCCGGGACGAGCGAGTCACCGGAATCGGCCAGCGTGCCCAGCACCGGTTCGAGGTGCCGCAGCTGCGCGAGGAGGTCGTCCTTGGTCTCTTCGACGACCCGAGTGCCGACCACACCGAGCTTGTCGAGCTCGGACAACATCTTGACCAGCTGGGAGTGCTGCTCGCGCATCACGTCGATCGCGGGCCCCACCGCGTCGAGGGCGTCGCCGATGGTTTCCTTCTCGGCTATCAATGTCTTGCTCAATCCGTTGATCGACTCCATGGCCTTCACGATGTCGCCGCGCTGGGAGTCCAGCGCTCCGACCAGCGTGTTCAGCTGCTCGAGGACATCGCGCACCTTGCCGGTGCGTCCCTCCATGACCTCGTTGAGCTCGTGGGTGATGGTCTGGAGCTGCCCGATCCCACCGCCGCTGAGCAGGAAGGACAACGCTCCCAGGACCTCTTCAATCTCGGGATTGCGGCCCGTGCTGTCCATCGGGATCAAGTCGTTGGGACCGAGGCGTCCCGTGCTGACCGGCTCGGCCCCCGAGGCCGTCGGCTTCGTGGGCGGGAGCAGCGCGACGAACTTCTCGCCGAGCAGGCTCGTCTGGCGAATCTCGGCCACCGCATTGTCGGGGAGGACGACGTCATTGCGGATGCGAATCGTCAACCGGGCGTGCCAGCCGACCCGGCTCACGGACTCGACCTGACCCACCGGCACATCGGCGACCATCACGGCAGTTCGCGGGACGACACTCAGCACGTCGGCGAAGTCGACCTTCACGACGAAGCTGTCGTCGTCGGCCACGTTGTTGCCCGGGAGGGGCAGGTCGTAGATGCCGTTGAACGTGCAGCCGCTCAGCAGGAGCACCAGGCCGACTGCGATCGCCACGTGCCGCCTCAGGGTCCTCACAGCAGATCACCGCCGAGCAGCGAGAGCAGCGTCGGAGGTCCGTCCGTCACGCCGGACAGCAGCGAGTCCGGCGTGACCGCCGGCGCCGACGTGTCCGGAGATGTTCCGGGGTCCGACGGAACGGACGGAGCCTGCATGCCGGAGGTGTTGGGAAGCAACGGCTGCAGGAGGTTCGTGAGGACATCACAGACCTCTTCGGGAACGCCGTCGTTGGTCAGCGTCTGGCACACGAACTGGTCCGGACGGAACTGGAGGCCAGGGGCGACCTGCACGCGGGAGCCGTAGGTGCCGGTGGAGGGATCGAAGGCCAGTGCGAGGTTGCCCATCGCCAGGGCGCCCTTCTGGACCACCAAACCGAGCGCATCCTTCTGGTTGTCGACCCGGTCGAGCAGGCTGGTCAACAGCTCGAGGTCGGTGCTGAGGGTCTTGCGGTTGTCATGGACGAACCCCTCGACGGTTCCGAGCACCTGGGCAAGCGCCTTGAGGACATCGGCCAGCTCGTCACGCTCGCCGGCCAGCTGTCCGGACACACCGGTGAGATCCTTGAGGAAGCTTTGGACGATCGTGTCGTTCTTGGCGAGCGTGTCGGTGATCTCGGCGAGCGAGCGCACGTTGTCGAACAGCGGTCCACGATTGCTCGCGAACACCTCTGCCGCGGCCGACATGTTGCGGATGGCCTTGGACCCGACTGCGCCATTGCCGTCGAGGGCCTTGGCACTCGCCGAGAGCAGGTTGTTGAGCGCTCCACTGGTCGAGCCCGACTTGGGCCCCAGAGTCACCGCGAGATCGTCCAATGCCTTGTACATCCGGTCGAGCTCGATCGGGGTCTGCGTGCGATCCAGGGGGATGTCACCGCGATCCGACATGGCCTTCCCACCGTCGTACGCCGGGAAGACCTGCACGTAGCGGTCGGCGACCAGGGTCGGCGTCACGACAGCAGCCTTGGCATCGGCCGGCAGCGTGTACTCGCGGTCATAGGTCATCTCGACGCGGACGCTGTTGCCGTCCGGGACGACGGCCGTCACGACACCGACCCGCACACCCATGACCCGAAGATCAGTGCCCGGGTAGACAGCGATCGCGCGGTCGAAGTGCGCCGTGACGGTGCGCGGTCCGTCTCCGGGAAGGATCAGGTAGGCGAGCATCAGCACGGCGCCGACACCGGCAACGATCGCCATCTTGGGCGTCGATCTCCAGTCCCTCATGAGCCACCGCCGGTTGGTGTGGGTTGGAACTCACCGGTGAAGATGCCGGTGATGTTGGGGACGTAGGCATCGAACCACGGGCCGCTGCCGACGACGTTCCCCAGGATGTTCACGTACGGACCGTAGTTGTGGATCAGGGTCTCGATCTGGTCTTCTCTCGCGTGAAGGAACGTCAGGACGTCCTTCATCTTGTCCAGCGTGGGACGCAGCTGCTTCTCGTTGTCCTTGACCAGGCCCTTCAGCTGCACGGCCAGATCGTTCGCGTTGACCAGCAGGTCGTGGATCGCCTGTTTGCGCTGCTGCAGCTCCTGAAAGACCAGATCGGCCTGCTTCATCAGCACGACGAGGTCGCCCTTGCGCTCGTCGAGCAGGCTCGTGACGTTGCGGGAACGCGCCAGCAGCTCCTCGATCTCGCCGTCCCGCTTGGCAATCGTCTTGGAGAGCCGGGACATGCCCGTGAAGCTCGACTTGACCTCGGGTGCGGCTGAATCCATGACCTCGGCGAGCGAGTTCAACGCCGTCGTCAGGTTCTCCTTGTCGATGTCCTCGGTCTGGGTCGTGAGCTGACCAAGCGTGCCGACGATGTCGAACGTGACATCGGTGCGTTCCAGCGGGATCGTGGCACCACCGCTCAACGAGCCGCTGCCTGCCGGCGTGAGGTTCAAGAACTTGTCACCCAGCAGGCTCTTGACCTCGACGCTGGCCCTGGTCGAGGCGCCCAGCGTGGCGCCCTTGACGTCGAAGTCGACGACCACGCGCTGTGGGCCGATGCTGAGCTTGTTGACGCGACCGACGCGGATGCCGGCAACCTGGACGTCCGACCCCGTACGCAGTCCACTCGCGTCCGCGAGCTCCGCGTGGAACGTGGTGCCGCGAAATCCCGGGAGCTTCTGCAGGCTGAAGGAGGCGACCATCACCAGCAGCAGCACCGCGATGCTGACGATGCCGATCTTGGAGTGCGTGGAATCACTGCGCTGTGTCATGACTGGCACCTCTTCGCCTTGCTGTACAGCGAGAAGTCGGCCAGTGCCTGCTGCGCACTTTCGGGCAACGAGTTCATCACGACACTCGGAAGGATCACGCCGCCGTGGAACTCGCAGAGGTAGTAGTTGTACCAGGATCCGTACACGCCGATCCGAGTCTGCTTCGAGAGCATGTCCGGCAGGAGGTCGAGGGTGCGGTCCAGGTAGGCCTTGTTGTCCGGCTCGGCCAGCACCGTGAAGAGGCGACGCAGCTCGGCGACGTCGGCCTTGAGTAGTGGCCGGCCGCTGGTCAGCAGATCGGCCACCGACTGGGTCAGGTCCGAGATGTTGGTCAGGGACGAGCCGATCACCTTGCGGTCCTTGGCCAGGTCGCCGAACCACTCCCGCATGCTGACGATGAGGGTGTCCAGCTCCTGGTGGTGATCATCGACCGTGCCCATCAGCGTGCTCAGGTTGGTGATGACCTCGCCGACCAGCTGATCGCGATCGGCCAGCGTGTTCGTCAACGAAGCGGTGCTCGCGAGCAGCTCCTGGACCGTGCCGCCCTCACCCTGCAGCACGCGAACCAGGTTGAGCGAGAGCTTGTTGACGTCTTCGGGCTGCAGAGCCGCGAACAGCGGCTGGAAGCCCTGGAACAGATCGGTCAGGTTGAGCGAGGGGGTCGTGCGCGACATCGGCATCGTGGAACCTGGTGCCAGTCGTGGTGCGCCGCTGTCGCCCTCGGACAGCGACATGTATCGGGAGCCGATCAGGTTGAGGAACCGGATGTTCGCCTCCGACTCCTTCGTCAGCGGGACGTCGTCCTTGACCTTGAAGGTCACCAGGGCGTTCTTGCGCTGATAGATCTTGACGTCCTTGACCTTGCCGACCACGACACCCGCGATGCGCACATCGTCGCCGGCAGCGATCTCGGAGGCGCTCGAGAAGATCGCCTTGTACTCGGTCTGCGATCCCAGGCCGAAGCCGCCCATGATCGCGACCAACATGCCCGTCACGAGGAACGAGACGATCGTGAAGATGCCGAACCGGATGGCCACGAGGGTGAAGGCCGTGTCGCGACTGTTCACTTGATTCCCCCGTCCAGCTCGTCGCGGTTGGATCCGTCGTTCAACGGCAAGTACTTCGCCGGAATCGGATAGTCGTCCGGCAGACCCAGGCACCACGGCCCGCGGCCGACCTCGCCGTAGGACGGAGCATCGTCAGCGGTGTAGGCGGGTCGCTGCGGCGCCCCGAGCTCAACCGTCTGGTGGATCATGTTGTCCTGGAAGACGTTCTTGGTGTCGTCGATCTGTCGGTCCAGACCCGTCAACAGGCACGGCACCTCCGGCGAGTAAGTGTCCAGCAGGGCCAGCAGCGGCCGCCCTGCCTTCCCCTGGAGGATGAGGTCCTTCTCGTTCTCGGCCAGGGTGACCCGGGAGATGCTGGCCAGGCCGGTGAGACTGCTGAGCGACCTCACGAGGTCGTTCTCGCGCTGGGTCACGGTGTTGGCGGTCACGGTCGCACTGCGCAGCAGCCGGACGAGATCGGGCGCGGCCAGCTTGTAGGTCTGCGACACCTCCGACAGCAACTGCAGATCGGTGCGCAGCGTGGGGACTTCTCGATTGATCTCGGTGAGGTAGCCGTCCAACGACTCCAGCGTGTCGCCGATCTGGCTTCCCTTGCCCTGCAGTGCGTGTGCAAGTGCATAGAGCGTGGCATTCAGATCGGCCGGCTTGACCGACCTCAGCAGCGGGAACAGATCGGCAAGGATGCTCTGCAGCTCGACGTTCGTCGACACCCGGTCAGCCGGGATGACCGCACCATCGGCCAGGGGGCTTGCCGACGACTTCACGGTGGGCGGCACGAGCTCCATGTAGTTCTGGCCGAACAGCGTCGTCGGCAGGATCCGCACGCCGACGTCAGCAGGGATCTTCTCGGCGGCCTCGGGACGCAACGACACCGTGATGACGGCGCGTTCGCCGTCGCTGTCGATCTCCTTCACGTGACCGACCAGCGCGCCGTACAGCCGCACGTCACCGAAGCGGGCGAGCTGCAGGCCGGCGCGATCCGCCACGACCGTGACGTCGGTGCTCGCGACGAACTTCTTGTCGTAGATCGCGATCGACAACGTGATCAGGAGCCCGATCGACGCGAGCAGGGCAATTCCGGCCATCTGGAGCCGGTGGTGCTCGCGTGGGGAGTCGTGAAAGAGATTGACCAACATCGCCCTACCCCGTTATTCGGACGGTAGTGGTGGATCCCCAGATCGCGAAGGTCAGGAAGAAGTTGGCGACGACCACCGTGACGATCGACGTCCGGATCGCACGGCCGACCGCCACGCCGACGCCGGCCGGGCCGCCCGACGCGGTGAAGCCGTAGTAGCAGTGGATCAGGATGATCAGGATGGCCAGAACCAGCAGCTTGCCGAATGACCACAGGACATCGATGGGTGGCAGGAATTGTCGGAAGTAGTGGTCGTAGGTGCCCACGGACTCCCCGTAGATCATGGTGGTGATCAGCCGGGGCGACAGGTAGGAGGCCAGGAGCGCCACGGCGTACAGCGGGATCACCGCGATGAATCCGGCGATCATCCGCGTCGTGACCAGGAACGGCAGCGACGGGATGCCCATGACCTCGAGCGCGTCGATCTCCTCGGAGATGCGCATCGAGCCGAGCCGGGCGGTGTACCCGCAACCGACCGTGGCAGCCAGCGCGATCGCCGACACCAGCGGTGCCACTTCGCGGGTGTTGAAGTAGGCCGAGATGAAGGCGGTGAACTTGGCCACGCCGATCTGGCTCAGCGACGCATAACCCTGCAGGCCGACCTCTGTCCCGGCGAAGAAGGCCAGGAACGCGATGACGCCGACCGTGCCGGCGATGACTGAGAGGGCACCTACACCGAAGACCACCTCGGCCAGCGTGCTGGCGATCTCGCGGCGGTAGAGGCGCAGCGCGCGCGGTGTCCAGGCCAGTGCCTTGACGTAGAACAGCAGTTGGTCGCCGAGCGTCTCCAGTGCCAGTCGCCTCGACTTGAGGAACGAGATTCCGATGTCTCCCACGGCGCTCATCAGAGGCCCGACTGTGGGACGAGTTGGAAGTACAGCGCCGTGATGATCGAGTTCAGCAGGAAGAGCATCATGAACGAGAGGATGACCGCCTCGTTGACGGCTCGTCCCACGCCGCTGGGCCCGCCACCGGCGGTCAGCCCCTTGTAGGAACCGATGATCGCCGCGAGGAATCCGAAGCAGGCCGCCTTGATCATGGACACGTAGATGTCGGGCAGCGTCGCGAGGGCCGTGAACGAGGAGAGGAACGCCCCGGCCGACCCGCCCTGCACGATGACGGTGAAGTAGTAGCCGCCGCCGACACCAGCAGCGATCACGATGCCGTTCATCAAGATCGCCACGACCAGGGTCGCGAGGGCGCGAGGCACCACCAGTCGGGCTACCGGGTTGATGCCGAGCACTTCCATCGCGTCGATCTCCTCGCGCATCTTGCGAGCACCGAGGTCCGAGCAGATGGCGGATCCGGCCGCGCCGGCGATGATCAGCGCCGAGGCGATGGGAGCCGCCTCGCGCACCGTGGCGAGCACGGCGGTCGCCCCGGCGAACGACTGGGCCCCGAGCTGACCGGTGAGGTTGCCGACCTGCAGGGCGATGACCGCACCGAAGGGAATCGAGACCAGGATCGTCGGCATCATCGTGATGCTCGCGACGAACCACGCCTGCTCGACGAACTCGCGGGTCTGGAAACGAGTTGTGAAGGTCAGCTTCACGACGTCCCATGCCATGGCCGCGACCTCGCCGGGGCCGCGGACGACCGACGCGATGCTCATACCCATGGCTCCTCCTGTGGCACTTCTACTCCTGGGGAGCGGTACCCACGACGTGGAGCACTAGGTGCTGTCGAAACCGGGCGACTCGTGGTGGTCAACGAATCGGTGTGACCAAGGTTACGTTTCGCGGCCTCGGGAGCAGGCGCGAGCGCAGCGTGTCGCCCTGCCCGCCGACCGAAGAACGAGGCCTCACCGAGCTGGATGCCCGAGGCGTATCCCCGACCGTCGACGGAGATGTTCGACGCGCAGGCCCCGGCCGCGTAGACGCCCTGCACGGCACTGCCGTCGGTGCGCAGGACCCGGCCGTCGTGGTCGACCCGCAGGCCGCCACACGTGAAGCCGGCGTAGAAGCACGAGCCGGGGCGCAGATCGTAGGCGCCGTAGGGGGGCTGGTCGAGTGGAACGACGTACTCAGCCGACTTGTGGAATGCCGGATCGTCACCTGACTGCGCCGCCGCGTTGTAGGTCTGGAGGGTTCGGGCCAGCGAACCTTCGGGGACTCCCAGCCCGGCTTCCATCTCGGCGATGGTCTCCCACCCGTCGACGAGGGGTTGCAGCCCGTACGCCGGTTCAGCCATGTGGGCCGAGTCCAGGACCAACCATGCCTGTTGGTCGTCCTGGTCCAGCACGAACGCGGTGGTCCGTGAGTGGTAGGAGTCCTCGGCGACGAATCGCTCGCCGCGGTTGTTGACGCAGATTCCGGAGACCAGCTCCTCCGGTGGATAGAACGGTCCGGTCAGGAACGCGCCGTCCATGTGATCGGCCACACCGCCGACTGACTCGCCCAGTCGGATGCCGAGGCCGTCATCGTAGGTGTTGCCCAGTGCCATGCCGCGGTCCAGAAGGGTCTCGAGCGCCGGCGCGAACGTGTGGACCATCTCGTTGTTCATGACGAAGCCGCCCGCGGCGATCACCACGGCGCTCGCACGAATTGCGCCGATCTCGTCGAAGCGCTTCCACGCAGCACCGACGACGTCGCCGCCATCGGCCACCAGGGCCGTCGCACCGGTGTCGTACCGGACCTCGACACCCAGCTCGTCCAGCACCTTCAGGGCCAGGTCGAGCACGAAGGACGCCCCGCCGAGATCACCCACGACAGGCGGCTTGTGTCCGCGCGGCGCCGGAGCGGCGATGTCCTTGAACGGCCAGACCTTCTCGTTGCCCGTGAACATGACCCCTTCGGTGCCCGGCTGCACGACAGCCTTGTGGGGGTAGTAGGAACGCTCGAACTCGAACCCCAGCGACTCAAGCCACTCGAAGTGCTCAACGCTGCCCTCGCTGTAGGCCCGAATCTTGAGCGGGTCGCAGTCGGGCGAGACCGCCTCGAGGTACTTGGCCATCTCGGCAGGAGTGTCGTCAAACCCTGCTGCCTGCTGCACGGGCGTCCCGCCACCGAGATAGAAGTGGCCGCCGGCCATCGCGCTGGTGCACGACAAACGCCCACCGCGATCGACGACCAGGACGCGAGCGCCGGCTCGAGCCGCGTCGATGGCGGCGGCGACGCCGGCCATGCCCGCGCCGATGACGAGGACGTCGACCTCGTCGGACCACGACGCAACTGTGCCGGCCACGACCGGGTCAGGAATGTTCACCGTCATCAGGAGTAGGTCACCCGAACCTTTTCGGTGGCCGCATCGCTCTGGCAGGCAAGTCGGATCCCCTCGGTCAGGTCTTCGGCGTCGAGCACGTCGTTGGCGCGCATCGTCACCTCGCCCTCCAGCAGACGGACCGCGCACGCCGAGCACTCCCCCAGCCGACACGAGAAGGGTGCCTTCACGCCCTTGCTCTCAAGGTGCTCGAGCAGTGTCGTGCCTGGCTGCCAGTCATCGAACTCGTGATCTTCGCCGTCGAGCGAGACCTGGAGGTGCGCCGGGGCGGCCGAGCCGGTGTCCTCGGCCGGGACGGCCGGAACCGCAGCCGCAGTGACGTCGAAGGGATTGCCGCCGAGCGAGACGAACTTTTCCTGGTGCCGACGTTCGCGTGGAAATCCCAGTCCCTTCAGGGCCGCGACCGTTGAAGCCATGAACGGGGCAGGACCGCAGACGAAGGCGTCCCGGTCCAGGTAGGACGAGGCGAACCCACTCAGCTGCGCCTGCGAGGGCAGACCCTGGACCGACTCGAGCCAGTGCACGACGTGCAACCGCTCAGGGTGATCGGCCGCCATGGCCGTCAGGTCCGGAGCGAAGATGACCGAGCTCTCGTCGCGGTTGGCGTAGTAGAGCACGATCTGGCCCGACCCGCGGGCCAGTGAGGTACGGATGATCGACATCATCGGGGTGATGCCGCTGCCGCCGGCGAACAGCAGCAGATCGGCGTCGAGGTCCGTCGGCGTGAAGATGCCGCTCGGCGGAAGGACACGCAACCGGTCGCCGGCGCGGAGCTCGTTGCAGATCCACCCGGACGCATAGCCGTCCGGCGTGCGCTTGACCGTGATGGTCAGGGGGCCGTCATCGATCGGCGCCGACGAGAGCGAGTAGCACCGCGCCACGAGCCCGGTCTGGTCACTGGGCACGGCGACGGTCAGGAACTGCCCCGGAACGTAGCCGAACTGACCCCGATGCTCGCCCGGGTCGAGCACGACCGATCGTGCGTCCGCGGTCTCCTCGACGACGTCCAGGACCGTGAGCTCGAAGGAAGGGTCACTCATCGGGCGAACCCACGGGAATGCGGCCATCTGTGACGGCCGACTCGATCGATGCGACGAGCCGCGGGCAGCCGGAGTGAATTTGGCGCCCACCCTCTGCACGCGACAGCCGAGCGAAGGTCGTGCACTGCGCCACGGCTTCCTGGGTCCACTGGATCGACGTGTGGTGCTGGCTGTTCTTGCGGACCATCACCTGCGCACGGCAGTCCAGGCATGACGTCTCGACCAAGCTGCTCCGCGTGTACAGGAGCTGGTCGGCGGCGGTCTCCGGGCTCGAAGGCACGATGTACGGCATCAGGCGCCGGCCGTCTCGGAGAGATGGTCCTCGGCCTCCTTGCGCGCGAGGTTCTCCGCGACCTCGGCCCGCCAGTTCTCGTTGGCCTTGCTGGTGTCGACCTCGAACTCGAACCGGTCGACCATCTCGGGCTGGATGTCCTCCCGGTCGACATAGAACTGCTCGTACCACCGGCGCAGTTGGTAGACCGGGCCGTCCTCCTCGCAGAGCAACGGGTTCTGCACGGGCGCCTTGTTCTGCCAGATGGCGACATCCTGCAGGAAGCCTTCGGAGAAGGTCTCGGCATACTTGTCGCCGATGTACTTGGACATGGCCTCGTCGACGCCCTCAGGCTTCTCCACGCACAGGCCGTACTGCAGGTTGAACGAGTTCGGGCCAGTGGGTACGTGGCAGTTGATCAGGATGACCTTGGTCCGGAAGCCGTTGTAGTCGGTGTCGAGCCAGTTGATCATGTAGGAAGGCCCGAAGTAGGTGGCCTCGGACTTGAGCACCAGGTTCTCGTCCCCGTAGCCCTGGTCCTTCATGTCGGGGCGGCCGGTCGACTCCAGGAACTGGGTGGCCTTGTCGCCCTCGAACACGTTGTTGAAGCTGGTCGGGAAGGCGAAGTGGATGTAGAAGAAGTGCGCCATGTCGACGACGTTGTCCAAGATCTCGCGGCAATGCGCGTTGTCGACCTCGATGACGTTCCACGTCCAGTCGGTGTAGCGATCTGTGCCGACGCCGTCGAGCTCCGGCGGAAGCGCGTCGTGATCTGCGGCGTTCCCTTCCGGGTCGTGCCAGATCATGAGCTGGCCGTTGCGCACCACGCTTTCGTAGCGCTGGGTGCGCGCGCGCAGAGGAACCCGCTTGGCATAGGGAATGGCCTTGCACTTGCCGTCGCCGCCCCACCGCCAGTCGTGGAACGGGCAGGCGATCTCGTCGCCCTTGACGCTGCCCTGGCTGAGATCGCCACCCATGTGGCGGCAGTAGCCGTCCAGCACGTGGAGCTCGCCCTGGGCGTCGCTCCACACCACGAGCTTGCCGCCGAACGCCTGGACGCCGTGAGGCTTGCCATCGTTGAAATCTCGCTCGAGGCCCAGACAGTGCCAACCGCGGGCAAATCGCGCCGGTGCGGATCCGGCATCCAATGCGCGGGTTTCAGTCACGATCGCCTCCCAGAGTGCCGGTCCGTGTAGACCAAAACGAGAACACGTTATAGTTTTACCACATGTATGTGGCCCTGACAGCCGACCAGCTTCGTCTTCGTGATGAGTTGCGCGGGTATTTTTCCGAACTGGTGACGCCTGAGCGTCGCGCCGCCCTCGCGGCTTCCTCCGGGGAGTTTGGCGATGTCTCGGTCTACAAGGAGGTCATTCGTCAGCTCGGCACCGATGGGTGGCTGGGCATGGGCTGGCCGAAGGAATACGGCGGACAGAATCGCTCCATGGTGGACGAGCTCATCTTCACCAACGCCGCTGTGGTCGCCGGGGTGCCCATCCCCCACCTCACGCTGAACACGGTCGGCCCCACGATCATGCGCTACGGCACGGATGCACAGCGAGAGTACTTCCTGCCTCGCATCGTCCGAGGCGAGCTGCACTTCTCGATCGGCTACTCCGAAGCCGACTCCGGCACAGATCTCGCGTCGCTCCGCACACGCGCCGAGCTCGACGAGTCCACCGGCGAATGGGTCATCAACGGCCAGAAGATGTGGACGTCCCTGATCCAGTACGCCGACTGGATCTGGATGGCGTGCCGCACCGACCCCGATCTTCCGCGGCACAAGGGTCTGTCAATGATCCTCGTCCCGGCCGACTCCGCGGGCTTCTCCTACACGCCCGTCAACACCATCGCGGGCGTCGGCACGAGCGCGACCTACTACGACAACGTCCGCGTCCCGGCGGACAACCTGATCGGCGGTCGCGGTGGAGGCTGGGCGCTGATCACCAACCAGCTCAACCGCGAGCGGGTGGCGCTCACTTCGTCAGCTCCGCTGGTCCACTCGATCGAGCTGGTCACGGACTGGGCCCGAAAGACCAAGGACGCCCAGGGTGCTCGCATCATCGACCAGCAGTGGGTGCAGATCCTGCTGGGCCGTGCGCAGGCACGTACCGAAGCGCTGACCCTGATGGGTTGGAAGCTCGCGGCGGAGATCGACACCCTCTCCCCCGCCGACGCATCAGCGGTCAAGGTCTTCGGCTCGGAACTGGCCGTCGAGGTCTACCGGTCGCTCAAGGAGATCGTCGGTCCTGCCGCGGGCATTGCCGCCGACTCGCCGGGCGCTGTGCTGGGTGGACGCCTCGAGCGCTACTTCCGCTCATCCCTGGTCATGACGTTCGGCGGCGGGACGAACGAGATCCAACGAGACATCATCGGCTACGTCGGACTCGGCCTGCCGGCCGCGAAGCGCTGAGGAGCGACCATGGACTTCACCTTTCCCCCCGAGGCCGACGAGGCCGCCGCCCTGGCCGCCACGATCCTCAAGGACCACACGTCATCGTCACGGCTTGCCGAGGTCGAGGCTGCCGGCAACCGATTCGACTCCGTCCTGTGGAAGGCCCTGGGTGACGCGGGCCTGCTCTCACTCACGACGCCTGAGTCCCACGATGGCGCGGGGCTGGGCTTCCTGGAGCTGTGTCGTGTCCTCGTCGAGGCGGGCCGCACGGTTGCCCCGGCACCGCTTGCCACCGACGGCGTCGCTCGCCTGTTCGTCGGCGAGCACGGCAGCGAAAGTCAACAGCGGTCCGCCTTCGCGGCCACCGTCCTGAGCTGCGCCATCGCCGAGGCGCACGAGCATGCGCCCTCCGTGCCCACCGTCACGGCCGCCCCGGACGGCGACGGATTCGTCCTCACCGGCACCAAGTACCTCGTTCCTGCCGCCACCGAGGCCAACGCCTTCCTTGTGACCGCGACGACGCCGAACGGTGCTGCGGTCTTCCTGGTGGACGCCGGCACGGCGGGTCTGCGGATCGGCGAGCAGCACCTCAGCGATGGCGACGTCGCCGGACTCATCGAGCTCGACGGTGTGCGAGTTGCGTCGGATCGACTCATCGGCGACAGCGATGCCGCACAACGTCTGGTCGATCTCCTCGCCGTCGCGACCTGCGCCATCCAGCTCGGGGTCACCGAGGGCGCCGTCGCCCTCACCGCGGAGTACGCCAAGACCCGCGAGCAGTTCGACCGCCCGATCGGCACGTTCCAGGCTGTGGCGCAGCGACTGGCCGATGGCTACATCGACACCCGTTTCCTGGCACTCACGGTGTGGCAGGCGGCCTGGCGGCTCGATGAGCGCCTCCCCGTCACGGAGGCCGTGGCCACGGCAAAGCTGTGGGCGTCCGACGCCGGCCATCGCGTCGCGCACACCACGGTGCACATCCACGGCGGCGTGGGCATCGATCTGGACGGCGCGGCGCACCGCTACTTCACCGCAGCCACCAGATATGACTTCGAGTACGGCGGAGCGACCGAACAGGCGCTGCGCCTCGGACGGCTGCTGGCCACCGAGCCAGCGTGACGATCCGGGACCTCCTTCTCGCCCGCGCGCAGCAGGACACTCCAGCGCTGCACACCCACGAGCGATCGTGGACCTGGCGCGAATTTGTCGCCGATGCCGCAGCAAGGGCCGTCGCGGTGTCGGCACTTCTGGACGCGGAGCGCCCTCTCCACGTCGGTCTGCTGATGGACAACACCCCCGAGATGCTGCTCGGGCTGGCGGCTGCCGGACTTGGCGGGCATGTCGCCGTCGGGGTCAACAGCACCCGCCGGGGCGACGCCCTGGTGGCGGACCTGCATCGCGCCGACGTCCAGCTCCTCCTCACCGACGCCACCCAGCGCCACCTGCTCGAGGGGCTCACGCTGGACGGGATCCAGGTCGTCGACACCGGCGACGACACCTGGCAGGACCAGCTGGCGCCGGCCCCTCCGCCGGATTCCACCCCGGCCGGCGACTCCCTGTTCATGCTGGTCTTCACCTCCGGAACCAGCGGACGTCCCAAGGCCGTGCGCATCACCCACGACAAGGTGGCCTTCCCGGGCCAGTATCTCTCCGAGCGCCTCGGCCTGACCGGCGCCGACGTGCACTACGTCGCGATGCCGCTGTTCCACTCAAACGCGTTGATGGCCGGATGGGCGCCGGCCCTGTTCAACGGCGCTGCGGTGGCTCTCCGGGAGAAGTTCTCGGCCTCGGCCTTCCTCGACGACGTGCGTAGGTTCGGCGCGACGTATGCGTCGTACGTCGGCAAGCCGCTGACCTACATCCTGGCGACACCCGAACGACCCGACGACGCCGAGAGCCCGCTACGGCTCGTGTTCGGCAACGAGGCCGGGGACCGCGACATCCGGGCCTTCGCCGACCGCTTCGGCTGCCGCGTGGTGGACGGATTCGGATCGACCGAGAACGCGGTCATCGTCAGCAAGATCGAGGGAACTCCTCCCGGAGCCCTCGGCTGGCCCGCCGACGGCGTGGCAGTGCACGACCCGGACACGGGAGCCGAGTGCCTGCGCTCCGCGCTGGATGCCGATGGTCGAGTGACCAACCTCGAGGCGTGTGTGGGCGAGCTCGTCAACACCGCCGGAGCCGGCCAGTTCGCCGGCTACTACAACGACGAAGAAGCCACGGCGGAAAGGATGCGCGGCGGTATGTACTGGTCGGGCGACCTGGCCTATCGCGACGCTGAAGGATGGGTCTACTTCGCGGGTCGTACGGCCGCCTGGCTGCGGGTCGACGGCGAGAATCTTGCCTGCGCACCGATCGAGCAGGTGCTGCTCCGGCACCCTTCGATCGATCAGGTGGCGGTCTATGCCGTGCCTGACGAGCGGTCCGGTGACCAGGTGGCCGCAGCGCTGATCCTGCGGGGCGGACTGACGGCGACCGAGCTCGAGCACTTCCTGGACCAGCAGCGCGATCTCTCGTCCAAGGCGCGGCCACGGTACGTCCGGCTCGTCGACGACCTCCCTCGGACGGCGACCCACAAGGTGCTCCACCGCGAGCTCAGCGCGGCCGGCATCGCCGATGTCGCCTGGACCCGCGAGGAGCGCGGCACTCGCTACCTGTAGCCCGGCCGAAGCCTCAGAGGCTGGCGAGCCGGGCAACCGTCTGTTCGTACTCGCGGACCAGATCGGCCATCACATCGGCGACTGATCGCACCTCGTTCATCGAGCCGACGATCTGACCCACCGGCATCGAGACCGTGTCCGGGTCGCCTGCACGGTTCAATCGACTGTGCGCATCGGCCACCAGCAGGTTCTGCAACGGCATCGGCAACGGGTCGGGTGCGTCTTCGGTGGCCCATGCGTCGGTCCACTTGGTCTTGAGAAGTCGTGCTGGCTTGCCGGTGTAGATGCGCGTACGTACGGTGTCCGAGCTCGTGGCCCGCAGGAACGCCTCGGTCATGCCGGCGTTGGCATTGAGGTTTTGGTACTCCTCGGTCGTGAGCCACACCGAGCCCGTCCAGACGCCCTGCGCACCCAGGGCCAGCGAGGCTGCAACCTGACGGCCGCGACCGATGCCACCGGCACCGAGGACGGCAACACCGGGCCCGACTGCGTCGACGATCTCGGGGGTCAGCACCATGCTGGCGATCTCGCCGGTGTGGCCGCCCGCTTCGTAGCCCTGGGCGATGATGATGTCGACGCCATTGGCCACGTGGGACATCGCGTGCTTCGCAGCACCCGCCAGGGCAGCCACCTGCACGCCGGCCGCATGTGCCTGATCGATGACGTCCTTGGGGGGTGAACCGAGCGCGTTCGCGATCAGGACCGGGCGGTGCTTGAGCGCCACGTCGACGTGCGAACGGGCGACCGAGTGCAGCCAGCCGAGCACGCCATCGCGGCCCTCCCCCTCGGGCAGCGGTGGAACGCCCAGCTGCTGCAGCGTGCGTTCGACGAAGCTGATGTGGTCGGGCGGGATCATCGACTGCAGGTCGACCGGCGTGCCCTCGGTGGGCACCGTCATCGGCATGACCACGTCGACGCCGTATGGCTTGCCGTCGGTGTTGTCATCCAGCCAGTCGAGGGTGCGGTCCAGCTCAGCGGCGTCATTGAAGCGCACCGCGCCCAGCACACCGAGTCCGCCGGCCCGGGAAACAGCGGCAGCGACATGCTCCGAGGGCGTGAACGCGAAGATCGGGTAGTCGATGCCGAACCGCTCGCAAAGCTCAGTGCGCACCGGCGCCGGCCTCACGGTGAGCGGCTTCGGCCAGCTCCTTCGCGGCCGGATAGTTGGCCTTGCCGGTGGCGCTCCGCGGGATCTCCTCGACATACGCGACCGAACGCGGCAGCTTGTAGCTCGAGAGCAGCTCACGGAGATGGTCCCGCAGGTCGGCAAGGGCGGGCGGCACATCCGTCCGGGGCTGCACCACGGCCGACACATGCTGTCCCCACCGGTCATCGGTCACGCCGACCACCAGAGCGTCGTACACACCGGGATGGCTCTTGAGCGCCATCTCGACCTCTTCGGGGTAGACCTTCTCGCCACCGGTGTTGATGCAGTTGGATCCGCGGCCGAGCAGCGTCACCTTGTTGTCGGCCTCGACCCGGACGAAGTCGCCCGGGATGGAGTAGCGCACGCCATCGACCTCGACGAACGTGGCGGCCGACTTCTCGGGGTCGCCGTAGTAGCCCACCGGCACGCTGCCGGAGCGGGCGAGTCGTCCGATCGCGCCAACGCTGGCCGGGTCGATCACCCGTAGGTGATCGTCCAGGACGACAGTCTCGGCGCCAAGTGCGACAACCGGTCCCTGACCCTGGATGTTCTCGCTGTCCTGCAGGCCGGTGCCCGAGAACCCGGTCTCGGACGAGCCCACCGAGTCGGTGAAAAAGGCGTTGGGAAAGGCCTTCATCCAGACCTCCTTGACCGGCCGGCTGAAGATCGCCGCACTGCTGGCAACGGCCACGAGTGAGCTGCCGTCGAAGCTCCCGGCGTCGTAGGCCTCGATCAGGGGTCGCGCCATGGCGTCGCCGGTCATGAAGATCAGCTGGACCTTCTCACGATCGATGATCCGCCACGTCTCGGCCGCATCGAAGGCCGGCTCGAGGATCGTGAGGTGCCCCGCGAACAGGTGCATCAGCATCGCCGCCTGCGCGCCACCGTGCATCAGCGGGCTGAGCGGGAAGGTCACCATCGGATCATTGCTCTCGGCCTGCTTGGACTGGGAGAACTCCTCCAGCCGCTCGCCGCTCATGAAGTCGATGCCGCCGCCGAGAACGCGCCAGAAGTCCTCGTGCCGCCACATCACGCCCTTGGGGAATCCCGTGGTGCCACCGGTGTAGACGATGTAGCGATCGTCCCCGCTGCGCTCCTCGAAGTCGCGCTCCGCGCTCTGGCCGGCTATCGCCTCGTCCCAGGTGACCCCGCCGAACGCCGACAGGTCGGCCAGGTTGTCCGGATCCGTGGGATCGGGGATCGCCACGACCGTGGTGAGCTTGGCGTGCTTGGGGGCCGTCCGAGCGACCAGCCCGGCATAGGTCCGCTCATGCAGGAGCGCGACCATGTCGGAGTTCTCGATGAGGTAGTTGAGCTCGCCCTCGACGTATCGGTAGTTCACGTTGATCGCGACGGCGCGGATCTTGAAGATCGCCAGCAGCGTCACGACGTGCTCGATGCTGTTCTTGGCGTAGATGCCCACGTGATCGCCGCGACCTATTCCGCGTGAGGCGAGGAAGTGTGCCAGCTGGTTGGCGGCGGCCTCCAGCTCGGCATAGGTGACCTTGCGCGGGCCGACCTGGATGATCGGTCGGTCCGGGACAACGTCAACGGCGTGCTCAAACAGATCAGCAATGTTCAGCGGCATGTGGCCAAGACTAGAACACGTTCTTGTTTTTGACTACGCTGTTGGTCATGTCATCCAACAAGGACCACTGCCTGGTCGAGCTCGAAGGCAACACACTCGTCGTCACGATGAACCGTCCCGAGGCACGCAACGCGCTCTCGGCCGAGATGATGTCGATCATGAGTGAGGCCTGGGACCGGACCAACTCCGACCCCGACGTCAAGGTCGTGATCCTCACCGGAGCCGAAGGATGCTTCTGCGCAGGCGCCGACCTGAAGTCGATGTCCTCGTCGGCCCCGTCGGACAAGTTCGAGTCCGGCCAGTTCGATCCGGCGTTCATCAAGCCACTGCTCAAGGGATTCAGACTGACCAAGCCGCTCATCGCAGCGGTCGAGGGCCCGGCCATCGCCGGCGGAACCGAGATTCTGCAGGCCACCGACATCAGGGTGGCTGGCGAGTCGGCACGGTTCGGTGTCTCCGAGCCGCGGTGGGGCCTCTACCCGCTCGGCGGCTCTGCCGTGCGTCTCCCCCGGCAGCTTCCGTACACCGTCGCCGCGGACCTCCTGCTCACGGGACGTCACATCAAGGCACCGGAGGCCAAGGAGATCGGGCTCATCGGGCACGTCGTTCCCGACGGCGAGGCCCTGGCCAAGGCACACGAGCTGGCCGGCCTGATCGCGGCGAATGGTCCACTCGCCGTCCAGGCAGTGCTCAAGACCATCCGCGACTCCGAAGGCAAGCACGAGGACGACTGCTGGAAGGACGATGCTGCCGTCGGTGTCGCCGTCTTTGCCTCTGCGGACGCCAAGGAAGGACCCCGCGCGTTCGCCGAGAAGCGCGCCCCGCAGTTCCAGGGTCGCTGAGCCTCGGCTCGGTCGGCTCTAGCCGACGCCGCGGCCTCCGGTCCAGAACTCGGCCCGGAGCGCCTTCTTGTCGGGCTTGCCCAGAGCTGTCAGGGGCAGGGAGTCGACCACGATGACCTGCTTGGGCGACTGCACCGCGCCCTTGCGCTCCTTGACCGATCCCTGGATCTCTATCGTCAGCCGGGCCAGCGACTCCTCGTCACGCGGCGCGTCCTCACGCAGCACCACGATCGCCGTGACGGCCTCGCCGAACTTCTCGTGAGGCGTGCCGATCACTCCCACCTGGGCGACGGCTGGATGCTCGCCCACGACGTCTTCGACCTCCCGCGGAAACACGTTGAAACCACCGCTGACGATCATGTCCTTGACCCGGTCGACGATGAACCAGAAGCCGTCCTCATCCTCCCGGGCGACATCGCCGGTGTGCAGCCAGCCGTCATGGAATGCCTCGGCCGTCTCGGCCGGCTTGTTCCAGTAGCCACCTGCCACCACGGGTCCGGCCACACAGATCTCACCCGGCTGCCCCGGCTCGACCGGCTGACCGTCCCCACCCAGCAGCGCGGTGCGGAGGAACGCGCTCGGCCGGCCGCAGCTGGCGAGGCGCTCGGGCGTGTGGTCGGCCTTCGCCAGGTACGAGATCACCATCGGCGCCTCGGACTGGCCGAAGTACTGGGCAAAGATCAGCCCGAACCGATCGATGGCCTCGGCCAAGCGGGTTGGGTTGATCGGAGCCGCGCCGTAGTAGACGGTCTCCAGGCTCGACAGATCGCGAGTCTTGGAGTCCGGATGGTCCATCAGCGCGTAGAGCATGCTCGGCACCAGCATCGTGGCGGTGATCTTCTGCTCCTCGATCGTGCGCAACACGGTCGCGGGATCGAAGCCGGGCAGCACCACGAGTCGCCCGCCCTTGGCCACGGTCGGTGCGAAGAATGCTGCGCCTGCATGCGACAGCGGTGTGCAGATCAGGAACGTGGGCGCCTCCGGCCATTCCCACTCGGCCAGCTGCACCTGGGTCATCGCGGCAATGCTTGCGGCCGTCCCGATGACTCCCTTGGGCTGACCGGTCGTGCCGCCTGTGTAGGTGACGCCGACGACATGATCGGGCGCGAGCTCCTTCGCGACCAGGGGCTGGGGCGCATAGGTGGCGGCCCTGGCGGCCAGATCGTCGATCGTGATCACGGTCGTCAGCGATGGAACCTTCGCCTGCAAGGCCTCGGCGCGCTCCAGGAAGGCCGGGATGTTGTCGACGATCAGAGCACTCGCCCCAGCGTCCGCCAACACGTAGGCATGGTCGTCGAGGGATCCAAGCGGGTGCAGGGCTGTGCGTCGATAGCCCTGCGTCTGGCCCGCGCCGATCAGGAACAACACCTCGGGCCGATTGGCTGCTAACAGGCCCACGGCGGATCCGGTGCCCGCACCGAGCTCCTCGAGGGCCCGTACGTAGCAACTCATCTGGTCGGCCATCTCCTGGCCCGTGATGCTCCGGTCTCCCAGCTGGAGCACCTGCGCATTGCGGTGCCGGCGAAGCGAGTGCAGCAGCATCTGTCCCGAGTGCGGACCGCGGTAGGTTTCGTCGAGTGCCTGAACCATGGTCTACCGGTCGCCTCGGCCGGGACCCTTGACGCGCGGGTCGTCCTGATAGTTGATGGCGTCGCGCCCGTCAGCCCCGGCGGAGTTGATCGTGATGCCGCCATCGACGTCCAGGATCGTGCCGCTCACGTACGACGACGCCTCCGAGGCGAGGAACAGAGCGGCGTCCGCGACGTCGGCGTGGGTGCCCCAACGGCGCATCGGCGTCGACGCGGTGATGCGCTCCTTGACGCCGGGCATCGTCGCGATGACGTTGTCCATGCCCCATGTGTCCTCGATGGGACCGGGGCTGATCCCGTTGACCCGCACCCCCGCCGGCCCCCATTCGATCGCGAGACATTTGGTCAACATGTTGACCGCGGCCTTGGCGGCACACACGTGACTCTGGAACGGCAGCGGCTTGACCGCTTCGGGCGCGGTGATCGCGATGAGCGATGCGCCCGGCTTGTGCAGGTGCTCGAAGCTCGCGCGATAAAGGTTGAACGTGCCCTGCAGATCGATGTCGATCACGGACTTGAACGCCGACGCCGTCATACCCAGAGCAGGTGCATAGAAGTTGCCCGCCTGTCCGGCGATGACGATGTCGATGCCGCCGAACCTGTCAGCGGTCTCCTGCATGGTCTCGGCCACTCGGTCGTAATCGCGGGCATCGGCCGGGAGACCGATCGCCTCGCCGCCGGCATCCTGGATCTCCTGGGCTGCCGAGGCGCATCGTTCGGCATCACGGCTCATCACGGCGACCCTGGCGCCCTGCTCCGCGTACCGCTTCGCGATGGCCAGATTGAAACCGCGGGTTCCGCCCGCGACGTAGGCGACCTTTCCCGCCAGGATGTTGGATCCGAAGACGCTCATGACGCAGCCTCGGCGGCGGTGAACGAGGCCATGGTCCGCTCCGGCTCCCAGAAGGCCTTCATCGAGGCCACCCTGCCGTCGTCGTTGACGACGTAGACCATGATCAGCTCGGTCGTGGTGTGGCTGCCGTCCGCGAACGAGGTCTTGACCCGTCCGACGTTGGCGCAGGTGTTGCTGCCCGGGTTCGCGAACGAGTCGTCGATCTCGAACTGGAACGTGTCGATCGGCGCGATCGCCAGGTTCCAGAAGGCCCGGATCCCCTCATGACCACGATGGCCCTTGCCCTCGGCGTCGAACATCGAGGGTCCGACCGGGTCCTCGAGCAGGGCGTCCTCGGCGTAGACCGTGAGCCACTCCTCCAGATCGCCCTTGGCGACCGCCGAGTAGGAGCGCTGCGAGGCGCTGCGGGCCGGATGGTCGTCGTTCGGGGCATTCCACGAGATGGCGTCCGATGTGATCATGGCGGCAATACTAGAACACGTTCCACTTTGTGGCGATGGTTCGAGCCGTGGACTTTCCCGCTCCGGCATTGCGCCCCTTGCCCGGAAAACTAGAACGTGTTTCACTTTGCCCCATGGGCACTCCCGGCACCCTGCATGCTCCCCTGCAGGTCGAATTCGACTACACGCGTTCTCTCGGTCCCACGCTCACCGGCTTCATGACCGGCCTCAAGCGTCGTCAGATCCTCGGCGGCGTGCTCTCGGACGGCACCGTGGCGGTCCCTCCGCCCGAGTACGACGCCGTCAGCTTCGACCCCATCACCGAGCTCGTGCCGGTCAGCAGTGACGGCGTGGTCCAGAGCTGGGCCTGGGTGCCGGAGCCCGTCGAGGGCCAGCCCCTGGATCGACCGTTCGCCTTCGCGCAGATCGTGCTCGACGGAGCTGACCGACCCCTGCTGCACGCGGTCTCGGTGGACAGCGCCGACCAGATCGAGACCGGCATGCGGGTGCGGGCCCGCTGGGCCGACGAGACCGTCGGCGCCATCACCGACATCCGCTGGTTCGAGCCCCTCGACGGCGCCCCCGAGGCGCCGCCCCCCGCTCCGGATGGCGAGCCGGTGACGGGCATCATCTCGCCCGTCAAGCTCGCCTACGACTTCGCGGCCTCGCCCGAGGAGTCGGCGTTCTTCCGCGGGCTGGCAGAGGGCAAGATCCTCGGCCAGCGCTGCCCCGTGTGCGAAAAGGTCTACGTGCCACCGCGCGGCGCCTGTCCCGTCGATGGCGTTCCGACGACCACCGAGGTCGAGGTGCCCGATTCAGGCATCGTCACGACCTTCTGCATCGTCAACGTGCCGTTCCTGGGTCAACGGATCACACCCCCGTACGTCTCGGCGTACATGCTGCTCGACGGTGCCGACATCGCCTTCCTGCACCTCCTGCTCGGCGTCGACCCTGCCGACGTTCGCATGGGGATGCGAGTCAAGGCGGTATGGAAGCCACGCGACGAGTGGGGCACGAGCATCGAGAACATCAGCCACTTCGAGCCGACCGGCGAGCCGGACGCCGACTACGAGAGCTTCAAGGTGCACCTGTGAGTGAGCTCAGGCAGACGCGAGCATGTCGACTCACGGAGGTGGCGGCATGAGAGAAGTGGCCATCGTTGGCTTCTCCCAACGTCAGATGAAGGAGTTCGACGGCTCCCCCACCTGCGTCGAGCTGCTCGTGCCCCTCTTCGCCGATCTGTTCGAGCAGACCGGATGGACCAAGTCGGACATCGGCTTCTGGTGCTCCGGGTCCAGCGACTACCTCGCCGGCCGTTCGTTCTCGTTCGTCTCGGCCGTCGATGCGATCGGCGCCCTCCCGCCAGTGATGGAGTCGCACGTCGAGATGGACGCGGCCTGGGCCCTCTACGAGGCGTGGGTGAAGATCCAGACCGGACTGGTCGACTCGGCTCTGGTCTACGGCTTCGGCAAGGCCAGCGCAGGTCAGCTGCGCCGCATCTTGTCGCTGCAGATGGATCCGTACACCGTCCAACCCCTCTGGGCCGACGCCGTGTCAGTCGCCGCGATCCAGGCGCGGTCAGGCCTGGAGCAGGGCGTTTGGGACTCCGATCAGATGGCGTCCGTCGTCGCTCGATCGATGAGCGATGCCGCCGACAACGAGTACGCGATCCGGGCCGGCCGCAGGACCGTCGACGATGTCCTGGCCCAGCCGATGTACGCCGACCCGCTGCGCCGCTGGGACTGCGCCCCCGTCTCGGACGGTGCCGCAGCCATGGTGATTTCGGCAGCAGATGCGCCGGCCTTCGATCGACTGCGCGGCCCGGCCGCATGGATCACCGGTTTCGAGCACCGCATCGAACCCGGAGCCCTCAACAGTCGCGACCTCACGACGTCGCCCAGCACCGCGGCGGCGGGCGCGGCTGCCGGCGCTGCTGGCATCGACCTGGTCGAGCTGCATGCGCCGTTCTCCCACCAGGAGCTGATTCTCGGATCGGCCCTCGGCCTCAGCGACGACGTCCGCGTCAATCCGTCCGGCGGGGCGCTCACGGCCAACCCGATGTTCAGCGCAGGGCTCAACCGGATCGGCGAGGCTGCGCAGCAGGTGTGGGCCGGCAGCTCCCAGCGGGCACTCGCGCACGCCACCTCCGGCCCCGCCCTGCAACAAAACCTCGTACTGACGATGGAGGGCAGGGCATGACAACCCTGGCTGCTGTGATCGGCGTCGGGCAGACGCACCACCGCGCCAAGCGCAGCGACGTCTCGATCGCCGGACTCCTGCGCGAGGCGGTCGACCGCGCCCTGGCCGATGCCGAGCTGACGTTCGCCGACATCGACGCCATCGTCGTCGGCAAGGCACCCGACCTCTTCGAGGGCGTCATGATGCCCGAGCTGTATCTCGCCGAGGCGCTCGGCGCTCCCGGCAAGCCACTGCTGCGGGTGCACACGGCCGGCTCCGTCGGCGGCTCGACCGCCATCGTGGCCGCATCACTGGTCGAGGCTGGCATCCACGAGCGCGTCCTGACCGTCGCATTCGAGAAGCAGTCGGAGTCCAATGCCATGTGGGCGCTGTCGGTGCCGGTGCCGTTCATCATGCCGGTCCACGCTGGGGCCGGCGGCTACTTCGCTCCGCACGTTCGCTCGTACATCCGTCGATCCGGCGCGCCGAGTCACATCGGTGCCGTGGTCGCGGCCAAGGACCGGCAGAACGCGCTCAAGAATCCCTACGCCCACCTGCACAACCCCGAGACCACGGTCGAGTCGGTTCTGGCCTCGCAGATGCTCTGGGACCCCATCAGATATGACGAGACGTGCCCGTCGTCCGACGGCGCCTGCGCCCTCGTGATCGCCTCGGAGGCGGCTGTCGCAGCATCCGGGATCACCAATCCGGCGTGGATCCATGGCACCCAGATGCGCAGCGAGCCGACGACCGCGGCCGAGCGCGACCAGGTCAACCCGCACGCGGGTCGCGACGCCTCGGCGGCACTGTGGAAGCAGGCCGGCATCACCTCGCCCATCGACGAGATCGACTGCGCCGAGATCTACGTGCCGTTCTCGTGGTTCGAGCCCATGTGGCTGGAGAACCTCGGCTTCGCCGCCCCGGGCGATGGCTGGAAGCTCACCGAGGCCGGCGAGACTCGTATCGAGGGACGCATCCCGATCAACATGAGTGGCGGAGTGCTGTCCTCGAACCCGATCGGCGCGAGCGGCATGCTGCGTTTCGGCGAGGCAGCATTGCAGGTCATGGGCGAGGCCGGCGAGCACCAGGTCGATGGTGCCCGCAAGGCGCTCGGCCACGCCTACGGAGGCGGCTCGCAGTTCTTCGCGATGTGGGTCGTCGGAGCTGACAAACCCACCCACTAACCCCCGCGAGCGGTGACCTAGTCGGCTTTCCCGCTCGCGAAAGCCGACTGAGCCACCTGGGGCTCGCGCGAAAGCCCACCAAGTCACCGCTCAGTACGTGAGCGCAACGCGGCCGGCCGACCCCGCAAGGGTTGGCCGGCCGTCTCGCCACGAGGCGCGTGCCCTAGGAGTACTTGACCTGCAGCTCCTTGATGCCGTTGATCCAGCCGTGACGCAGTCGGCGCGGCTCGGCGACCTTGGTGATGTCGGGCATGTGGTCGGCGATCGCGTTGAACATGAGCTCCACTTCCAGCCGGGCCAGGTTCGCACCGATGCAGTAGTGCGCGCCGTGCCCACCGAAGGAGAGGTGTGGGTTGGGATCGCGCAGGATGTTGAACTCGTCGGGGTTCTCGAAGACGTCCGAGTCGTGGTTGGCGCTGGCATAGAACAAGCCCACACGCTGCCCCTTCTTGATGTCGACGCCGCCCAGCGTCGTGTCCTCGGTCGCCGTGCGCTGGAACGACGTCACCGGCGTGGCCCAGCGGATGATCTCGTCAACTGCCGAAGCGGGGCGCTCTCGCTTGAAGAGCTCCCACTGATCAGGGTTGTCGAAGAAGGCGTTCATCCCGTGGGTGATGGCATTGCGGGTTGTCTCGTTGCCGGCCACCGCCAACAAGATGGTGAAGTAACCGAACTCGTCGGAGGTCAGCCCCTCACCGTCCTCGCCCGCTGTGACCAGCTTGGTCACGATGTCGTCGCGCGGATCGGCCTTGCGCTCCTCGGCCAACGCCATGAAGTAGCCCAGGATCTCGATGCTCGCGGTCTCAGGATCGACGTCATACTCGGGGTCGTCGTACGACATCATCTGGTTCGACCACTCGAAAAGCTTCTTGCGATCCTCGTGGGGTACTCCCAGGAGCTCAGCGATCGTCTGCAGTGGCAGTTCGGCGGCGACTTCTTCGACGAAGTCCCCGGTGCCCTTCGCCAGGGCGGCCTTGACGATGGCCTCGGAGTACGCTGCGAGGCTGTCGCGCTGCGCGGCGATCGAGCGAGGCGTGAAGCCACGGCTGATGATGTGCCGAGTCGCCGTGTGGACCGGCGGATCCTGGTTGAGCAGCATCACGCGCTGCATCTCGAGCTGATCGCGCGTCATCTCCGGGGCGAACCGGATGATGGCCGTGTTCTCGCTGGTCACGAATTCCTTGCTCCGCGACGCAGCCGAGACATCCTCATGCTTGCTGAGGGCCCAGTAGCCCGTGCCACCCTCCATGCCAGCGCGCGATTCTTCGGGCTGTTCGACCCAGAACACCGGCGCCGTCTGCCGCAGCTCCATGAACTCCTTGAGCGGAACGCGCTCCTGGTTCAGGCTCGGGTCGGTCGGATCGAACCCGCGGGGCAGGTCAGGCGTCGTGGTCACAGGGTCTCCTAGATTTCTATAACACGTTCTAGTTCTATCTTGGCACGTCTCGAGGCCTTTCGGAAGCCTTGTCAAATACGAGAACGTGTTCTAGTTTTACTCCATGGGCACCCCAGTGATCGTCGATGCCGTCCGCACGCCGCAGGGCAAGCGGAACGGCCAGCTAGCCGGACTCCATCCCGCAGTATTGCTGGGCCTGGCCCAGGCAGAGGTGATCTCGCGTGCTGGGATTCCCGCCGAGCTCGTCGAGCAGGTGATCGGCGGCAACGTCACGTCGGCGGGCGAGCAGTCCAACAACATGGTGCGTCGCGCCTGGATGCACGCAGGTCTTCCCAATGCCACGGCCTCCAGCCAGATCGACGCCCAGTGCTCGTCGGCCCAGCAGGCGACCCATCTGATCCACGCCATGATTGGATCCGGGCTGATCAAGGCCGGGATGGCGTGCGGTGTCGAGTCGATGTCTCGCGTGCCGCTGGGCGCCAACGTTCCGGCCGGAGCCGGCTCTCCCCGACCAGATGACTGGTCGATCGACCTGCCCAACCAGTTCGAGGGCGCCGATCGCATTGTCCGCGACCGCGGCTTCTCCAGGGCCGATGTCGATGCATTCGGCCTCTGGTCCCAGGAGAAGGCTCGCGCGGCTCGCGAAGAGGGGCGTTTCTCCCGCGAGATCTTTGCCATCAAGGCACCCGTCCTCGGCGAGGACGGCAAGCCCACTGGTGCCACCGAGGTCGTCGATGCCGATCAGGGCATCCGCGAGACCTCGCTCGAAAAGCTCGCGGGACTCAACCCCGTGCTCCCCGGGGGCATCCACACTGCTGGCACGTCGTCCCAGATCTCCGACGGCGCCTCCGCCCTCCTGGTGATGGACTCCGATCTGGCCGCATCCCTCGGACTCACCCCGCGGGCCCGCATCGTCTCGAGCTGCCTCGTCGGCGCCGATCCGTACTACCACCTCGACGGACCTGTCCAGGCCACCGAGAAGCTGCTGGCCGACACCGGCATGTCCATGGCTGACATCGACATCTGCGAGGTCAACGAGGCCTTTGCCGGCGTCGTGATGTCATGGGCCAAGGTCCACTCGGTCCCCGCGGACAAGATCAACGTGAACGGCGGCGCTATCGCTCTGGGTCATCCGGTCGGCTCGACCGGAACCCGACTGCTCACGACCGCGCTGCACGAGCTCGAACGTCGCGACGCCAGCACTGCACTGATCGCCATGTGTGCCGGTGGCGCACAGGCATCCGGCACCATCATCGAACGCATCTGACAAAGGATCGCCATGACCGACAAGACTTCTCTCCGCGGCGAAGCCGACTACGTCGTCGTGGGTGCCGGCAGCGCGGGCTCCGCCGTCGCATCTCGGCTCGCAGCAGCCGGAGCATCCGTCATCCTGCTCGAGGCGGGCAAGAAGGACACTTCGATCCTCGTCACGAAGCCCGGGATGATGGGCCCGATGCACGCGGTCCCACAGATCAAGAAGGCGTTCGACTGGGGCTACAAGACCACACCTCAGAAGCACATGCTCGATCGCGTGATCCCGCAGACCCGGGGCAAGGTGATTGGCGGCTCAAGCTCGATCAACGGCCTGCTGTGGGTACGCGGCAACCGGGTCAACTACGACAGCTGGGCTGCCGAGGGCAACGCCGGCTGGGACGCCGACTCAGTCAACAAGGTCTACCAGCGGGTCGAGGACTTCGAGGACGGTGCCGACGACTACCGCGGCGCAGGCGGGCCGATCAAGGTGACCCGTCACACCCAGCCGACCGAGGCCTCGCTGCAGTTCGAGCAGGCCGCGACCGACACGCTCGGTGTCAAGAACCTCAACGACTACAACGCGGCAGAGCAGGAGGGCGTCAGCCGGTTCCAGCAGAGCGCCCACGGCGGCAAGCGCTACTCCGCGTCCCGCGGATACCTGACCAACACCGATCGGCCGACACTCCAGGTCCAGTCCGAGGTCCACGTCCAGCGGATCGTGATCGAGAACGGTCGCGCGACGGGCGTCGAGGTCGCTGACAAGGGCGGCAAGAAGCGGACGATACGAGCCGGCAAGGAAGTCATCCTCTCGGCAGGAGTGTTCGGATCACCCCAGCTGCTGATGCTCTCCGGCGTCGGCCCAGCGGCCCATCTCGCCGAGCACGGCATCGAGGTCAAGGCAGATCTCCCCGTGGGCGACAACCTGCACGATCACCTGTTCGTGCCGACAACCTTCACGATGCCGAACGCCATCCACCGCGGCATCCCCACCTACTTCGCCCGCGGGCTCGCCAAGGAGATGACCCGCGGCGGGTCGTTCATGGAGAACTCGGTGTTCGAGTCCGTCGCGTTCGTTCGCACCTCGCTGGCGACCGACGCCCCGGACATGCAGCTCCACGTCCTGCCGTGGGCCTACCCCTCGCCCAACCAGGATGCGCCGATCCGCCACAAGGTCGACCGCCACCCGGCGCTGACCATCCTGGCCACCCTCATCTACCCCCGCAGCCGGGGCTCGGTGCGGCTGGCGTCCAGCGATCCGAGCGCGGCTCCGATCATCGACATGAACTATCTCGCCGAAGCCGACGACCGACAGGTCCTGCTGGAAGGCGTCGAGATGATCCGCGAGATCATGGCGTCCGCCGCATTCGGAGGCAATGTGAAGTCCGAGTTGCACCCGGGTGCGGGGATCGACTCCGAGGCCATGAAGACCGAGCTCCTCAACCGCGCGACGACGGTCTACCACGGTGTCGGCACCTGCAGGATGGGCACCGACGAGCGAGCAGTCGTCGGGCCGGATCTCAAGGTCAAGGGCATCGAGGGACTGCGCGTCGCGGATGCGTCGATCATGCCGTCGATCATCGGCGGCAACACCAACGCACCTTCGATCATGATCGGCGACAAGGCCGCCGATCTGGTGCTGGCATGAGCACGGCACGCCCCGCGGCGCTCACCGAGAAGTTCCTCGAGGGGCTGGTGCGGCGGGTCCCCGGCGGCACCGGCAACACCTGGAAGCTGACCGAGGTCTACACCGGCGATCTGTTGGTCGAGCTGCCGCAGTCATCACCTGAGGACGTCGCGCAGGCATTCGCGACCTCGCGGAACGCGCAGAAGATCTGGGGCGCGTGGTCGATCAAGAAGCGGCTCAAGGTGCTCAAGAAGTTCCATGCCCTGGTGCTCGACAACCAGTTCCTCATCACCGACGTGATCCAGGCCGAGAGCGGCAAGAACCGGCGCATGGCCTTCGAGGAGACCTGCGACGTGCCGATGGGCACGAGCCACTACATCAAGCGTGCACCGTCACTGCTCAAGGAGCACAAGCGTGCTGGACCTGTGCCGGTCCTCTCGAGCTCGACCGAGGTGCGTCGCCCCAAGGGCGTCGTGGCGATCATCGCCCCGTGGAACTTCCCGTTCGCGACGGGGATCTCCGACACCATTCCGGCTCTGATCGCCGGCAACGGCGTCGTGCTCAAGCCCGACAACAAAACCGCCCTGTCCCCGCTGCTCGGCGTCAAGTTGTTGGAGCAGGCTGGGCTTCCGGTCGGCCTGCTGCAGGTCATCTGCGGTGAGGGGCCCGACGTCGGCGGCCCGATGCTGGAACATGCCGACTACGTCATGTTCACGGGCTCCACGGCCACCGGCCAGGTCATCGGCGAGCTTGCCGGCAAGAACCTCATCGGCGCCTGCCTCGAGCTCGGCGGCAAGAACCCCATGCTGGTCCTGGCGGACGCCGATGTCGACGAGGCCGTCCACGCCGCACTGTTCGGCGGCTTCGGCAACTCCGGACAGATCTGCATGCACATCGAGCGGATGTACGTGCACGACTCGATCTACGACGAGTTCCGCGACAAGTTCGTCGCCGCGACCGCTGCGATGAACGTCGGCGCCAGCTACGACTTCGAGCCGGACATGGGATCGCTGGTCTCGGTCGACCATCGGGACCGCGTCATCGCCCATGTCGAGGATGCCAAGGCCAAGGGAGCCACCGTGCTGACCGGCGGCGAGGCCCGACCTGATCTCGGCCCCGCCTTCTTCGAGCCGACGATCCTCGAGGGCGTCACAAAGGACATGCTCGCGGGGACGACCGAGACGTTCGGGCCTGTGGTGGGTCTGTACCGCTTCGCCACCGAGGACGAGGCCATCGACCTGGCCAACGACACCGAGTACGGGCTCAATGCCAGCGTCTGGAGTGCCGACATCGACCGCGCGAAGTCAGTGGCCCGACGCATCGACTCGGGCAACGTCAACATCAACGACATCCTGGCCACGGCCTTCGCCTCGAAGGGCACTCCGTCAGGCGGCGTCAAGCGGTCCGGGGTCGGTGCCCGTCACGGCGACCAGGGGCTGCTGAAGTACACCGACGCCCAGAACATCGGCGTGCTCAAGAAGCAGATCATGGAGCCGCAGGGCAAGCAGACCTACGAGGCCTATGCCAAGCAGACCCAGCTCTCCCTGAGGCTGATGCGCAAGACCCGACTCCGCTAGGAGCCTGGGCCGGCCAGTCCCGATCGGGCTGTCACGGGACGAGCACGACGCGTCCGTGCAGCCCGCCCGCGGCGACGATCCGCTGCGCACGATCGGCTTCGGCGAGCGGCATCCGGGCGTGGATGGGGACATCCAACGGATGGCGTTCGTGGTGTGCCAGCAATGCCGCCATGTCAGCCCGATTGGCACCTGACGAGCCGATCACCTGCAGGCCGAAGGTGATCACGTAGCCGATGTTGAGGTCGATGCGCTCGCCGGTGATGTTGCCGACCGCCACGAGCCGCCCGCCGACGGCGAGCGAGCGCAGCGAGGAGTTGAAGGTCGGCGCGCCGACGCAGTCCATCGCGACATCGATCGGTCCTCCGGGGATCTGCTTGTGGAAGCCGCCGCCGTCGTCGACCACGACGTGGGCAGCGCCCTGGGCCGTGGCGGCACCGACGTGCTCCTGGCGACGGACGACCGCGATTGCGATCGCGCCGAGGCTGTTGGCGATCTGGAGCGCCGCGGCGCCCACGCCGCCGTTGGCGCCGGTCACGAGCACCCGGGAGCCGGCGCGGACCCCGGCCCGCGTGAGCCCGCGCCAGGCCGTCCCGAGCGTGCAGTTGAACACCGCCGCCAGGGCGGGCTCGATGTGGTCCGGCATCGCGTAGAAGCAACCCTCAGGTGCGACGAGCCACCGGGCATAGCCACCGTCGATCAGCAGGCCGAGCACCGCCGCTGCACTCCCACACAACGAGGTCTCGCCGTCGATGCACGGCTCGCACGCGCCGCACGCGTCACGATGCATCGAGGCGACTCTCTGACCAACCGCCCATTCGGTGACGTCGGGGCCGATGCCAATGACCCGACCGACCGCCTCGTGACCGGGGATGATCGGCACCTGCACGAACCCGAACCGTCCTGCACGATCTATGCAGTCGCGCCCGCACACACCGCAGGCCTCGACCTCGACCACGATCTCCCGGCCTGCAGCGATCGGCGCGGCGGCGTCCAGCTCAATCACGAGATCGGTGTCCCAGCCGAGCTCGGTCAGTCGCGCCTTCATGCCGACAGCTCCTCGGCGCGAACCTTCAGCGCCCGGGCCACAGAGTCCAGGCCCGACTTGATCCACTCCCCCGTGAGGCCGATCACGAGGGCGGCGTGCTCGCCGCTGAGCGTGTTGGTCGTGACGTACGAGCAGCGGCCCGGTCCGAGAGACGCGATCCACTGATCCCGCACGCCCAGCACTCCCGGGACCTCGTCGCGGTTGTCGTACCGCAGGTGGTGCGGCGGCTCGACCTCACGGACGCGCTCCTGGCTGACCAGCATCACGCCGGTTCCGTCGTACGACGGAAGAGTCAGCTCGATCGACGAACCGATCTCCAGTGTCGTACGCACCTCGATGGTGAACGGATTCCACTCCGGGTACCTCGCGTAGTCGACCAGCACGTCCCACACGAACGCTGCCGGTGCCTCGATCTGGACCCTCACCGACGTGACCGTGTGCTCAACTTCTGGCGACCTCATGCCGGCATGTACTCCCCGCCATTGACATCGATGATCGCGCCGGTGACCTCCGAGGCCAGGCTCGACAGCAAGTACAGGACGGCTCCGGCACACGCCTCGTCCGCCGGGATTCGGTTGAGTGGATTGCGTGACGCTATGTCGTCGTAGACCTCCTGCTCGGAGATACCCGAGGCTTCGGCCGTCATCGTCAGGAAGAACCGGACGCCCGGTCCGTCCAGCCAGCCCAGGACGGCCTGGTTGACCCGAATGCCCTTCTCGCCGAGCTCGAGAGCCAGGTATTGGGTGGCGCACCCCATCGCGGCCTTGGCGACGGCATAGCCGCCTTCACCACGCATCGGCTTGCGGGTCGACATCGTGCCGACGTTGACGATCGAGCCGCCCCCGGCCATGTGCGGGACCACCGCCCGACTCATCTCCAACCCGCCGTGCAGGATG